>CAVWYR010000002.1:0-699198 GCA_963759265.1 uncultured Solirubrobacteraceae bacterium
CCGTAGGGCTCAAGCCAGGGCGCGCGCTCGCCGTTCTCGCCGCCGACGAGCACGGCGGTCGGGCGCAGGGGCCTGACCTTGCCGTCCTTGGCTGCCTGGGCGACGCCGGCTTGCACCATCTGCGCGGCGAGCGTGGAGGGTGGCGTGTCGGCGCCGGCGGCGAGCTCGCGGAGCTGCTGGTCTACGGGGTCGGGGAGGACGATCTGGCGTCGTTGGCTCATCGTGTTCGCTCCTGTGCTGGTGGTTGACGATCCGGTTGATCGCGCGGACGATCCCCGGTATGCGGCTGGTGCGGCTGGGTGCGATCGAGCGGTGAAAGTGGGTGCCGTAGTCGCGGTCAGGTAGCTCGGGGTGCGTGAGCGATGGCGTCTGTGCGTGGCTGCGGCGCATGTTCTGCGCGAGGCGCTGGATGCGGTCGGTGTCGTGCCCTTCGACGCCGAGGTCCTCGCGGGAGACGAACCACTCGGTGCCCTGGCGGGCACGGGACGCCTCGACGTAGGCGGGCTCCTTGCTGGTCTGCCAGCCGCCGGTCACGACGAGGGTCCTTGTGACGGTCGCGCCCTGGGCGCGGTGGATGTGCTGGGCGTAGCCGAGGCGTAGGCGGCCGAGGTCATCGCCGGCCAATGTTCGCTTGCGGCCGGTCACGTCGAACTCGACCAGCACCTCCCCGGCCTGGGTAATGTCGAGGACTTCGCCGCGGCTGCCGTTCTCGATCCGCTCGACGCCGGGCTCGTGGTGCTGGTCGATGAGCGCTACGCGGTCGCCCTGGCGGATGCCGTAGTGGACGCCGGGCACCGGGACTTCGAGGTCGCCGAGTTCGCCGCGCTCTGAGCGGAAGTGCTGGGCGCGAGCGTTGAGCCGGTTGATCTCCTGGTTGGAGGCGTCTGAGATGAGGGCGACCTCGCTCGGGTCGTGGGTCTCGGTCAGCGCCGCCCAGCTCTGCGCGGCCTGCTCGACAGCCTCATCGCGGGTGTCCTCCATGTGCAGCTGCCCGCGGCGTAGGTAGTGGGCCATCGCGCGGTCGGAGCGCCCGGCCCGCAGGTCTGCCCACGCGCGCTGTTCGTCGGGGTCGAGGGTACGGCGGATGTTCGAGAGCTCAGCGCTTGGGGCGATGTCGCCGAGGCGCGCGAACATGCCGCCAGCGCCGATCGAGGGGAGCTGCGCGGCGTCACCGATCGCCACGAGCTTTGACCCGCTGTGCTCCACGACTTCGGTGAGCCGCTCAAGGCGGTCGGTGTCGGCCATGCCCGCCTCATCGAAGTAGATCGTGGTGTCCTGGCCGATGGCGAGCTGGCCGCACTCGACACGGGAGACGAGCGCGTCGAGCGTGAGGGTGTGCCCGGCGAGCGCGGGGCTGTCTTGGCCGAGGCGCTGCGCGGTGGAGCCAGATACGGCGATGCCGAGCGTCCGGTGGCCGCCGTACTGCTCGGCGCGGGCGGCGGCGTCGATGACGACGCCCTTGCCGGTGCCGGCTGGTCCGACGAGGATCGCGGCGCGCTCGGGGCCGGTGATGACCTGCAGGGCGTGTGCCTGCTCGCCGCTGAGGCGTCCGCCGATCCGCTCTGCGATCTGATCGCCGGCGAGCGCGCGGGCCTCGACCCCGACGTCTCGGCCGCCGGCGGCGGCGAGCGCGGTGAAGCGGCGCTCGATCGCCTGCTCGCGCGCACGCACGGCGAGCGTGGTCATCAGACCGCCCTCGAGGGGGAGCACGCGGCGTTCGGCGATCATCGCCCGCGAGAGGTCGAGGGCCTCGCGGGGTGAGAGTTCGCCGACGGACTGCTCAAGCAGGACTGCCCTGAACTCGCCGGGCTCGAAGGTCGCGGTGCGCTCGGTGAGGCGCTGCTCGACGCGATCCTCAAGCGGCGCCTGCACCGCCGGCCCCGCCTCCGCGATGGAGCGCTGTCCGGGCTGCTGGGCGGTGAAGTCGAAGCGTGCGGCGGTGTCGTTCCATGCTTGCTGCAGGTCGGTGCGGGTGACGAGCACCTTGGCCTTGCGGTTCTCCAGCTTGAGTGCTCGTAGCTCGCCGCGCTCGGGTGCGCGGCCCCACTGTGCGCGGAAGCGCTCGGCGGCTCTGGCAACCTCGCGGCTGCGGGCGCTGAAGGAGTCCAGCAGGCCGCGCGGCACACCGGCGATCTCGAAGTAGCGGCCATGTTTGCCGGTGCCCTGCTCGATCGCATAACCGCGCTGCTGGAGTTGGTGCGCGAGCGACGAGCGGTAGTAGGCGCCGAGCTCGCGGGCCGAGCGAAAGACGGGACGCGATGCGACCGCGACGATGCGACCGTCCTCGCGGATGGCGCTGGTGATGACCACATGGCTGTGGAGCTGTGGGTCGGGTACGTCTCCCTCGAGGACGCCGCGGGCGGTGGTGTGGCGGTACTCGGCGGCCACCACGTCGCGGGCCGGCTCCTCGACCACCTGCCCGCCGTAGCGGCGGCGCACGGTCGGCACCGTTTCGGTCAAGTGGCCGATCGTCTCGCTGACGGCGGCGGCGTGCGCAGCTTCGATCTCGCGGCGCTGGGATTCGTCGGCGAGCGCCCACACGGCGGACACCGACTTCGGCGCGGAGAACGTCAGGTCGATCCCGCCGGCGCGGCTGCCGTCGGCACCGGCACGGCGAAGCCACCGGCCAGTGCGGGGATGCTTGCCTTCCATCAGCGCGATGAAGTCCCGCCCGTCGACCGCGGCGCCCTCGATCCCGAGTTTGGCGAGCGCGTCGGGGGTGGCGAGCCACTGGCCGGGGGCCTGGGTGGGCTCCCCCTCGGGCGAGAGGTAGTAGTCGCCGCGCTCTGGCTCGATGGTCTTTGACTCCAGGTAGCGGGCGTAGCCGCCGCCCTTGGCGGCGCCGATGCTGGCTGCGGTCATCACAAGGGGTACAGACCCCCAAGCCTTCAGACCGGCCAACGAATTACATGGCACGGACACAGCGCCGGCACGGCTGTGCATCTAGTCTGTTTGAGCTTGATGCCTGTGCGCCGGCTGCGTGGGTCGGGGAGCGTCGTCGAGCCGCGAGCGGGCAGCCGCCGGCCGCAGTCCGACGCATAGCGTCGGGAACGGAAGCGAGCTGAAGGCGCGAGCAAGCGTCCAGACGGGCGCAGCCCGTAGCGGTAGCTTCTGGGCCGCTGACGTGTGGTGTGGCGTCCGAGCCGGAGGCCAGCTCAGCGGCGAAGGATCGCCGCGAACAGCCGCCGGGCGAGGGAGCGCTTCGTGCTGCTCGGCTCGACGGTCGGGCGCAACGGCAGCAGGCTCACATCGGCGCGGGCGTAGCGAGAGCCGCTGCCCTCCCCACACCAGCGGCAGTCGGGGTCGGGCTTGGGGGTGGTGGTCAGCACCCGACCCTCGCGCATGAGCGTGATCCGGTGCTCGGCGAGATATGGGTCGGCCTGGCCGATCACGGACATCAGCAGCGCGTTCAGGGCGCCCGCCGCGGCGGCGGCGTTCAGGGTGGTGACGGACGGGTCGGCGACGTCCTCCTGGCCGAGGTAGTTCTGCTCAGCGCGCTGCTCGGGCGTCGCGGTCTCCTGTTGAAGCAGGACGGGGTCGATCAGCCCGGCGCAGGAGAGGCATCCGTGACGAGGCAGGACGGGACGCACGGCGGTGTAGATCTGCTCGATCTCACCCCCGGCGCGGAGCTCGACCTTCGCGCCGATCTGGATCAGCGGGATCAGGAAGCTCTGCGCGATCGCGTTTGCGACCAAGCGTGCGGTCGCGGTGTCGGTCGCGAGCAGGAGGTAGTCGCAGTCGAACAGCCGCCGGGCGACGTGGGAGTGGCTGATGTCGCCGTCGATCGCGTTGAAGTGAATGCTCGGGTCGATCCGCTGCGCATGATCGCGTGCGACGTGCACCTTCTTGCGCTTCTCGCGCGCGTCGCGCTCTGAGGCGCCCATGATCCGTGAGAGGTTGTGGCGCTTGACGATGTCGGGGTCGACGGCCGTTATCTGCCCGACCCCGAGGTGCGCGAGCTGCTCGATCAGGATCGAGCCGCCGCCGCCGGCACCGAGCACGCCGACGTGAAGGCTGCGCAACCGGGCCTGTCCGGTGGCGCCGAACAGCAGCACCTGACGATCGAAGCGCTCGAGATCGCCACTGCGGTCCTCGGGCGGGCGCGGGCGCAGGGTCCGTATGCTGGCGCCGATCACCTGCACGCGGGTGAGCTCTCGGCGGTTGCCGTCGGCGTACCAGCTCTCTCCGGCGGCGCTGGCCTCGCCGAGCGCGACGCCGGTCACGCTGGTGGCGCCGGTGATGTCGAGCAGATGCGGGAAGACGCGCTCGTGTGCGGCCAAGTCGTCGCCAGACAGAGCGTTGCGCTCGTGCGCGCCGGGGTGGCTGTGCACGGTGACCATCGCCAGACGCTCCTGCGCGGCGCGGTTGCCGAGGCGCGCGAGCGCCCCTGCGGCGAACTGTCGGTAGCCGTGGGTCCCGGGCGGGAACTCGTCCGGCTCGAGCAGATGGGTCTCGCGGACCGCGAGGGTGCTTTGGCCAGCGGCGTGGTGCTCACCGGCGAGCAGGATCGCGCCGTGCTCGTCGTGGTCGCCGGGGAAGAGGTGCGCGTGCAGGCGCTCGTAGTCGCCTGCCGAGACGCGCAGCTCGCTCAGTTCGCCGCGAGCCATGCCTGCGCCTGTAGCGCCGAGCCGAGCGCGGTGTCGAGCTTGGGGTTCCATGCGCGGTGGCGCAGCGAGACCTGGACGGCGGCTTCGCCGCGCCAGGGCACTTCCTGCAGACCGCCGATGATCCCGCCGGTGGGGTGCGCGCCGGTGAGGTAGAACGGGTAGATCGCCGCGTCCGGGTAGTGGTAGGGGATCAAGAACCAGAGCGTCCCGGTGCGGGGGCTCCAGCGCTCTGAGAGTGTCACGCCGGTAATCGCGACGATCGTGCCTGCGGGGTCCTCGTGAACTTGGACTCGATCGGGGAACGCGGCCTGCAGCTCTGCGACGGCACCGGCGATCTCGGCGGGCATCGTCGCGACGCTCACGAGACGTCCTGTCCCGAGATAGCCGTGAACCGCTCGTCGTGTTTGACCTTGACGGTCTGCCCGTCGGTGATTTCGGTGCCGTCGGGCCCGTAGAGCTTGAAGTCGGCAGGGACTTCCGCGGCGTGCTTGATCTGAGCGCCGGTGACCTCGTGGCCGGGCACCTCGACGGCCCTGTTGTTGACGAGGATCTTGACGGCCTTCGGTGCGGTCGTGAACTGCTCGTTCTCCTGAAGCGCCACTCGCTCGTCGTTTGCGATGAGCTCTCCGCCGGGGCCATGCAGCTGCAGGGCCCCGGGCAGTCCGGCAGCGACCTTGATCTGATGGCCGGTCGCATGGTCTTTCTGGAGCGTCACCGGCTGGTCGTTGACGAGGACCGTGACCGCCTGTCTGGCGTTCGGCTCTGGGCTGAGGGTGCTGTCGGTCATGCGCGGCTCCTTAGTTCAATGAACTCACTGAACTAATGTAGCACGGCCGATCTCCGGATTCGTCACGGGCCGCCTCGGCAGCTAGGAGCAGGCAGCGAGCTCGTCGGACTGCGGTGTGGCGAACACGACGGGACGCTGCGGGGCTCCGTCAGGGCGCACGCGCACGACCGCGCCGGTGGCCTGCAGCGCGACGAGACGCTGATGAAGGTTTGGAAGCTTGAGTTCCAGCTGCTCAGCGAGCTCAGAGGCCGTGAATACCTCTAGCTCTTGCGCCGCCCTAAGTGTCTCGTCGAGATGCGCACGCCCGCCGATCAGCCGCAGCGTTCCTTTCTCCACCGCAACCAGCATCATGTCGCGACGCTCGAGCACCAGCCCGAGCGTGTCCTGCACGTCCTCGTTCAGGTTGGTCAGGACCACGAAGCGATCGGGATGGTCGGCGTTCCACGCACGCAGCGCAAGGGCAAGCTCGTCGAGAAACGGCGAGGAGGCGACCTGCACGCCGGTGAACTCAACGAACAGGTCCTGTGCGCCGTCGCCTGCACGCTCGCGCAGTTGCTCGGCGACCTCACGACCGAGCGCACGCGTACCAAGGACCTTTCCAGGCACCTTGAACGCCAGCGCATCCCGTTTCACTGACATCGCTGAAACAATACCTCTCTTGCTACCCGTCCTGGCCTGAACCGGACGGACGATCGACCGACCGCTCGCCCGCGATGCGCACGATGACCGTCGTGCCCGGCAGATAGCGGCCCACGACGGTGCGGTGTTGCATCGAGGTCCACAGCAGCCTTCCGGTGCCGGCGAGAATCTGCACCTGGGCCTGCACGCGCGCGGCGCGCGCTCGTTGAAGGATGTACCCGAGAAATCCAGGCTCGGCGTCCAGAGCACGCCGAGGAATCGCCCGCAGGAAATCTCGCGGGTCCTCGCTCTCGGCGATGCCGCGTCCAGTGTCGAGGACGACGAGCTCGACGAACCGGCCGCGAGCAGTGCTCGTCAGCGCCACTACCGGCGGATCGCTCGGTGCCTGGGCGTGAACCACGGCGTTGTCAGCGAGCTCCATCGCGGCCGCCGTTATGAATGCGCTGCGCCTGCGGGAGATCCTCGCCCGTTCGCACGCATCCAAGGTCCAGCCGCCGAGCGCGACCGCGGCGTGGGAATCCTCGACGGTTGTCGCCGGCACCAGTGCGTAGTTCGCCGGCGGCCGCTCATCGACCTGCCCGGTGAGTTTCACGCGATCGGGCAGTGGGTCGAGGAGCGCCGACAGTCGCGCTGCCAGGTCGGGCTCGCTCGGCAACACGAGCGTGACCGTCCCCTGCTCGTGCTCGCGATGGTGCCGGGCCATGCGCAGTCTGACGGCGACTGCTGTAACCGTGTCCAGGCGCTGAACGGATCCGGCGTGTACGCAGAGCTCGCTGTCGGCATCTGCGGAGATGCTTGGCGCGAGCAGCTGCTCGACCGCGTTTTCGCGGGTCAGGTCGCCGCTGAGACTGAGCCATTCCATCGCACGGTCCGCCTCCTGCGGTGCCGGTGGGGGTGGCGACTATCGCCACGGGTCCAGCGATCAGCAAAGCATGGGCGGCGGACGGCACGGGCAGCAAGACCCCACCCGCGCGATTGGCAACGACATCACGCAGGGCAGTTTGTAGCTGATGGTCAGGATGGAAAGACGAGCGAGCTGCCCGCACACACGAAGCGCACCGCCGCGGTCGCCGATGCGCAGGCGGACTCATTCAGCTTCGGCCCCTTCCGGCGCAGAGGACGAGCCTTTCATGCACCACACCACGACCGTGCTGTTCTCCGCGCGCCCCGTGCCATCCCTCCAGTCCACGCCGCACGGCCGATGCCGCACGCGCCGCACGAACGGCTCGGGCTTGGCGGGGCGGCCGATACTGCAGTGGTACTGCAAATCGGTGTCCGCCTGACCCGCTACTGTCCGTATCTGGCCGTGCGCTTCCCGCACAGCCTGAGGCTGGAGACGGCTGCCAGAGCCAAATATCGCTCCGGTGCTTGTAAGCGGCGAACGGGGTTCGAACCCGCGACCTCAAGCTTGGGAAGCTTGCGCTCTACCAACTGAGCTACCGCCGCATGATGCTACGAACTGCCTGCTAGCTAGCGCTTTTTGCGGTGACCTCCCGCCTCGCGGGCCTCGAGTCTGTGGCAGTGACATCGCTTCCACTGCCAGCTACTGCCAGATAACCGCCATCCACCGACGCCCGCAGACGCTGCCGGTCGGCCTCGGAGACGTTCATCACCTGTGCGTAGAGCCCCAGCGTCATCGTCGGCGAAGTATGCCCCATCTGTGCCATCACGTAGGCGGGATCCTTGCCCAACGCGATCAGCAGCGAGCCAAACGTGCAGCGCAGCGCGTGGAGGGTCAGGCCATCGGGCAGCGCCGTTAGACCGTCCTTCGCGAGCTGCTTGTCCGCGCGCTGGACCGAGGCGCCGAGTACGCGTTTGAGCACCCGGTTGCGGTCCAGCCGCGTGCCCGCCGTGGAGGCGAACACGGGATCACTCGGTTTCGGCTTGCGCGTCGCCTTCAGCGTGTCCAGCTCGTCACGCAGCACAGGCAGCAGGTCCACGTAGCGGACCCCTGCATCAGTCTTGGACTGCCGCACCCGCAGCCTGCCAGCGGCGAGGTCCACATCACGCCAGTCGAGCGCGATCAGCTCGCTGATCCTCAGCCCCGCGAACGTCAACGTGGAGAGCAGGGCACGGCGCGCTAGCGGAGCGGTGCGCTCGGCGTCGAGCTTGCCCGCGGCATCCAAGAGCGCCGTGATCTGCTCGGCGCGGTCGAGATAGACACGCCGCGGCTTGCTGGCCTTCACCTTGCGCCGCTTCCCCCCCACCTTCGCCGGGTTGCGGGCGATCAGCTCCCGCTCGACGGCTACCTCAAGGATCTGCCCGAGCCGGGTGATCGTTTTGTTGATCGTGCTTGGGCCGAGCACCTTCTCGCTGATCTTCGCCTCGCGGTAGCGGTCGACCTCCGCGACCGTGATCTGCGAGAGCAGGTGGTACTGGAAGAACTCCAGCAGGTGGACCCGAAGCTGATTCTCGTAGTCGAGATACGTGCCCGGCCGGATCTGCTTCTTCATGGATGCGAGCCAAGCTGACGCGAACTCGCGAAAGGTCTGCTCTCGCGCGGGCTCGGCTTGGGGGAGGTAGGGCTGCCAGCTGCCGTCCCTGACCTCCTGCAGGACCTTCTGCAGCTCCATCTGAGCCCGAGTCTCGCTCCACCCTTCCTCGGGGCTCCCGAGCGTCTGATAGCGGCGCTTGCCGCCTGCTGTGAAGCGCGGCGCGAACTTGAAGCCGCTCCGTGTGGGATTGCGTACAACCTCGCCCTTCGGCGCCCTGGCAGCCATCAGCGACCACTTCCCTCTTGCTCGATGTAGCGAGTGATCGCGCGGCGGACGATCATTGAGACGGTCGTCTCGCTGAGCAGCGTCGCTTTCGTGCGATTACGCCTTCGGTAAGGCCTTTATTTGAGCTTCGTCGCCCAAAACGTGCCGTTGTCCGTATCGAATCCTTCTTCGAAGAAGTAGGTCCCTGGGTGCGCCTGTGAACTGTAGCCTTTCATGTTCTTCACGCCGACGAGTTCACCCCGAAGGCCGATTGCGGGGGCACGTACGATGATAAAGGCGGTGTACGTCATGCTGCCGACTTTGTACGTTTCATACGCGGCGGTCGCTTCTTCGCCCTGGACTCTCCAAATGTGCGGCCGGGCGAACACTTCCACGGGAAACGCGTGGCATTCTGCGTCCCAGCAGTAGTGAAACTCGTATCGCTTCGCCTTCGATGTCTTCGCCGACGCGGAGCCTGGAGCGAGCGCGAGGCCGATAGCGGCGCACACCACGCCGACGGGAAGCATCCTTCGTACACGCATTGCTGCCACCCCCTATGTAGTGGATGCCAGCCCCTCGGCTAAGTCGCCGAGTCCTCTACCGGCTGGTCATGTGGTCGCGGTCCAGACTACAGGGCTATCGGCCGCCTGTGCCACGCTCTCGCCGCCCAAGCGCGATGGCAGCCGCGCGGGAGACACGCCGCTGCCCCGCGTGGAGTTCGCGCCCGGGAGCCCTCCCCACGTGCCGCGAGCAGGCGGCGACGCGGGTGCGGACGTGACATGGGCCAATCCTACGCCAGGCAGACGGCGACCCGCCGAGCCGCGTGAGGTGTCAGGGAATGTGCACCAGCGACCTGGACGGCTTGAACGCGAACGGAGCGCCGACGCGAAGCACACAAGGGGGGCTGTCTTTGTATTGCCCGCATACGGAGCCGGCTCGCGGGTTCCCCGGCGCGGTCGCCTCAACTGCCTGCCGGCTGTTGATCATCGAGAAGCCCGTTAGATAGGCGTAAGCCGGCGTGCTCATGTACGTATCGCGCGCGGGGTCGAAGCTGTCCACAGCGCCTGCTGTCGCGCCATCGGTGTCCTCGTAGAAGTACAGCTCACCGCCGAACCAGGACGGCCCCAGCCAGGTCTCGTTGCCTTCACCAACGTCTATTAGTGCGACCAGCCGCTGAGGCCCGCCTGTGACGGCCTCGATCCGTACCTCGGTAGTGGTCCCAACGGACCCTATTCCGTCGTTGAGGATGAAGGTATCGATCAGCGCCAGCTGACGGCCGTGGAGCGCGAGCCCTTCGACGCTGGGTGCTTTGGGAGCTTCGCATACGAGCTTCGACCGAATAGCTTCCGTTTCGTAACACTTGCGTCGCGGTGCCCCGCCCAGCACCCTTCGCTCGGCGCCGTTCCACAGGCTGGTCATCACCTTCGCGGCACCGCTGACCCACGCGACCCGGTCACCCCAGACCGTCGGATGCGAGGCGCCCTGTGAACCGGGGACGACCTGGGGGTCGCTGCCATTCAAGGCCGAGACCACCACGTGGCACTTGCTGGCGCAGCTGAGGTAGGCAAGGACCGGCGAGCCGGATGGACCCGGACCGACC
Source organism: uncultured Solirubrobacteraceae bacterium (assembly GCA_963759265.1). Classification (GTDB taxonomy): domain Bacteria; phylum Actinomycetota; class Thermoleophilia; order Solirubrobacterales; family Solirubrobacteraceae; genus Palsa-744. Next base: position 10,333 of record CAVWYR010000002.1, read on the forward strand.
GCGACTTCGATCGCCTTGCTCGCCGCGGGAACAGACGTTGTCGAGATCTGCCCGTCGCTGCGAACCACAACGTGCCATGACCCTTCTGACGGGTCGTGATCACTCCACGCCTCGACGCCGCCATACGCCTCGACCGTCGTGTCGCCCTGCAATTCTGCGATCGTCACGGGACCAGCTCCCGCGGCGGACGAGCCAGCGCAACCGGCGCTCGCCAGCACGGCCACGAGCAGCAATCCACCGGTGGCCCGAACGGCTAAGCCGGTACGGACCGTCGATCTGCCAGGGTGATGTGTCAGGGGACACCGCTCGGGTTGCACTTCACCCCAATGGTGGCCGTCTGGATCGCCTGGGTCGTGTCGTGCTCCCACACGACGTGGAAGATCCCACGCGCACCCACGAAGAGCAGGGGGAATTCGCCGCCGGTGACCGTGACCGGCGTGCGGCTGAACTGCCGGCAGCCCGGGGCCGCAGCATGCGCCCAGACGCGGTGAGCGGCGTCGGTGCTCAGGACGAGTTCCTGGCCGCTTGGCCCGATCGCGCCCGCGAAGTCGTATCCGCCTTCCGTTTCGGACGGGCCCGTTTCGAGCACGTGCGCCGTTTCGAGAGCTCCGTGCGGTGATACCTCGGCTGCGATCAGTTGCGAGCCGGAGTGCACCCATGAGCGCAGCGTAATCAACACTCGGCCCCGCGCGTTCTCGACGGATTGGATGTCAACTTCGACATCCTTCGAGAACAGCTGCATTCGTCTGAAGTTCAGGGACCCTGGGGGGCGCACCGCAAAGCCGCCCCAGTAGCCTTCCCAGAAGACGTACGTTTCACCCCCGTCGGGAAGCGCGAGTCGGTTGCCCTGGTCGGCTAAGAGGTGCCCGTGGCGGAGATACGGGCGCCCGAGCTGCCCGTCGCCGTAAAGCTGCCGTTCGATGACGTGCTGGGGGACCCCGGCGTGATTGTCTCCAAATTCCCCGCGTATGAGGATCTTCCCGTCGTAGTTTTCGAGTCCCTCCTCTTCTGGTTCGCCACGCATCAGCCGCTGCGCGGTATGCGGGCGGCTCAGCCTGGCCCCAAGTCCGGCAACCGCGACGCTGGCCGCCCCTAGCTGGGAACCTTCTTCCCAGGCGAGCTCGATCCGTCCGCCGCCGACTTCCACGGGTTCAGCCGCGCGGGCGTCGCGGCCACGCGCGCGCGGCAGCGGCTGCGGCGTCGTCCACCTGCCGGCCGGCGAGAGCTCCGCGACCGCGAGCTGACCACAGGTCTCTGGCGGGAACCTCGAGTCACATTCGACGCGTTCACTCGAGCCGCCGGGAAAGAAGGTATCGACGTCGACAAGCCAGCCGCTCCGAAGGGGCGTCAGCACCCCCCAATATTCGCCGCCCGCTTCAACCTGCATCAACGGCGGCAGGACAAGCGGCGACACCTCGCCGTCTTCGGAGATGCGGGCCAACTGCAAGCCATGCGAGCTGCCGAACTCGAACCAGCCACCCTGGACCGGATCGGCAATCGCCTCGGGACCGCGTGCCGGCTGGGAGGCCATCGCGCCGACGCTAACCGGCGCACCCACCGCGATAACGGCAGCCGCCATAGCCGCGCTCAGCACGAGACCCGCACTATCCGCTCACTTGCATACCACCCAGACTACTCCGTGGTCACGGCCGAGCGGGCTGCCTCACGACCAGCCGACCGCGAGCAGTAAAGCGCGGGGACGTGCCTCATCGGGCGTTGCCCTTCCCGCACCTCGCCGTGTAGGGGCCGCTCATCGTGATGGTGTTGTGGGGGCAAAGCGACTTCACCGCTTCGCGCAACTGCCTAGCAGCATCACTCGCGTTCGCACAGGCGGTGATGCCCTCCCGTGCACTGGAGACGATCACCGCGACTTCCCCACGCGAACACGGTTTTGCTGGCGTGCTCGTTTCGTTCGCGGCGTTGCTTCCTACGGCGCGCTTGGAAGCCCTCGTTGCGCCTCCGCAGCTCGTCACCCCAACGCAGCCAGCCAGCAGCGCGACCAACGCCAGCCGTCCCACGGTGAGATGCCACTCCATGCCGACATCATCGCCGACAGCGGCTCCCCGCGTCGGCGTCGTCCAAGCCCGCGACTGCGAGCGTGGCGGTCCATCCCTTGAACCGCGCCGTACGGCGCGTGCGCACGGCCGGTGCTTCGTTGCCTTGCCCCACTCCAGGCTGGTCGGCGGGCGTTTGCGGCGTTTCGCCTCGGCCTTGAGCGCTTTTATGACGTCGGCGTCCGACCAGCGGTCCGTGCGTGGCGTCATGCACCCCGATCAGCGACGCACACCGCGCGCTCAGCCCCCTGGATGTTGTTGCTCTTGGCGACACGACGATCGGCAGCAGGTCCGTCGCTCAATTCTGCCCGACCGTGCTCTCGATGTGCTCGATGCCCGCGGCGCATGGTGGAAGGGAAAGCAGGTTGTCCTCGGTGCTTGCGTCGGCGACGGTCGTGAGATAGTTGTGGCCAACGGCGTTCGCGTCCGAAACCACCACGTTTGCCTCCGATCCATCTTTCCCAATCACGTAGAACGAGTTGACGCCCCGTTCGATGAGCCCTACCGCCACGCCACGCTCAAGCCACCACGGAGTCCCGTCGTGTTCGCCGCCGATCTTTGTAATAAAGGTCATGTCTGTCTCGTGGCTGGTCGCTCTATCAACGCCGGTTACCTGCAGTCGCCCACCTGGCGCACCTTCGGCGACTGCGGTCCACGAGTAGTGAATCTGCTGCCAGGCGCCACCTTCGAATTTGAACTCCCATTCGGGAGAGAACACGCCCGTGTGACCGTGCGGCGGGGGTTGGCTTATGATCGACTGCCGCAGCGGGAGGGGCGGCTTCATGTTCACACTCCCTGGCTCTCCTGCCGCTTCAGTTAGCGCTAGTTCGGCTTCCGTGTAGACGTTGACGATCGAGCCGTAGTATTCGTCTCCGTCGAGTCCCGACACGATGGCACCCCCCACCCCCAGCGATTTAGCAATCGCCCCCACGATGATGTCCGCCGCCCACTTCTCGAAGGTGGTCGCCGACGCCTCCATCACGCCCAACAAAACTCGTTCAGTGGCTTCGGCTCGAGTTAGGTGATCGCTCTGCGCCAACGCCAGGACCTTCGCAGCGACACCATCGAGGTTGATCGGAAATGGCTTCCTGAGCTGTTCTTCCACCAATTCATTGAATGCCGTGTGGCCAACTTGCGAGTCCGCGTTCGGCGTGAGATTTTCCTCCATCAAGACCGCGATCGAACCGATGACACCGGGCACTTCGAAGACTTCCGTCGGGACCAGCGGATTCGAAATCACGATCGGCTGCAACGTCGTTTCCCATCGACCCACGTCCGGGGGAATGACCAGGCTGGCACCCGTACTGATTCCGGGTCCGAGATTCCCCTGGTTTCCGGCCCCGATGAAGAACCGCGGCCCCCCCACCAGTTCATCACCGCTCTGTGTGATCGAGCTTCCGTCAAGCGCGAACATAATTGACCACATGTACGGCTCGGAGTCACCATCCGAGTCGGCGCCATGAAAGTCAAACATCTTCGACAGCGCTAGAGCGACGTTTATCGGGCTCACGGCCCCCTCCCCCTTGAGTGCACGGTTTGTGCGACTTTACCGCTCCGTGAAGCTGGGCGTCAGGTTGTCGCAAGCTCTCGTGACTGCCCGCGTGAGCGTCGCCGGCTCCGCTTGAGCCCCGACCGGGCCTCCTAGGCGCCAGTCCCGATGCTCGCCTCGCCTCGATGGGAATCGGGACCGCAGAAATGCTCTCCGCCCACCATCGCGACAAGCGAAGAGTCCTTCGCTCGCCCGTCGTTCCGCGGGGCCCAGCCCGGGCGCGCGACCTCCGAGTGGGCGGAGCCTCCAAGACGGCGAGCGGCCGGTGGCCGCTAAGAACGAGGCCCGCGGTAGCTCCCTCCCGCGCCGTCCCGCCGAGTTCCCGTCTGCCATCTGCATACAGCAAACGGTCGACACCAGTCCTCACGATCCGGCGAGGGCGTGCCATCCGGGAGCATCTTTACGAGCCACATCGGCCATCGGCCTGGCGTCATCGGCCGAGGCATCCGATGTGTTCGCGCCACCGACCTCACGCGCGGCGAGCACGGGTACCACTCGCGCAGAAGTGCGGCGGCAATGTCTGTACGCTGTAGAAGCGAAACCAAATGCCAGTTGACCGGGGGGGGTGTGCCATGCAGGGATGGGCGACCGGAGGATCGGGAGCGATCAGCAAGGGTTGGGCGCGCTGCGGGTCGAGACGCCTTTGTGCGCTCGGGCTGCTTGGCTTGGTTGCGCTGGCGCTGATCGCCGGTGCATCTTCGGCATCGGCGGCAGAATACGGCCAGTGTCTTGCGCACAAGAAAGGCAAATACAGCAACTCGGGCTGCACGGCCAGCTCGGCCCCGAACAAGGGCAAGTTCGAATGGTACCCGGGGGCGCCGCGGGCTTGCGTCGCGAAGAAGCACGGCGAATACAAGAACGCTACGTGCACGACAAAAGCGTCAAAGAAAGGCAAGGGCAAGTACGAAAAGGGTGGACCGGGCTTCGCTGGGACGGGGGGGTTCAGGGCGTTCGCCGACTCCGAAGGCAGGACGGTGGAACAGTTCAGCTGCGGCTCGGGCTCGACCGTCGGGCAGGTGACGAGCGCCACGGGCGTGAGCGAGACGATCACCGCCGAAGACTGCACCGGCGAATCCGCGCACGTCAGGTATGCGTGTCCCAACCCCGCGCCCTTCGTGCTGGTGGGCGAACTCACCGAACCGGTACCGCCGAACCCTGGAGAAGCGCTGACGCGGCTGAGCACCAGCCCTGCGGGTGAACCGTTCCTAAGGGATACCTGTCTGATCAAAGATGTCGAGGTGACGTTCTACCTGACCGGAGAAGTCGACGCCCGCGACTTCACCAACGACACGGACAAGATGAGCCGGATCGGCGGTCAGTTCATCGAAGCACTCAACGCTCCGGAAGCGCTGGTGTTTCACGAAGTCGGAAACCCGTTCACGTACACCGGCGGGATCGACGACTTCATCGAGGAGCAGATCTACGAAGACGAAGCCGAGATCAGAACGTAAGGCCGCAGCACACGCGCCCAGTGTCGATCGTCGCCTAGCAACCGCCGCCGTTTCGATGCCGCCGGGCATCGCCGACCCCGGGGCGAGCGTAATACCGGCCGGGCCACCCGACGGTTTGCCCATGGGGACGCGGCCGCCTGGGAGTGCCGGAACGCGAAAACACCCTGGCACAGCGCGGCCGCCAAGTCGCTGTGCGATGAGCCCTTAGACGGCAACACAAGCCGCTCTCCGGCCATTCGCCCGCTGCAGCTCAAATCCACAAGCAGTGGATGCCGCCAGCAGCGCAGAGAGCCCTCGGCGAACCGCTGACGCGTGCCGATGAACTGCTCGAGTTTGCGTCGCCCCGACGGCGGTTCAATGCTCACCTGATGGCCCAGCCGGCGGAAATCGGAGCGCATGCGGTCCCCCTCGTGCGTGTCCGAGACTATCGTCACGGGGCGCACCGCCGCCAACGGCTCAATCAGCTTGGCCACCCGCTGTAGGCGGGATCCTGCACCGACGCGGTTAGCAGCGACGCGAACCATCCGGCGCGGTGCGTGGGGGGAACAGCGCGGCGAGCTCCAGCAGCGGGACGCGTTCGCGCACGAGGTCGAGGCCCGGCCTGCCTTACACTGCGCCCGACAGCAACATCGAAGAGGCCCGTGCTGCCGCCGAACGCCCGGCACGGAACGGGGGTAAGGGATGTTCACGAGGAATGTTGAGCGGTTGCGCGCCTTCTACGAGGCGTTCAACACGAGCAAGCTGATCAATCCGGAGTGGCTCGCCGCTGACGTCGAGTTCAAGCAGCCTGACGAGCTTGGCGGCGGGCAGGGCGTCTACCACGGCCGGGACGGCTTTGCCCGCGGTGTGCAGGAGCTCCTCGACGTCTTCGAGGATTTCCGCGCCGACCCAGAGGACTTCTTGGAGGCTGGGGCGTACATCGTTGTCTACGTTCGCCTCAGCGGCAGAGCCAGAGCCAGCGGTGTCCCGTTCGACGATCCTTATGCGCACGTGGTCAGGTTCCGGGGGGAGCAGATCGATCTGTGGCATGCGTACTCGGACCGTCGCGACGCGCTCAAAGCGGTCGGGCTCGAGGCGTAGGCGAGGCGCGGGCCACGGCCGAGCGCCTGGCGCATGAGCGGGCTGACGGTCGAGGAGGGTGAGTTTCGGCGGCTGTCCACTCCGTCGCTCGTGAGCCGCGCTGCGCAGGTATCGCGCGGCGGGCTCTAGTCTTGAGGGCCGTGAGACGCAGAGCACTGCCGGTCCTCGTTTCGCTCGCAGCGGCCTGCCTGGTGGCGTTGCTGATCTACGGCGTCTCGGCGCAGTCGCAGAACCGCACGCTCGACGAGCTGGTCGCCCGCCGGCAGTACCCGCTCGCACCGAACGCGTACCGCAAGCTGCCGGTGCTCGGAGCCAGCGGCGCGAGAACGCTCGCATCGCTGCGCGGCAAGGTCGTGATCTTGAACTTCTGGGCTTCGTGGTGCGAACCCTGCCAGATCGAGGCGCCGCTGCTGGAGCGCGCCCAGCCGTCGCTGGAACGCCACGACGCGACCGTGCTGGGGGTGACCTACCTCGACGCGTCGCCGGACTCCGAAGCTTTCGCGCGCCGCTACCACCTGACCTACCCGAACCTGCGCGACAACACGGGTGACTTCGCGCACTCCTACGGCACCGATCAGCTGCCGGAGAGCTTCGTTATCAACCGCCAGGGCCGCATCGTGGCGATTTCGCGAGGCCAGATCGGCCAGGCGTTCCTCAACCACGCGATCTCGCTCGCGGAGAGCTCGTGATCCGGTCGCGGACACGGCTCGCGGCGGTGATAGCGCTCGCGCTGTGCGCCTCGCTGGCGATGCTCGCGCCGATCTCCCAAGCTGGCGCGAACCCCAGGCCGCGCACGACGCTGCCGATCATCGAGCGCCAGGTGATGTGCGTCACCTGCAAAATCCCGCTGATGGTCGCCGAGTCGCCGCAGGCGAACGTCGAGCGCGAATACATTCAGGGCCTGATCAACAAGGGCGAGGACGAAGCGGAGATCAAGCGCACGCTCGTCGCCCAGTACGGCCCGACCGTGCTCGGCCTTCCGAGCACGCACGGGTTTGACCTTGTCGCCTACCTCGTCCCGCTCGCGTTCGTGCTCGCGCTGATCGCGACGCTTGCCGTGCTCCTGCCGCGTTGGCGTCGCCACGCCCGCGGGCACGCCCAGGCCGAGGCTGGCGGCCCGACGCCGGCGAAGCTCAGCCCGACAGACGCCGCGCGCCTGGACTCAGACCTCGCGCGCTTCGACTGAGCCGACTCGACCGCGCTCCGAGCGAGCTACATCTCCTCGGGAGCGCTCACACCGAGCACGCCGAGGCAGCGCGCAATCGCTCGCCTGCTCGCGACGCACAGCGCGATGCGGAAGGACTCGACCGACTCCGGCTGCGCGCCGAGCACGTGGCAGTCGCGGTAGAACGCGGTGAACGTCTGCGCAAGCGCGAGAACGTACGCGGTGATGCGGTGCGGGGCGCGCCTATCGGCGGCCTCCTCGAGCTCGGCGGGGAACGCGAGCAGCTGCTCGATCAGCGCGCGCTCGGTGGAGTGCAGCTCCTGCGGCTCGACCTCGCCCGCCGCCGCAGTCGCCGCCTGGACGCGCTCGGCGCCAGCTTTCGCAAGCATCGAGGCAATCCGTGCGTGCGCGTACTGCACGTAGTACACGGGATTCTCGTTCGACTGCTCGCGGGCGAGATCGAGGTCGAGATCGACGGTCGTGTCGTGTGAGCGCGCGAGCAGGTACCAGCGGGCCGCGTCGACGCCGATCTCCGTGACGAGCGCATCGAGCGTGACGAACTCGCCCGCGCGCTTGGACATCTGCGCGCGCTCGCCGGAGCTCATCAGATGCACGAGCTGCATGATCAGCAGCTCGAGCTCGTCGGGGTCGCCACCGAGAGCCTCGTACGCGGCCTTCATGCGCAGCACATAGCCGTGGTGATCGGCGCCCCACACGTCGATCTGACGTTGGAAGCCACGCTCACGCTTGTCCTGGTGGTAGGCGATGTCCGAGGCGAAGTAGGTGTGCTCGCCGTTGGAGCGCACGAGCACGCGATCCTTGTCGTCGCCGAACTCGCTCGTGCGCAGCCACAGCGCGCCGTCGTGCTCGTAGGTGTGCCCCTTCTCCTCGAGGACCGCCAGCGCGTGCGCGACCGGGCTTGGATCGCCCTCGTGCAACGAGCTCTCGAAGAACCAGCGATCGAACTTGGCGACGCCGAACGCGGCAAGCGAGGCTTCGACGTTCGCGATCATGATCGCCATCGCGGCACGGTCGAGCTCTGCCGGATCCATGCTCGCGGCCTGCGGCAGGCGCGCGACGAGCTCGATCACATAGTCGCCCCTGTAGCCATCATCGGCCACCTCCTCCCCGCGCGCCAACGCGACGATCGACTCGCCGAGCTTGCGCACCTGCGAGCCGGCGTCGTTGATGTAGAACTCGCGCTCGACGTGATGCCCCTGCAGGGAGAGCATGCGCGCGAGCGCATCGCCGTAGGCGGCGTTGCGCGCGTGACCGACATGCAGCGGCCCCGTGGGGTTGGCTGAGACGAATTCGACGAGGACACGCTCGGGCGCGGCGATCGCGCCGACGCCGAACCCCTCACCGGCGGCGAGCGCCTCCGCGAGCGCCGCCGTCAGCCACGAGTCCGAGATGAACAGGTTCAAGAAACCGGGGCCCGCGACCTCGAAGCGCGCGAGGCTCGCGCCGAGGCGCTCCTGCAGCGCACCGCCGAGCCGCTCTGCGACCTCACGCGGGGACATCCTCAGACCGGGGGCGAGCAGCAGCGCGGCGTTCGTCGAGTAGTCGCCGAACTGGGCACGGCGCGGACGCTCGAGCGTGATCGCTCGCCGGCCCGCGTCAGGGACGCCGCCGGCGCCGTCGCCTGCGATCTCCCCGGCGGCCTCGATCACGGCCGTGCGCAGGCGCTCGACAGGCGTCGCCGACGCGCCCGCGAAGGGCTCGAAGGACGCCTGCTGGTCGTCGAGCGTGGGTCGGGTCATGGTTCTTTCGCCGGCGATTGCGATACTAGCTAGGTGACCGACCAAGACTCAGGCGCAGAGCGCCACATAAACATCCACCTGTCCCCCGAGATCATGGGGGGCGTATACGCCAACTTCGCCAACGTCAGCCACTCCGACTACGAGTTCACCGTCACCTTCGCGCGCGTCGACCACGAGGTCGAGTCCGAGGAGGTCCCCGGCGTGGTCGTCTCGCGCGTCAACATCTCCCCCCGCTTCATGCGCGAGCTGATCGATGCGATGGAGGACAACTACTCGAAGTGGAGCGCCCGCGAGGGCATCAAGAACCTGCCCGAGTACGGCGGGAGCGAGCCTGGGTCCGCCAGCGACTAGCGCGGCGTTCATGCGGCGCGCGGCTGGCTGCGCGCTTGCAGCGGGATCGATCGTGGAACGCTGGGCGAACGGTGGTGTTCGTACCCTGCAAGGATGAAGGTCGCGGTCATCTCTGACATACACGCCAACCGGCACGCCTTCGAGGCGACCCTCGACGCGGTCGCAGCGAGCGACGCGTCGGAGTTGTGGTGCCTCGGCGACCTCGTCGGTTACGGAGCGGAGCCGGATGCGTGCGTCGAGCTCGCACGCCGACACGCCGCGGTCTGCCTCGCCGGCAACCACGACATGGCGGTCACCGGCGAGATCCCGCTCGACGAGTTCTCCAAGGGAGCGAGCCTGGCCGCGCAATGGACCCGCGATGTGATCGCACCTGAGAACCTCGCGTTCCTCGCGAGCTTGAGCCCGCAGGGACAGGAGGGAGCGGTCGGCCTGTTCCATGCCAGCCCGCGTGACCCCGTGTGGGAGTACGTGCTCTCGGCGTTGCTGGCCGAGCTGTGCTTGGACGCGCAGCGCCAACGTATCTGCCTGATCGGCCACTCGCACGTGGCGCTGTCGTTCGCGCGCCACGACGGCGAGCTCGCCACGGGCGAGCCCCGCCGCGACGGCGCCGAGCTCGACGTCGGCGAGGGCGAGTGGCTGCTGAACCCGGGCAGCGTCGGGCAGCCACGCGACGGCGACCCACGGGCGTCGTGGCTGCTGCTGGACCTCGACGACATGGCCGTGTGCTTTCAGCGCGCCGACTACGACATCGCCGGAGCCGCCGCCGCGATCCGCGCGGCGCGCCTACCCGACTCGCTCGCCGAGCGCCTGGAGTACGGTCAATGAGCCCGCCTACCACGCGGTTTCTACCTGGCGCCCGGGTCGCGCTCGCAGCCCTGTTGGGGCTCGCGGCCGCGTTGCTTGTCGGCTGCAGCGGCTCGACCGCCAAGCTGATTCCTGTCGCCCAGGCGGGTCCACTGCAGACCGACTTCGAAACGGTCGCGCAGGCTGCGGAAGCCGGCAACGGAAGCTGCTCTGCGACCGAAGCGGCGATCACAAAGACCGAACAGAACTTCACCGCGCTGCCGTCGAGCGTCGACACCGGCCTGCGCAACACGTTGCGCAACGGAATCGAAAACCTCAGAGCGCACGCGCTCGCGTTGTGCGCGCAGCCGCTCCTCAGCGCCACGACCACCACCGCCAAGACCGCCCCGACGATCGTGATTGCGCCAAGCGAAACGCAAACGACGACGACGCCGACGACCACGACGAGCACCACGCCGCTGACGCCGACGACCACGCCGACGACACCTGCGAACACCCCCGAAGGCGGCACGCCCGCGCCCGGCGCCGGCGAATCCGCACCAGGGCAGGTCGGCGGCGGCACCGGTGAAGCCCCCGCCGGTGAAAATGGCAGCGCGGGCGGCGTGCAGGAACCGGCCAGATGAGCTCCGTCGAGATCGCCCGGCGCTACCGGCTGGACAGCCGCTTGGGCTTCGGTGGTATGTCGACGGTTCACCTCGCGATGGATCTGCGCCTGGAGCGCCAGGTCGCTGTGAAGCTGCTGGCGGAGCATCTCGCCGATGATCCCGCGTTCGTGTCGCGTTTCCAGCGCGAGGCGCAGGCGGCGGCGCGGCTGGTGCACCCGAACATCGTGCAGGTGTTCGACTCCGGGCGCGACGACCGTACCGGCCAGTACTTCATCGTGATGGAGTACATCGAGGGTGCCTCGTGCGCGGAGATCCTTCGCGACGAGCACTGGGTCCAGGTCGACCAGGCGCTGTCGATCATCGGACAGGCGTGCGAGGGCCTGCACTACGCGCATCGCCACGGTGTCGTTCACCGCGACGTCAAGCCCGGCAACCTCCTGCGTGCGCGCGAAGGCGAGGTCAAGCTCGCCGACTTCGGGATCGCCAAGGCGACCGAGCAGTCGAGCATCACGCAGGTCGGCTCGGTGCTCGGCACGGCCGCGTATCTCGCGCCCGAGCAGGCGCGGGGCGAGGAGGCGGGACCAAGCGCAGACCTGTACGCGCTCGGCGTCGTCACCTACCAGCTGATCTCGGGGCGCCTGCCGTATGAGGCCACGTCGCTGACGGAGCTGGCGCTCAAGCAGCAGCAGGAGGAGCCACCGACGCTCGACAGGCTCGTCGCGGCCGTCAACGCGGAGCTCGCGGACGCGGTCGCGAAGGCGCTCGCGCTCGACCCGCGTGATCGCTACGGCAACGCGCTCGAGATGAGTCACGCGCTGAAGGACGGCGCGAACGGCATCCCGCCAGATACCCCGTCCCCACGCGCAGGCGGCACAGCGGCCACGCGCGCGACGACCGTGCTGCCGTCCTCGCGGCGCTCCTCTGCCCCTACTGTCGCTGCTCGCCGGCCGCGGCCGGGACCGCCGCGGGTCGCGCCCGGCGCTGTCGTGACAGCCGGTGCCGCTGCGGGTGCCGCTGCGCGGGCTCCCGCACGGCGGCGCTCCGGTCGCTTGTTCATGGCGATGCTGATCGTGCTCGCGCTTGCGTTGGCGATCATCGCGGCGGTGGTGCTCACCGCTCCGTCGCCGACGAAAGTCGTGCTGCGCAACGTCGTCTACTCCGACGTTCACACGGCCTCCTCGGCACTGAAGCAGCTCGTCGCCGAAAACACCCAGTAGAGGCGCAGTTAGCGGGTGACACACCCATTGCGCCCGGCCCACCCGTGATCGCCTCGATCGTCGACGTCAACCAGCTCGTCGCCGACTCCGGCTATCCGCTGTTGTTCGTGCTCGTGATGAGCGAGTCCGGCGGGATCCCGATCCCGGGAGAGACGGCGCTGATCGCCGCCGCCGTGCTGGCGAGTCGGGGCAAGCTCAGCATCGAGCTCGTGATCGTGATCGCTGCGACCGCTGCAATCGTCGGCGACAACATCGGCTACCTGATCGGGCGCAAGGGCGGACGCTGGCTGCTCGAGCGGCCCGGCGCGTTCCACCGCCAGCGCCACGACGTCCTGCGCGTGGGCGAGCCGTTCTTCGAGACGCACGGGTCGAAGGCCGTGTTCTTTGGTCGCTTCGTGCTCGGCCTGCGCGTATGGGCTTCGTGGCTCGCAGGCGCCACGCACATGCGCTGGCGATCGTTCGCGCTGTGGAACGCGCTCGGGGGGATCCTGTGGGCGAGCGCGATCGGGCTGATCGCCTACTTCATCGGGCGTTCCGCGAGCCACGCGATCGAAGCGTTCGGTGTGTACGGGCTGGTGGCGCTCCTGCTCGCGATCGTCAGCACCGTGATCCTGCATCGCCGCCACGTCCGCAACGCCGCGCACGCGCCCGTGGAGGGCGACGCGGCGGCTGCGGGGGCTGACGCGGCGGCTGCGGGGGCTGACGCGGCGGCTGCGGGGGCTGACGCGGCGGCTGCAGCCGAGGAGCCCGATCCGCCGCCGGCAGGCGACAGCGCGCGCCCAACGGAGGACCGCACCCGTGCCGCGCAGGAACGCCCGAGCGAGTAGGACCTAGCTAGCCCAGATCAGCAGCGACGCACGGCGCGATGCGTTCCCACATGTCCGCCAGCGAGCTGAGCTCGCCCTCGGAGAAGTGCGAGAAGAACTGCTCCCGGATAACCGCCAGGTGTGTGCCGCGCGCTTCGCGCAGGCGTTCGCGCCCGGGGCCCGTCAGGCAGGCGTAGGAGCCGCGCGCATCGTGGTCGCACGAGCAGCGCTCGACCAGGCCGTCGCGCTCCATGCGGTCGATCAGGCGCGTCAGGCCGCTGCGTGAGAGCTGTGCTTGTTCGGCCAGTTCGCACATGCGCATGCGCCCGCCGGTCGTCTCCTCGAGGTGATGGAGCACCTCATACGAGCTCATCGGCAGCCCGTGGGCCTGCTCGAGCTCGGAGTCGAGCCGCTTTGCCAGGCACGCGTGCGCGCGGAGCAGGCCGCGCCAGGCGCGAAGCTCCCCAAGTGTCAGGGTCTCCTGCTCGGAGTTGGCGATCTTGACGGCTGTGACGGTCGACATGGCGGTCCGATCCAAACGTCCTTCTCAAGCGAACATAGCAGCGCTTGCGCGCCGCGCGCGGGAGATCGCGCTCATCGCCGCGTCGCTCGCCAGGCCCACAGCATCATCAGCGGCTGCAGTGGCAGGCGCGCGTACAGCGCCCACTGGGGGATCTTGCGGAAGCGCTCGGGCTCGCGCGCCATGTACACGTTGGCCGGGAACACGGCCGCGAGCAGCGCGATCAGGCCCAGTCCCGACAGTCGCCGCGTCGCGGGCACGAGCACGCCGACGCCGCCTGCGATCTCGGCGACGCCGCTGAGCTGGACGATCTCCTTGGCATGGCTGCGCAGGCTCGGCGGCACGATCTGTTCGTAGGCGCGCGGCATCACGAAATGGTTGACGCCTGCGCCGATGAACACGTTCGCGAGCAGGCGCCAGGACAGGCTCCTGCGTGGGCGCTGCTCGATCCGGTCAGGCTGGCGCTGCACCGATTCATCCCCATCTGACGACATCTCAGCTCCTTCGTGCGCCGCGAACACCTCCGCAGCCCGGCGGGCCGCTCGACATGAATCTAGCGGCCCTCGATCAACGAGCGCCCCGTCATCTGCTGCGGCTGCTCGATCGCCAACGCCGCCAGCACCGTTGGTGCGACGTCGGCGAGCACACCCCCGCGCTGGCGCAGCGCCGCGCCGGTGCTCGTCAGGATCAGCGGCACCGGGTTCAGCGAGTGCTGCGTGTTGGGGCTCCCGTCGGGCTCGAGCATGTGGTCGGCGTTGCCGTGGTCGGCGGTCACCACGCACACGCCGCCGCGCGCGTGCACGGCCGCCGCGACCTCGCCGAGGCACTCATCGACGGTCTCCACCGCCGCGACCGCCGCGGCGATCACTCCGGTGTGCCCGACCATGTCCGCGTTCGCGAAGTTGATGATGGCGAATTGCGGGGGCTGATCCTGGTCGCGCCATGCGTTGACGAACGCTGCTGCCGCCTCGCGCGCGCTCATCTGCGGCTTGCGGTCATACGTCGGCACGTCGCGCGGCGAGGGCACGAGCTCGCGGCGCTCACCGCGCAGCTGCGCCTCCTCGCCGCCGTTGAAGAAGTACGTCACGTGCGGATACTTCTCGGTCTCCGCGACGTGCAGCTGCGAAGCGCCCGCGCGCTCGAGCACCACCGCCAGCGTGGTCGAAGGGTGCTCCGGCGAGAACACGACCGGAAAGGACCAGTCCTCCTCGTAGCTCGTTAGCGTCGTGTAGCGCGAGATCGCCGGCGTGCCCGCGCGGCCAGTCCACCCCGGCAGCTCCTCGCGCCGTCGCGGATCCTCCCCGAACCCGGGCTCCGCCAGCGCACGCGTGATCTCGCGCATGCGGTCGGGCCTGAAGTTGAACGCGATCACGCTGTCGCCGGGGCGGATCGCGGCCTCGTCGCCGACGAGCGTCGGCTCGATGAACTCATCCGTCTCGCCCCTGCGGTAGGCGTCCTGCACGGCCTGCTCGCCACCGTCGGCGCGATACGGCGCGAGCGCGTGCACGAGCATGTCGTACGCGCGTTGCGTGCGCTCCCAGCGGCGGTCGCGATCCATCGCCCAGTAGCGCCCGACGACCGAGCCCACGCGCACGCCGGCGATGGCGTCGAGCTCGCGCAGGTAGTTGACGCCGGCGTGTGGCAGCGTGTCGCGCCCGTCTGTGAACGCGTGCACGACCAGATCCTTGACCGCGAGCGTGCGTCCGAGCTCGATCAACGCGCGCAGGTGATCGAGCGAGGAGTGAACGCCACCATCGGATACCAGGCCGATCAGGTGCACCCGCTCGGCGCCCGCAAAGGCCGCCCGCAGGATCTCGTTCTGCGCCAGCGAGCCGTCAGCCACGGCGTCGTCTATGCGCACCAGGTCCTGCCGCACGATCGCCCCCGCACCGAGGTTCAGGTGCCCGACCTCGCTGTTGCCCATCTGGCCCTCCGGCAGCCCCACCGCCCGTCCCCACGCCGTCAGCGTGGTGTGCGGGTAGCACTCCCACAGCTCGTCGAAGACCGGCGTGCGCGCGAGCGACACCGCGTTTCCCGGGCCCGGCTCGGCAAGCCCCCAGCCGTCGAGCACGATCAGGCACGCGCACGGGACCGGCAGGCTTTGCGGGCCTGCCGGGGTGATCATCGCGGGCTCGCGGCCACGATCTGCGCGAACGACTGCGCCTCCAACGACGCCCCGCCGACGAGCGCTCCGTCGACGTCCGCGAGCGCGAGCAGCTCTGCGGCGTTCTCCGGGCGTACCGAGCCGCCATACAGGATGCGCACCGCCTCCGCCGCCTGCTTGTCACGATCGCCTACGAGAGCGCGGATGAACGCGATCGCCTCCTGTGCCTGTTCCGGCGTCGCGACTTTGCCGGTGCCGATCGCCCAGATCGGCTCGTAGGCGATCACGACCTCGGCGAGGCGCTCGCTCGGCACGCCGCTGAGATCGTCGCGGACCTGCTGGCGCAGCTTGCGATCGGTGTCGTCGTTGTCGCGCTCCGCCTCGGTCTCCCCCACGCACAGGATCGGTACGAGGCCCGCCTCCAGCGCGGCCGGCACCTTCAGCGCCAGCGCCCTGTCGCTCTCGCCGAACAGCTCCCTTCGCTCGGAGTGCCCGAGCACCACGCCGCGCACGTCGAGCTCCCGCAGCATCGCGGAGGAGACCTCGCCCGTATAAGCGCCCTCGGGCTCCTGGTGCATGTTCTGTGCGTATACCTCCACGCGCGAGCCGCGCGCGCTGTCGACCATCGCGCGCAGATCGGTGAACGGCACGCAGATCGCGACATCCACAGCGTCCACGGCCGACAGGCGCGGTAGCAGCGCCTGGATGTAATCCTCGGCCTGCTCCTGCGTCTTGTGCATCTTCCAGTTGCCTGCGATCAGCGGCGTGCGCCCTGAGGCCATCAGGAGGCCACCCCTGCGCCTTCGAGCGCTTGCACGCCGGGCAGCGTCGCGCCCTCCACCAGCTGCAGCGTCACGCCACCGCCGGTCGAGAGGTGATCGATCGCGTGCTCGAGCCCGAACTGCGCTAGCGCCGCCGCCGAGTCGCCGCCACCGACCACCGTCAGCCCCTCCGCGCTCGCGACCGCTTCGGCGACCGCGCGCGTGCCCGCGGCAAACGGCTCCACCTCGAACGCGCCCATCGGGCCGTTCCAAAAGACGGTGCCGGCGCCGGCGATCACATCGGCGTAGCGCTTGGCCGTCTTCGGGCCGATGTCCAGGCCCATCCAACCCCTCGGCACCTCGACGCCGTCCAGCACCCGATGTTCGGCGTCCGCGTCGAGGCGCTCGCCGATCACGAGATCGTTCGGCACCAGTAGTCGCGCACGCCCGAGCTGGGGTGAGTGCGTGTCGCTCGCCCAGGACAGCGCGCGCCGCGCATGCACCACATCATCGTCGTCGCACAGCGACTCGCCGACTTTGTGGCCCTGCGCGCACAGGAACGGGAAGCACATCGCGCCGCCGATCAGCACCACGTCGGCGACCGCGAGGAAGCGCTCGATCACGGCGATCTTGTCCGCCACCTTCGCGCCGCCGACGATCGCCACGAACGGGTGTTGCGGGTGCTCGAGGATCCCCGTCAGCGTCGTGACCTCCCGTTCCAGCAGGCGCCCGGCGACGCTCGGCAGCAGGTGCGTGATGCCCTCGTTGCTCGCATGCGCGCGGTGTGCGACGCCGAACGCATCGTCGACATAGAGATCCGCCAGCGCCGCGAGCTCCGCCGCGAAATCGGGGTCGTTGCTCTCCTCTCCTGGCTCGAAGCGCACGTTCTCCAAAACGACGATCTCGCCGGGCCGCGCGTCCTCCACGAGCGCCGTCACCTGCTCGCCGACGACCGCCGGTGCAAGCGTCACCTTCGCGCCGGTCAGCTCGCGCAGGCGATCCGCCACCGGCGCGAGCGAGAGCTCGGGCACGCGCTTGCCTTCCGGCCTACCCAGATGCGAGACCAGGACCAGTCGGGCGCCGCGCGCGCGCAGCTCTTCGATCGTCGCCAGCGCCGCAGCGATGCGCGTGTCGTCGCTCACGAGCGGCACGCCGCCGGCCTCGGGCCCGGCGTCTGCGTCGCTACCGAGGGGCACGTTGAAGTCCACGCGCACGAGCACCCTCTTGCCCTGAACGTCTAGGTCGTCAATGCTCCTCATCGACCGTCTCCCATCTGTTCGTGCTCCTTCACGTTACCCCTCGACGGACCCGGCGCTCCATACCGGCGACGCGCGGGCGTGAGCGCCGTCCTTGACTCACAGGACCCTCTGCACCAGGTCCACCACGCGGTTGGAGTATCCCCACTCGTTGTCGTACCACGCCACGACCTTCAGCATCGTGGCGTCGACGACCACCGTCAGCAGCGCGTCGACGATCGAAGAGAAGGGCGAGGCGACGACGTCGCTGGAGACGATCGGATCTTCGGTGTACTGCATGATCCCCTCGAGCGGCCCGCTGTCGGCGGCCGCTTTCAGCGCCGCGTTGACCTCCTCGACGCTCGTCTCGCGCTCGCACTCGACCGTCAGGTCGACGACCGATCCGGTCGGCACGGGCGCGCGCACGGCGAAGCCATTGAGCTTGCCCTGCAGCTCAGGGATCACCAGGCCGATCGCCTTCGCCGCTCCGGTCGAGGCCGGGATCAGGTTGATCGCGGCCGCGCGCGCGCGGCGCAGATCCTTGTGGGGCAGATCCTGCAGGCGCTGATCCGCGGTGTACGCGTGGACGGTCGTCATCAGCCCGTGCTTGATCCCGACCGTGTCGTTGACGACCTTCGCGACGGGAGCCAGGCAGTTGGTCGTGCACGACGCGTTCGAGATCACGTCGTGGCGCTCGCGGTCGTAGGCCTCGTCGAAGTTCACGCCGAGGACGACCGTCACGTCGGCGTCGCTCGACGCGGTCGAGATCACCACCTTCTTCGCCCCGGCCGCCAGGTGCTTGGCGGCATCGGCGCGGTCGCTGAAGAGCCCCGTCGACTCGATCACCACGTCGACTCCGAGCTCACCCCAGGGCAGCGCCGCCGGATCTCGCTCCGCGAGCACCTTCAGCTCGCGGCCGTCGACCTCGATGGTGTTCTCGCCGCTGACCCGCACCTGTCCCGGATACGGGCCGAGGATCGAGTCGTACTTGAGCAGGTGCGCGAGCGTCCGCGCGTCGGTCAGGTCGTTGACCGCGACCCACTCGATCTGATCCTCGGGCTCCTCCGCGCCCGCTGCGGCGTGCCCGCCGGAGCCGGCCTTGCCCCGTGCATTCGCAGCGCGGAAAACGTTTCGGCCGATCCTGCCGAAACCATTGATGCCCACGCGAACTGCCATTCACTGCCTCCTGAGTGAAAATGAACGATGCCGGGCCTCAGGAGTCCTGCTCCCTCGCCCGGCGTGCCTTCGGCAGGCTATCAGCGCGTTCTTGGCCGCTGTCAGAAGGCTCGTAGCTGCGTGCTTCGCTCACCCGCCGCCGGGAGATTCTGTCGATGTCGCGGTGGGCGACCGCGACGTCGAGGTCCTCGCGCCCGCGATAGCGTTCGGACAGGTGCTCGGCGATCGCGACCGAGCGGTGGCGCCCGCCCGTGCAGCCGACGGCGATCACGAGGTGGGCCTTGCCCTCGGCGACGTATTGGGGAAGCAGGAAGTCGAGCAACGCCTCGAGCCTCGCGTAAAGCTGCTCCAGGCGCCCGTCGCGGGCGATGTACTCGACCACCTGCCTGTCAAGCCCGGTCAGCTCACGAAGCGCAGGGTCGTAGTGGGGGTTGGCGAGAAAGCGCACGTCGAACGCGAGATCCTCCTCGCGCGGCGGCCCGTGCTTGAAGCCGAAGCTCATGAACGTCACCGACAGCCGCCCGACGCTATTGCGAGGCAGAAACTCCTCGGCGATCTTCTCGCGGAGCATCGCCGCGGAGATGCCTGTGGTGTCGATCACCATGTCCGCGCGACTGCGCAGCGGCTCGAGCAGGGCCCGCTCGGCGGCCACGCCCGCGGCGATGCTCCCCTCCGGCGCGAGCGGGTGGCGGCGACGGGTCTCCTTGTAGCGCGTGACCAGCGCCTGCTCGGCAGCCTCGAGGAACAGCACGTGGTGGGAGAGCCCGAGCGCGTCGAGGTCATCGACGACCGCGCGCAGCGCCTCGAAGTACACGCCGCCGCGAACGTCCGAGACGACCGCCGCGCGCTCGACCTTAGATCCCTTGTGCACGAACAGCTCGACGAGCGAGCGGATCATCTCCGGCGGCAGGTTGTCGACGCAGAAGTAGCCGGCGTCCTCGAACACGTTCATCGCCGTCGACTTGCCGGCGCCGGAGAAACCCGTGATCACGACGAAGTCCTCGAGGCGTGAGTCGATCACCGGCTCGCCGGTTTTCCCGCTGGCAGCTCGCAGCGGGCGCAGGGGCCTGATCACAGCCATCGCCTGCATTGTGCCGCTCAGCACGGACGCGCGTGTCACCTATTGGAGAACTCGTGCGGAATGCTGCCTGCCGGCGCGCGCGACTCAGCCGGCGCGATGGAGGTAGGCATGAATGTCTCTGCCCACCTTCGCCGGCAGCCCGGGCACCGCCTGCAGTTCCTCGCTGCTCGCCGCCACGACCGCCTCAGGCGAGCCGAAGTGCGTCAGCAGCGCACGCTTGCGCGACGGGCCGATTCCGGGCAGCCCGTCGAGCAGCGAGCTGGTCATCGCCTTGTCGCGGCGGCCGCGGTGGTGGGTGATCGCGAAGCGATGCGCCTCGTCGCGCACGCGCTGGAGCAGTTGCAGCTCGGGCGTTGAGTGATCGAGCACCAGCGGCGCGCTGCGCCCCGGCAGAAACACCTCCTCGATGCGCTTGGCCAGCGACACGACCGCCACGCCGCGCTCGCGAAAGCCCGCGAGCGGCCCCAGGCCCGCGGCCAACTGACCCTTGCCGCCATCGATCACCACCAGGTTCGGCAGCGCCGCGAAGCTCGGGTCGTAGGCGGGGTCGTGGGGGGAGATGTCCGCCTGACGCACCCACTGCGCGTAGCGGCGTTCGAGCACCTCCGCCATCGAGGCGAAGTCGTCGGGCGTGCCCTCGGTGGCGCGGATCTTGAAGCGGCGGTAGTCCGACTTCTTCGGCGCGCCGCCCTCGAACACGACCATCGAGGCCACCGTGTGCGTGCCACCGAGGTTGGAGATGTCAAAGCACTCGACCCTGATCGGCGGCGCGTCGAGCCCGAGCGCCTGCTGTAGGCCCTCGAGCGCCTGCACACGGCTCTCGCGGCGGCGCTCGGAGCGCAGCCGCTCCTGATCGAGGGCGAGCAGCGCGTTGCGTTCGGCCAGTTCAAGGATGCGACGCTTCTCGCCACGCTCGGCAGCGCGCAGCTCCACCGGGCCGTCACGGCGGCGGGACAGCGCGTCGGCGAGCGCCTCGCGGCCTCCGAGCGCGGGCTGGAGCACGAGCAGCGCCGGGATCGACGTGGCTCCGCCGTAGTACTGCAGCATGAACTCCTCCCCCACCTCCGCCAGATCCCGCTCGGCCTCGTTGGCGAGGTAAAACGACTGGCGGTCGGAGAGCACGCCGTCGCGCACCTGGAAGACCTGCGCGTTGGCGTCGCGTCCGTCGACAGCGACCGCGACCGCGTCGAAGGTCCCGACCGACTCGCTCGTCACGCGGCGGCGCTCGAGCAGCGAGTGCACAGCCTGCAGCCGATTGCGCTCGAGCGTTGCCTGCTCGAACTCCTCCTGCGCCGCCGCTGCGCGCATGCGCGCGTCGAGGTCACGCTCGATCGCCGAGAAGCGTCCGTTGAGGAAGTCGATCACCCCGTCGATGCTCTCGCGGTACTCCTCCCTCGATACGTAGTCGACACACGGGGCCCCACAGCGCTTGATGTAGTAGTCCAGGCAGGGGCTGCCGCTGCGCCGCCCCGGCTCGGGACCGGTGCACGAGCGGAACATGAACACCTTCGCGAGCACCTCCAGCGTCGCGCGCACGCGCTTCGCGTTCGAGTAGGGGCCGAAGTAGGCGCGACCCGGCCGGTGGCGTTCGCGCGTGAAGTACACGCGCGGGTATGGCTCCTCGAGCGAGATCCCGATGAACGGGTAGGACTTGTCGTCGCGCAGGCGGATGTTGAAGCGAGGGCGGTACTGCTTGATGAAGCTCTGCTCCGCCAGCAGTGCGTCCGCCTCGCTCGCGACGACGACGCACTCGATGTGCTCGACGCTCGCGACCATCTCCGCGTGACCTGGGCTGCTCGGGACCTGTGCCTTTGAGAAGTGCGAGGCGACGCGCTTGCGCACCGACTTCGCCTTGCCGACATAGATCACGCGGCCGTTGGCGTCCCTGAACAGGTACACGCCCGGCTGATCGGGAAGCGCGCGGCGCTGCTCGGCGAGGCTCGCGCGCGCGGCCGCCGCGCCGCTCAGTTGCTCTGTCGCTGCCATGCCCCCGAGGATAGGCGCCGTGCTCTCGCCTTCAGTAGGCGCTGTACGCGCGCCAATGGCGGTACACCGAGAGCAGCGCGTACACCGTCAAGCCGGCGAGCACGAACCACGCGAGCTCGCCGACCGTCGTCAGCCACATACGCTCGCGCGCGACCCACAAGAACACCGCGAGCGCGAGCGCTCCGTAGAGCAGCGCGCGGTGGTAGTCGCCGAGGCTGTGCAGCGCGACGCGGTTCTCGCGATAGAAGCGCAGCCCGAGATAGCCGATGCCCAATCCGAACGCGACCAGGAGCACCGCTTCGAACGTGTGCGCCACCCGCCCGCCGCCGGGGATGAAGTACACCGCCGCCGCGATCGCCACGAGGATCGCCACGTTGCGCGCCATTTTGAGCTGTTCGCTCACACCCAGAGATTAGCTGCGCGTGGGTCAGTCGACGAGCGCCTCCAGGCGCGCGTAGGCGTCCTCGACAGCGCGTGTGGCGGCCGTGTGGCGGGCTTCGGACTTCGCCGCCTCGTAGCGCGTGGCCCACGCCGCCGGATCCGCGAGCTCCGCTTCCAGCGCGCTCAGCGCAGCCTCGGCCGCTTCGATCGTGCGCTCTGCCTTTTGCTGCTCGCTGAGCCTGTTCTTGGAAGGGCCCTTGCGCTCGGGCTTGCGCTTGGGCTTGTTCGCAACTGTGGGGAGCTCCGCTGCGCTCGCCCGCCCGTTCGCCACGCCAGAGTGCGACGCGGACCCGTTGACGATCAGCGCCGGGTCGTCCGGCGCGCCATCGCCGGGGACACCGACGGCGCCGGCGCGCCGTGCGTTTGCGGGCGCCCGACGTTCGTCGCGCACGCGCACGTACTCCGGCCAGCCACCGACATAGCTGTGCAGCGCGCGATCCTCGACGGCGACCGTGCGCGTGCCAACGGCGTCGAGCAGGGCACGGTCGTGGGAGACGAGCAGGATCGCGCCGGTGAACGAGCGCAGCGCGTCCTCGAGCGCCTCGCGGCTCTCGATGTCCAGGTGGTTGGTGGGCTCGTCGAGGATCAGCACGTTCGGTGGGTGGGAATCTGATCCAACGAGGACCGCGAGCGACAGGCGCCGGCGCTCACCGCCTGAGAGGCCACTCAGCGGCTTGTCCGCGTCCTCGCCCGAGAACAGGAAGCGCCCGAGCAGCGCTCGCGCCTTGCCGGGGCTCAACCCGGTTGCGCGCTGCGCGGCGTCGACGACGCTCTGCTCGGGAGGGCCGCCGGCACCGAGCTCGTCGGCGTGCTGGGAGAGATAGCCGACCTTCACGTTGTGGCCGGTGCTGAGCTTCCCCGCCGCCAAGGGACGAGCACCGGCGAGCGTCTCGATCAGCGTCGTCTTGCCGGTGCCGTTGGGGCCCACCAGCGAGACGTGCTCGCCCCGCTCCAGCCACAGCTCGACGTCGCGCAGCAGCACCACCGGCGGGCCGGAGCCCACCTCGATGCGCGCGTCGATCAGCTCGAAGATCACGCGCCCCGAGCGCTCCGGCGCCGAGAACGCGAACTCGAGGCCCTTGCCATCTCTGGGATCGCGCTCGATGCGCTCGATCTTGTTCAGCTTCTTCACGCGCGACTGCGCCTGTTTGGCCTTCGTCGCCTTGTAGCGGAAGCGCTCGATGAAGCGCTCCATGCGCTCGATCTCGGCCTGCTGCTTGTCGATCGCCTTGCCCAGCGCCATCTCGCGCGCGGCCTGTTCGCGACGCCACTGGTGCCAGGTGCCAGCGAAGAAGCGCGAACGGCCGGCCTCGAGCTCGAGCACCGCGGTGCCGACAGCCTCGAGGAACCAGCGGTCGTGAGCCACCAGCACGACCGCCGCGTCGAGGTCGACGAGCGTCTGCTCGAGCCACTCGAGCGACTCGATGTCGAGGTGGTTGGTGGGCTCGTCGAGCAGCAGCACGTCCGCTCCGGTGGCCAGCGCGCGTGCGAGCGAGGCGCGCGTCAGCTGGCCTCCGGAGAACGTGTCGAGACTGCGGTCGAGGTCCGCCTCGCGGAAGCCGAGGCCGTGCGCCATCGCGGTTGCGCGATTGCGCCACAGGTAGCCGCCGCGCGCCTCCAGCCGCGCCTGTGCGCGCGCGTAACGGTCATACGTCGCCTCGTCGGTCGCGCCGGCGGCCATCTTCGCCTCGAGCTCGGCCAGCTGCGCCTCGATCTGCAGCTCCTCCGCACAGCCCGAGAGCAGGTAGTCGCGCAACGCCCTCCCGCGCTCGCGCGGCGGGCGCTGATCGTGCAGCGCGATGCGCACACCCTTCGCCACGCTCAGCTCGCCGCGATCGATCGAGGTCTCGCCGGCGAGCATCCGCAGCAGCGTCGTCTTGCCCGCGCCGTTGCGCCCCGCGATCGTCATGCGTTCGCGGCGCTCGAGCTTGAACGAGACGCCGCGCAGCAACGGCTGCCCAGCGATGTCCTTGTGCAGGTCGGATGCGATCAGAAGAGCCACGGCTGCTGATGGTAGGCGCTGGCCTCGCGGCCCTCCGCGCGCTCCGCTACGATCCAACGCGCCCGATGCGCAAACGATTGATCGCACTCCTCGCAACGCTCGTCCCGCTCGCGCTGCTCGTGTCGCTGCTGCTCGCTCCGGCCGCGGATGCGTTCAACGACGGCCGCGGCTTCTATGGCGCGACGACCGACAAAGTCGTCGTCGAGGCGGGCCTCATCCTCGTGGTCTTCTTCCCGACGTTCGTGTTCGCGATGAGCATGATCCAACGCCACCTCGACAAACGCAAGGAAGCCCGCAAAGCCGCGAACAAGGCGCTGCTGAGCAACGGGCACATGCGCGGCGGCTGGTAGACCGTCGGGGTAGCTCGGACAGATGAGCGAGCCCGAACCGGTTCGCTATGAGCGCCGCGGCGCCGCCGCGCTGATCACGATCGACCGCCAGCATCGCCGTAACGCAGTAGATGGACCGACGGCGGCGTCGCTGCACGCGGCGTACCTGCGCTTCGAGGCCGACGATGATGCGCGCGTGCTGGTGCTGACGGGCGCCGGCGGCGTTTCCTTCTGCGCCGGCGCAGACCTGAAGGCCACCGACACGATGGCCGGCCGGCTGATGAGCGAGGAGGGGCCGATGGGCTTCACGCGGCTGACGCCGTCCAAGCCGACGATCGCCGCAATCTCCGGCTTCTGCCTCGCCGGCGGATTGGAGATCGCGCTCTGGTGCGATCTGCGAATCGCGACCGAGGGCTCGACGCTTGGATTCCCCGAGCGCCGCTGGGGAGTGCCGCTGATCGACGGCGGCACCCAGCGCCTGCCCCACGTCGTCGGCCTCGGTCGCGCGCTCGATCTGATCCTCACCGGGCGCATGATCGACGCCCACGAGGCGCTCTCGATCGGGCTGCTGAACGAGATCGTGGCGCCCGCAGCGCATCTCGAGCGCGCGCTGGAGCTCGCCGAGGGGCTCGCGCGCTTTCCGCAGCCGACGCTGCTCGCCGATCGGCGCGCGGCGATCGAGGGTCTCGGGCTGACGCTCGCGCAGGGACTCGCCCTGGAGGCGCAGGCGGGGCCGGGCGTGTTCGCCGATGGTCAGCGTGGCGCCGCGCGCTTTGCCGCCGGCGAGGGTCGCGGAGGAGCGGGCGCGGGCGCTTAGGGTAGGCTTGCCGACGATGGCCTACTTTGTCACAGGAGCGACAGGCTTCATAGGTAGGCGCCTGGTGGAACGGCTGCTCGAGCTGCGCCAGGGCAAGGTGTACGTGCTCGTGCGCGACAGCTCAACCGGGCGCCTGGACGACCTGATCGAGCGCTGGAGCATCGTTGCGGGACCCTCCGCGGCCGAGCGCGTCGAGCCGGTGATCGGCGATCTGCGCCGCCCGCTGCTGGGCGTCGAGAAGGAGCGCGTCGCGGAGCTGCGCGGCGAGATCGAGCACTTCTTCCACCTTGCCGCCGTCTATGACATGACCGCGCCGGCGGAGCGCAACACGGCCGTGAACGTCGGCGGCACGACGCACGCCGTCGAGCTGGCTCGCGCGCTCGACGCCAAGCACCTGCACCACGTCTCCTCGATCGCGATCGCCGGCACCTACAAGGGCGTCTTCAGCGAGGACATGTTCGACGAGGGCCAGCGGCTGCCCTCGGCCTATCACCGCACAAAGTTCGAGTCCGAGCGGATCGTGCGCGAGCAACCGTACGTCGCGTGGCGCATCTACAGGCCGGGGATCGTCGTCGGTGACTCTCAGACCGGCGAGATGGACAAGATCGACGGCCCCTACTACTTCTTCAAAGCGATCCAGCGGATGCGCCAGCTGCTCCCCGAGTGGGTGCCGCTCGTCGGGCTGGACCTCGGCTACACGAACATCGTGCCGGTCGATTGGGTGTCAAACGCGCTCGAGCACATCGCCCACGAGCCGGACCTGGACGGTCGCGCCTTCCATCTGACCGACCCGCGAGCGCAGCGCGTCGACGATTTGATCAACGAGCTGGCGAGCATCGCGCACGCCCCGCGCTTCGCGATCAGCATCGACAAACGCCTCACAGACCCGCTGCCGAAGTGGCCGCTCAAGCTCGCCCTCGCGCTGCCGCCGCTGCGCCAGGCGCGCGGCTTGGCGCTGCGCGACCTCGGAATCCCGCCGGAGGTGCTCGCGCACATGGAGCTGGTGCCGCGCTTTGACAGCCAGGCGGCGACACAGGCCCTCGCCGGCTCGCCGCTGGAGCAGCCGCCGCCGCTGGCGAGCTACCTGCCTCGCCTGTGGGATTACTGGGAGCGCGAGATGGACAACGAGCTGCGCCGCGGCGCGACGCTCAAGCAGGCGCTCGACGGTAAGCACGTGCTGATCACCGGGGCATCCTCGGGCATCGGACGCTCGACCGCCCTGAAGGTGGCGGCGGCGGGCGGGGTGCCGTTGCTGGTGGCGCGCAACGTCGAGAAACTCGAGGAGGCGCGGGCGGAGATCGTCGCCGCGGGCGGCACCGCGTACGTGTACGCGGCGGACATCTCCGACATCGAGTCGATCGAACGGCTGCTCGAGCGCGTGCTCGCCGACCACCGCAACGTCGACATGCTCGTCAACAACGCGGGACGCTCGATTCGGCGCTCGATCGCGCTCAGCTACGACCGCTTCCATGACTTCGAACGCACCATCCAGCTCAACTACTTCGGCGCGGTCAAGCTGATCATCGGCCTGCTTCCGCATATGCGCGAGCGCGGATCGGGTCACATCGTCAACGTGTCCTCGATCGGGGTACAGACGAACCCGCCCCGCTTCTCCGCGTATGTCGCTTCGAAGGCGGCGCTCGACGCGTTCACCCGGGTCGTCGCCTCGGAGGTGATCGGCGACGGTGTGACCTTCACGACGATCCACATGCCGCTCGTGCGCACGCCGATGATCGCCCCGACGAAGATGTACGACGCCTTCCCCGCGATCAGCCCGGAGGAGGCGGCGGACATGATCTGCGAGGCGCTGCGCGCGCGCCCGAAGGAGATGGGCACGTGGATGGGCAAGTTCGGCGAGGTCGCGTACACGATCTCGCCGAGCACCGTTGACCGGCTGCTGCATCTCGCCTACCGCGTGTTCCCCGACTCGGCCGCCTCGAAGGGGCATGCGGAGGTCGAGGAGCACGTCTCCTTCGAGCAGATCGCGATGGCGACGCTCACCAGGGGCGTGCACTGGTAGGTAGCGCCACCGCGGTTGCGAACGCGATCTCGCCTGGCCCGGGCGCCGTCTCGCCGATCGGCTCTTGCGATGATCACAGGGTGAGTGATCCGGCCCCCGCAATCGAGGTGCGCGAGCTGTGCAAGCGCTACGGCGACTACGAGGCGGTGCGCGGCATCGACATCACCGTTCGCCGCGGTGAGGTGTTCGGCCTGCTCGGTCCCAACGGGGCCGGCAAGACGACGACCGTGGAGATTCTCGAGGGTTACCGCACGCGCACGAGCGGCGATGTCTCGGTACTCGGCCACGACCCCGCGAACCGCTCGATCGAGCTGCGCCAACGGATCGGGATCGTGCTGCAGTCGGGGGGCGTCTACGGCCACATCACCCCGCGCGAGGCGCTGCGCCACTGGGCGAGCTTCTACCCCCACCCGCGCGATGTCGAGGAGGTGCTTGCGCTCGCCGGGCTGCAGGAGAAGGCCGACGAGCGCAGCCGCAGGCTGTCCGGCGGACAGCTGCGGCGACTGGACTTCGCGCTGGCGCTCGTCGGTGACCCGGAGCTGATCTTTCTCGACGAGCCCACGACCGGCTTTGACCCGCAGGCGCGACGCGCGGCCTGGGAGACGGTGCGCTCGCTGCGGGCGCTGGGCAAGACGATCCTGCTGACGACGCACTACCTCGAGGAGGCGCAGGCGCTCGCCGATCGCGTAGCGATCGTCAAGGACGGGCGGGTGCTCGCGATCGGGCCACCGCGGGAGCTGGGCGTGGGTACGGGCGAGCGGGACGGTCGCGCGGGCGGGCTGCGCTACAAGGTCACCTACCGCGACGCCGGCGGCGAGCTCATCGAGCTCGAGACGGAGGACCCGACGGCGCTGCTGCACGAGCTGACCGCAGAGGCGCTCGCCGAGGGCCGGCGCCTGGATGAGCTGTCGGTCGGTCGCCCGACGCTCGAGGACGTCTATTTGGAGCTGACCGCGGCATCCTCTGGAGACGGCGATGCCTGACGCGATCGCCTTCAGCTGGCGCCAGTACCGCCTGGAGCGCCGGATGTTCTGGCGCAACCCCAGCGCGGCATTCTTCAACTTCGTGCTGCCGCTGCTGTTCCTCGTCGCCGGCGGCGTGATCCTCAGCGGCAATCAGGATGCCCTGAACAAGCTCGTGCCGTCGATTGCCGGGATGAGCGTGATGTCGACGACTTTCACCGCGCTCGCCTACAACATCGTGTTCCTGCGCGAGCGCGGCGTGCTCAAGCGCATCCGCGGCACGCCGCTGCCGGCGAGCTCGTATTTCGGCGGCGTCGCGGCGAACGCCGTCACCAACACCGCGCTGCAGATCGCGATCATCGTGCTGGCGGGGAGGGCGTTCTTCGGGATCGGCTGGCCACAGCATTGGGGGGAGCTGATCGTGTTCGTGCTCGTCGGCGTCGTCAGCCTGGCGGCACTCGGCGTCGCCTTCGCGCACGTGATCCCCAACTTCGAGTCGACCGCGGCCTACGTCAACGCGGTGTTCCTGCCGGTCGTGTTCGTGTCGTTCTTCGCCTTCGATGACTCGCACGCGCCCGGCTTCGTGCGCACGATCGCCGAAGCGCTGCCGTTGAAGCCGCTGATCGACGGGCTCTCCGGCGCGATGGTCACAGGCGCGGGCCTCGGCAGTAATCTCGACGCCCTGGCCGTGATCGCCCTGTGGGGCGTCTTCGGCATGTACTTTGCCGTGCGCGGCTTCTCGTGGGAGGGATCGCGGAGATGAGCACCAAGGAGAGGAGCAGCGCGCGATGAGACAGCTCGCCGACGACGTCCACATGCTGAGCGGCTGGCCGCGGAACGCGATCAACGTCTACCTCGTCGGCGACGTCCTGCTCGACGCGGGCACGCGTCAGGCAGAGCGCAGGATCATGCGCCAGATCGCGGGGCGCAAGCTGAGCGCGCACGCGCTCACGCACGCGCATCCCGACCATCAGGGCTCGAGCCACGCGATCTGCGAACGGCTAGATATCCCGCTGTGGTGCGGACAGGGCGACGTGCCGGCGATGGAGACGCCGGACGGGGTCTTCAACTCGCAGGCGCCGAGCTGGCTGAACGCGCTGCAGCGGCGTTTCTGGACGGGACCGCCGCACCCGGTTGCGCGCGCGCTCGTCGAGGGCGACGAGGTCGCGGGCTTCACCGTGCTCGAGAGCCCCGGGCACTCGCGCGGACAGGTCGCCTACTGGCGCGAGTCAGACGGTGTGCTGATCCTCGGAGACGTGCTCAACAACATGAACGTGATGACAGGCGTGCCGGGACTGCACGAGCCGCCGGAGATATTCACGCCAGACCCCGTCCGCAACCGCGCCTCGGCGCGCAGGCTCGGCGCGCTGCGCCCGCGCGTGACCTGCTTCGGACACGGCGCGCCGCTGCGCGACCCGGGCAAGCTCGCCGACTTCACCGCCCGCCTGACGGACTGAGCGGCAATGGGCGAGAGCATCTTTCTCGCCGTCGGCGAGCGCCAGGATGCGGACGCGCTCGCGGGCACGGATGGCGAGGCGACAGCCGTGGTGCCGACCGAGCAGGCGCGCGGCCCGTGGGACCCGCGTGCGCTCCACGGCGGCGCGCCGGCGGCGCTGTTCACGAGCGCCTTCGAGCGTCTGCAGCCCGGCGGCGATCTGCGTATCGCGCGCCTGGGCTTCGAGTTCCTGCGTCCGATCCCGCTCGCGCCGCTGATGCTGTCAACCCGAATCGTGCGCCCTGGGCGACGCGTGCAGGAGCTGGCGGGCGAGCTGCGCACGGGGCAGGACGGCGATGCCAGCGCCGGCGAGCTCGTGTGCCGCGCCAACGCGCTGCGCGTACGCGAGATCCCAGCCGATGTGCCCCCGTCAGCGCCGCCGGAAGGGGCCGAGCAGACGGGAGAGCAGACGCCGAGGACCGAGCCGGCGATGGCGCCACCTGAGAGCGGAACGGCGGTGCGGTTCTCGCTCGACGGCTCAGGCGAGGCGAGCTTTGCCGCCTCGGCAATGGAGATGCGCTGGCTCGATGACCCCCGCGCGCTCGGGCCCGGACGCGTGTGGATGCGCCTGCGCCACCCGCTGCTGCCCGGAGAGCCGCTCACACCGCTCGCGCGACTGGCGGGCACGGCAGACTTCGGCAACGGCGTCAGCGCGGTGTTGCCGTTCGAGCGCTTCCTCTTCATCAACGCCGACCTGACGATCCATCTGCAGCGCCAGCCGCTCGGTGAGTGGATCGGCCTGGACGCGCGCACATTGCTGCACGCCGGCGGCACGGGGCTCGCGGAGAGCGTGCTGCACGACGTGCACGGGCCCGTCGGCCGCGCATTTCAGACGCTCGTCGTCCAGCCTCGCTAGACAGAGTAGTTGTGCACGCAACGAGCTTTGCTAGTGTCGTGACGCCGGGTACGTATGGACGGCACCTGCCTTCAAACAAGGAGATCGAATGTCATCACCGGAGAGCACCGCTACGCAGACTCCCCTTCCGATCGGAACGTGGAACGTCGATCCGATCCACTCGAGCGTCGAATTCCAGGTCAAACATCTCGGCATCGCGACGGTCAAGGGGCAGTTCAAGGAGTTCGAGGGAACGCTCGAG
This sequence comes from uncultured Solirubrobacteraceae bacterium, assembly GCA_963759265.1. Taxonomy (GTDB): domain Bacteria; phylum Actinomycetota; class Thermoleophilia; order Solirubrobacterales; family Solirubrobacteraceae; genus Palsa-744. The sequence continues at coordinate 41,201 of CAVWYR010000002.1, forward strand.
GTGACGCCGGACGGCGTCAGCGCGCACGGCAGCGTGGAGGTCGCGAGCGTCGACACGCGCGAGCCCCAACGCGACGGGCACCTGCGCTCGCCGGACTTCTTCGACGTCGAGAACCACCCGCAGATCACGTTCAAGTCGACCGCCGTTCGCCCTCTCGACGAGGACGACTTCGAGATCGAAGGCGACTTCACGATTCGCGGCATCACACGCCCGCTCAAGCTCGTAGGCGTGCTCGAGGGCACCGAGACCGACCCGCAGGGCAACGAGCGCGTCGGCCTCTCCGCGACCACCCAGATCAACCGCTCCGACTACGACATGAAGTTCAACATGGCGCTTGGCTCGGGCAACGTTGTCGTCGGCGAGAAGGTCAAGATCCTGGTCGACATCTCGGCGGTGAAGGCGGCCTGATCGCAGGCGCGCGAGCGCTTTTCAGCAGGCGGCGTCGTCAGCGCACGACGACGTCGCCGAGCGCCGCGTCGATTGCGGCGAGCGTGTCGGCGTCGAGCTCGACACCGGACGCCGCGGCGTTGGCGTAGACCTGCTCGGGCCGGCTTGCACCGACGATCGCAGAGGCGACGTTCGGCTCGCGCAGAACCCAGGCGAGGGCCAGCTCGACCATGCTCAGGCCGGCCTGCTCGGCGACTGCGCGCAGCCGCTGCACCGCCTCGAGCACGCGCGGCTCGATCAGCTGGTCGATGAAGCCACCCATGCTCTCGCTGGCCGCCCTGGAGTCGGCGGGCGGCGGCTCGCCCGGCAGGTACTTGCCGGTCAGGACCCCTTGGGCCAGCGGCGACCACACGATCTGCGAGATGCCCTCCCGCTCACACAGGGGGATCACCTCCGCCTCCGGAGCGCGCCACAGCATCGAGTACTGCGGCTGGCTCGATACCCAGCGCTCGACGCCGGGCAGCGCGAGCGACTCGGCGATCCTCTCGGCCGGCCACTCGCTGAAGCCGATGTAGCGAGCCTTGCCCGCGCGCACGACGTCGCTGAGCGCGCTCATCGTCTCGGGCAGCGGTGTGTGCTGGTCGTAGCGGTGGCATTGGTAGAGGTCGACGTAGTCGGTCCGCAGGCGCTGCAGCGAGGCGTCGATCTGCTTGTGAATCTGCTCGGCGGAGAGGCCGCGATCCGTGTCGGACATCGGGAAGTAGACCTTCGTCGCGAGCACATACGAAGAGCGCTCGTGCTCGCTGAGCACCTCGCCGAGCAACGTCTCGGCCGCGCCGCGCCCGTACACGTTGGCCGTATCGATGAAGTTGATCCCTGCGTCGAAGGCCGCCTGCACGCAGGCCTTCGCCTGCTCGCCCTCAACCCCGCCCGAGTAGGTCAGCCACGAGCCGAGGCTGATCTCGGACACCTCGAGGTCGCTGCTTCCGAGCTTGCGCAGGTTCATACTCACGGGCACACTAGCGCTTGAAGCGATGACCGCGATCGACCCCAACCTGCGCATCGGCTCCGTGCACCTCGACGTCGGCGACCTGCCGCGAAGCGTCGATTTCTACGAGCGGGTGCTCGGGGTTCCCGTGATCTCGCGCGAGCCCGACGAGGCGCAACTGGGCCCGGATCGCGAGCACCCGGCGCTCGTGCTCAGCGCGATCACGGCGCCCACCCCCCTTCCCCCCGGCGCGACCGGCCTCTATCACGTGGCCTGGCTGCACCCCTCGCGCGCGGCGCTCGCCGACAGCGTGCGACGGGTCGCCGCCGCACGCTGGCCGTTCGAGGGCGCGTCCGACCACGGCGTCTCTGAGGCTCTGTACCTGAGCGATCCCGACGGCCTCGGGATCGAGATCTACGCCGACCGCCCGCGCGAGCGCTGGGAGCGCTCGCGCGACGGGCGCAGCGTGAACATGGTGACGTTGCCGCTCGACCTCGATGACCTGCTCGCGCAGTCCCTCGAGGAGCCTTCTGAGGTGATCGCGCCGAGCACCGCCGTCGGGCACGTGCACCTGAAGGTCGCAGACGTACCGCGCGCGGCCGCCTTCTACCGGGACACGCTCGGCCTCGAGGAAGCGGCTCAGCTCCCCTCCGCCGCGTTCCTCGCGGCCGGCGGCTACCACCACCACGTCGGTCTGAACTCGTGGCAGAGTCGGGGAGCGCCGGCGGCTCCCGACAGCGCCCCCGGCCTCCGCCGTGTCGAGTTCGAGCTGAGCAGCGGCGCTGCGCTCGAGGCACTCGAGCGCGACGTGCGCGAGCGACTCGCGAGCGCCGAGCCACCGCCGCTGCGCGCGGACGATGGGCGCCTATCGGTGCGCGATCCCGACGGCCTGCTGCTGAGCTTCGGCGTAGCTCGTTGCGATCGAACACAAACATGACCGCGTCTGCGTCGTTGCTGGTCCTGCCCTCGTACGGGTAAGTATTTGGGGCCGCCGCTACCGACGCGAGGAGTTCGACTCGCTGGGCTTCTCGCGTTTCGAGACGGCCCCGGATCGGTTCGTGGCATACCGCAACCCGTCTTGGGTGGACCCGCGACCGTAGCCTCACGCCGCCAGCGTGTGCGTGTGCGTTCGGATGAGGCAGGTCACCGCGACAAACCCGCGGAACCCATGCCCCCGTCATCCCGCCCCCTGATCTCCATGGGCGGCGTCGAACGCGGGTTCGAGTCCGTTGTGACCCACACCAACCGGGAAGGCAAGGCAGCTCGCGCGACCGCTTGTCGTCCCATGCGAAAGCGCCGGCCTGGTGGCGACAGCTTCCGCTCCTGCTGGAAAAAGGGGCACTCTCCGCGTGCCCGTCTTGTGGCTCAAGAAGTGCTAACGGAAGGTATATCGAGACGCCCTGGAACGATGTGCTGGCGGATACCAGGGCCTATGAGAGCCGCCTGCTAATCGTGGCCCCTGATACGGTCCGGGGCACGCTCTTCGGCGCTGACCGGCCCCGAGACGGTCTCGGGCCATCACACGGACGTTAGAGGGGGTCCTTATGAGCCTGGTGGGTGCTGTCTCGCGAGCAGGTGCAGTCCGTCTGGCCGGGGTGCTGGTCGCGGCGGTAGCCGTGGCGGCATGCTGCGTGGGCGTGTCCTCGGCGGCCGCCGAAGGGGTCATCCGCACGATCCCCGTTGGCAGCAACCCCTGGGGCGTGTCCTCGGATGGAACCCACGTCTGGGTCGCGAACCGGAACGAAGGTACGGTGAGTGAGATCGAAGCGTCGAGCGGCACCGTCATCCGCACGATCCCCGTGGGCGAGGAACCCACGGGCGTGTCCTCGGATGGAACCCACGTTTGGGTCACGAACTTCGCCGAAGAAACGGTCAGCGAGATCGAAGCGTCGAGTGGCACCGTCATCCGTACGATCCCCGTCGGCATCGCCCCCTCGGGTGTGTCCTCGGACGGAAGCCACGTCTGGGTCACGAACGAGCTCGAAGGTACTGTGAGTGAGATCGAGGCGTCGAGTGGCACCGTCATCCGCACGATCCCCGTCGGCGGCAGCCCTTATGGCGTGTCCTCCGATGGCACCCACGTCTGGGTCACAAACGGCGAAAATACGGTCAACGAGATCGAAGCGTCGACCGGCACCGTCATCCGCACGATCCCCGTCGGCATCGGTCCCGATGGCGTGTCCTCGGATGGAACCCACGTCTGGGTCACGAACTACACCGAAGAAACGGTCAGTGAGATCGAAGCGTCGAGCGGCACCGTCATCCGCACGATCCGCGGCGTCGACGGCGGTCCCGATGGCGTGTCCTCGGATGGAACCCACGTCTGGGTCACGGGCGGGTTCGGAGGCGGAGAAGGTACGTTCCGTGAGATCGAAGCGTCAAGCGGCACCGTCATCGCCACGATCCACGTCGGCGAGGGAGCCAAGGGCGTGTCTTCGGATGGAACCCACGTCTGGTTCACGACCTACGAAAATACGGTCAACGAGATCCAGATCAGCGCGGAGGGCGCCACCGAAACGGTCACCTTCGCCTCCGACGGCGGCACGGCGGTCGCGTCAATGAGCGGCCCGGACGGTAGCTCGATCACCTTGCCGTCCGACACGTATGCGGGCTACGCCTTTGACGGCTGGTTCACGGAAGCGAGCGGTGGCACCTTGGTCGGCGGCGCTGGCTCCTCGTACACCATCCCCTCCGGTGGAGCCACCCTCTACGCCCACTGGAGGGAAGCGCCCCAAGCACCGAGTGCGCCCCCGCCAATCCGGCCGTGCCGAGCGGCTACTACGTGTCGCAGATCGCTTCCAGTGCCGCGTGCAGCCCGGCGAAGGCCTGGACGCTCACGCCGGTCCCAGCAAGCGGCCCCTACACCGAGTGCTCTGTCACCACGACCGTGCCAAGCGGCTACTACGTCTCGCAGATCGTCGGGCGCAACACCGTCTGCGGTGGCACCCTCATCGGCGGCGGCGGCTACCAAGAGTGGACACTCACGCCAGTCCCAGCAAGCGGCCCCTACACCGAGTGCTCTGTCACCACGACCGTGCCAAGCGGCTACTACGTCTCGCAGATCGTCGGGCGCAACACCGTCTGCGGTGGCACCCTCATCGGCGGCGGCGGCTACCAAGAGTGGACACTCACGCCAGTCCCAGCAAGCGGCCCCTACACCGAGTGCTCTGTCACCACGACCGTGCCAAGCGGCTACTACGTCTCGCAGATCGTCGGGCGCAACACCGTCTGCGGTGGCACCCTCATCGGCGGCGGCGGCTACCAAGAGTGGACACTCACGCCAGTCCCAGCAAGCGGCCCCTACACCGAGTGCTCTGTCACCACGACCGTGCCAAGCGGCTACTACGTCTCGCAGATCGTCGGGCGCAACACCGTCTGCGGTGGCACCCTCATCGGCGGCGGCGGCTACCAAGAGTGGACACTCACGCCAGTCCCAGCAAGCGGCCCCTACACCGAGTGCTCTGTCACCACGACCGTGCCAAGCGGCTACTACGTCTCGCAGATCGTCGGGCGCAACACCGTCTGCGGTGGCACCCTCATCGGCGGCGGCGGCTACCAAGAGTGGACACTCACGCCGGTCTGAGCGGGTCTCGTCATGAGCTCGAATCACTTATGAGCCGACTTCCTAACCCGACGCGAAACGCGTAGCAGCAGCAAGCTGGGGGCAAACTCCAGTGGTGGCCGGTGCCCGGCGGCGCGGGCCCCACCCAGCGTGCTACCGCTTTGTAGACCGAGCGAGCGTCCCAGCACCGGCCGTGCCTACGCTCGCTCGGGACCATAAGCAGCAGCGCCGGAGCGCGATCCGCGCCGCGATAGTTGGACCTCCCTGGATTCAGCCGGGGCGGCTCGAGCGCGAGCTCAAGAGCTCGAGCTGCTCGAGGGAAAGCTCGAGCTCCGCGCTTGCGATGAGCTCGACCAGCTGCGCCGTCGAGGTGGCGCTCGCGATCGGCGCGACGACGGTCGGCTGCGCGGTCAGCCACGCGAGCGACACCGCCGCGGGCGAGGTGCGATGCGCCGCGGCGATCTGGTCGAGCGCGTCGAGCACCGCGAAGCCCCTCTCGTTGAAGTAGCTCTCGCGCACGCCTGCTGCGCGCGGACTGTCGACCTCAGCGCCATCGCGGCGGTACTTGCCGCTCAGAAAGCCTCTGGCAAGGCCGAAGTAGGGGATGCACGCGAGGCCGTGACGCTCGCACACGCTCGCGAGCTCTCCCTCGTACTGGTCGCGCTCCAACAGGTTGTAGTGGGGCTGCAGCGCAACATATGAGGCCATGCCTTGCTGTTCGCCGATGCTCATCGCCTGCTCGAGTCGCGCGGCGCTGTAGTTGGAGGCCGCCGCGTGTTGGATCTTGCCCTCCTCGATCAGCGCGGCGAAGGCGCCGAGCGTCTCGGCCAGTGGCGTGTCGGGGTCATCGCGATGGGCGTAGTAGAGGTCGATGCGCTCCACGCCCAAGCGCTCCAGCGAGCCGTCGATCGCGCGCGCGATCGTCGCCGGCGAGAGCCCTGGCAGCTCCGGTGACATCCCGACCTTGGTGGCGATCACGAGCTCCTCACGGTTGCCTCGCGAGGCGATCCAGCGGCCGATGATCCGCTCTGACTCGCCCGCTCCACCGGGCCCACGTCGCCCGTAGCTGTTGGAGGTGTCGATGAAGTTCCCGCCGGCCTGAAAGTAGGCGTCGAGCACCGCGAACGAGCGCTCCTCGTCGATCGTCCAGCCGAACACGTTCCCGCCCAGGCACAGCGGAAATACATCCAGATCGGTGTTCGCCAGGCGCGCGATGCAGCCAGGGTAGCGACCGCGGCGCAGCGGCCTAGCGACGCCGACCCATCGCGAAGCTCTGTATCGGTGGAGCCACCGCTCGCAGGCTCGAGCCGACATCGACGCCGTCGGGCTCCTGCTCGCCATCTGCCGGCGAGCCCGCGTCGATCTCGACGGCGCCGGGCAGATGGTGAACGCGCGCACGGACAGCCTCACCCTCGGCCTGCTCGATTCCCCCGGGCAGGAAACGCTCGAGCGCCGCGAGCTCGCGCACGATCACGTTGACGACACCCTGCGCGCGCTCGAGCGTGCCTCTGGCGAGCAGCAGCGGCTCCGCCCGTGCCAGCTGGCGGTGGCGCTCGTAGACCGTCTTTCCCACGATCAGGTTGACCGTGCCGAACTCGTCCTCGAACAGCAGGAACATCGTCCCCTTCGCCGTTCCCGGCCGCTGTCTGGCGATCACCAGCCCGGCTACCGCCACCTGACAGCCCGAGGGCAGCCTCGGCAGTTGGGCGCTGGTGGCGAGCATCGGCACCTTCAGGCGCCCGCGCAGGATCGCCAGGGCGTGCTCGCCGATCGTCACGCCGCTGGTGGAGTAGTCGGCGATCAGCCGCTGCCAGCGTCCGAGCGTGCGCAGCCGCGGTGGCGCCGGCAGCTCCAGGGGCAGCGCGAGCTGGGTGTCCTCCTCCGCCGACCCCCCCACCGTCTCGGCCGGGCTCGTCACCCCCATCTGCCACAGCGCCGCCCGCCTGCCCGCCTGCCTGCCTGCCTGCGTCTGGGCATCGAGCCCGCTCAGGAGACCGTCGCAGGCGCCCGACCAGGCCAACTGCTCGAGCACCCCACGCCTGCAGGCCACGCGCCCAGCGAGCTCTTGCGGGCTGGTGAATGGTCCGTTTCGCTCACGCTCCGCCACCAGCGCCTGCATTTCCGCGCGTGCGGCATCCTTGATGTAGCTCAAGCCCAGGCGCACGCCCCCATCCTCGACCGTGCACTGCAGCTGTGAGGCGTTCACGTCGAGCCTGTGTATGACGATCCCGCGGTTCTCGGCCTCGTGGACGAGGCTATCGGGGGCATAGAAGCCCATCGGCTGCTCGTTCAGCAGCGCACACAGGAACTCCGCTCCATAGTGGACCCGCAGCCAGGTCGACTGATAGGCGAGCAGCCCAAAGGCGGCGCTGTGCGCCTTCGGGAAGCCGAAGCCGGCGAAGCCCTCGACCATGCTCCACACGCGCTCCGCCGTGGTCCTCTCGATCGGCGTGCCGAGCTTCCTGCCGTTGCGCAACGCCCCCTCGATGAAGCGCTCGCGGTGGGAATGGAGCAGATCATGCGAGCGCTTGCGGCTCATCGCGCGGCGCAGCCCATCCGCTTCACCGGGGGTGAAGCCGGCGAACGCTTCTGCCACCTCCATCACCTGGTCCTGGAAGATGATCGTGCCGAGCGTCTCCGACAGGACCGGCTCGAGCGTCGGGTGCTCGTAGGGGATCTCATAGGTAGGGTCTTCGCGCAGGCGCTGGCGGCGGGCGATGTAGGGGTTGATCGCCCCTCCCTGGATCGGGCCGGGCCGCACGATCGCGACCTGCACGACGAGGTCGTCGAGGTTCTCCGGCTGCGTGCGGCGGATCGACTGCATCTGCGCGCGGCTCTCGATCTGAAAGACGCCGACGGTGTCCGCCGCGCGGATCGCCTTGAAGGTCTGCGGATCGTTGAACGAGATGCGCGAGAGGTCGATTCGTTTCCCGTGCACGCGTGCGATCTCCTCCACGCAGCGCTCCACCGCCGAGAGCATCCCCAGGCCCAGCAGGTCGATCTTCAGAAAGCCGGCGTCCGCGCACGAGTCCTTGTCCCACTGGACCATCTGCCGACCCTCCATCGCAGCTGGCACCACCGGGCAGCAGTCGATCAGCGGCCTGGTCGCGATGATCATCCCGCCCGAGTGCTGGGAGAGGTGCCGGGGCAGGCCGTAGGCCTGCTCGGCCAGCCGTGCCAGCCAACGCCAGCGTTCAGAGGAGAGCGCTGACCCCCCCGGCCCACCGCCCCCAGCCGAACCCTCGCCCGACAGCGAAGCGGCGATTTCAGGCTCGGCGGTGTGGTGGGCGGGACCATGCCCGTCGGCGCCACGAGCCGCGCGCTCGATCTCGCCGTCGGGCAGACCGAGAACCTTGCCCAGCTCGCGGATCGCGCCGCGCGCGCGGAACGTGGGGAAGGCTGCCACCAGCGCCGCGCGATCGCGCCCGTAGCGCTCGTGTACACGCGGTATCAGCCGCTCGCGGATGTCGCGCGGGAAGTCCAGGTCGATGTCCGGCAGGCCTTTGAGGTCCTCGTGCAGGAAGCGCCCCAGCGCCAGCTTGCTCGCGACTGGATCGATGTGAGAGAGCCCGGTGAGATAGCAGACGAGCGAGGAGACAGACGATCCCCGGCCGCGCCCGGGCGCCAGCAGCGCACGCACGGAGTCCGGCCCGCGAACCTCGAGCGCGACCTCGCGCGCCAGCTCGAGCATGTCGTGGTGGAGCAGGAAGAAGCCCGCCAGCCCGAGCCGGTCGATCACGCGCAGCTCCTGCTCCAGCCGCGCCTGCGCCTCCGGGCGCTCGGCGCCGCGTCCCGTCTGGAGCTGGGGGGAGCGGTCGGGCCCATAGCGCTCCTCCAGGCGCAGCCAGCACAGCTCTGCCAGGCGTCGCGAGGAGTCCTCGTCCTCCGCCCCCGGATAGCGGTAGCCGAGGTCCTTCGTCAGGTCGAACGTCAGTCGCTCGGACAGCAGCAGGGTCTGGCGGACTGCGTCGAGATGGTCGGCGAAGCGACTGGCCATTGCCTGTGGCGTGCTCATCACGTGGCTGTGGTTGCCGCGCCGCAGCGGCTCGCTCGCGTCGAGCGTGGCGTGGTTGGCAAGCGCCACGAACGCATCCTGCAGCCCCGCCCTCACGCGCGAGTGCGCATGGACGTTGCCCGTGGCTACGCAGCTGACGCCCAGCCGCCGGGCGTGCGCCGCCAGCGCCCGGTTACGGGCACGATCGTGGCGCGCGTATGGGCGCTGCAGCTCCACGTACAGGTCCTGCGGACCGAACGCGTCGAGCAGCCGGCGGGCCGTGTGCTCGTCGTGTACGCCGCGAGCGATCGCCGATCGCCTAGCGCAGCCCGTCAGGCAGACAAGGCCTTCGGCGTGCTCGATCACGGCCTGCAAGCCCACAGACGGCTCCGTGCGCTCGCGACCGGACGCGCGGTCGCGGGTGTGCGCGTGAGCGAGCGTGATGATCCTGCAGAGGTTGCTCCAGCCGCGCTCGTCGCGCACGAGCAGCGTGACGTGACGCGTCTGCCCCGCCCCGCCGCCAGCGTCGTCGCCGTCACGGGGGCGCTCACCGGGACGGGCGGGCTCGATCGCCACGTCGATCTCCGCGCCGTGGATCGCCCTGACCCCGTAGTCAGCCGCGATCTGGGCCAGCTCCATCGAGCCGGAGACCGAGTTGTGATCGGTCAGCGCGAGCGCCGCGTGACCCAGCTCGCCCGCACGCCGCGCCAGCTCCTGCGGCAGCGAGGCGCCGTCCAGGAACGAGTAGGCCGAGTGGCAGTGCAGCTCGACATAGGGAGCGCTCACGACACTCATCGAAGATGGTCGTGAGTCGAGCCAGACAAGGACGCAGCGAGCGTGGCGTACTGGGTACGCGAGCGAGGGAGGACGCAGTATGGCGAAGCGCTCACGGCCATCTCAGGGAGCCTGGACGTACCAGCGACCTGTGCACAGGTCGTGGAAGACGACCACGTTGCGTCCCCGCTCGCTCACGAGCTCCCAGTAGCGGCGACGCAGCGGCTCGCCGGTCCACCAGCGATCCTCCACCAGCCACGACTCGCGCAGCGACTCGATCGCTTCGCCGTTCACCTCGAGCGGTTGGCCCGGGCGGGCGGGCTCCAAACGCACGCGCGCCGGCCGGGGAGGGTTGAGGGCGCGAGCGCTCATCAGGCGACATCACTCTGGAAGGGGCGCGAGCACGACCCGCCGCTCGGGCACACGCGAGTCGGGGTCCACGCATACGGGGCGCAAGGCCGCGTCTGCGCCGGCGACGGCCCGCACCTGGGCGACCGCCTCGCGCAGGCGAGCCGCGCGGGCAGCGCGACCCTGATCGAGCAGCGCACCCTGCTCACCGGCCGGGGGGCCGAAGCGCTCGACGCTCAGCCCCAGCTCGTAGGCGGGGGCGGGCAGCATCAGCAGGCGCACCGACAACGCCAGCCAGATGCGCTCGGGGTCATTGAGCGCCTGACGGAAGACCACCAGCTCGCGCCAGCCGCCACCAGAGAGCAGACGAGCGGAGAGCGTCGCGGCGCGGAGCGTACGACCGCGACGCTCCGGCCGACTCAGAAGCCGGTCGACCAGCACGCCCAGCACCCGCTTGAGCGCCTCGCCAGAGCTCGCGTCGCCGACCTGCATCGACTCCGCCAGACGTTCCTGGCACACTCGCCCCCGCACCGGGGTATCTCGAGCGCAGGCCAGCCTGTGGGCGAGCGTGCCGACAGCACCGAAGCGATCGGCGAGCGCGGTCCGGCCTAGCTTCACGAGCTCACCGAGGGTGCGCACGCCGAGGCGGCGCAGGGGCGCCACGAGCATCGCCGTCTCCTGCCTGTAGCCGAGCAGATCGATCGGCCGACCCGCCAGCCAGCGTCGGGCCTGCCTGTCATCCAGCAGCAGCGCTCGTCGCGAGCGCACTGCCATCGCTGCCGCCAGCGCACAGAAACGCGTCGGCCCGCCCCCCATCCGCGCGGGACGGCCCAGCACGCGACGGACCGCAGCGATCGTCGCCTCCCGTGTGCCGTGGATCCCCTCGAGCCCGTCGATCTCGAAGTAGGCCAGCCCGGGCCGGGCCGGCTCGACGGCCGCGCCGATCGACTCCAAGGCGGCGATCGAACCCTCCCACGTCTCGGCCACCAGCACGGGATCTGCGGGCACGAGGACCAGCTCGGGCGCGCGTGCGAGAGCCTCCCCTAGCAACATCCCGCGCGCCACACCACAGGCTTCGGCGGCTCCCGAGACCTCCCCCACGCGCTGTTCGGCGCCTGTCAGCGGCGCCAGTGCCAGCGCCTGCCCCGCCAGCGCAGCCGACCCTCCGGCGGCCACGACCAGCTCGAAACGGGGCAAATACACACACGCGACCATACGAACATATGTTCGCGTGCGAAACGGCTCGCTGGCAACAGCTAGCCATCTGCATTAAGCGCGCGGGTGAGCGCGACGAAGCGCTTGGGACGCGCTCAATCCATCGTCAGCGGGCCCTCGGCCGATCCACTCAGGAACTGGCGTACGAAGGGGTTCTCCGAGGAGAACATCTTCTCGGCGTCGCCCGCTTCGACGATCCGTCCCCGCCACAGCAGCGCGATGTACTCGCCGATCTGGCGTGCCGAGGCGATGTTGTGGGTGACGACGATGTATGTGCCTCGATGCAGCGTGTGCATCTCCTGGATCAGGTCGCACAGGAGCGCCGTGCGCACCGGGTCAAGCCCCGAATCGGGCTCGTCGAAGATCACGATGTCGGGTTCCATCACCAGCGCGCGCGCGAACCCCGCGCGCTTGCGCATGCCGCCTGAGAGCTGGGATGGCGCATCGTCCATCGCGTCGGAGAGCCCCACGTCGCTCAGCCGCTCGCGGACGCGTTCGGAGATCACCGCCTCGGAGTAGTCGGTGTGCTGGCGCAGCGGGAAGGCGACGTTGTCGAACACCGACATCGACCCGAACAGGGCGCCGTCCTGGAACAGCACGCCGATCTTGCGCCGCATCGCGAGCAGCTCCGGCATCGTCAGGGTTTTGACCGACTGTCCGTGGACGAGAATGTCGCCCGAGTCGGCGAACATCAACCCGATGATGTGCTTGATCAGCACGCTCTTGCCCGTGCCGGAGGGACCCAGCACGACGGTGATCTTGTCCTCGGGGAAGGCGACGTTCAGCCCGTCGAGCACGGGCACTCCGCCCAGGCGCTTGTGCACGTCCAGGCAGCGAATCGACCAGTTGCGATCCTCCGCCTCGCCCACATAGTCGACGTCGCTGGCGTGATACTCGTGTCGGTCCTCAGACATCATTTTTCCTTGTATACAACCTTTGGGAATTCGCTGGTTTCGCCGTTGAACGTGAACGGAGCCTGCTTCACGCAGGCCGGCGCCGCCACTTCGTTGGTGCCTTCAGGCTTGTTGGCGACTTTGAACTGCTGCAGCTGGGAGATGATTTCTTCGGAGATCGTCGCGTTCGCCGGCCCGCTCACGGCGGGGGCGGAGTCCGCGCACGCGCTCGTGCTGAACACCGGCAGCCCGGTGGCGAGCGAGCGATAGTTGCCGGAGTGCGGGTAGGCGTTGGAGCGGGCCGTACCAACCGGGTTCTGGTAGATCGCGAGACTCGAAGGGCTGAGCACGTTCATCGTCGTCAGCAGGTGCTCCTTCGGTCCTTCTTTGCCGAAGTTCGCGTTGCCTTCGCTGCCCTCCGTGGCCGCTGCGACGTTGGCGAAGAACGCCTGCACCTCAGGCACGTATTCCCCGGTGTACTGCAGGAACGGGTCGAGGTTGTGCAGCACCGGCCTGAGGTTTTCGAGCACCGGCACGGTCAGTTCGAGCGCCTTCTTCTGGTCGGGCAGACCCGTCTTGGCCGCCTTCGTCAGCGGCCCCAGCACCGTCAGGAATCTGTTGAATTCGGGGGCGAACGGCTTGGCTGCGTGCAGCAGCAGCGAGAGCTGGCGCTCGGTGGTCTGGAATTCTTCGAAGTAGGGGTTGGCGATCGCGGCGAATTTGTCTGTTTCTTTGAGCGCCGTACGCGAGTTGCGCTCGAACGCGGGCAGCGCATGGAACGCTTCGGCGAACGCCTGGCTGGCTTCGGCCGCTGCGTGGAAGGTGCGCTCGCCGTTCACGATCGAGCCTTCGAGCTGGTGGTCGCGGCTGGCGAGCGCGTTGAAGACCACACCCGTGTTGTGCACGAGTGCTTTGACGGCTCCTTCCTGAGCGTTGAGCACCGTGACGAGACGAGTGGCGCTTTCGACGAACGGTTCGAGCTGGGCGAAGCCCGCGTTGATGTCTTCTCCGCGGCCGGCGATCGCCGCCGCGACCGATTGCTGCCATATCTGGAAGTCGCGCCTGGTCTTCGGGGTGAACAGCGAGAGGATGTCGTCGAGCGTGACGATCGGTTCGACCTGGCTGTTGGGGATGCGACCACCGTCCTGCAGCAACGGCGCGCGCGGACCCTCGGGAACGAGCTGCATGTAGCTCTGTCCGAGCAGCGTCTTCGCGCGCAGGATCACGTGCATGTTCGAGCGTATCGGCGCGTAGCGAGCGGCGATTTCAACGGTCGCCTGGGTGTGGCCTTCGTTGTTCAGCTTCAGCGAGACGATGTGTCCCACTTCCACGCCGCTGATGCGCACGTCGGACTGTTCCGCGAGCGAGAACTCGCGCGGCAACGCCACCGTGAAGCGGTAGCCCTTCGGTTTCAGCGGCAGCGGCCCGCCGAATGACTCCCACAGGAACATCAGCAGCCCGAAGCAGCTGAGCACGAACAGGACGATCACCAGCAGGTTGCCGAGCGTGGGCGCGCGCTTCTGCATCTCAGCCCTTCCCCCCGAACGGCTGGCCGAGCGTCGAGAAGGGCGCTTGCGCCCGTGTCTTTGCGTGGCCGCGATCGCTCGCCGTGATCGTCGCGCTTTTGAGGATGCCCTGGCTCTTGCATTCCGCTTCGGTCGGGGGCTTGAGCAGGCCGACCAGCAGGTTCACCGTCGGGTTGACTTCCGAGGCGCCTTTGAAGATCGGCAGGATTTTGCAGTTGAAGTAGACGAGCGTGCGCCCAAACGCGCCTTCGGCGTCGGCGGTGCTGACGACGCTGTTGAGATCGTGGGCGCCCCAGTCGGCGAAGAACAGGAAGCCGCCCTTGCTCGGCCCGGGGTTGTACGCGAGCTCGTTGAAGAATTCGTTGAACACGGCGAAGCCGGCGGACAGCTTCGGGAAGGCTTCGCCGAGCTGCTTCGTCGATGGCCCCAATTCGTTGACGACGGGCAGGATTTCACGCGCGAACGGACGGATCTCGTTCTTGATGATCGGCGTCGTCGCGAGCGCCAGCCGGCGCGTGGCTTCGTTGGCCGGCCCGAGCGCGCGCGCAAACGGGAGCAGCTCCTGCAGCGTCGGACCGAGGACCTTGCCGGCCTTCGAGAGCTGGTTGAGCGCGCCCCCCGTCTTGTGCAGCGCCCCCGGCAGCAGCTTCAGCGTGCTCTGGAAGTTCGCGTCCTGCTTGGCGAACGTGCCGAGCACGGCGTTGTCGGCATCGACGAGCTGGGCGAGCTGCGTGTCCTTGCCGCCGAGCGCTTCCATCAGGATCTTGAAGTTGTGAATCGAGCGGGCGATGTTCGCGTGGCGGACTTCCAGTTCCGCGGCGATTTCCTGCCCGAGGCGAGCCGTCGGGTCAAAGCGCTTGAGCGTCGCCGCGAGCGTCCTGCCGTTGCCCTTGAGCCCTTCGCCCAGGCCCGCGAGCAGCGCTTGCAGGTACACGCGTGTTTCCACGTCGAAGCCTGCGAGGAATTCGTCGAAGTCGATGTTCGCGGCCGTTTGCGACAGCGGCAGCACCTGCCCGCTCGGCAGTTTGCCGGAGGACGGCGTGCCGGGGCTGACCTCGACGGTGATGTCCTGCAACTGCGTCTTCGGGCGCAGCAGCAGGGTCGCGTTGCGATAGATGTACTTGCCGTACTTGGGCACCACCTTCATGCTCACGACCGCGACCCCGTTGTGCAGGTCGACGGTCGCGATTTCTCCGATCTTCGCACCGGCGATCGTGACTGCCTGGCCCTGGCCGGGAGTGACCGCCTGGGCCGTCTGGAATTCGGCCTTGAGCGTGTAGAAGTTGCGACCCAGGACCGGCACCCAGCCTGGCAGCTTGAGGTTCTCGTGGGCGAGGATGTAGCCCCCCACGAGCGCCGCGATCACGACCATCGTGACGACCGAGATGAACGCCGTGCGGTAGCGCTCGATCTGGTCGCGGACGCTGAGCCCGCCTTCGTGGCCCTCGTTCGGGCTCATCCTTCGCTCCCGTCGGCCGGGCCTTGTGAGAGGGGCCCGTTGAAGTTGGGCACGGCCTGCTTGTAGCACGGTTCGAGCGGCTCGTAGGCGGGCTCTTCGGCGGGGTAGGCGGGGCGCGTGCCGAGCGGTGCCAACGGCGAGCGCGTGAGCAGTCGTTCACCCTGGATTTTCGTGCCTAGGATCGAGGTCGGTTGCGAGCGCAGCGTCTGGCCGCTGTTGCCGACCAGGAACTTCGCGACCGCGCCGTTTCCGTCGAAGTTCTGGCCGAGGCTGTCGAGGCCGACGAGGCTGTACCAGAACTCCTTGTAGTCTTCCACGCCGGTCGTGCTCGAGCCGTCTTGGAGCTTCGCGTTGCCCGCCGGGTAGAGCACTTTGGTGAGGCATTTGTTGAACAGCCCCGTCTGCTTGTAGAGCACGGTCTGTTCGCTCGTCAGCTTCGCGAGCGAGGGTATCGAGGCCTCGAGACCTTCAGCCACGCCTCCGAGTTCGCTCGGCGACAGCGAGGCCTTCGTCTGTTCGATCCACGGCAGCGCAGCCTTCACCGTCGCGTTGGTGTTTTTCACGCCCGGCAGGATGTCGTGCGCGAAGGCGCGCGTCGGTGGGAAGGTGGCGTCGAGCGAGGCGAGGCCCTGGTCGATGCTGAGCAGCGAGCTCGGCAGCTCGGCGACGAGGACCGTGAGGCTCTTGGATTGGGTGGCGAGCGCGGCGAAGAAGGTGTTGAAGTTCGGGATCAGTTCGCTCAGGTCCTGCTCATGGACGTTCAGTGCAGAGGTCACCTTGCCGATGCTCGCGACCAGTTTCGAGAGGTCCTGTGGTTCGGTTCCCGTGATCGCCTGGTTGAGGACCGCGCCGCCGCGCAGCGCGGCCGGTGAGTGCGTGTAGGTGTGGTTGAGCGCCTGCGCCGCGTTCAAGCCGCGCACTTCGGGTTCCTGTTCGGCGTTCTCGGCGGCGTTCGGCTTGCGCGTCAGCGCTTCGCCGTAGTTGATCAGGAAGGTCTGCAGGTTCGCGCGCGTGTCCGTGTTCAGCGCATCGAGCAGCTGGTCGAGCTGCACCGGGTCGGCCGTCTGCGCGACCGGGATCGTATAGCCGGAGGACACCGTCTTGGCCGCGGGGCTGCCGGGCTGCAGTTCGACGAACCAGTTGCCTTCCAGGAACAGCCGCGGACGAATCTTGACGGTGGCGTCCTCGTGGATCGGCAGGCCCTTCGATTCGATTTCCATGTTCACCAGGCCGGTGTGTCCTTCGCGCTGGATCGAGGTGACCTGCCCGACGTTGACGCCGGCGATACGCACCGGTGACTTCGACTGGATGTTCACGGCCGAGGCGAACTCGGCCTTCAGGCGGAAGCCGTGTTTGAACGGGACGTGCTTGGTGAAGCCGAAATACACGACGATCACCAGGATCACGATCAGCACGATCCCAGCGCGCACGGGGTTCGCGCGCTGCAGCTCGATGACCGGTACCCGATCTTGGCGACCCCAGAAGCGGAAGCGTTTCATGAGCTCTTCCCCTTCGCCTTGCTCTTCGGCTTGCTCTTGCTCTGGGGCTTGGGCTTGACGAGCCCGAGGCTCTTGAGCGTCGTGCTCGGGTACTTTTCGCCGAACAGGCCTTCTTCGCGGCTCGTGAATTCGCGGTTGGTCGCGACGTCGGCAGCGGGCAGGTTGCCGGTCTGAACCGCGCCCGGCACATAGGTCTCGTTGGCCGCTTCGCACAGACCCGCCGGCTGGCCCGGACCCGTCACGTTCGGGTAGGGGTTGGCGTGGAGGTGGTTGTTTTTGGCGTCATAGACCTTCGGCGGCTTGGTGTTCGCGATGCGTTCTTCGGAGGGGCCGTTCGCGGGCGCCGAGGAGGGGTAACCCTCGTTGTTGACGCCGCTCGGGGCGAGCACGAACGCCGAGCGCGCGAGCGTGCCCACGCCGACGTTCTCCGCCTCGAGGCTCGCGACGTTGCGGAACGCGAGCGTCCAGTAGTTGCAGTTCGCCTGCTCCGGCGCGATGCCGGCGAGCAGCGGGTTGCCGATTTCGAGCGTCTGCTGGAAGTCTTCGAGAGCGACCGGGACGATCGGGTTCTGGGTGAATTCCGCGAGCGCCTTGGAGGATTCGGCGAGCTTTGTGTTCAAGGCCGTCGCGGCGGCGAGGTTCGTGGCGCCGACCTTGAAGGCGTGTCCGAGTTCCGGCGCGACGGTACGCAGCGATTCGGCGCTCGGACGCAGCAGGCGCATGAACTCGGCTGCGTTCTCGTAGAAGCGAGCCTCGTGGGGCAGCGAGTAGATCGCCTGTTCCAGCGACGCCGGGCCTTCCTTGTTGGCCGCTTCGATCGATGGCGCGACGCTCGCCCAGGCCTTGAAGAAGGTGTCGAGGTTGGTGAAGTATTCGGCCTGCGTGTTCGCGATCGGGGCCGTCTGCGAGGCGACGCGATCGAGCGCGACGAACAGCTCGTGCAGCCCCGTCGAAGGCGCGGCGAGGTTGTGCAAGACGGGGATCGCGAGGGTGACGAGCGGGCGCAGTTCGTGGATCACGTTGTTGATGGTGAGCCCTCGACCCGCGAGGCCGTCACCGAAGTTGTTCGTGTTCACCTTGATCGCAGTCCGCGTCTTCTTGTCGAACATGTTGAAGAGTTCCTCGATGTCGACCGGTTCACGCGTCTGGCTTATCGGTATCGTCTGGCCCGCCTTGATCGTCCTGCGTGAGGTGCCCTTTTCCAGTTCCAGGTACTTCAGGCCGATCGGTGAGACGGACTGCACGATCGCGCGGGTGTCGGCCGGCAGCGGCTCGACTTTCTTTTCGAGCTTGAGGTTCGCGATCGCCGTGATCGCCCCCGTGCGCGGGTTCTGTCGCGGCGTCAGCGAGCTGACGATCCCGACGCGCGTGCCCGCGATCCGCACCTGGTTCGAGTTCTCCAGGCCGGAGGCCTCGGGCAGCGCGACTTTGATGTTGTACGTGGGGACGAACGGCAGGCCGTTGTTGGCGTTGTAGGAGAGGAACACCGCGACCACCGCTATCAACGTCGTCAGCGCGCCGACCAGCAGCGGGCTCGCCGCCAACGAGCTGCGTCTGCGGTTCATGAGAGCTGCCCCAGGATCATGGGGTCTCCGATGGGTCGCACGTCAGCATTTCGCCATCGACAAACGGCGAGGAGCCGTCGGCGGCGGGCTCGGTCGCGGCGCCTGGACAGCGACGCAGCTGACCGCTCTTGAGGCCTTCGAGAGCCTGCTGCGGGGTCGCCGCCGGCGTGAGCGTGTTGTTTGCGCCGAGCGTGAAGTCAGGCAGGACGGGGGTGGCGCGTAGGTAGTGGCCATCGGCGTCGTAGTAGGCGCTGGTCTGGCCGAACGAGCGCAGCGTCCCCGCCAGGTCGGGGGCGTAAGGGCCGAAGAAGGCGGTGATCGGGACCGATTCCTTGAGCGCGGTCACGCTCGCCGGCGACGTGCTTTCCAGCTGCTTGGCCAGCGCCGGGAGCGCGCGCACGAGATCGGTGAGATCGTTGTCCGGTCCGGGACGGCTGAACGCGAGGCTGAAGTTTCGTACCACCGGGGTGGCCGTGTTCAGCAGCGGGCGCAGATGTTCGAACAGAGTGGTCAGCGGCACGGTCGTCGGCCTCGACGCCTGCACGAGCGCCGTCAACGCTGCGAGCGAGGACGGGAGTTCCGCGAACGTCTTGTTGCCCTGGCGCAGCGTTACCGGCAGCTGTTTCAGCCCGCGCGCCAGCTGAGACTGGACCCGGCCGATCGCCGTGAACGCCGTGTTCTGGTTTTCGATCAGATCCGAGAGCTGTTCCTTGCGCGCGCCGATCGTCGTAACGGCCTTGGCGGTTTCCACGAGGAAGTTCGTGAACGTCGGCTCTTCGCGGGCGAGCTCGGAGAAGAAGTGACTGGTCGAGGTCAGGAACGGCGGAAACAGTTCGGTCGTAGCGCGCAGGTTGCGGCTCTGCCCGACGTACTGTTCGGCGGTTCCCTGGATGAACTGCTGCAGGCCGGCGCGCGTCTTGCCGTTGAGCGTGTCGAACAGCTGGTCGAGGTCGGTCACGGGGCGCGTCGCGGTCGCCGGCAGCTTCGAGCCGGGTGGGAGCGCGGGGTTGCTGTTGGGCCCCGGACTGAGTTCGATGTAGCGGTTGGCGATCGTCGTAAGCGATGGCACGCGCACCTGAGCGACCGTGCCCGCGTGCAGGGGAACGAGCGAGGCGTCGATGTGGATCGTCACGACCGCCCTGAAGTTGTGGGTGAGTTCGATGGCGGTCACGCTCCCCACCGGCACGCCGCCGACCTGAACCGCATCGCCTCTGACCAGCCCGTCGGCTTCGGCGAACTCGAGCTTGTAGCTCGAACCGCCGGCGGGTACGAACACCAGGTAGGCAATTATCAGGACGACCAGTGCCAGCGCCCCGATAGCAATGATCCGGACCGGGCCGGGTGTGCGTGGGCGAGCGCCCGGGCCGGGACCCGCTGGATCCGTCGGCGGAGGCGGCGGCGCATCGGGCGGGCTGGGGGGCTAGTCGTTGCCACCTGCTCCCCCTTCCGCGCTCGAACCGGACGCATCGGCGGCGTCGGGGATCGCCGCGCTCGAGTGCCCACTGCCGACCGTCGGGTCGGGAATCTCGCCGAGCCTGTCGATCAGCTGAACCCACTCGCTCGGTGTAAGCCCTGCCGCAAAGAGGCTCGCGGCATGGCCGGCCTTGCCGCCCGGGGAGGCGAACGAGACGTGCAGGGCGTGCGCGGCGCTCGGGCTGGCATGCACGGCGGCAGCTTCGGGATCGCCCGTCAGGCTGACGATCCGCTGGGGCCTCGAGAGCCCCTGGAGCATCAGCAGCTTGTGCACGGTCTCTTCGCCGATTGAGCCGGGCCCCTGGTTGCCGGCGAGCGGTGTGCCGTTGATGGCGGTGATCTCCACCGCCTTGCTGCTGGCGCTCGCCGCAGCGTTGGCCGCCAGCGCCGCCGGCGTCGAAGCGGCGCACGGCAGCCCCGCGACCGTCGGCTTCAAGCCGGAGACCGACATGTACTCGATCATCGCCAGCACGCGCTTGTCGACCCTTCCCCCCTGTACGTCCTGACGTGCGCAGCTCCCAAGCCGGATGCCGCCGTCGAGCAGAACCTGGGGCTCGAGCTGCTGCTTGGTCTCGAGCAGCACCTGCCCCACGCCCGGTGAGGTCGCGAGGAACGGATTCTCGCCCTTGGCCCTGAAGACCGAGGTGTCTTCGAGCGCCACCCAGCCGTCGAGGATCGGCTTTGGGTCGATCAACGGCGCACCGGCGCCCGCGGGGCGGATCTGAAAGAGCATGTGCGGGCTCGGTTCGCTGCCGGCCTCGCTCGCAGTGGCGCCGACGTGTCCGAGCACGGTGCCCGCGATCACCTGCACGCCCGGCACGAGCGCGTGCAGGTAGACCTCGTCGTCGCCTTCCCGGAAGGCGTGCACCTGCGCGGGCGCCTTCGGCGGGACAGCTGGCGCCTTCGCCCTCGCCGCCGGCGGCGACGGCGGAGTTGGGGCTGGTTCGAGCGCCGCCGCGGCCCCGAGCGTCAGCCCCGAGACGATCGCGCCCTCCGAGAGCGGCGAGCGCGGCTGCGCGCCGGCGGTCGCCGGGCCACTTGGCGCCGGTTCGGCCTTGTCCGGGTGTGTCGCGATCCGCGAGCTCACGGTCGAGTGCACGCGCGGCTCGAGCACCGGGTACACCGAGGCGACTTCGCCGAGCTCGGCGTAAACGTAGGTGTTGCCGTATGCGTCACGCAGCGAGACGAAGTTCCCGAGCGTCGGCGAATCGCCGACCTGCACGACTTCGCCATCCGCGACCGCGATCACCGGCGCACCGGCCTGTGAGTAGATCGTCGTGCCGACGAGCGTCTGCGAGCTGTTGCCGGCAGCGCTCGAGATGGTCTGGAAGCCGTCGCTGTAGTGCGAGGCTGCGTACACGGGGAAGCGGGCCTCGGTCAGGCCGGTGATCGCGCCGAGCAGTTCCGCGGGCGTTCCGTCGAGCAGTTGCGCGCGCAGCATCACCGATTCGACGTACGCCTGCGAGTGGTTGTAGGAGTACACGGCCGCCTTGATGTTCGTGTCGCCGCCGGCCGCGCGCAGGTATCTCGCCGCCGCGAAGATCGCGTCGGCGGGGTTGTATGGGTCCTTCCATCCGTCGCCGTTGGCATCGATCCCGTACTGCGCCCACTCCGAGGGCAGGAACTGCATCCAGCCCTCGGCGCCGGCGCTCGAGACGCTGAGGTCACGCCCGTAGTCGGTCTCGACCTCGTTGATCGCCGCGAGCACCTGCCATGGGATGCCGTAGGCCGTTCCCGCCGCTTGGAAGATCGGCAGCAGGAACGGGGGGATCTGGAAGCTTTCGATGAAGAAGCTCGGCACGCCCGCGATCGAGGACCGCAGATCCAGGGGCAGCTGCGGGGTGAGCGTCGAGGGCGACGGCGCTCGCTTTCCCCTGTGCGGGCTCGTCGTGCCAGGCGCTTCAGCGGCGCCGCTTTCGCCTCCGGGCGCTCCCTTGGCGTTCGCGTGCGCGCGCCTGCCGGCGCGCGCGCCGCTCGGGCTGGTGCCCTGCGCGTGATGCGCGCTGACAAGCGGCGCCGGCGGTTCGACGGTCGGTGACGTCACGGTCGTTGCCTGTTCACTCGCGGCGCTCGTCGGCGTCGGGGCCGTCTCGGGAGCAGGGACGCTGGCGGCACCTTCGACCGGTGGGCTCGATGTCGTGCTGGTCGCAGGCGTCGTGGTCGTGAGCGTCGACGGTTCCCCCGCGAGGCTCGCCGCGGGGGTGCTCAGGGCGAGCACGCCCAGCGCGGGAAGCAACAGATACAGGGGGCGCGATCCTCGGGTCATCGCGTCATTCGCTTCCGAGCAGGTAGTGGAGAAGCATCCCGCCCGCTTCGGTCCCCGCCGTCGAGGGCGAGTAGTACGTCGTCCCGGCGGTCGAGCCCCCGACCGGCACCGTGCTCGTCGTCAAGCCACTCGTCGTCAAGCCACCGGTCAGGCCGGCGGCGCTGAGTTCGCTCGGTGTCGGCGCCGAGCCTGGGTACTTGGCGAGCGCCTCGGCCGGCGTCGCGCCCTCTACGACGGCCAGCGTGCGCGCCATCACGAGCCCCATCGTGCTCGCGTTGGGCTTGGCGGCGGCGCTCGCCGTCGCGTTGCCGCTGCTGCCCTCGCTGAACAGTTTGCGCCTGCAGCCCGTCGATGACGACGGCGAGATGTCGTAGGTGAGGCAGGTGTTGCCGACGCCTTCGGCGCGCAGGAAGTGACCCAACGAGTCGTAGCCGTTGGCGGCGCCCGTGCCCAGGAAGATGAAGTCCATCAGGCGCTCGAGGCCGCCCGTCTTTGAGAGGCTGCCGAGCAGCGAGGAGAAGTTGCTCGAGAAGGGCGCGGCCGCGCCGCCGAGGCCCTGCAGGTGTTTGAGCAGCGGCCTCACGGCGACGAGCGCTGGCCCGGACACCTTCGTCGTCTGGCCGAGGTTCTTGAAGAACTTTTCGGAGCTGCGGGAGAACGCGGGGAGGCTCGTGAACGCCTCGTTGATCGCCGGCGCCGCCGCTTTCAGGGCCGTGAACGTCGGCGTCGTCTGTTCGGCGAAGCGACGCAGGCGTTCCGACGCCGGCCCGAGCTGTTTCAGGAAGGACGGGAAGAGTTCGAGGTTGCGTTTGAGCGAGCCGCGCGTCGCGGCGGTGGCCTGCGCGACCGTGTTGCTCTGCACGATGAAGTCGGCGACGCGCCCGCTCACCTTTGCCAGCGGCGCGAGCGCCTTGTCGGAGTCGACCGCGAGTTTTGCCAGCGTGTGGTTCTCGTTCTTGAGGATCGTCAGCACCCTGTCGAGTTCGCGCAGCGCGGGGTTCGCGCGCTTGATGACCACGTTCAGATCGCTGCCGCGCCCCGCCAGCCCGGCGCCGAATTCGTTGAGGATGATCGTGAAGCGCTCGCGTTCGGGCAGGCGATCGATGTCCCCGAGCAGATCGACGTCGACCGGGCTGGAGGTGTTCGTCACCGGCAGCAGGTACTGGCCTGCGCCTTCGTGCCCGCTGGGGATCTTCTTCAGCGGCGGGGGCAGCGGCGTGCCTTCCACGCGCACCTGCGTCGGCAGGCAGTCGACGTACTTCTCGCCGATCAGCGCCTGCGGGCGGATCGTGCAGCTGGCATCGGAGCGGAAGTTCTGGAAGCCCGGGTTTTCGATCTTCATCACCACCGCGGCCTTGGCCTGCGGCGTCGGGGAGACCGATTCGACCGACCCCACCTTGACGCCGTCGATCTTCACGTTCTCGCCCGAGATGAGGTTGCCGGCGTCGTCGAAGATCGCGCGCACCGTGTAGCCGCTGGTCGATCCGCCGGCGGCGGTCGCGAGCACGACCAGCACCACGAGCGCGGCAGCGCAGGCTGCGCCCGTGACCCCGACCGCAAATCTCCTCCAGCCCACGGTTTGCGTCCTCAACCCGATCCTTCCTTGCGTTTACAGCGAGCGGGCGGCCCCGTCGCCTGCGACGGGGCCGCCCATCCAACTCTGCCCTGGTCGAGCTTACGCCCTCGGGGACGCAAACCCTCCCCTGTCGACTACGTCCTTGGGCACGGCGCCTTGTATGTCGTGGTCACCGTTTCCGTGCCCGCTCCGGGGCTCGTCGCTTCCGCGTGGGGCGCGAACATCAGTTCCGCCTTCAGCGGGAAGCCGCCCGCGGGGCACTTCTTCGGGAGCCTGCCGTAGTAGGTGTCCTTCTTGGGGTTGTTCTTCGGCCCATACGCAGCACCCACCTTGACGCTGATTTTTTCGACCGACGCATCGGGCGCACCGGGCACCGTCACGACCAGCGGCACTTCGCTGATCACCTTCGGGCCGAAGCCGCCGCCACCGTTGAGGTTGACGTAGTGCGCGTTGGAGATGATTTCCAGCGACACAGGCGAGTGCCCGTCGGCGAAGAACATCAGCCCACCGGTCGACGAGAAGAACGAATAAAGTTCCGTTTCCTCAGGGACGCGTTCATCGCCGAAGGCAACCACCCCGAGAGTGCTACCAACCGGACCGGCGGAAGAGCCTTTCTTGACGCACGCAGGGGCGCCTTGCTGTTCGAGGACTTCCTTCGAGCACGTCTTGAAGCCCTGCGAGTGGATCACAGAGCCGGTCGGCAGCGACACATCGACGCCGATCAGCGGCGCGGGGAAGCCGCCGTATTCGGTTCCGGAGATCGTGAATTCCGACTTCAGCGCCGCACCGGCGCCAAGAATGTTCCCGGTATCGGGATAGCCCGAGATCGGCACGGCCACCGCCTTGAACGTGACCGTCGGCGCCGCCGAGGCGACGCCTGGCAACGCCAGCAACGCCAATCCCAGAACGGCAACACAGGTGGATGCTCTGCGCATCAAATTCCCTCCTCTTTGTGATGGACAGGTCTCCCTCGAGCCGGGCTACTCCGGCCCCATACCGGTCCGGCGACATCGAAGCTGCGCGCGAGATCTCGCGCGCAACAGGGCGACTTATGGGACAACCTTATATGTATGACACGATGCGTTCAAGCAACAGGCGTAAGGGAACACAGGGGTGATCTCGCTGTCACCCCTGCGAAGGCCAACAGCAAGGCTGAGGTTGAGGGTTACGGCTGGTTCGCGGACAGCTCGAGCTCCTCGCCGGCGAAGCGCACGCCGACCGGCTCGAGGATGACCTGCCTGGGCCCCTCCTGCACGCTGCCCGCAACCAGCGCGCCGAGGCCCAAGCGCTCGGCGACGCTCACGATCCGCTCGCCGTGCCCGGCTGCGCAATAGAGCGCGTAGCCGGCACCCATGTTGAAGGTCGAGTACGCCGCCTGCGCGTCGAGGCCCGCGTTGGCGACGAGGAAGCTGAGCACGGACGGCACCGCCGGCAGTCGCTCGATGCGATACGTGAGCGACTTGGCGGGGCGCATCAGCTTGAGCAGGCCGTGGCCGGTGATGTGGCTGAGATAGGTCAGCTCGACGTCCTGCTCCAGCAACGCCGCGACGAGCGGCACGTACATCAGCGACGGCTCCAGCAGCGCCTCTCCGAAGGTGCGTGCGCCAGCGCTGCGATCGCTCGAGCTCGGATCCTCGGGCAGCTCTGTCGCGTAGCCCTCGGGCAGCCGTGAGGCAACCAGCCGTGCCAGCGACGCGCCGTTGGCGTGCAGGCCGCTGGAGGCCACGAGCACGATCTCATCGCCCGCCCCCAGCTGCTCGCCGAGGATCGCCGCGCGTCCCGCCGGGACCGCGCCGACCGCGGCGCCGGCCAGCTCGATGTCCTCCTCGGCGAGCATTCCCGGCAGCGATGGGGACTCTCCCCCGCCCCACGCACAGCCGGCGTCCACGCACGCCCTGCGCCAGCCCTCCAGCAGCGAGGCCGCGCGGTCGCTTTGCAGATACCACTCCGAGGCGCCGGTCGCGAAGTACGCGTTGACGACGAGCGGCAGCGCGCCGACGCAACAGAGGTCGTTGAGGATCGCCGCGACCGTGTCGTAGGCCACCTCCGCGAAACGGTCGATGCCCTGGCGTTCGAGCACATGGCGCGCGATGATCGACTTCGTGCCGAGACCCTCGACCACGAACGCGAACGCGCGACCGTCGAGCTCGAACACGAACGCCGGCTCGCCGCGCGAGCGATCCAGGGCGCGCGCGCCTCTGGCGGCAAGCAGTGGCGAGGTCGAGAGCGCCTTCGCCATCGCCAGGCGCTTGCCCGCATCGAGCGTCTCGTAGTCGACACCGGCCGCGCGGTAATTGGCGCCGTCTCGGCTCATCGGCGATGATCCTAGGCGACCGCCGTCACCGAGGGAGGACCAATGGACTTCGAGCCAAGCCAGCGCTGTTCTGAATTCAAGGAGCGCCTGAGCGCGTTCATGGACGAGCACGTCTACCCAGCGGAGGATGTGTATGCGCGCCAGCTGCGGGACTCCGGAGACCCGCACCACCAGCCGGCGATCATGGAGGAGCTGAAGCTGCTCGCGCGCGACGCCGGCCTGTGGAACATGTTCCTACCCGACGAGGAGCACGGCGCGGGCCTGTCCAACAGCGACTACGCGCCGCTCGCGGAGATCCTCGGGCGCTCGCGGATCGCCTCGGAGGCATGCAACTGCTCCGCGCCCGACACAGGCAACATGGAGGTGCTGCACCAGTTCGGCACACCCGAGCAGAAGGACCGCTGGCTGGCGCCGCTGCTCGAGGGAGAGATCCGCTCGGCGTTCGCGATGACCGAGCCCGACGTCGCGAGCTCAGACGCGACCAACATCGCGCTGAGGATCGACCGCGACGGTGACGAGTACGTGCTCAACGGCCGCAAGTGGTGGATCACGAACGTGTTCCACCCCAACTGCCGGATCATGATCGTGATGGGCAAGACGCAGCCCGACGCACCGACGTATACACAGCAGAGCCAAATCCTCGTGCCGCTCGACACGCCCGGCGTGACGGTCGAGCGCAACCTTCCCGTGTTCGGCTACACCGACCAGGACGGTCACGGGGAAATCCTGTTTGACAACGTGCGCGTGCCCGTCACGAACGTGATCTCCAAGGAGGGCGACGGCTTCATGATCGCCCAGGCGCGCCTCGGCCCTGGGCGTATTCACCACTGCATGCGCGCGATCGGCGCCGCGGAGCGCGCGCTCGAACAGATGTGCAGGCGCGCGGTCTCGCGGGTGACGTTTGGCCAGCCGATCGCGACGCGCGGCAACGTCCAGGACTGGATAGCCGAGTCGCGCATCGAGATCGACATGGCGCGGCTGCTCACGCTGAAGGCAGCGTGGATGATGGACACGGTCGGCAACCGCCACGCGCGCACCGAGATCGCGGCGATCAAGGTAGCTGCGCCGAACGTCGCGCTGAAGGTGCTCGACCGGGCGATCCAGGTGCACGGAGGAGGAGGCGTCACCGAAGACTTCGGGCTCGCCTCCGCCTATGCGCACCTGCGCACGCTGCGCCTCGCGGACGGGCCCGACGAGGTGCACAAGCTGTCGATCGCGCGGCGCGAGCTGGCACCGTACATGCCGCGCGAGGAGCGCGTGGCGAGCGCGTGAGCGAGCTCATCTATCACGAACGGGCGCCGGCCGAGGAGCCCGAAGGGCTCTTGATCCTGCACCACGGGCGTGGCACCGACGAGCAGGATCTGCTCACGCTCAGCGACGTGCTCGATCCTCACCGGCGGCTGCTGGTGGTCACGCCGCGCGCCCCGCTCGAGCTCTCCGGCTCGCCGGGCTTTCACTGGTACGTCGTGTCACGCGTCGGCTATCCGGATCCAGACAGCTTCGACGCCGCCTACCAGAAACTCGCGGCGCTGCACGAGGAGCTGTGGGAGCGGACAGGGATCGCGCCCGCGCGCACGATCATCGGCGGCTTCTCGATGGGCGCCGCGATGAGCTACGCGCTCGGCCTCGGCGCTGGACGGCCGGCGCCCGCCGGTATCCTCGCGTTCTCGGGCTTCATCCCCACCGTCGCCGGCTGGAGCGCGGACCTCGACGCGCACCGCGCGGTGCGCGTGTTCATCGCCCACGGGCGACTCGACCCGATCATCGAGGTCGACTTCGCCCGCGAGGCGGCAGAGCGCCTGCGCGGGGCGGGGCTGCAGGTCGACTACCACGAGTCCGAGGCGACCCACCACATCGACCCGCGCCAGATACCGCTCGCGGGCACGTGGCTGGCGGCGACACTGCAGGCCGACCAGTCCGACGACGCCCCGGCACCGTCCGCAGGAAGCGCATAAGGTTGACGACAGCAGTTGGGAACATCTAGGAGGAGTGGCATGTCAGCCGCAGCGGTGCGTCCTAAGCCGTCCATGAGCCGGAGCGTGGACGTCCTGATCGTGGGCGCCGGGTTCGGCGGGATCGCCGCGGCGATCGAGCTGCGCCGGCATGGCATCACCGACATCACGATCCTCGAGAGGGCTCCCGAGCTCGGCGGCACGTGGTTCTACAACAGCTATCCCGGCGCCGCGTGCGACGTGCCGAGCCATCTGTACTCGTTCTCCTACGCGCAGCGACGCGACTGGTCGCGCCTGTGCTCGCCGCAGGCGGAGATCCACGCCTACCTGCGAGACGTGGCACGCGCACACCACCTCGACGGTCTGATCCGCACGAACACGACCGTCACATCATGCTCCTGGGATGCCGAGGACTGCCGTTGGAACGTGGAGACAGCGGACGGCGAGCTCCACACAGCGGCCGCCCTGATCCTCGCGACCGGCCAGCTGCACAAGCCCTCGCGGCCGCGCATCGACGGCGCTGAGACATTCGCCGGACACAGCTTCCACTCCGCCGAATGGGACCACGACTATCCGCTTGCCGGCAAGCGCGTCGCGGTCATCGGCACGGGCGCGAGCGCCGTCCAGTTCATCCCTGAGATCGCACCGCTCGTGAAGAGCCTGACGATCTTCCAACGCAGCGGAAACTGGTTCCTGCCGCGCGAGAACCGGCGCTATGCGGCGGCGTTCAAAGCGGCGATCAAGCTGGTCCCGGGGCTGCAGGCATTCCGGCGCAAGTTCATGTTCGAGTACGCCGAGTCGCTCACGCTCGCGATCCGTCGGCCGCGAACGGTGGGACGCCTCGCCGGTGCCCGCTCGGCCCGATTTATGCGCTCACAGCTCAACGATCCTCAGCTGCGCGCGAAGGCGTGGCCGGACTACACGTTCGGGTGCAAGCGCATCCTCTTCAGCTCGAGCTACCTGCCGACGCTCGAACGCGCGAACGTCGAGCTCGTCAGCGATGCGATCGCGAGCATCAGCGCAGAGGGGATCGTCACCGACGATCACGCGCTGCACGAGATCGACTGCATCATCTGGGCGACCGGCTTCAAGACGAACGACTTCATGCTGCCGATGGCAATCACAGGGCGCGATGACGTAGAGCTCGGCGAGTACTGGTCGGGCGGCGCGCACGCGCATCTCGGCATGTGCGTGCCGGGCTTTCCGAACATGTTCGTGCTGTACGGGCCGAACACCAACACCTCGGGTGGCTCGATCCTCGTCTATCTCGAGGCGCAGGCCGCATATGTGCGCCAGGCGCTGGCGCACCTGCGCGCCCGCGGGGCCGGCACGATCGAGGTGCGAGCGGAGGTCGAGGCGGCCAGCGATCGCTCGCTGCAGGCGCGCTTCGCCGGCACCGCGTGGACGCAGTGCGACTCGTGGTACCGCGATCAGAACGGGCGGATCGTCGCCAACTGGCCCGGCTATATGCGCGAGTACCTCGAGCGCACGAGGTGGATCGAGACGGCGGAGTATCGCTTCGCGCCGCTCCCCGACAGGACGGCGGTGACGCATGCGTAAGGCGCCGAGCTGATGGCGAGCAGCTATGACTACGTGATCGTCGGGGCCGGCTCGGCGGGGTGCGTGCTGGCCAACCGCCTGTCCGAGGATCCGTCCGTGCGGGTGCTGCTGCTCGAGGCCGGTGGCTCCGACCGCTCGCTGAAGATCAAGATCCCAGCGGCCTTCCCCGAACAGTTTCACTCGAAGCTCGACTGGGACTTCGCGACCGAGCCCGAGCCCCACGTCGACGAGCGCTCGCTGTACATCCCTCGCGGCAGGATGCTCGGGGGCTCCAGCTCGATGAACGCGATGCTCTACGTCCGCGGCCGGCCGCTCGACTACGACGGCTGGGAGGCCCAGGGTGCCTCCGGCTGGGGTTATGCGGACGTGCTGCCGTACTTCATCAAGGCCGAGGACAACGTGCGCGGCCCGTCCGAGTACCACGGCGCGGGTGGTCCGCTGCGGGTCTCAGAGCAGCGCTCGCCGCGGCCGCTGAGCCGGCGGCTGCTGGCGGCGAGCGAGGCGGCTGGGATCCCGCGCATCGCCGACTACAACGGACCCGAGCAGGACGGCGCGTCGATGTTCCAGGTGACGCAGAAGAACGGCACCCGCTTCAGCGCAGCCGATGCCTACCTGCGTCCCGCGCTCGGCCGGGCGAACCTCGAGGTGCGCACGAAGGTCACTGTTCTCGCCGTCGAGCTCGAAGGCGAGCGCGCGGTCGGCGTGCGCGTGCGCAAGGGACGCTCGGGCGTCGAGCTGGTGCGCGCCGGGCGCGAGGTGATTCTCTGCGCCGGTGCAATCGCCTCGCCGCAGCTGCTGCTGCTGTCCGGAATCGGCGCAGGCGAGGAGCTTCGCGCGGCAGGCGTGCAAGCGCATCACGATCTCCCGGGCGTGGGACGCAACCTGCAGGACCACCCGTTCGTGACGGTCCTCTGGGAAGTCTCAGACCAGGACACGCTGTACGGCGCAGACAAGCCCAAGCCGCTGGCCGAGTGGCTGCTGCGCCGCTCCGGCAAGCTCAGCTCGACGGTCGCCGAGGTGGTGGCCTTCACGCGCACCCGCGGCGGGCTCGCCGCCGCGGACATCCAGTTCCACATGGGCGCCGCCTACTACGAAGACCACGGCGCAGAGAAATTCGAGGGCCACTGTGCGGTGATCGCACCGGTGCTCGTCTCACCGAAGGCGCGCGGGCAGGTATGGCTGCGCTCGGCCGACCCCACGGCCAAGCCGCGGATCATCACGAACACGCTGTCCGAGCCCGACGACGTGCGCTCGCTCGTCGCCGGTGTGCGCCTCGCGCGCGAGATCGCCGCACAGTCGCCGCTGCAGGAGGTCGTCCTGCGCGAGCTCAAGCCTGGAGCCGCGATCGCGGAGGAGGCCGATCTGGAAGCCGACCTGCGCAGGCGGCTGATGCTGATCTATCACCCCGTCGGCACCGCCCGCATGAGCGACACGCACCCGCAGGCGGTCGTCGACTCGAGCCTGCGCGTGCACGGCCTGCATGGCCTGCGCGTGATCGATGCCTCGGTGATGCCGACGATCACAGGCGGCAACACCAACGCGCCGACGATCATGATCGCTGAGCGCGGCGCCGATCTGATTCGAGCCCATCCGTCCGCATGAGCCCGTCGATCAACTACCACCGCGAAGGCGAAGGCCCGACGCTCGTGCTGCTCCACGGGATCGGGCACCACTGGCAGGCGTGGGAGCCGGTGATCGATCTGCTCGTCGGTGAGTTCGACGTGATCGCATGCGACTCGCCCGGCTTCGGGCGCTCCGCGGCCCTGCCGGGGTCAATCGAGCCGACGATCGCCGCCTATGCAGACGCGTTCGAGTGGTTCTTCGCCGAGCTCGGGCTCGAGCGACCGCATGTCGCCGGCAACTCGATGGGTGGCGCGATCGCGATGGAGTTGGCGCGCGGCCGCGCGATTCGCTCGGTGAGCGCGTTCTCCCCCGCGGGCTTCTGGACGTCAGCGGAACGGCGCTTCTGTCAAGTTTCGCTCACGGCGCTCGCGGGCACACCCGGCGTGCTGCGCCCCGCGGTGGAGGGCCTCGCGCGTCGAGAGCGCGGGCGCATCGCGCTGTTCTCGCAGACCTTCGGCTACCCGGCACGGCTGCCGGCGGAGGAGGCGGTCGCGACGCTGCGAGACGCGTGGGCCTCGCCCGCGTTTGCCGGCGCGCTCGCGGCCTTCCGCCACTATCGCTTCGCCGCGCCCGAGCAGCTGCGCTCGACCCCGCTGACGATCGCCTGGGGAAGCCGCGACCGACTGCTGCCCTATCGCCTGCAGGCGCCGCGCGCTCGCGCGATGCTGCCGTGGGCCACGCATGTGACCCTCGCCGCCGGACACGTCCCCTTCTACGACGACCCAGCTGCGGTCGCCGAGGTGATCCGCGTGCGTGCACGCGAGGCCGCAGCTGTACCCGGCCGGCGCTCCTCGCGCGGCCTCGAGCCCTGAGCAGGAGACGACGCCGCGTGTAACGCGCGGCCGGCTCGGCGGACTGAACGTCGCACGTCCGTCCACAACTCAGGAGAACTGCAATGAAAACAATGACTCGTCTGAGCGCCGCAGCGATCGCGCTCGCCGCAGTCCTGTCCGTAGCGGCCGGGCCCGCGAGCGCATTCGCAGCGCAAGCGCCGAGCGCCTCCGAAGCGCTCCGCGGCCCGCAGCATGCCGTCTTCGTCCAGACCGACAACACCGCCGGCAACGAGATCGTCTCCTACAACCGCGCCGCCGACGGCACCCTCAAACAGGTTGGTGTCTTTGAAACCGGCGGCGTGGGCGGCGAACTCGCAGGCTCGAAAGTCGACCACCTCGCGTCACAGGGCTCGCTGGCGTATGACCCCAGCGACGGTCTGCTCTACGCCGTCAACGCGGGCAGCAACACGATCTCGGTGTTCGCCGTCTTCGGCGATCAGCTCGTGCGGCGCCAGGTGATCAGCTCCGGAGGGACGTTCCCCGTGAGCGTCGCCTACTCGCACGGGCTCGTGTACGTGTTGAACGCCGAGGAAGGCGGATCGGTGCAGGGCTTCGCAGTCCTCTTCGGCCACCTCTTCCCGATCCCCGGCTCCAACCGGGCGCTCGGCCTGAACCCGAGCGCCGAACCCCAGTTCACGAACACGCCCGGCCAGGTCGCGTTCTCACCAAGCGGCTCGCAGCTGATCGTCACGACCAAGGAAAACGGCAGCGACATCGACGTCTTTCACGTCGGCGCGTTCGGGCACCTGTCCGCGCCCGTCGTCAACTCGGAGCCCGGCACGGTGCCGTTCGGGGTGAGCTTCGACCAGGAAGGCCACCTGGTCGTGGCCGAGGCCGCCGGCTTTCTCGCGAGCTTCTCACTCAGTCCGAGCGGGACCATCGCGCAGCTCGACGCGGTCGCCACCAAGCAGGCTGCGACGTGCTGGGTAGCCGTCGACGGAAGCTACTTCTATGCCTCCAACGCCGGCAGCGAATCGCTGAGTGGCTTCCAGGCTGGCATCCTTGGACAGCTCACGTTCCTCGGCGACACCCACACCGACGCCGGCACAGTCGACGCGACGGTGTCGAGCGACGGGCGCTTCCTGTACGTGCAGACCGGAGCCGCCGGGATCGTCGACGAGTTCGCAGTCGAAGCCGCAGGCGCGCTCAGCGAGATCGGCTCGGTGAGCGTGCCGGATGCGGTCGGCGGCGAGGGGATCGTCGCGCAGTAGACCACGGCCACGTCACGCGGGCTACGGCGTCTTCGCGGGGCGCCGTAGCCTGCACGACCAGCGATGAACGGCATGAACCGTGCTTCCGATACTCGATCCACTCTCCGGGCAGACGCGTGGGGTTGATTCCTGCCCTCGCCGGGGGCCGCTTGCGGCGCTCGAAAGCAGCCGCGTGCGACGAGGACGGCGAGCTCGTGGCGCGGCTGCGTGCCGGCGACGAGCAGGCGTTCGTCCTGCTCGTGTCCCGCCACCACGCGGCGATGCTGCGGATCGCGTGCTCGTTCGTCTCGAGCACGTCGGTCGCGGAGGAGGTCGTGCAGGATACGTGGCTGGGCGTCCTGCGCGGACTCGATGGATTCGCGGGGCGCTCGTCGTTCAAGACCTGGCTGCTGCGGATCCTCGTCAACCGGGCGAGGAGCACAGGCGTGCGTGAGCACCGCAGCATCGCCGTCGGCGACGTCGCCCCCGCGGTCGACCGTGGTCGCTTCGACGCATCCGGGGCCTGGATGTCCCCGCCGCAGCACTGGGTCGAGGACAGCGACGACCGGCTCGTCGCGGAGGCCCTCACCGGGCGCATCCAGACGGCGCTCGGCGAGCTCCCCGAACGCCAGCGCGAGGTGATCATGCTGCGTGACGTCGACGGCCTCAGCGGTCATGAGGTTTGCGAGGTGCTCGAGATCAGCGAGGTCAATCAGCGCGTCCTGCTGCATCGCGGGCGCAGCCACCTGCGCCAGGCACTCGAAGCCGAGATGGCGGTGCTGCGATGAAGCTCGCCGCGCGCAAAGAGCTGGTCTGTCAGCAGATGGTCGAGCTGATCACCGACTACCTCGAGGGGGTCCTGCCGCGAGCGCAGCGGCGACGCTTCGAGGCGCACCTGAGCGGATGCGAGCACTGCACCGAGTACCTCGAGCAGATGCGCGCGACGATCCGTCTCACCGGTCGCCTGCAGGCCGAGGATCTCTCGCCCGCGATGCGCGAGGAGTTCACGTCGATCTACAGGCGCTGGCGCTCGGAAGAGAGCTGAGGCAGAGCTCGCGCTACCTGCACTGAGGCGCCTGCCGCTGCGCTAGCGTCTCGACTCCTGTGGCGAGTACCGGACGGCTAGCGCGTGTCAGTCATCGATCGGGGAGTGCGCGATGGGCGGCCGTCGTCGCGCTCGTGCTCGCGCTCGTCGCGGTCGCCGTGGTGCGGCGGATCGACGCCGAGGGCACGCCGGCGCTGTCGATCGAGCGCACGCTGCCGGCATATGTGCGCATCCCCGGCAGCTCCCCCACGCTGAGCTGGCCCCACGAAGGTCAAGCCGCCGTCGAGGTCGAGGGCGTCGGCAGCTTCGGAACCTCCGGGAGCTCCAGCCCGGTCGCGATCGCGAGCGTCGCCAAGGTGATGACCGCCTACCTCATCCTGCGCGAGCACCCGCTCACAGCCGGGCAAGCGGGCTTCACGATGAAGATCACGCGCACGGACGTTGAAGAACAGGGGCAGCGCGTCGGCCTCGGCGAGTCGACCGTGCCTGTCCGCCGCGGCGAGCGACTAAGCGAGCGCGAGGCGCTGCAGGCGCTGCTGCTCCCATCGGCCAACAACGTCGCCGTGCTGCTCGCGATTCACGAGGCCGGCTCGGAGGCGGCGTTCGTCGCGCAAATGAACGCGACCGCCAAGCGACTGGGCATGAGCTCGACCAGCTACACAGATCCGAGTGGCTTCAATCCGGGGACCGTCTCGACGGCTGCCGACCAGCTGAAGCTGGTGCGTGTTGCCATGCGAATTCCCGCGTTCGCCGCGATCGTCGCGGAGCCGTCCGCGATGCTGCCCGTCGCCGGGCGCGTGAGCAACTTCAACGCACTTCTCGGCGAAGAAGGCTACGTCGGCGTCAAGACCGGATCCGACAGCGCCGCAGGGGGCTGCCTGGTGTTCGCCAAGCGAATCGCCGTCGGCGCTCGTCGCTTGACCGTGCTCGGCGTCGTGCTCGGCCAGCGCGAAGGCGCGCTCGTCGAATCGGCGCTCGTGAGCGCGCGGCGACTCGGCGACTCGGCCGCGGCAGCCGTGCGTGTGGAGACCGTCCTGCCAGCAGGGGCGAGCGTCCTCAGCGCGAGCAACAGCGCCGGGCAGAAGACGACCGTCGTGACGTCGAACGCCCTGCGCGAGCCCGGCTGGAGCGGTCAGAGGGTGTCGGTGAGGCTGCTCGTGCGCGCGCCGATCACGCAACTGCGGGCGGGCGAGCTGGTGGCGAGGGCGACCGTCGGCGGTGCGGGCGCCAACATCACCGACGCCGTCGCCGCTCGCTCGCTCGCGGGCCCGTCGCTCGGCTGGCGCCTGCGACACCTGTTCTGAGAGCGCTCGCGAGCGCCTCCGCGCCCACTCGAATGTCAGGGTGTGCGGTCACTCCTCCTTTTGCGCCACGTCACCCCGGAGGGCGGAGCGCAGGCGCGACTCGGCGCCTTGATGCCTACGCTCGAGTTCTCTGAGCCGGGTGACGCTCGTCAGACGTGGCCCGTAGGCCTTTGCCTTGTAGAGCTCATACCGCTCGCGGTGATAGTGGGCTTCCGCCTGCAACTCCTCGATCAGCCGTCGGCCGATCATCGCGATGCGATCGCAGGACAGCTCTTCGAGCGTCGCATCCTAAGCATGTATCGAGATTAGCATTTCTAGTAATCGATTTCATGATTTAGCTTCGAGCGACGCTTATTCGGCGGGCCTCCCTTCGACAGCGAGCCCCGCCGTCTGATATCCATAACTACGCCGTGACGGGGCGGCGGCAGCACGGCCTGGAGGTCGTCATGGATGGACGCAGGGAGCACGGGAGGCTAAACCGCGCACGGAGGGGCGCGCTGTTGGTCGTGCTCGTGCTCGCCGTGGCGGTTGCGATCGGCGCCTCGCAGGCCGCGGGACAGGGTGGCCTCGCGCGGGTCGGGGCGCTGCCACGCCTGCCGAGAGGGAGCGTCAACCTCGGGGCCGCGCCGGCCAGCGGCAGCGTGTCGGGCACAGTCGTGATGCGCCCGCGCGACGCGCCGGCGCTGGAAGCGTTCATCGCCGAAGTCACCAACAAGTCCTCCCCGCAGTTTGGCCACTACCTCTCGAAGGGACAGTTCGCGAGCCGCTTCGGTCCCACCGCGAGCGCGATCGCCGCGGTCAAGACGCAGCTCGCGGGCAACGGCCTGCACGTCGACGGCGTCGCGAGCGACGGTCTGCTCCTGCGCTTCTCGGGCGCCGCGTCGCGCGTGGCGAGCGCATTCGCGACCGGCCTGGACTCCTACCGGCTGGCGGATGGCAGGCTTGCGCACGCGACGACCTCCGCGCCGGCGCTGCCGAGCGCGATCGCGGGCTCGGTCGCCGCCGTGGTCGGGCTCGACGATCTCGAGGGCCCGCGGCCGCTGCGCGTGCGCAAGACAGCGGTCGGGAGGGCCAGCTTCCCCGCGGCGAAGGCCGCGAAGTTCCACCACCCCGCTGGAACACCCGATGCGTGTCACGACGCGCTCCGCGACGCCGCCGACGAAGGCGGCCTGACCGACGATCAGAATCTCAAACGCATACGGCGCCTTTGGTCTCTACGACGCCGGTGACACGGGCTCGGGGGTGAGCATCGGGGTGTTCGAGCAGGAACCTTTCCTGATCTCCGACCTGCACCATTTCGACGCCTGCTACTTCGGCGACGCCGCGGCCGCGAGCATGATGTCGCGTCTGCACATCATCGCCCTTGAAGGCGGGATCCCGCCGGGGCCCGGCACCGATGGCGAGGCGTCGCTCGACGTCGAGGACGTGTCAGCGACGGCGCCCGGCGCAAACATCGACGTCTACGAGAACCCCGAAACCCCGGGAGGGGAAGTCGCTGAGATCGCGGCGATGGTCGACGAAGACCGCGACCAGATCATCACCTCCAGCTATGGGCAGCCGTGCGAGGAAGAGGAGGAGGCCGGTCAGCCGGGGAGCCAGGAGGCGCTCGACTTCCTCTTTCAGCAGGGTGCCGCGCAGGGCCAGACGTTCCTCGGCGCGGCCGGCGACAGCGGCAGTGACAACTGCGAAGAAGTCCACCGCGAAACGACGCCTCAGCCGGACCAGAACCCGCTTTCGGGGGGAGAAATCGCGAGCCAGCCATACGTGCTCGGCGTCGGCGGGACGACGATCACCGATGCCGCCCAGCCTGTGCACGAGCACGTATGGAACGACGGCGATGAAGGCGGCGCCGGCGGCGGCGGGATCTCGGAGGCGTTTGCGATGCCGAGCTGGCAGCGCGAGGCGACGGTGCCGGGCATCGCGCTGCCGGGCAGCGCCGATTACGCGAACGCGGCGAGCGTCGAGCAACGCTTTGGCTACCCGACGGGCTTCTGCGACGACACCCTCGCGGGAGCCGAAGCGAGCACCCCGTGCCGCCTGACGCCCGACGTCTCAGCGCAGGCCGACGAGTACACGGGCGCGGTCACGGTCTACAGCGAGGAGTACCGGGGCGTCGGCGAAGAAATGAACCCGGACGGCTGGATCACGACCGGCGGCACGTCCTCATCAACGCCGATCTGGGCGGGCCTGCTCGCGCTCGCAGACGCCTCCTCGACGTGTAGGAACAACCCCTCGACCGCCTCCGGCGTCGGCTTCGTCAGCCCGCTTCTGTACGCGATCGCCTCGAACCCGAGCGCGTACGCGGCCTCGTTCAACGACATCACCGAAGGCGACAACGACCAGTACGGCCTCGACGACGGCAAGGTCTACCCCGCGACCCCGGGCTTCGACCTGGCATCCGGGCTCGGCTCGCCGCGCATGAGCGACGCGGGAGGCTCGGCCGGGCTCGCGTACTACCTCTGCAGCTACGCCGCTCAAGGCGGCGGGCCGGCCGTCACCGGGCTGTCCCCGAGCTCGGGGACGACCGCCGGGGGCGAGAGCGTGAAGGTCACTGGCACCGGCTTCGACAGCGCAGGCGTCCCCGACGTGGCCGGCGTGCAGGTCGGCATCTGGCACGTTCCCAGCGGCGCGATCGATGTCCTCAGCCCTACCTCCCTGACGATCAAGCTGCCGCCCGCCCGCGACACGCTGCCGGCGAAGGCGCCGGCGCCTGACGACGGTGCCGGCCCGGCCGACGTGATCGTGACGCTCGCCGATGGTCAGTCGAGCTCCCCCGGTCCCGCCTCGACGTTCCAGTACGTGAACACGAGCAAGAAGGGAACCGTCCCGAGCGTCACCGGCATCACGCCATACGGCGGAGCCGAGAGCGCGCCGGCTCCGGTGACGATCCTCGGCTCGGGCTTCACGGGCGCGAGCGAAGTCAGCTTCGGCGGCGTGAAGGCATCGAGCTTTGACGTCGAGAGCGACTCGGAGATACTCGTCACCCCTCCCCCCTACTCGAGCGCGACCGCGTGCTCGGCGCTACCCGCGAGCGGCGTCTACGCGGGCGAGAACGCGGCAAACGACATCTGCCAGGCCCAGGTGGTCGTGCACGGCCCCGACGGCGCAAGCGCGACGGCACACATCCTCGCGCCGTTCGAGGGCGCACCGGCATTCGAACAGGACGGCGCGCTCGAGACGCCATTGGGCTGCGCTTGCGAGGTCTACCCTGCGCCAACCGAGTTCGACTACGCGCCTGCGCCGACGATCACATCGGTCTCGACCTCGGGGGGCCCGGGGAGCCTAGCGAGCGAGACCGGCGGAACGCTGATCACGATCCACGGCAGCGGCCTGAACCGCGCGACGCTCGACTACGCCAACTTCGATCAGTCGGCCGGGGAAGCGCCGCTCGAACTGGGGACGCTGAACGAACTGATCGCTTTCGTGGGCGGCACGGAGATCCAGATCCAAGCGCCGGCGATCGCCGAATCTGTGAAGACAGCGACCGTCGCTCCGACCAGCGTGCCCTTCTCGGTTCGTACGCTCGCCGGCGAATCTGCCGAAGCGCCGGTGCAGTACGCAGGCGTGCCGAAGGTCTCCTCGGTTGAAAACACGGCCAGCAAGATCAGGCTGAAAGGGATCAGCGGCGCCGCTGACACAGGCGGCACACCGCTGCTGATCAAGGGCACCGGCATGCTCGGCCAGGTGACGCTCGCGCGCTTTGAAGGCAACAACGCGATATCGGAAGGCACCAACTACACCGTCAGCGCCACCAGCGCGACACAGCTGAGCACGCAGAGCGTCGCCGAGAACCCCGGTCTCGTGGACGTCGAGGTGTGCACCGTCACCGCTTGCAGCAACACGTCGAAGGGCGATCTGCTGTACCTGTATCCGCCGGGTCAGCCCGTCGTGGAATCGCTCTCACCCGATGCCGGCAGCGCAGCCGGCGAAACGAAGGTCACGGTGCACGGCCAGAACCTCGGCTGCCCACTGGCGGTCGCGTTCGGAGGAGTCCCGGCGGACTCGTTCAACCCCGTCGAAACCGACCTCGGATGTGATTCGAGCACCGCCGTCGAAGCGCTCTCACCAGCGGGTACCGCGGGCACCAAGGTACCTGTCACCGTGACGACCGCCGAGAGCTACTTCACCGCCACCGGCGACGCGCCGACAAAAGCTCTGTTCACCTACACGACCCCGTAATCACCTCCTCGCCTGACTGGAGCGCAACGCTCGCGGATCCAGCTCAGAGCACCAGCTCACCGGGTCGCAGCACCTCGGGGTCGTGGCCCGGGAGCACTCGGGATCCGGCATCGCGCAGCCGGCGCAGACGATCGGCGGAATCGGCCTGCATCGCGAAGTCATCGGCGAACATCGGGAAGCGGTGATCCTCGAGCGTGCTCGCGAAGTGCGCCACGTCGACGCCGAGGATCAGCTGATCGCCGACGCGGACGGACTGGTGCCCGGGGGTATGCCCGGGGGTGAGCAGGAGCTCGATCGAGCCGTCGCCGAGGAGGTCGTGATCGCCGTCGACCAGGACGAGCTCGCGCTCGCCAACGGCGTAGTCGCGCGGGTAGAAGAAGTTCCGCTGCACCGCCGCCGCATCGTCACCAGCCTCCCATTCGCGGCGTTGGACGACGATCGGGACCGAGGAGGGCAGCAGCGTGAGGGCACCGGCGTGGTCGAAATGCAGATGCGTGAGGACGATGCGCGTGAGCGTGCTCAGGTCGACCTGCTCGGTGATGTCCTGCTCGAGCTCGAGCCTGAACAGGCCAAAGGCCTCGGGTCGGCCGTAGAAGCTCGCAGCGTCAGCGACGGCGCCTGGATGCAGTCCCGTGTCGATGAGGATGCGCTCAGACTCCGTCTCGATCAGGTAAGCGGGAATCGGAAAGCGGATCTGAACGTCGGGATCTTCACCCTGACGCCACATGGCGGCGGCGGAGGAGATCCAGCCGACGTTGAACATCTCGATCCTCATGTTGCGCTCCTCGCTGGTTGCGTTCGATGGAAATCAGTGCACATGCTGCTCGATCGCTTGGCAGAGCGGCAGGCGCTCGAATTGGGTCACGTCGCTGCGGTCACGTGAGCGGCGAGCTCGTCGAGCGCCAGGCCGGCGTGGGAGTCCTCACCGGTGAGCAGCACCTCCAAGATCAGGCCGCGAAACGTTGCGACGACGAGCGATGTGAGAGGCGAGCGCCTCGCAGCCGGCACCCCGGCTGCAGCCAACAGGCCCCGAACGGCGTCGCCCCAGTCGGCGCTGAAGCCATTGAGGACGGCCTCATAGCGCTCGCGGTCGGCTACCGCGAGACCGTAGACCTCAAAGAACAGGCGGTGGTAGGGCAGATTCTCAGGGGCCACGAAGTGCACCCACATGTCTTTGAGCAGGAAGGCCGGCGACGCGCTCCCGCGCCGCTCGGCGCGCTCGGCGAGCACGGCGACATTACGACGGCGAAGCTCGCGCAGCACCTCGGCGACGAGCTGCTCCTTGGTGGCAAAGTGATGAAGCAGCGTGCGGTGACTGATCCCGAGATCCGCCGCGATCGCGCGGATCGAGAGCCCTGAGAGACCGTGCTGCAAGACCCACGCGGCAGCCGAGTCGAGCAGCGACTCACGCCGCCCGGCGAAGCGAAGAGAACGACCATCGACCATTCGCCGCATCGTAGAGCCACC
This sequence comes from uncultured Solirubrobacteraceae bacterium, assembly GCA_963759265.1. Classification (GTDB taxonomy): domain Bacteria; phylum Actinomycetota; class Thermoleophilia; order Solirubrobacterales; family Solirubrobacteraceae; genus Palsa-744. Next base: position 82,193 of record CAVWYR010000002.1, read on the forward strand.
ATCGAGCAGTTGTCTCAACCGCGCGGTTGAGCTATAGTCGCCGGCATGCTGCTGAGCCCGCCCCCGCCGCTCGAGGCTCTGCCGCCCGACTCGTGCGACCTTGGCGGCGTCAGCGTCGCTGGGGTGCCCGAGCAGACGATCTCCGTACGCCACGGCGCGATCGTCGAGATCCGCGAGCCTGCCCCGAGCGACGATCGACGCTTCGCCGGGTGCTTCGTTACGCCCGGGCTGATCGACTCACACCAACATCTCCCGCCCAGCAACGCCCTGCGCCTGACCGGGTTGTTCTGCCTGCTCAATCTCATGCACGGCGTGACGAGCGTGCTCGATGCGGGCGATACCGACGCAAGCGCGGTGCCAGCCGCCCGCAGGCTGATCGCCGACGAGTTGCTCCCCGGCCCGCGCGTGGTGACGTGCGGGCCATTCATCGCACGACCTCCGCGCGATTGGCCGAACACGATCCTGCTCGAGGACCCGGTCAGCCCGGCGACGGTGATACAGGCGGCGATCGACCGTGGCGCGCAGGTGATCAAGCTGTATGAGGGGCTGACGCGCTCAGACATCGCCGGGCTCAGCGCCGCGGCGGCCGAGCGCGGGTTGCACGCGATCGGCCACGTGCCGGCGGCGCTCGACATCGAGGACGCGGGCGTCGGCGAGGTCCAGCATTTCTTCGGGGTCCCGACGGCCGCATCTCGCGCGGGCGCGTCGGGCCTGCTCGCGCGCCTCGCCGACTGGCACGCCGTCGACGAGTCGCGTCTCGAGTCGGTCGTCGCTGCGAGCGTAAGCAAGGGAATTGCGCACACGCCGACGCTGGTCGTCACCGAGGGCGTCCTTCACGCTCAGGAACCCGACTGCAGCGAGCCGCTGATGCCGCGCCTGTACCCCGACGTCGTCTGGAACCGGCGCAGCGGCATCTCCACCTATCGTGACGTTTCCGCAGCCGACCTGACGCTCCTGCGCGACTCGCTGCCGAAGAAGCTCGAGCTGGTGGCTCGGCTGCATCGTGCCGGCGTTCCACTGTTTCTTGGAACCGACGTCCAGCAGCCCTACGTGCTCCCCGGCGCAGGCCTTCACCGTGAGATGGAGCTGTTCGTAAGCGCCGGCGTCGCCCCTGGAGAGGTGATGAACATCGCGACCGCACGTGCCGGCGCGAGGCTCGGCGTGCCGAGGCTCGGCACAATCACCGCGCAAGCGCCGGCCGATTTGCTCGTGCTGGGCGCAGATCCAAGCGCCGACATCGTCTCGGCGCTCAGATCGCTGCGGGCGGTCGTGGTTGGTGGGCGAGTGCTCGAAATCCACACGCTGCGAGAGGCAGTCGAGCGCCAGCTCCGCCACTTCCGTCGGCCCCTGATCGATCGCGCGAGCGTGTTTGGCGCCCGCCGGACGATGCGCCGCATCGCGCTGCGTCCGAGCGCTAGCGCGGGACCTGGCTAGCCCAAGTCCCGCGCCGGCGCGACGGCGCTCAGGTCGCCGCGCGCGCCTGCAGCTCGCCGTCCACCTCCCGACCCAGCCCGTGCAACTCCCAGCCGGCCCCGATCAAGAGGGCGCCACGCAACACCAACACGATGCCGATGATCACGGCGAGCGTCGCGAGGCTCGGCCCGGGCCAGGACAGGATCACGATACCCGCGACCAGGTCAAGGAGCGCGATCGCGATGTTCCCGCCCCGACCTTCGGGCTCCCCCAGCGCGGCAACGAAGCGCACCACTCCGGCCACGACGAACCACACGCCGAAGATCAGCACGAAGACGACGAGCGTTTCGAACGGTTTCTTGATCAGCACCAAACCGGCGATAGCGCTGAGCACTCCGACGAGCGCGAGCAAACCACGGCCTTCACCCCCACCGAAGATCGAACCGGCGATCGCGAGCACGCCATCGACGAGCAGGAAGATCCCCCCGATCACCGTGAAGGTGCTGAGCGTTTCGTGCGGCGAGGCGACGAAGAAGACACCGACGCCAAGCACAGCGACGCCGAACAACACAACCAACCACCACAGGCTCGCAAAGCGATGCAGTTCCTCACCAGCGGGCGTCGACATCACAGCCTCCTTTGTATCAATTGTCTCAAATGACTTACACCCCCGCGACGTCGGTGTTACACCCACGAGCTCACAGCACGCTTGCCAGAGCGTCGAGCAGTCGGCGGTTGCGATCTGTCTGCCAGCGGCGACCTTCGCAGCGGTTGCAGACGTAGGCGAAGATCAAGCCAGAGTCCGGATCGTGGAAGCCAAGCTGGCCACCGGCGCCGAAGTGCCCGTAGGCGCGCGGCCCCGGTCCCAGCGGCCGGTCGGGCTGGGCCAGCTGGAAGCCGAGCCCGAAGCGGGTGTGACGGTCGAGCACGAAGTCGCTCCCGTCCGACCATGGAAGCGTTGCCTCGGCGAGCGTGTCGCGCCCGAGGAGCGCCGGTAGGCGCGCGTACACGGCCGCGATCCCGCGGGCGCTGGCATGGCAGTTGGCGCTGGGGATCTCAGCAGCCCGCCACGCACGGGAGTTCACGGTGCCGATGCCGGAGAGCCCGGGCGGATTGAGATACGTGCGGCCCAGTAGGTAGCGACGTGCATCGCTGATGCCCGCGCCGCCGCCGGTCGACTCGCCGGCGCCGGGGTCGAACACGAACTCGGCGACGTCCGCGCTTGGCGAGACGCCGAAGCTGACACCGGCCGCGTCGCCGGCCAGCCGCGCGAAGCGCGTGCCCAGCGACTCCCCGGTGCTGCGCCGAACGATCTCGCCGCAGAGGAAGCCGAAGGTGTTGACGTGATAGCCGTGAGCAGTCCCCGGCTGCCACCAAGGCTCCTGGGACTCGAGCGCTCGCACGATCCACTCCCAGTCGTAGATCGCGTCGGGGGGCACGTCGGCGCGCAGCGCCGGATGCCCCGCTTGATGGGCGAGCACTTGGCGCAGCGTCGCGTCCTGCCAGGCCTTCGCGTCGAGGTCGAGCCCGAGCGAGAGAACGGTGAGCGCGACGAACGCCTTGCCGGCGCTGAACACGTCCACGACCGTGTCCTGCTGCCAGGGCCGCGTGTGAGCCGCGTCGGCCCAGCCGCCGCAGAGGTCGACCACGACATCGTCGCCGAAGCGCACGACGACGGCTGCTCCGATCTCATCCTCGAGGTTCTCCGCCAGCGCTTCACCTACAGGCGCGAAGCGCGCGTCGCAGACGCCGCGCAGCAGCTGGCACGGGCGGTTCGCCATCGCCCAATCCTACGCGAGCCGGTCGGTCGGCTCCGGGCAGTGTCGCCTGTAGGGCACGCAAGGATCACGAGCCTCTCACATTCGACTGGTCGTCCTACCTGCGAGAAGCTCGCACAAAATCGGGCTATTTCGGAGATTTCCGCTGTTACATTCACCCACAAATGACCCACGTCAACCCTCGAAAGTGAGAGTGATCACCATGATGGACAGGTTGAAGCGCAGTTTGTCTCTTCAATCACGGGTCGGCTCGCCCGCCGGCGCTCCCGCGTTCAGCGGCGTCCCGGATGCAGGAGCCGACGAAGGCACCAGCCGTCGCGGATTTCTCGAAGGAACAGCGGGCGCCGCGGCCGGTGCGGCAGTCATACTCGCGACCCCAAAGGTCGCATCGATCGCGCTCGACTCCGCCAGCAGCCCAGCCGCGGAGCCGAAGGCCGTCGTCACCGAGGCCTCCGGCCCCGCGCCACATGAGCCGGTTAGCGCGTACGTGCGCAACGCCGATCGCGGCGAGGTGACCGTGATGTCGGGAACACAGGAGACGACCTACCTAGACCCAGTCCTGGTCAAGCGTCTACTCGACGCGGCCAACTGAGACAAACCCAAGACTACAGAGAGGCAGCAGACATGTCATCGCATCGTGAGGCACCAGAGATAAGCAAGGACCCCGTCGCGGATAACACGGACACCTACGCGTTCGTCAGCCCCGATTTCCCCGACACCGTCACGATCATCACCAACTACCTCCCCACGGAGGTGCCGGCCGGCGGTCCGACGTTCTTCGAGTTCGGCAACGACGTGCTGTACAAGATCAACATCGACAACAACGGCGACGGGCTGGCCGACATCAGTTACGAGTTCAACTTCGAAACACGGCTCGACAATGTCAACACGTTCCTCTACAACACAGGGACGATCGGCTCGCTGGCCGACCCGAACTGGAACAAAAAGCAGTTCTACACGGTGACCCGCAGGGACAAGCACGGTGCCAAGGTGCTCGGAGAAGGCCTGGCCTGCCCTCCCTGCAACATCGGCCCGCATTCCACTCCGAACTACTCACAGCTCGGACAGGAAGCCGTGCACTCGCTCGCAGGTGGCCAGATGGTGTTCGCGGGGCAGCGGAACGACCCGTTCTTCGTCGACATCGGGTCGATCTTCGACCTCGCCGACCTGCGCCCCTTCCAGAACCTGCACCTGCTGCCGATTCCGGCCACGCCCGGTGTTGACACGCTGTCGACCCTGAACTGCCATTCGATCGCGATTCAGGTGCCGATCAGCAGCCTTACGGTCGACGGTTCGGTGCCGACGAACGTGATGAGCTCGAAGGCGGTCATCGGCGTGTGGGCGACGGCGAGCCGGCGCAAGATGACGATCGTCGAGGGCGCCAGCGCAGAACGCTCCGAGTCCGGTCCGTGGGTGCAGGTCTCCCGGCTGGCGAACCCGTTGTTCAACGAGGTTCTGATCCCAATGGCAAAAAAGGACGAATGGAACGCGTCGTTTCCAGTCAATGAAAGGCAGTTCCTGCAGTTCGTTCAGCACCCTGAACTGGCGAAGCTGCTACCTGCGCTGTACCCGGAAGTGTTCCCGAACCTCGAAGGTCTGACGGCCCCACGCGAAGACCTCGTTGCGATCCTCCTGACCGGCTTGCCGGCGGGCATCGTCCCTGGCTTCCAGAACAACACCGGCAAGGTACTCGCAGACATGCTGCGGCTCAACCTCGCGATACCGCCGGCGAAGGAACCGAACATCTTCGGCGTGGTCGGAGGCGACCTCGCCGGGTTCCCGAACGGACGGCGTCTGATGGACGACGTCACGACGATCGAGCTGCGTGCGATCGCCGGTCTGACGTTCCCGCTGGTCCAGAAAAACTACACGCCGGACGCCGCCGCGGGCGAGATCACGCAGGGCATCACCGCGCTGCCGTTCCGCACGCAGGCGACATTCCCCTACGTCGCAACGCCGCACGACGGCTTCGACTTCCCATCGATGGCGGCGTAGCGGGGCTCAGGAGATGCATCGCCACGGTCACAGTCACAGCAACGGACACAGCCACGAGGCGAGCGGCGAGAACTACGCCGCTCGCCGACACCCCGAGCACGTCGTGCTCGACATCGGCGGTGGCATCGGTGCGCTGATCATCCACACCGACGCCAGCATGCTCGGCGTCGAGGTCGAGATCAGCGCCACCGGGCGCGACGATGATCGCACGCACAAGGACGTGCTCGAGCGCGAGATCAACGGGAGCCCGGCCTACACCGCCGTCTTCGACAAAATCCGAGAGGGCAGCTACACGCTGTGGGTCGATGACGTCGCGCGCCGTCGCGACGTCATCGTCACCGGTGGGGCGATCGGCGAGCTCAACTGGTCCGCCTAGCAGCGGCTCGCGAGGCTCGTGCTCGACCCCGGCGCACACCGCGCCGGGGTCGAGCACGGCTTGACCTCACCCCTCGACGCCGTCGGTGACCGGCGTGCGGACCTGCAGCCTCGCGCCCCACTTCTCCTCGACGTGGCCGAATCGCCAGAACGCCGATGCGCCCGCCCAACAGATGATGAACATGGCGACGATCACGAAGCCCGCCTTGTTGATGTCAAACACTTCCATGTCGTGCCAGAAGGAGCCATGCAGACCGCCGAGCTCCATCGGCAGCAGACCGAGCACCTCGACCGTGCCGATGAAGAAGCAGATCGACACCGACAGGCCGGTGATCGCGAGGTTGTAGTAGACCTTGCGAACAGGGTTGAAGAACGCCCACGAGTAGGCGAAGTTCATGAAGATGCCATCGATCGTGTCCGCCAGGCACATACCGGCGGTGAACAGGATCGGCAGGCACATGATCGAGTAGAACGGCAGGTGCTGGGAGGCGAGCAGCGCGGTGCTCGCGAGCAGCGCGACCTCGGTCGCTGTGTCGAAGCCAAGCCCGAACACGACACCGACCGGGTACATCTTCCACTCGGCGTCGATCGACCTCATCCACCTACCGAAGAAGCGGTACATCAGCCCACGGTTGTTGAGCTGGCGCTCGAGCTCTGCCTCGTCGTAGTCGCCGGCGCGCATGGCACGGAACACACGAAAGATGCCGGCGAGGATCACCACATTCAAAAGCGCGATCAGATACAGGAACGAGGCGGACACGACCGTCCCGAAGATCCCGCCGAAGCGCTCGAGGCTCGAGCCGTTGCTCGAGACGGCACCATAGACCGCTTTCTCGGCGACGACGATGCCGACGCCGATCGCGACGACGATCGTCGAATGCCCGAGCGAGAACCAGTAGCCGATGCTGAGCGGTCGCTCACCGTCATGCATCAGCTTGCGCGTGGTGTTGTCGATCGCCGAGATGTGATCGGCATCGAAGGCGTGGCGCAGCCCAAGCGAGTACGCGAGGCCCGCGACGCCGATGCCAAGGCCCTTGTAGTGCGATGGCACGACGAATGCGATGAACACGCCGAACCCGATGATGTGCAGGGCCGCGATCGTCACGAACATCGAGCTCACGCGAAGCCGCTCTCTCGGACTGAGCTCTTTTGCTACCTGCACGATGAGGTTCATCGACAACTCCTTTTGGGTTGCGTTGATTGACAGGATGAAGCGATCGACCGGCTACTGGATGTGCCGAGGGAGCGGCGGCGAGAGCCCGACTTCAAGGAATTGCGCCGGACGGCGGCTCGCTCACCTCTTCGGTGCAGCTGCGGCAGAGACCAACGATTGGGAAGTGGATGAAGCTCGCCCGGTAGCCGAACTGGCGCTCGATCAGCTCACGCACCGCGTCGAGCTCCTGCGGCACGACCGCTCGGTACTCCGCGCAGCGCTCACAAGTGAGGTACTCGCGCTCACCGGTGACAGCCAGCGCATGCAGTCCGGGGCCGTGCCCGAGGTGAACGTGTCGAACCAGCCGGATGTCCTCGAGCGCCTGCAGGTTGCGGTAGACCGATCCGATGTCAGAGGCGGGCACGCGCCCGCCGATGCCTTCGGCTATCTGCTCCGCCGACATCGGCCCGTCCGCGGCGAGCAGCGCCTCAAGCACGAGCCGGCGCGCGGCCGACACGCGCAGCCCTCGCCGGCGCATCAGCGCCATCGCCGAGCTCAGAATCCTCGAGCGCCAGCGGGGGAGTCTCGCTCGAGGTGTCCTGTGTCGGGGTGTCTTGCCGCGCAGCTGAATAGTCCACGTCTCGCGTGCTCATCGCCGATCCCTTCTCGCAGTCATCGCCGGCACGTGGTCCCCTGTCGTGCCCTTGACCTCCCTGTACGAGGAACTCTCAGGTGCAGATCAGTTGAAGTCGTAGTTGCGAGTAACTCGCAATGAGAGCCCTCCGCACCACCTCGCAATGAGGGCCCTCCGCACCACGATCATCCTTTCGGCGCCGCGAGAATCCTCCTTCTTGAGGATGTGCAAAGCCCGCCGCCACTGGAGGCTGTCGTCCGTGACCTGCACCTCCACATCTCCCGAGCCCTCAGACGCGGTATTGCTCGAACGCACCGCACGCAACGACGAGCGCGCCTATGAGCTGCTCTACAGGCGCTACCGTCGACGCGCGCACGCCCTTGCCTACCGCCTGTGCGGGCGCCATTGCATCGCCGAGGAGGTGGCCCAGGAGGCCCTGATCGCGGTCTGGCGGCACGCCGGCTCTTACAGCGCGTCCCGTGGAAGCGCGGGCGGGTGGATCCTCACGATCGTGCGCAACCGAGCGATCGACGCCGGCCGGCGCAGCGGCCGGGCCGAGCACCGCGAGAGGCTGGACGAGGACCTCGACAGGCGTGTCGTCGGCCCGCCGCTGACCGACGCGGAAGCCGAGCGCCACGAGCGTCGAGACGCGGTCCACGCCGCGCTGCGGCGACTGCCGCCGGCCCAGCGCGAGGCCGTAGTCCTTTCGCATTTCCGCGGATTGACCAACCACGAGACCGCGACGGCCGTCGGGCGCTCGATCGGGACGATCAAGGGACGTATACGGCTCGGTCATGCGAGGCTACGGCGGGACCTGGTGGGGGTGGGGGCGCCGTTGTGAGGATGACGCCCGCTGCCCAGGCGCGCAACACTGCCGGCCCTAAACGAGGTGGCGGGCGGCGAACGCGGCGGCCTCGGAGCGGTTGCGCAGACGGAGCTTCTCGAGGATATGTCGAACGTGGGTCTTGACGGTCGTCTCAGAGACGACCAGGCGTTCGGCGATCTCGCGATTGCGCAGGCCCTCCGCCAGCAGCGCCAGAACTTCGCGCTCGCGGGGGCTCAGCTCCAGCAGCGGGTCGCTCCCCGAAGCGGCGCCGTTCGCGAACTCGCGCAGCATACGCCCCGCCATGCGCTGAGCGATGTGGAACTCGCCGTGCCCGGCGTCCAACACAGTCTCGACGAGTTCCGCCGGGGGCATGTCCTTCAGCAGGTAACCGGCCGCGCCCATGCGCAGCGCCGCCCACACGTCCGGCTCGTTCTCTGACACGGTGAGGATGAGCACCTCGATCTCAGGGTGGCGGCCTCGGATCGTCGCGCAAGTCTCGATCCCACCGAGCACCGGCATCTCGAGGTCGAGCAGGATCACGTTCGGTGCGCGGCTCTCGACGAGCGTCAGCGCCTCGCGTCCATTCGACGCCATGCCGACGACCTCGATGCGCGAATCGGCGCGGAGCAGGGCCGCCGTACCCTCGCGCATCAGACGGTGGTCGTCAGCGACGACGACGGTCACCGGGCGAGCCTCTCGGTCCATGTTCGGACAGTATGCTGGCAGGCGATCATGAGCGCGAGCCCGCCTGGCTCCACCCCCGCCGGCTCCTACCGCGAAGGCCCGGCCGGGCGCCTGACACCGGGAGTGGCTGCCGGCCTCGGCGCGATCGGGCGTGTGGCCGCGGCGCTGGTTTCAGCGTCCTCCTTTCAACAGCTGGCCGAACAGGGTCTTGCGGAGATGCGCGACGCGCTCGATATGGAGGTAGCGACGCTGTATCTCCCTGACGGCCGGGGTCGCCCGCTGCTGCATCGGCAGGTCACGGCCGCCGGCGGCGACTGTGAGCTGCAGGCCGCCTGCGAGGTGGTCTTCGACGAGGAGGCCTGGCGGCTCGCCATCGCGGGCGGGGTGCCGCTCGTCTTCAACGAGGAGGGCAGCTGGCTTGTCGCGAATCCGTTCAAGCCGGCGGCGAGCTCGTGGCTCGTGCTGCCGCTGCACTCCGATCGGAGCGTCGCCGGCGTGGTGCTCGCGGCATCGCGACGGCCGATCGCGCTCGAGCCGACCGAGGCGGCGATCCTGGCGCTGATCGGCGATCTGCTCACCGCCGGAATCACCACCGCGGGCTTGCGCCAGGTGCTCATGCAGACGGAGCTCGAGCGTGAGCGCGCGCGTCTCGCAGCGCTCGTACATGACGGGCTGGCCCAGGATCTCGCGCTCGCCACTCGCGAGGTCGCGCTGCTGCGCGCTCGCCCGGCGCCGGCCAGCGCCGAGGCGAGCCTGGAGCGTTTGAACGCAGCCGTTATCTCCGCGAACGCGACGGTACGCGAACGGCTGAAGGAGCTCGCAGCGCCCGTCCCGCTTGGCGGGGTGTGTGAGGCAATTAACGAGATCTGCGACCGCTTCGAAGGCCGCGGCATGGGCCTGCGGCTGCGCCAGGACGTGCCCCACATCCAGGTAGGCCCGGCGGCGCATGCAGCCGTCGTACGGGTGCTGAGTGAGGCGCTCACGAACGTGGAAAAGCATGCCTCCGCGGACCTTGTGAACGTTGAGCTGATCGTCGAGGACGAGCGCCTGACGCTGGTCATCTCCGACGACGGCGCCGGCTTCCTCCTCGAGCAGGCAGAGGGCCCCGAGTCGGGCCATCTCGGCCTCTCGCTGATGCACGAGCGCGCAAAGCAGGGCGGGGGCATGCTGTTCTTGACTTCACAACCGGGCGCGGGTACCGTAGTCCGCCTTCAGCTACCCACCAAGTAGCCATCGACCTCGCTCTCTCCCCCTCCATCGAAGACGGTGCCTGTCCGCACCTCGCCGTCCTCTTGCGCACCGAGGACGAGCTGTTCCCCGTGCTCGCCTCCTTCTATGCGCTCGGGGCCAAGCGTAGTGGCTTCCTCGTCCACCGTTCACTGCAGGGCGAGCGCTCTCAGCACCGCGAGCAACTTGCCGCTGCCGGACTGGACGTCGACGGGCTGGAGGCCTCCGCCCAGCTCGAGATCGTGGAGTTCGATCTCGGCGAGCCCCCCGACAGCTCGCCGCGACCGTGGCAGCAGGTCCTCGATCGCTCGCTCTCCAACGGATACAGCGCCCTCTGGTATTCACGGTTTGCAGTCGGACCAGACGACGAGGAATACAGCAACGTGCTTCCGTTTGAGCGAGCGTGGGGTCAATGCTTTGCCGGGCAGCCGGTCGTCACGCTGTGTCCCTACATCGTCGGCGCACTCAGCGCGACGCAGGTGCTCGAGCGGGTGGAGAAGGTCTCGCAGACCCACGAGGGCGTGCTCTTGGCCGGTGATGACGGCCTCACCCTGCTGCGCCCTGGCTCATAATGGCCGTCAGCGTCGCACCTGACACACCGCAGCGCGGCTCGGCGTAGAGTTCTTCACCGAGCGGGCTGTCGACAGGGCCAAGGCTGGGCCTACCTTCCAACTGGAGACGAAGGCTGTCGGCAGCCCGCTCTGCGCCAGAATAGCCGCGTCGTGCGCGCCTGTCATAACGGTCGCGCCGCTTGTGACGAAAAACAGCACAGCGCCCGCGCCGTGGACGTGCCGAGCTGGGCGACGGCCTTCGTCGTCGCCCAGCCGGGCGATCAGGACTGCAGCCAGGCGAGCAGGTCGGCGTTGATCGTGTCGGCCTCGGTGGTAGGCATGCCGTGCGGGAACCCCGGGTAGGACTTCAGGGTCCCGTTCTGCACGAGCGCCGCGGACCGCGGACCGGAGTCGGCGTACGGGACGATCTGATCATCTTCGCCGTGCATCACCAGGACCGGCACCGAGATCTTCTTGAGGTCCTCGGTGAAGTCAGTCTGTGAGAAGGCAACGATGCCGTCGTAGTGGGCCTTCGCCCCGCCCATCATTCCCTGGCGCCACCAGTTCTCGATGATCGCCTCCGAGGATTTCGCGCCCGGCCGGTTGAAGCCGTAGAACGGCCCCGACGGCAGCGCCCGGTAGAACACGGCGCGGTTGGCGGCAAGTTCTGCCTGCAGGCCATCGAAGACGCTCTTCGGCAGACCTCCCGGATTCGCCTCGGTCTGCACCATCAGCGGCGGCACCGAGCTGATCAGCACCGCCTTCGCGACGCGGCTCTCACCGTGTCGGGCGATGTAGTGCGCGACCTCCCCGCCGCCGGTGGAGTGCCCGACGTGGATCGCGTCCTTGAGATCGAGGTGGGCGGTCACCGCAGCCAGGTCGTCGGCGTAGTGATCCATGTCATGACCGCCACTGGTCTGCGTCGAGCGTCCGTGTCCACGCCGGTCGTGCGCGATCACGCGATAGCCGTGCGCCAGGAAGAACAGCATCTGGGTGTCCCAGTCGTCGGCTGAGAGCGGCCAGCCGTGGCTGAACACGATCGGTTGGCCCGAGCCCCAGTCCTTGTAGAAGATCTCGGTTCCGTCCTGGGTGGTGATGGTGCTCATCGTTAGCTGCTCCTTTGGTTGAGGTGGTGGCTAGTCGGTGGATGTCACATTGGTGTGTTTCGCGCGCGCTCGGTGATTGCCGGCGTCATCGGCCTCGTGCTCAACGTCTACGGCCTCGCTGAGACGCGCCTTGCGCGTCAACCTCCCGATGGGCTTTCTGGTGGACGATGACCCTCGCTCGCCGACGATATCTCGCCCGACGATCTGCCGCCGGAAGCCCGAGCGTCTCGAGATCGCACGGCATCCGCGAGGCCCAGTAGAAGGTTCCTCGGGGCGAGCGGCACGCGTGCCGGCCATGGCCCACGACCGCGTCTATTGTGGTGAGAGCGGGCTGCCGACAGCCTTCACCTGCATCTCGAAGGTATGGCCCAGCCCCCCTGGTCCTGTCGGCAGCCCGCCTGAGAAAGACCCTAAGGCCAGCGGATCCTCGCTGTCTGTGAGCTAGCGCACTCAGTGACGTTCACGAGCCGAACCAGCGAGCGCGGCGGCTCGAGCCGAAGCGCTCCTTCCCGGGCCGCGCCCTCGGCGAAGACACCGGCCTTCGGGACTCCCGCGGTTGCCACGTCGCCGACGGCGTAGACGCCGGGATAGCGGGTCGCGAGGGTCGCGGAGTCGACGGGTATGTAGCCATCCTCGGTCATGCCGCTCGCAATCACGACGTCGGGCGCGCGATGCTTGGGGACGCCGAGGAACAGGTCGAATGGCAGCTCACTGCCGTCGTCGAGCACAACCACGCCGCGCGCGCCGTCGAGCGCCGCCACGCGGCGAGCGCAGAGCAGTTTGATCGCGCGCGCGGTGAACTCTCGTTCGAGCGCCGCCGAGGTCTCCGGTGACGGCGGCACGGGGCTGCCGAGCGGCATCACCATCGAGATCTCGCAGGCATCCCTCACCCCGCGCGCCCTGAGCTCGTCGTCGAGCATGAGCGCGCACTCGCTCGGCGCCGGCGGGCACTTGAACGGAGCGCCGCAGATGCCGATCACGGCGTGACCGCTCGAGAACGAGGGGATGATGCCAGCGAGTCGTTCGGCGCCCGCCACCGAGTAGAACTCGTTACCGGCATCCGCGAGACCAGGGGTCGAGCCAATGTCGTAGTCGGCGCCGAGCGCGACGACGAGCACATCCGCCTCGTGCTTTCCCGTGTCGGTGAGCACCGTTCGCGCCTCAGGGTCGATCGCGGTGATCGTCTCACGCAACACCTTCACTCCCGGCTTGGCGATGTCGCGGTAGTACATGCGCACCGAATCCGCCGTGGCGCTGCGGAACATGATGTCGAGCTTCGAGAACCCGAAAACGAAGGCGTCGGACCTGTCGATCAGCGTGACGTGCGCGTCCTCGCCGAGCATCTCCGAGAGCGTCGTCGCGAGCTCCAGGCCTCCAAAGCCGGCACCGAGCACCACAATGCGCTCGCTCATATCGATGTCCCCTTCCTAGAGCGTGACCGGGACCCGCTGCCCGGCCTCCGCGACGCAAGCCTATCCGTGGACGGTCGTGACCCGGCGGCCGCGACGCGACGGCGATCGGTCAGGCCTCGAACGGAGCGAAACGCACGGCGAGAGGCAGGCCGCACCTGACCAGGAGCCCGAATCTCCCACGCGGCACCGCCGTGGCCTCGGCGCGCATCATCGCCATCAGCTCGCGCTTGAAATCGACCCGCGGATACCGGCGCAGCACCTCCGAGACGTTCTCGGGAGCCACGTCCCAGATGCGCAGGCCAGCGCCGTCGACCATCGCCCCCCATTGCAAATAGCAGCCGAGCGCCCCGTCGCGCTCGATGACCGCGCCGGGCGTGGCGTGAACGCAGATCGCGTCGGTCAAAGCTCGTGCCCGATCATCGTCAACGCCGGCCGCGCTCGCACACGCGAGCGCACGGTCAGCGCTTGCGAGCGTGAAGTCTCGCCCCGGCGTTGGCTGAGCGATGCCGTAGTCATGCAGGAGCGAGCCGCAGTAGAACAACTCGACATCCAACTCGACCGCATCGACGGCAGCGAGTGCGCACCCGAACAGCCACGTCCGATACGAGTGTCCGACGAGTGCCGTCGGTAGTTCCGCGCACGCCTGTTGCGCCTCACGCGCGAACATCGAATCCGGCACGGTGAACGTCTCGAGGTCGACACTCGTGGCCCTCGCAGGGAGCCGGCCGAGCGCCAGCTTCGCTCGGCCGAGCACATTCTGCCATTGCCCGAGCGCGATCGCCGCCAGCAGCCGGCCGCGCTCACGACGCGTCAGCCGACCGCCGGTGCGTCGGGCCCAGCCGATTCCCCCCAGTCGCTCGGGATCCGGCGTATCCAACGTGTTGCCGCGGAACGACGTCGTCGGGCTCATCGGCGGATCGTAGTCCGCCCCGGCGCGAGCGTGCGAGGAAACACCTTCTTGTTCGCCGAGGGTGGCACCCCGCAACGTGGCCACGCGCTAGCCTCGGGAGTGTGGCAACGACACACGTTGTGCGGAGCGATCGGTTTCCGGATCTCAACGATGCAGTGCTGTTCCCGCGGCTCTCGGATGGAAAGCTTCAGTGGCTGGCAAAGCGCGGGGAGAAGCGCAGCTTCGAGCCCGGCGACGTCCTCTACGAGCATGCCCAGCGAGATGCGCCGTTCTATGTGATCGAACGCGGGCTCGTCGAGTTCGTTGATCGTAGACCCGGAAAGGACGTCTACGTCGCGAACGCCGACAGTCGCACCTACATCGGCGATATCGCGGCATTCACCGGGGAGCCAACGATCAGCGCCTGTGTGGCGGTCGAGACGACGGACGTGATCGCGTTCGATCGCTCTGGCCTGCGAGAAATGGTCGCCCGCTGGCCGGAGTTCGGAGAGCACGTGTTTGCCACGCTGCTGGCGCGGCGTGCGTGGCACGAAGCCGAGGGGCATGGGGTCATGCGGCTGATCGCGCCTCGCGGCTCGCGGCGAGCGTTCGAAGTGCGCGACCTGCTCGAGCGCAATCTGCTGCCGGTGCGCTGGTATGACGTCGACACTGACGCGGACAGTGCCGCGCTGCTCGAGTGGCTCGGTATCCCCCGCTCGGAGACCCCGGTGCTGGTCCACGCCACCGAGGTGATGCGCAACCCATCGGCGGCACAGGTTGCCCGGGCGCTCGGATTGCGCGCTGAGGTCGATGGGCAGCGATTCGATCTGGTCGTGCTGGGTGCCGGGCCGGCGGGGCTGGCGACTGCCGTATACGGTGGCTCCGAGGGCTTGCGGACGCTCGTCGCCGAGGCTTGGGCGCCGGGCGGTCAGGCGGGAACGAGCACACGCATCGAGAACTATCTCGGTTTCCGCACGGGAATCAGCGGGACCGAGCTCACGCGCGCCGCGACACTGCAGGCCCGCCGCTTCGACGCCGTCCTCTCCAGCTTCCATCGAGCGGTCGAGTTGGCCGACGGACCCGAGGGCCTGCTGAGGGTGGATCTCGATGACGGCCAGCACGTGCTCGCGCGTTCGGTCGCGGTCGCGACGGGCGCTCGTTGGCGGGAGCTCCAGGCGGATGGCGTCGATCGCTTCCGGGGCGCCGGCGTATACCACGCGGCGATGGGCATCGATGCGGAGCGGTGCCGGGGTGAGGACGTGATCGTCGTCGGTGGCGGCAACTCGGCGGGCCAGGCTGCGGTGTACCTCGCACAGAGGGCTCGTAGCGTCCGTGTCGTGGTCCGCGGTCCCAGCCTGAAGTCAACAATGTCCCAGTACCTCCTTGATCGCATCAAGCGCGCGCCCCAGATCGAGGTCATGACCGAGACCGAGGTCGTCGCCGTCAATGGCGCGGCCACGATGGAGTCCGCCACGCTTGTTGACCGGCGCGACGGCAGCACACGCGAAGTGCCGGCGACGGCAATGTTCGTGATGATCGGCGCGGATCCGTGCACCGAAGCAACAATCGGCATGCTGCCGATGGACCCCGCCGGGTACATCCTGTGTGGAGCGGATGCCGCGAAGCACGACGGACATCTGCGCTGGCCAGAGTCGGATCGAGAGCCGCACATGCTCGAGACGACTCGCCCGGGCGTGTTCGTCGCCGGTGACGTGCGCTCAGGCGCATCCAATCGCGTCGCCGGTGCGGTCGGCGACGGGACGATGGTTGTTCGCTTCGCGCACGAAGTTCTCGATACGTGACAGCGGCTGCTGCCACACATGGAAGACTGCAGAGCGTTCAGGGACAGGTGAGTGTGTGCTTCGACACGCGGCGCCGTGGGGACGAACGATGCCGATAACGGTACGTTTGACGGGCGCTGCGGCAGCGCTGCTTCTCACCGGCGTCCTGAGTGGCAGCGGGCAGCCGCGCTCGCTCCGACTCGTGAACGCGGCACAGCGCGTTCATGCTGCACAGAGCGCCACGAGCGCGTGGTCAGCACCGGAACTCATCCCTGCCGACGAACCTGCTCCCGCCCACCCACCAGTATTCGGCACCAGAGGCGATGCGGTTCTCGCTTGGACAGAACCGAGGCTCTCGAGCAAGGGAGCCATCGCGGTGGAATATCTGGTCCGCATCTCTGTGCGTCCAGTCGACGGGCACTGGCAGCCGGCAGAAACCCTCTCCCGTCTCGGCCTGGATCCAGATGTGGTGATTGACGCGCATGGGGACACGATCGCGGTGTGGCAAAGCCCCTCTAGCGTCCAGGCGGCGATACGGCCGGCTGGCGGCAGCTGGCTGGCGCCAGAGACTGTGGCCACCCCAGGTGGCGAGGAACCGCAGATCGCAGGTGATGCCAACGGGGATGTGATTGTCGTCTCGACCCGGCAGGCACCCGGGCACTCGACGGGGATTCAGGCGGTACTGCGGCCCGCCGGAGGCGCGTTCTCTCCAGCGCAGACGATCTCGGCCCCCGGCAACGACTTTTACCCGCGATTGGCGATGGACGCAAGCGGAGATGCATTGGTGGCGTGGGAGCGCGACACCGGTCGCGGTTGCATTGTGGAAGCTGCGTTTCGTCCCGCCAACGGCCGCTGGAGCGGACCGCGGGTTCTGTCTGATAAGCATGCGGGCTGCCCGGCCGATCAGCGCGTAGCAATCGACGGTCGGGGGGATGGCATTGTGGCGTGGTACGCCCAGCGAGGCAGCGAGCAATTCGTCGAAAGTGCCGACCGCAGCGCGAACGGTCGCTGGAGCACTCGGCGCATCCTTGCCGAGGCGCCGCTCATCGACGAAACCGTGGATGTTGGGATGGATACGCGGGGGGACACGATGGTGGTCTGGCACGAGGACGCACTGAAAGGCGGCGGGTCCGCGATCTGGGCGCGCGTTCGCCCGGCCGGCCACGGTTGGGGGACGGCGCGAACGATCCCGGGCGCCCACGGCGGGCCGCCCTCGCTCGCGATCGACGCGCGCGGCGACGCTCTGGTCACCTGGCAAGCCAATCGCGGGATCGAGGCGGCCGCACGCCCGGCGGGCGGGTCCTGGAAGACGCCGTACACGGTGTCCGTGCACGAACGTGGCGACCCCGGAGCAGGAGACGATGGGCTTGCCGCCTTGGACGCTCGAGGAGATGCCCTGTCCACGTGGCAGAACGACGAAGGCATCAAGACCGCCTGGCACCCATCGCTGTTCCCCTGATGAGTTGCCGGTCGGCGACCTCCCGCGTGCTGCAGACAAGCGAAATATTCTGGAGACGGTGGGGATCGAACCCACGGAAGACACCGCCCGTCGCGACCGAGCAGCCGGCGGCGCGCAGCGTGGCGATTTACCTGGCCTCAAGGGCGCCGGCCGACGACCGTCCCGGCAGCCGGCGACGATGACCGTGAGACGTGCTGCGCGATCTCCTCACGCGTCGCGCGGACCTCGCCCAGAGGCATTGCCCTCCGCATCGCGCAACTCCCACACGAACGTGAGGTTGGAGTATGTGGTGATCCGAGCTATATGTCTTACTTGTTTGTCGGGTGCGGTGTGGTCGGCGTTCGGGGCTTGGGCGTCAGCCGCTTCGGCGAACTGGTTGCCAGCAGAATCGGTGTCGCCTTCGATCGGGATCAGGAGCTGCCCCATTGACCGCACGCAGGGGCCCTTCTTGGCGAGGGACGCCGCCGGCGATGCGGTCGTGGCGTGGGTTCGAGCAGGCAAGGGGCCGATCGGCGAGAACTTCGTGATCGAAGCGACGGCTCGCTCGGCGGGCGGAGCCTGGCGGCGGCCGTCGGTGATTGCCAGCGGCACGATTCGGGTCCCGGTCGTTGCCATGACGGCCTCTGGCGAAGCAGTGGTCGTCTGGCCAAGTACGAGGTATTCCCGTAAGAACAGATATTCGAAGGCTCGCGAGTCTGTGAATGTGCGGACGCTTGCCACGCACAGCTCGTCGGCGTGGAGCGCCGAGCATGTTCTCGCCGCGCACCTTGACCCGGGGGGCTTTGAGGCGGCGGAATCCGCAGATTGGCGTGAACGCTGGCGGCGAAATCGCCGTCGCGTTCCGCATCGCGGCAGCCGGCAGCCGGGAACGGTCGCGCCACGAAGAAGTAATGCTGTCCCGTCGTCCGGTGCACGCAGCATGGGAGCCGTCGGCGAGGATCGCCACGCTGAACAACGGGGGTTATGAATTGCAGGCGGGACTCGCCGACAGCGGAAAGGCTGTGGTCGCCTGGAACACCGCTGGCCCCAGGGGCGAATTCGAAGGCAGCCCAGTCTGGGTGGAAGCCGTGACGGTAGCTGCTGACGGAAGGCCGGTGGGCCGTCCCCAAGTGCTCTCGTCGCGCAAGCAGCGGGCCATCGAAATGAGGCTCGCTATTAACGCGAAGGGCGAATCAGTAGTCGCATTCAGGATGGGCGGGCGAAAACCTGGACTCCTCCAAGCAGAAGGCACGGTTGCGTGCGACGTGGAAGGCGACTCCGATGAAGGTAGCTACGCCCCTTTGCCCGACGCACACGGCTACGGTATTGGGGAAGGTCCGGAGCGTGTGACCAGGAACGACGACAACGGTCGCTTCGGCAAGCCCGTGACGCTGGCGGAACACAGCCTCGGGGCCTCGGCCGCGATCTCACCAGGCGGCGAAGCTGCGATCCTCTTCGAACACGACGCGACCGCAAGGCAAACGGTCGTCGAAGCAGCGTTCGGGCTCGCCGGGGGAGGCTGGAGCGCACCGACATCCACGCCGGTCAACAGTCTCCTAGCGGGCCTCGGGTTTGACGAAGCCGGCGATCTCAAGACGGTCTTCTCCGTCCGCGGCGGCTTCGAAGTTACGACGCATACATCCGAGGCATGGGGCAGCCCGGAAGCAGTCTCGGCGCCCGAGAACTCAAACCAAGGTACGGCGATAATCACGTCGACTGGCTCGACGACCCTCGCCTGGCTGGCCACGACCGGGAATCGCCAGATCGTCAGCGTCCGCTCAAGCGACTAGGCATCAGCAGCAGGCCTCGCAGCAGGGTGCCCGATGCTGTGCGAGCCGCGCAGGAGTGCGGCCTTATGCAGCCAGACCGTACGTCCAAGATCATCGCGTGTCCGTTGCGGGCCCCAGCTCGCATTAGGGGTAGACCGATCCTCACCAACGGCTCGGGTGCCGGGGCGCACCGGCGCGGGCCGTGTCTGGCGCGCGGCTCGGCCTCGGTCGGTCTAGGACAAGTGCAGACTGCACCCACATCTTTCTCGCGAGGTCCCGGTCAGGCGAGGGCCAGTAGCGGGACAACATAGGCCGGTTTTGCAAAGATACCCCTCGTCTCACCTCAAAAAGCTAAAAAGCTGTAAGCGTTCAGTCCGTTGGCTGTTAGGCGAGGGATGGTGTTGGGTCGCCGCGGGCGTGGGTGGCGAGCAAGTCGGTGAGGTAGGCGAATAGTGAGCGGTGTTGTAGGCGGCAGGTGATCGAGGCTGAGAGCAGCCGCTCGATGCGTCGCTCGCCAGCCTCGGATTGGCTTCCCAGGGAGAGCTTTCGGTAGATGACGGCGCCGCGGAGAGCCCGCTCGGCGTGGTTGTTGGTCGGCTGCACGCCGTCGTGGGCGGCGAAGGTCCATAGCGCGGGCCAGGCCTTCAGGAGGTTGCGTGCGATGCCGCGACAGTGCCTGTTGCGTGCTCTCTTGGAGGCGTAGCCGCGGATGATCGGCTTGTAGGTGTGTTGCAGCTGGCGGATCGTGCGCTTCAGTTCGGGCCGGTCGTGGGTGTGTTGGTAGACCTCCCACGCCCAGAACACCCGCTCGCATAGCTGTAGGCCGTGCTCGCCGAACTCCTTCTCGGCCGCCAAGCCTTCGGCGTGCGCGGTGAAGTCACGCCGCAGGTGTGACCAGCAGAGCTGTCGGCGTGCGAGCGGTAGATGTGCGTAGGCCCACCAGCGGTCGGACGTCACGATGCCCGTGTGCCCCGCGAGCAGCCGTTTGGCGTGTTGCTCGTGCCGGTCTGGGGCGAGGTGAAAGAAAGCGTGGTGGCTGGTGAACATGCCCCACAGCGCGCGGCGCTCGCCGGCGGTGCGCCAGCCCGTCTCGTCCATGTTGAGGCTCTCGCTGGCGCGCACGCGCTCTCTGAGCTGCTGGTAGGGGTCCGCCAGCGCCTGGCCGGCGCGCTGCAAGATCGCCTCGACGGTGCCGGCGCATAGGCGCACACCGAACAGCTCTTCGCCGAGCTCCACGACATCACGGCGGCTGACGCGGTTGCGCACCGAGAGCACCGCCACGGCCGCTTCAAAACGCGGGCCGAACGCGCTGTTTGCGACATCGGCGGGCAGCAGTGCCCGTGTCCGCTCGCCGCAGCCGGGGCAGCGCACCCGCGGACAGCGATGCTCGATCACCCGCGCAGCGATGACCGGCAGCTCTTCGATCTGATGGCGCACCGGCTCACCGATGCCGAGCATCTCCGGGGCAGCGAAGACGTGGCCGCACTCGCAGCGCTCAGGCCAATGCTCGATGACCTCGTCCACTGCGCACAGAGGCAGCAACTCGCGGCCACGGCCATCGTGCCCCGGCTGGGCACCCCGCGAACGCCCCGAGCGATCCTTTCCTCGTTGTGGCTGTGACGCGCTCGGCGGATCCGAGCTCGGGGGCCGCGAAGAGTTACGGGAGTTCTTCGCGAGTTCTCGCTCCAGCTTCTCCACCCGCGCTTCGAGCTGCTGAATGCGGCGGTCCATCGCCAGCAGCACCTCGACTACAGCCTCGCGCCCCGCGTCATAGACCGCCTCCGCCTCCGCGCGCTCCACACCTCGGGATTCGACGAAGCAGAGTTATGTCCCCCTACCAACTGAACGGTTACTCCTTGTGCACGAAGGTGCTGATTTGCAGCGGAAACGAGGATTCAAATGGAGACGGTGGGAATCGAACCCACGTCCGCAATCGCGTAAGAGTGGCCTCTACGAGCGTAGCCGGCGCTCTGATCTCATCTCCTGCTCGCCTCGCCGGCGGGGTTACAGGAGACCAGCCTCCTTGAGCTTCCCCGGCTTGGCGGAGGCGGACCGCGCCGGGTGAGCCTGCTTTCTGATCCCGGTGATCCCCGCCGCAGGCAAGCGAGGCCCGAGACCTCACGGCTTAGCTATTGACTAAGCGGCGAGGGGATACTCGTGAGTATCCGCACTTATGGTTTTCCCGGGTGTTTTACGAGGCCGCCCGGGACCTCGACTCGCCACCACCCCCACGAGCCGACCACGTCGAAGCCTGTCGTCCCCGGGGATGCTTATGCGCTCCCAGTGTACCCCGCCGAGCGCAGAGGCTGCCGAGCGCACGGCCCGCCGAGCGGACAGGCCGCAACGGCGCGCGAACGGGGCAAATCGCCCGTGAACGCAAAGTGACGCGGTCCCGAGCGCTTGAGGACCCCACTCGGTCAGGCTCGAGAGCCCTTCTCGGTGGGTGGCGCGGCCTCACACCTCGGTGGCCTCGCTCTTTGCGACTCGGTTCCGCGTCTGCGTCCAAAGTAGCTCGCGGCGAAGCCCTTTGCAAGCCTGCTGGACGTTTGATTCCGCACCTTGCAGAAAAGCGTTTGCGAGCGGACAGTTGCCATGCCTGCATGCGCCCCCGCGCGCGTTAGGCGCTGCTTAGGACTGCTGCCACAATGGAGGTATGGACAATCCCGAATTCTCGCTGCCGGCGCCGGCGCCTGTTGTCCCCGGGACGCCCGCATCTGCGGGCGGCTATCCATCGCACACCTCCGCACACGCCGGCGAGAGTCCGTTTGGCGAGCCGCCCCGCCGAGCGACGCCGGTGCGCAGCCTGCGCAAGCGCATCGGCAGCATGCTGGCGGCGATCGGCGCGCTGATCGCGAAGTTCGGCCTGGCGATAAAGGCGTTGATCGTGGCGCTGCCGAACCTGAAGCTGCTGGTGACGGCCGGCACGGCGCTCGTGTCGGTGGCGGCGTACAGCATCTTCTTTGGCTGGTGGTTCGCTGTGGGCTTCGTTGTGCTGCTGTTCGTGCACGAGATGGGCCACGTGGTCGCTCTGCGGCGCGAGGGGATCAAGGCGAGCGCACCGATGTTCATCCCGTTCATGGGCGCGGTGATCACGGCGCGGTCACTCGGCGATAACGCGCTCGCCGAGGCGCGCGTCGGCCTCGCAGGCCCGATCCTGGGCAGCATCGGCGCGGCGGCGGTCGCGGTCGTTGGCGAGCTGACGGGCAGCTCGCTGCTGATCGCACTGGCGTACTTCGGCTTCTTCATCAACCTCTTCAACCTGCTGCCGGTCGTGCCACTCGACGGCGGGCGCGCGGCGGCGGCGATGAGCCCGTGGATGTGGTTTGGCGGCTTCGGCGTGCTAGTCGCGCTCGCGTTCCTGAACCCGGGCAACCCGATCCTCTTGATAATCGTGCTGTTCGCGGGGTTTCAGACATACCACCGCTGGCAGCAGCGCAAAACGCAGTCGTTGGCACAGGCGGCCTACTACCGAGTGGCGCCACGCCACAGGCTGATCGTCGCGGCCGTTTATGTGGGCCTGATCGTCGCGCTTGTGTTCGGCATGAGCGAGACCCACATCCTCACCAGCGGCGGTCACAGCTTCGGCTCGATCTAGCGCTGCGCTTCGCGCACGCCGCGTTCGATGTCGCGCTTGGTCTCGCGATCGCGCAGCGTTTGACGCTTGTCGTGGAGATCCTTGCCGCGCGCGAGCGCGATCTCGACCTTCGCGTGCGCGCCGGAGAAGTAGACGCGCGTGGGCACAAGCGTGAGCCCGCGCTCGGCGGCGCGCGCGGCGATGCGGTCGAGCTCGCGCCGATGGAGCAGCAGCTTGCGCATGCGCTCGGGGTCGTGGTTTTCGCGTGAGGCTGGAGCGTAGGGCGGGATGTGCACCGAGTGCAGCCATAGCTCACCGTCGCGGATCGCAGCGTAGCCATCCTTGAGCTGCGCACCGGAGGTGCGCAGCGCCTTGACCTCGGTGCCCTCGAGCACGATGCCGCACTCCAGGCGCTCGATCAGCTCGTAGCGGTAGGAGGCGTAGCGGTTGGACGCAACGTCCCCCGCCCCCACCTTGCGCTTGCCCTTGCCCTTTGCCATCGTGGTCCGAGACTAGCGGTCGAGTTTGATCGGCTCAGCCCCACCGCTGCCACGAATCGCGTAGCTGGCCCTCCGCAGGCGTTCGCGGTTACCGCTACGGCGCGGGCGCCAGATCGACGCGGCCGCGGATCGAGTCCACACGCCCGACGCGTACCGCGACGGGATCGCCGAGCCGCAGCACGGCGCCGGTGCGCTCGCCGCGAAGGATCGTTCCCTGCTCGTTGAGCTCCCACCACTCGCGGGCGCCATCGCGCTCGGGCGCTCGCAGCAGCCTGACCGGGAGCATGCCCTCGAACGACGCGCGGTCGATATCGCCGCCACCGTCGCCCGCGCCCGCGTCCATGCGAGCCTCGGCGTCCAGGCCGAACGCGATGAACGCACCGGCGGAAATGAGCCCGGTGATCTCGCCGGCGAACAGCTGGTCGTGGCCGTGCTCGTAGAGCGCGCGCTCCAGCGCAAAGCAGCGGGCGACGTCGTCAGCGTCGCGCTCCACGATCATCGCCTCGCGCTCGCGCTCCGAACACGTTGCACCGAGCTCGACCAGCTCTCCGGCGCGCGGCGCTGCCTCGCCGCCGCCGACGGCGGACAGCAGCGCGCGGTGGCAGACCAGGTCTGGGTAGCGGCGAATCGGCGAGGTGAAGTGGCAGTAGCGCGGCGAGCGCAGTCCCGCGTGGCCGAGATTCCTGGGCGAGTAGTAAGCCTGCTTGAGCGAGCGCAGCACGAGCGAGCTGAGAGCCGCGCGTCCGTGGCCCGTGCGTCGCACGTGCTCCTCGACGCGCCGTGAGATCTCGCCGAGCAGCTCGGCCGCCTGCGTCGAGGACATGTGGTCGGGCAGCGCCGGCGTAGGCACCTCGAGCGTTGCGAGTTGGTCGGCGAGGCGCTCGACCCGGGCGGGCTCGGGTCGCTCGTGCACGCGATACAGGCACGGCACGTTGCGCTGCTCGAGCAGGCCCGCGACGGCTTCGTTGGCGGCGATCATCAGGTGCTCGATCAGGCGATGGGACTCGGTCTGTGAGCGGGCGAGGATGCCGATCACGTCGCCGCGATCGTCGAACTCGAACTCGGGCTCCTCGGAGTCGAGGACGAGCGCACCGCTTCGCTCGCGCGCGTGCGCCAGCGCCGCTGCCGCTGCGCGCGCGGCTCGCAGCGGCGGCCCCCACGGCTCCTCGGCAGTCTCGCTGCCGGCGAAGATGCGGTCGACGCGCTCGTAATCCAGACGAGCGTCCGAGCGGATCAACGACCGGTAGAAGGCGGCGCGGGCAATGTTCGCGCCGTGGAGCTCCAGCTCGACGGTAACGGCCGCGCGGTCGCGACCGGGCATGAGCGAGCAGGCGTCGCTCGAGAGGATGTGCGGCAACATCGGCTCGACCGCGCCAGGTACGTACACGCTCGTCGCGCGCCGGCGCGCCTCGCGATCCACGAGCGAGCCCTCGGGCACGTGCGCGGCGACGTCGGCGATGTGCACCCAGATGCGCGTCCCAACGCTGCCCGCACCCGCCGGCGCACCGTCTAGTCCTTCCGCGGAGATCGCGTCGTCGAAGTCGCGGGCGCTGGCGGGGTCGATCGTGAAGGTCGGCAGTGCGCGCAGGTCGCGCCTGTC
This sequence comes from uncultured Solirubrobacteraceae bacterium, assembly GCA_963759265.1. GTDB lineage: Bacteria > Actinomycetota > Thermoleophilia > Solirubrobacterales > Solirubrobacteraceae > Palsa-744. The sequence goes on from CAVWYR010000002.1 coordinate 106,898, forward strand.
ACCGGAAGCCCGCTGGACGCGCTCTCCGGCGGCGGCGGCCTCGCTCTCGACGGCCGCATCGAAGCCACGCGCGAGCCCGCGGTCGAGCATCAGGCCCTCGATCACGTCCCTGGCGACGTCGGGGCGCCCGAGCACACGCAGCACGCGCGCGCCGGCGCCGCGAGCGGCGACCTGCACGAGCGCGAGCTCGCCGGCGGAGACCTGCAGCCTGCCGCCGCCGGAGCGAGACGGTCCCAACGTCAAGCGCGCGGCGCTGGCGCTGCGGGGAGCTCGCCCGTCGCGCTCGCGCGCTGGGAACAGCGGCTCGGCCGTGAGGAAGCGTCCGCGCCGCTCGATCACCGCCACAAGCGCGCCGGCCGGCGCGGGAGCCTTCGCCGAGGCCTGACCCCGGCTCGTGCGCTCGGCGTGGCGCGCGCTACGAGCGCGCGGGCTGGAGGAGCTCACTTGACTTTGGCGGCGAGCGTGTTCAGCGCGATCGTGAGGCCGCGATCGGTGTCGACCACGTTTCTCGCCACGAGCACTTCGGGAATCACGCCGGCGCCCTGCTTGACGCCGCCGCCGCCGAGGTTGCGCCCGTTCGGTGTGAAGTACTCGCCGACGGTGATGTCCAACGCACCGCCGTTGGACAGCGGCTGCTCCTCTTGGAAGACGCCCTTGCCGAACGTATGCGTTCCGACGACCGTCGCGCGGCGGTGGTCCTGCAGCGCGGCGGTGACGATCTCCGAGGAGGAGGCGGTGTTGGCGTCGACGAGCACGACCACGGGGATCGAGGTCGAGATCGCGTGGCCGGTCGCGAGCAGCACCTGCGAGGGCACGCTGCGACCGCGCGTGGTGACGATCGTCTGACCCTTTGGAATGAATACGCTGGCGATCAGCTGCGCTTCCTCGACGAGGCCGCCGCCGTTGTCGCGCAGGTCGAAGACGATCCCGCGTGCGCCCGTCTGCAGCTCGTGTTCGACCGCTTCGCGCACTTCCACGTGCGAGCCGGGGCTGAAGCTCGCGAGCGCGACGACACCGAGCTTGACGCCGTGGACGGTCTCGGTCAGCGATTCGACGACCGGCTCGGAGACGATCGCGCGGGTGATGTTGACATCGTGCACGGCCAGTGCGTGCGCGTGAGCGGTGCGCGGTTGCGCGACCTGCAGCTGCACCGCGGTGCCCGGCGAGCCCTTGATCAGGCCGGTGGCGTCTTCGGCGGAGAGATGTTCGAGCTTGTGCCCGTCGACGGCCACGATCACGTCGCCGGACTTCAAGCCGGCACGGGCCGCCGGCGACGCGTTGAAGACGCGCTCGATCAGCAGCCCGCGGTTGACGCTGCTCTCGGTCGCGACCGCAACACCGATGCCGGTGAAGTGCGGCGGCGCGTCGAATTCATGGAATTCGCTCGGCGTCAGGTAGTGGGAGAAGCGGTCGCCGAGGCTTGCCACCATGCCCGAGATCGACGCGTTGTTCAGCTGGCTCGAGGAGATCGGTCGGTAGTAGTCATCCTCGATCCGCTGCATCGCTTCGTTGAGAACCTGCACCTGGTGTTCGTTGACGAACGCGGTGCGCAGGAAGCCGGGCAGGTCTTCGGGATGTCCCCCGAGCCACAGTCCCACGACGAGCAGGATCGGGAGCGCCAGCGCAAGCGCGGAGACGAGCGGCTGTCGGCGGAAGGAGGACATCGGCCTTGGGCTAGCGTAGTGCAGGCACGCGCCCACAGCGGTCGGTAGGCGCAATCGGCGTACGGTCGCTCGCGAGAAGGTTCTAGGGTGCAGATATGGCGAACGTGAGCACGAGCACCGTCGCGGTGAACGGCCTGCCGATCAACCGGATCGAGCTGCCCGGCACGCGCGCGCTGACGGTGCTGGTTGCGTTCGACGCGGGCGCGCGCAACGAGCGCCCACAGGAGAACGGGATGGCGCACTTCCTCGAGCACCTTGTGTTCAAGGGCGGCGAGAGCTACCCGACCTACAAGGACGTCAACGAGACCGCTGAGCGGCTGGGTGGCGTGCTGAACGCGTATACGAGCCACGATCTGGTGGCGTTCCACATCACCGTCCGCGCCGAGAGCGCGGCCCCGGCGATCGACCTGCTGAGCGATTTCGTCGGGCGCCCGCGGATAGACGCAGAGGAGCTCGATCGCGAGCGCGGCGTGGTGATCCAGGAGATCAACCGCGCGTATGACCAGCCTTCGATGATCGCCGAGTACCTGATCGACAGGGCAGCGTTCGGCGATCACCCTCTCGGGCGCACGGTCCTCGGGCCGGAGGAGAACCTCAGGAGCTTCACGCGCGAGGGCATCCTCGCGTTTCGCGAGCGCCGCTGGGCGGGCGCGAGCGGCGGTGCGTTCCTGGCGGGCAACCTCGAGCACCTGCCTGACGCGGACGAGCTGCACGAGCGCTTCGCGCGCTTCCCAGCGCTGGCTGAGCCTGAGCCATTCCTACCGGCGCCCGAGTTCGCGCCGCAGACGCTCGTCGAGGAGCGCGACACCAACCAGTCGCATCTGCGCATGATCTACCGCCCCGAGATCGAGGTGGGCGACACTCGCCAGCGCGCAGCGCTCTCGATCTACTCGACCCTGCTCGGCGGCTCGATGGGCTCGCGCCTGTTCGATGAGATCCGCGAGAAACGTGGCCTTTGCTACTCGGTGTCCGCGATCAATCACGCGTTTGCCGACGTGCCGATCCTGCAGCTGAGCTCGGGTCTTGACTCCACCAAGTGCATCGAGGCGTACACGCGCATGCGCGAGATCGTCGATGAGCTGCGCAGCGACGGCCCCACCGAGGAGGAGGTCGCGCGGGCGCGCGCGTACTCCGCCGGGCGCCTGGTGCTGGCGTTTGAGAACACCGGCGCGGTCACGCGCTATGCCGCCAATCAGAAGATCGTCTTCCGCGAGGACATCGACCCCGACTCCGCGATCGCGGCCCTCGACGCGGTCACCTATGACGAGGTCAGGGAGGTTGCGGCGGGCGTCGCCGACAACCTCGCCGTGGCGTGCGTTGGGCCGCACGTCAGCAGCGAATTCTGAGCGCTCGGCGCGCGGAGGGCACGACCGACGACCGCAGCGGCCAGCTCGTCAGCCGTCGGTGTTGACACGCTCGACGAGCTCTGCGAGCACGCGACCGGCCTCGTCGTTGGCGACCTGGCAGGTCCCGGCCGCCTCGTGTCCGCCGCCACCGTAGGCGAGCATCACCGCGCCGACGTCCGTCTTGCTCGAGCGATCGACGATCGACTTGCCCATCGCAAACACGGTGTTCTGCTGCTTGAGGCCCCACAACACGTGTATCGACATGTTGCACTGCGGATGCAGTGCGTAGATCATGAAGCGGTTCGTCGGGTGGATTACCTCCTGCTCGCGCAGGTCGAGCACGACGAGGTTGCCATGGACGCTCGAGCACGCCAGCAGTTGCGCCTGTGCGGCGACGGCGTGCTCGCGGTAGAGCGTCACGCGCTCGACCACGTCAGGCATCTCGAGCACCTGCTCGACGGTGAGCTCGAGGCACGCGTCGATCAGCAGCATCATCAGTTGGTAGTTCGATATGCGAAAGTCGCGGAAGCGCCCGAGGCCGGTGCGCGGGTCCATCAGGAAGCTGAGCAGGATCCAGCCGGTCGGAGTCCTGATCTCATCGAGCGAGAACAGCGCGCTGTCTGCCTTGTCGACGGCCTCCATCAGCGGCTCGGTGACCTGCGTGAAGCGCTCGGCGCCGCCGAAGTAGTCGTACACGACGCGCGCCGCCGAAAGAGCGCCAGGAATGATGATGTGGTTCTCGGCGGTCTGCTCGAGGCGCAGCGTCTCGCTCTCGTGGTGGTCGAACGCCAAGCGCACCCCGGGGACGTATGGCAGGTTGGTCGTGATGTCGCGGTCGGTGATCTCGACGAGCCCGTCCTGCATGTCCTTCGGGTGCACGAACTTGATCTCGTCGAGGATCCCGAGCTCTTTCAACAGGGCGGCACAGACGAGCCCATCGAAGTCGCTGCGGGTTACAAGCCGACATCTCTCGGCCGTCGGTGTTGCCATCTGCGTTCAGCTCCTATCGCGTGGACGTTCATAGGAGAGGTCGGCAATTTGGCGCGAATCCTGAAGCCCGACGGCTCACATGCGCTATTCGAGCGTGCGTCCGAGCATCAGCAGCGACTCGTCCCACAGCCGCTGAGCGATGGCCGCGTCGAGCGCCCACCACGCGACGCCGTGCATCGCGAACGGCCCCTCGCCGCGCTTGAACAGCGTCTGCGCCTCGTTGCAGTCCTCGAAATAGCGAGCACCGACACCCTCGAGCTGCGGCGAGACCGCGAGCAGCACGCTCGTCGCCGCGCCCTGCTCGACGGTCTTGAAGCGGATCTTCCCGCCAGACTGCTCGCGGGCGCGCTTCATACGCTCGGGGTCGGTATGGCGCTGCAGGTTCGTCAGGATCCCGCCCGGCATCAGCGCGTTCGAGGTTATCCCGTCGTGGGCCCAGCGTCGTGTCGCCTCGACCGCGAACAGCACGTTCGCCGTCTTCGATTGGCCGTAGGCGAGAAACGGCTCGTAGGGGCGAAAGTCGAAGTTGATGTCCTCGAAGACGATCGGCGAGCGCAGATGCCCGCTCGAGCTCACCGACACGATGCGCGCGTTGCCATCTGCGGCGAGCGCGTCGTGCAGCCCGAGCGCGAGCGCGAAATGCCCGAGGTGGTTGGTCGCGAACTGCATCTCATAGCCCTCAGGCGTCAGCTCGCGCTGCTCGAGGGCCATCACGCCGGCGTTGTTCACCAGCAGGTGAAGCGGCCCTTCCCAGGACCCGACGAGCGCGTCGATCGAGGCGCGGTTGGTGAGCTCGAGCGGCGCGACGGTGACATCCGCGTTGCCGGTCGTGGCGGTGATGTCGCTCGCGACGCGCGCGCCCGCGTCGAGGTCGCGCACAGCGAGGGTCACGCCCGCACCTGCGCCGGCGAGCGCGCGCGCGGTCTCGACACCGATGCCGGACGCCGCACCCGTGACGATCGCGCGCTTGCCCGACAGGTCAACCGCAGCGGCGACCTCGGCGGCCGTCGACTCGAAGCTGAACGGCGTGGTGATGAGTTGTGCGGTGCTCATTTCAGTCCTCCTTCGAGATTCACTGTTTGTTGCCGTGGGCGCGGACCGACAGCTCGGCCCACTCGTCCCACAGCGCCAGTCGCCGCGCGTACTCCTGGTGGATGATCTGCAGCGGCCCGTCGCCGAAGAACACGCGCAGCGGCGGGTCCTCCGCGTCGACGATCTCGAGGATCGCCGCAGCGGTGGCCTGCGGATCGCCACGCCCGGCGCGCCTCGCGGCGAACATCGCGCCGACCTGCGCGTGCACCGGCTCATAAGCGGCGATCGGCTCGGCGCGCACGGCGGACGGGCCGCTCCAATCGGTGCTGTAGCCGGTCGGCTCGACGATCGTGACCTTGACGCCGAAGCCCGCGACCTCGCCCGCGAGCGATTGGCTGAATGCCTCCAGCCCCCACTTCGATGCGTGATAGAGCCCGATCGTCGGGAACGCCTGCACGCCGCCGATCGAGGACACCTGGATGATGTGCCCAGAGCCCTGCTCGCGCAGGATCGGCAGCGCGGCTTTCGTCACCCACAATGCGCCGAACAGGTTCGTCTCGATCTGCGCGCGCGCCTGCTCCTCGCTGACCTCCTCAATCGCACCGAAGAGCCCGTAGCCGGCGTTGTTGACGACCACGTCCAGGCGCCCGAAGCGCTCACGCCCCGCCGCGATCGCGGCGTCCACGCCGGCCTTGTCGGTGACGTCGAGCGCGAGCGTCAGCACCGCGTCGCCGTGCGCTTCGGCCAGTGGCGTGAGCGTGTCGCGATCGCGCGCGGTGGCCACGACCTGATCGCCGCGCTCGAGCGCCGCCTGCGCCCAGATCCGCCCAAACCCCTTTGACGTGCCCGTGATGAACCAAACCTTCGCCATCGGTCTGCTCCTCTCCAGAGGCGGCCATCCGCCTTTTGCCTATAATCAAACGGAGGCATCCTCCGTTCCTGGGGCGAGTCTAACACCATCCGGAGGCATCCTCCGCTTACTCTGGATCTCATCGATGGCGACGACCGAGCCCACCCATCCACCGACACCAGCGAGGGCGATGCGCGCCGACGCGCGCGAGAACCGCGAGAAGCTGCTGCGCGCAGCGAGCGAGCAGTTCGCCGCGGCGGGCCCCGACGTGTCGCTCGAGGCGATCGCGCGCGCTGCCGGCGTCGGCATCGGCACGCTCTACCGTCACTTCCCGACGCGCGAGGCGCTGATCGAGGCCGTCTACCGCAACGAGGTCGACCACCTGTGCGCCGCCGCCGGCGAGCTGCTCGGCCAGCTCGCTCCTGCAGCGGCGCTGGCCGCCTGGATGGAGCGCTTCGTCGCCTACGCGACGACCAAGCGCGGGCTGGCGGGCGCGCTGAGGGCCGTCGCGGCATCGCAGTCTGACCTCTTCCCGACCACGCGCAAGCGTCAGCTGAAGGCGATCGGCGAGCTGCTCGACGCGGGCATCGCCGCCGGCGAGATCCGCCGCGACGTCACAGCCGAGGATGTGCTCACCTCGATGAACGCCGTCTGGGCGATCGCCGGCGAGGGCGAGCAGTGGGCTGCGCAGGCGACGCGCGTGCTCGGCCTGCTGATGGACGGCCTGCGCTTCGGCGCCGGTGCTTGAGCGCCTCTGCTAGAAGGCGGTGAGCGCGCTCATGCGGGCGACCGCCGGGTCCTCTGCGCCGACGATGCCCGACACCCAGCTGAGCGCGTCCGCGAGGTCCATCTCGCCCATCGCCACCATCTCCTCGATGTCCGCCCAATCCTTCGTTCGACTCAGCAGCGCCTTGAACACAGCCAACGCCGTGCACCCGAGCACGGGAATGACGCGACCCGAGAAAGGCACCTCGCGTACGCCCTTTGCAACCTCATCGTGAAACGGATGCACGTTGAGGAAGATGTCGATCGGGGTGTCCTGCCACCAAAGCCGTATCTGGCCGTCGCGTTCGGTTCGCTCGAGGTCCGCCGAGCTGCGCGCCACGCCGTCGGGCAGCGCGCCGAAGACATCCTTGGCGAGCTCGGGGCGAACGAACACGTTCACGTCCAGATCGCGCGTGCCGCGCGGCTCTTCGGTGCAGTACGCAAGCGCGATCGCGCCGCCGAACGCGTGCGGAAGACCGGCTATCGCCAGCGCGTCGTGGACCTCAATCAGGCGCTCAGCGAGGACGCTCATGCAGCCAAGCGCGACAGCAGCGGATAGGCGAGCTCGCCTCGGCGGCGCTGCGGAAGCTGCTCAGCGAGGTCCAGCACCTGCACGAGAATGCCGCCCGCTCGGGCGAGATCCAGCCGGCTCGCTGCCGGAGCGAGGTCGATCGCCATGCCGCCCGCCGCAGCGATGCGAGCGAGGGCCGCGACAGCCGGCTGGCGGTGACCGTGCTCGTACGCGCTCAGGACAGAACGAGGCATGCCCGCGCGACGGGCGAGCTCCGCCTGGCTGAGGCCGCGCTCCTGGCGAACTTTGCGGATCAAATCACCGGCAACCCTGCTGTCGGCTTCCATCGCGGTGGCGCTCATTGCCCCAATGATGTTAGCGCATACGCGAACACTATCGTTCGCGTATGCGTGACTGCTCGCGGCAGCAGTCCGACGCTGGGCGACGAAGCTAGCCGAGAGCGACCATGCGGTCGATCGGTACGCGTGCCTTCGCTGCAATGTGCTCGGGTACGCGCACCTCGAACTTCTGATCGCGCAGCGCGTCGCGGAGCTTCGGCAGCGTGATCATCTTCATGTACATGCAGGACGCCTCCGCGTTTGCGGGGATGAACTCGACGTCTGGTGCCGCCATCCGCAGCGGATGGAGCATCCCGATCTCCGTCGCGACGACCGCCTCGCGGCCCCTGCCCACGCGCTCGGCCGCCTGCGCGTAGTCGAGCATCCCGCCCGTCGAGAGCATGTGCACGCCCTCGGCCGAGACATCGCCGGCGGCCACGTACTCCATCACGCTCGTCGAGCAACCGCACTCGGGATGGATCAGGAAGTCCGCCCCCGGGTGCGCCGCACGCGTGGCTTCGATGTCCGCGGGACGGATGCCGGCGTGCACGTGGCACTCGCCGTCCCATACGTGCATGCGCTTGTCGAGCTCCTTCTCCACATACGCTCCCAGCCACATGTCGGGGCCGAACAGGATCTCCGTGTCCGGGCCACGCGTGTCGTAGATGTGGCGCACGACGTCGACCGCGTTCGCGGAAGTGCAGCAGTAGTCGGTCAGGGCCTTGACCTCCGCTGTCGTGTTGACGTACATGACGACCACGCCGCCCGGGTACTCGGCCTTCCATGCGGCCAGCTGGTCGAAGTCAATCGACGCCGCCAGCGAGCAGCCGGCGTCGAGGTCGGGGATCAGCACCGTCTTCTGCGGGCACAGGATCGACGCCGTCTCGGCCATGAAGTGAACACCGCAGAACACGATCGTCTTCGCGTCGGAGGCAGCGGCTGCCCTACGCGAGAGGCCGAGCGAGTCGCCCACGTAGTCGGCCACGTCCTGCACCTCTGGCACCTGATAGTTGTGCGCCAGGATCACCGCCCTGCGCTGCGCCGCCAGCGCACGCACCTCGGCCTGCAGATCGGCGATCTCTGCGCCGGACAGGACGCTCGCAGATGCTTTGCCGGGAGCCATTGGCAGGGCAGGGGCCATCGGCAGGTTCATCGCTCAGCCTCCACGATCATAGAGAGGTCAAGGGCCGGCGCGGAGTGCGTCAACGCGCCCATCGAGATCCATTCTACCCCCGTCTGCGCGAGCGTCCCGAGCGTCTGCAGGCTGACGCCGCCGCTCGCCTCGAGCTCGGCGCGGCCGGCCACCTGCGCGACGGCCGCGCGCAGCTGCGACTCGTCCATGTTGTCGAGCAGCAGCCGCGGTGCGCCCGCCGCGATCGCCTCGTCGATCTCATCGGCGTTGCGCACCTCGACCTCCAGCGTGCCCGCCAGCTCCGGCGCAGCCGCCCGCGCGCGCTCGAGCGCTTGGGCGATGCCGCCCGCCGCAGCGATGTGATTCTCCTTGATCAGGATCGCGTCAAACAGGCCCACACGATGATTGCTGGCGCCGCCCGCCGCAACAGCCGCCTTCTCCAAGACACGCAGGCCGGGGATCGTCTTGCGCGTGTCCAGCACCCTCGCGCCCGTGCCCTCTAGCTCACGCGCTGCGAGCGCCGCCATCGTCGCCACGCCAGACAGGTGGGTCAGGAAGTTCAGCGCCGTGCGCTCACCCGTCAGCAACGCGCGCGCGCGCCCGGAGATCGCCAGCACCGGCCCTCCCTGCTCTCGCCAGCGACCCTCCTGCACCAGCCGCTCGAAACGGGCGCCTGGATCGAGCTCGGAGAACACGGCCTCGGCCACATCCAGTCCGTAGATGACCCCCGGCTCCTTCTGCGTGATCCGCGCCTGGGCCAGCGCCTGCGCCTCCACCGTGGCCGTCGTCGTCACATCGCCCGGACCTACGTCCTCGCGCAGCGCAGCGCGCACGAGATCCGCGCTCGCAAGGTCCAAGTCAGGGCTCATTGCGCTTCAGCATAGGATCACTGCCATGGATGCACGGCCCGTCACCGACTCCAGCGCCACGCTGGCGAACTGGATGGGACCGCTGGACGCCAACGGCGCGGGCTTCGTGCACGGTGGCACCGTGATGAAGCTGTGCGACGAGGCTGCTGGGCTGGCAGCCGTGAAGCACTGCCGTCAACGGGTGGTCACCGCCGGCATGGACCGCATGACGTTCCGCGTGCCCATTCACGTCGGCGAACTCGTCAGCTTCCAGGCGAGCGTCAACGCCGTGTGGCACTCCTCGATGGAGGTGGGCGTCCGCGTCGACACCGAGAACCCGCGTACCGGCGAGCGCCGGCACAGCAACAGCGCCTACCTGACGATGGTCGCCGTCGACGAGCAGGGCAACCCGGTGGCGGTGCCGCCGCTGCTCACCAGCACCGCGGAGGAGCGCCGCCGCGAGAGCGAGGCGCAGCTTCGCCGCAGCAACCGACTGGCCGAGCGCGAGCAGATCCAAGCGAGTCGCTGAGCTACTCGCCGGCGCTCGCCGCCGCGCTGGAGAGTAGGTAGGCACGCACGAACCCATCCAAGTCGCCATCGAGAACGCGTTGCACGTCGCCCATCTCGACGTCGGTGCGGTGATCCTTGACCATCGTGTACGGGTGCAGCACGTAGGAGCGGATCTGCGAGCCGAAGTTGACGTCCTGCGCCTCGCCCTTCTCGGCCGCTATCTCCTGCTGGCGTTCGCGCTCCTTGCGCTCGAGCAGCTTCGCGCGCAGCATCGCCATCGCGGTCGCGCGGTTCGAGGACTGCGAGCGCTCGTTCTGGCACTGCACGACGATGTTCGTGGGGCGGTGGGTGATGCGCACGGCCGAGTCGGTCTTGTTGACGTGCTGGCCGCCGGCTCCGGAGGCTCGATAGGTGTCGACCTGCAGATCGTCGTCGTTGATCTCGATCTCGCCCGTGTCTTTGACCACCGGCGCCACCTCGACGCCCGCGAAGCTCGTCTGGCGGCGGTGCGCCGAGTCAAACGGCGACAGGCGCACCAGCCGGTGCACGCCCCGCTCTGCCCCGAACAGCCCGTACGCGTTCTCGCCCGAGGCCCTGAACGTGGCCGACTTGATGCCCGCTTCCTCGCCCTCGCCGACCTCCAGCAGCTCCGTCTCAAAGCCCCTGCGTTCGGCCCAGCGCATCAGCATCCGCAAGACCATCTCCGCCCAGTCCTGCGCGTCGGTCCCCCCCGCCCCCGCGTTCACGGTCACGAGCGCGTCGCCCGAGTCATAGCGTCCCGAGAACAGCCGCTGCTCCTCGAGCGCCGCCAGGCGCTCCTCGACAGACGCGATCTGCTCGTCGACCTCCGCCTGAAGCGTCGAGTCCTCGGCCGCCATCTCCGCGAGCCCGTCGAGATCCTCGACGTCCGCCTGCAGCGTGTCGAACGCCTCTAGGCGCCGCGACGCGCGCGCGTGCTCGGCCGAGACGCTCGCGGCACGCTCGGAATCGTCCCAGAAGCCCTCCGCACCCATCTCGCCCTCGAGCGCCGCCACGCGCTCGGCCAGCGCAAGCGGGTCAAAGATAGTCCGCGAGCAGCTTCATCTGCTCACGGATCGCCGCCAGGCGCTGGGGCGTCGCGTCGCTGGGCGCCGAGGTGGGCATGCAACGCACGCTAGCAGCCACACGCACGGGAAGGCAGCGCACGGGCGATTGAGCGCTGCGCAGTTACCAGGCCGCAAGCAGGGTTGACACGGCCGAGGGCGATCTGAGAGATTCGCCTCGTTCGCGCCCCGAGGAGGGAGGGCGACATGCAGGGGACATCGAGGAGGCTCTCATGAGACATGTGAGGACGCTGTACACGGCGCTGCTCGCAGCATGCGTGCTCGGCGCCGTGACGTCGGCCAACGCGTACGCGAGCGAATTCAAAGCGCCCGAATTCGGGCGATGCATAAAAACGGCCAAAGGGTTCACCGGAGCGGGCTTTTCGGACGCCGGCTGCACAAGCGTCGTTGCCAGCGACGCCAAATATGAATGGCAGCCGGGCCCCGGGCCCAAACCGGGGTTCACCACCACGGCGCGCTACAAACCGGGGCCCGTGACCAAAAAGTGCATCGTTGCAAAACACTATGAAGAACGAGTGGGGTATTGGGCAGGTAAGGCAAAGGAAGCCGAAGAAGCCGCGGCTGTCGCTGCGCCACCTTTGAAAGAACGCCTCGAAGAAGAAGCGAGGAAAGACCGTGAAAAACAAAAAGAATACGAAGAAAAAGCCAACAAAAAGTATGCAGAAACAGGACTTCCGAACCCCCGCGTGGAATGCCCGATCCTGATCGAAGACGAAGCGGAAGGCGCCGAACCTGTCGTGCTCGAAACGGAATCGGGGACCAGGGTGGAATGCGAAGGCCTATCTGGCAGCGGCAAGTACACCGGCCTGAAAACGGTGGGTGAAGTGAGCACGACGTTCACGGGCTGCGAAGTCGGCGAAACCGGCATCAAGTGCACCTCGCCAGGCGCAGTAGAAGGCGAAATCAAACCCGCCGCGTTGAAGGGTGAACTCGGCGTCATAAAAACGGAAGGAAAAGCCGTGAACAACGAGATCGGCATCGATCTCGCGCCTGAATCGGGCTCAACAGCGGCTCAATTCAAATGCGCATTCGCATCGATCACGGTGACCGGCTCGATCATCCACGAAGTTGTCACCAACCGGATGCTGGCTAGCGAAAGCGAAAAATTCTTGCAAAAGAACGGCCAGCAGCGGCCAGAAAAATTCGAAGGCCAGCCGGCTGACGTCCTCTACTCTCAGCTCGGGGAAAGCGAACCCGAACAGGCGGGCGAGGGCCTTCTGAGCAAACTCAAAAACGAAGAAAAGATGGAGGTGAACTCGACGGTCTGAGGAGCACCACGACCTGGTTCGCCCTGTTGTCCTCCGGGCGAACCCGATTAGCAGCAGGGGCGCGGCCGTGCGCGGCCGCGCCCCTGCTCTTCGCGCATCGCGAGTGCCGCGGGCGCGCCGGGCTACGCGCCTGCGCCCAGACGCCGGCTCAGCCCGCCACGAGCCGCGCGATCTCGTTGCGAAGCTGCCGCGCGACCACAGGCCAGGCGAAGTGCGTGTCGGCCATGTCGTAGACCTCGCGCCGCATCTGCTCGTCGTGGTCGACGTTCGCGGCGATCGCCTCGGCCAGCGCCTGGGGGTCGTCGGCGGGGACGACCAGCGAGGAGGCTCCCTGCGGCACCAGTTCGGGCAACCCGCCGACGGCCGACACGACACAGGGAATGCCGCGCTCGACGGCGTGCAGGCCAACGCCGCTCTGAGTGGCGTCCTTGTACGGGAGCAGAACCAGGCGGACCTCGCCGAGCAGCGCCTCGAAGTCCGCTTCGGAGATGTATTCGGCGCGGACCTCCACGCCCGGACGCCCGCTCGCCAGAGCGGCCAACGGGCCGCGCCCGGCGACGATCAGCTCGACATCGGACATCTCCGCCGGTAGCAGGCGAAACGCGTCCAATGCGGTGTCGACACCCTTGTAGGCGAGCAGCCGCCCAAAGACCAGCAGGCGACGCTCGCGCGGAATCGGCGCCGGCGCAGCCGCCATCTCTGCGCCGTGCGCTACAACCCCGGTCGGCACCCGCCGCAGCAGCGGACGGATTTGCTCGAGCAGCAGCGCCGAATGCACGATCAGGCAGGCGCAGCTGAGCTCCGCGACACGCGAGATCGCGCGGCTCCTCGCGGGCATCGTCTCGACCGTGCCGCCCGAGTGCGGTTCGGGGTCGTGGAGTATCAGCGCAACCGGCAGGACCAGCCCGAGGGCTGCATAGCGCGGGTCGCGGTGCGACTGGACGACCGCGGTCGCGATCCTGCGACGGCGCAGGTCCCGGCGCAGCCAGAGCGTGTCCTTGACGAGCGAGCGATTGCTGCGGGCGGGCACCGCCACGCACTCCACGCCGGCCGCAGCCGCCTGGGAGAGCAGCAGCGCACGGTCCGCGCGGCTTTCCGCGACCCCGTGACGGTCGACGTAGTAAAGCGTCACGTTCAGCCCCGTCGCGCGCAGTCCCGCGGCCTGCGAGGCCCCGTAGCGTACGAAGCCGACGCACATGACCGCGATGTTCTCCGGATCGCGCTGAGCGCCGGCGGCAAGGACCCCGCGGATCCGGCGCGCCAGGCGATGCGCCAGCCAACCTACCCAGCCGAGCAGCCTCCCACGCCTCCGGCCGTCAGCTGCCCGCCGTCTCGACGGCCGTCTTGGTGTCGTCTCCACGGTCGCCTATGAGCCGTGGCACTTCTTGAACTTCCTGCCGCTGCCGCACCAGCATGGGTCGTTGCGCCCGACCTGGTGCTCGTCGTCGAGCACGCGCTGCTCGACCACCGGCAGCGCTTCAGCCTGCTCACCGTTCCCGCCGAAAGCCGCCTGAGCGCTGCCTCCTACGAGCCCCGCGTCGGCGGCGGCCGCCGCGAGCGCACCGGCGCCGGCGGCGCTGTGACCGCCGGAGTAGGACACGCGCCCGGCACGCGTCGAGCTGCCGGCGGCGGCGAACGCGGGCAGCTCTCCGCCACCGCCGTTTTGGCCCTCGACGTTGACTTGCACGTTGAAGACCATGCGCGCGTAGTCCGACCAGACGCTGTTCATGAGGTCGCCGAACAGGCTGAACGCTTCGTTCTTGTATGCCACCAGCGGGTCGAGCTGGGCGAAGCCGCGCAGGTGGATGCCCTCACGCAGGTAGTCCATGTCGAACAGGTGCTCGCGCCAGCGTTCGTCGATCGTCTGTAGCAGCAGGAAGCGCTCGAGCGCGCCCATCAGCTCCTCGCCGAGCGCCTGCTCGCGCTCGTTGTAGCGGTCCATCGCCATTTCCCCGATGCGCTCGCTCAGCACGGTCTGGTCGACCGTGTCGGGGTCGAGATCCTCGCTGCCGAGGTCTACCGGGAACAGCTGCCCGAGTGCCGTGAACATGCCGTCCATGTCCCAGTCCTCGATGAAGTCACCGGGCGTGTATTGGTCGATCGTGCGCTCGATCACGTTTCCGACCTCGCGGCGCGCCTCCTCGCCGATGCTCTTGCCTTCCAGCACCTCGTCGCGGTAGGCGTAGATCACGCGGCGCTGCTCGTTCATCACGTCGTCGTATTCGAGCACGCGTTTACGGATCAGGAAATTCTGCTCCTCGACCTTTTTCTGGGCCTTTTCGATCTGCTTGGAGAGCATCTTCGCCTCGATCGGTTCCTCGTTGCCCTCCTCGTCGACGCCGCCGAGTTTGTCGAGGATCTTGTAGATGCGGTCGCCGGCGAACAGGCGCACGAGATCGTCCTCCGCGGACAGGAAGAAGCGCGACTCACCCGGGTCGCCCTGGCGTCCGGCGCGCCCTCGCAGCTGGTTGTCGATGCGCCGCGACTCGTGGCGCTCGGTGCCGCAGATGAACAGCCCCCCCGCCGCCACCACGTTCTCGCGAGACTCCGCGAGCTTGCGCTCGACCTCGGGCAGGATCTCGCTCATGCGCTGCTCATAGGCCTCGGCGTCCGCGCGCTCGACGCCTTCCCGCGCCAGCTGCTGAGCGGCAAGGTGCTCGGGGTTGCCGCCGAGCTTGATGTCGACGCCGCGTCCGGCCATGTTCGTGGCGATCGTCACCGCGCCCGGCTGGCCGGCCTCGGCGACGGTGTCAGCCTCGAGAGCCGCGTGCTCGGGCTTGGCGTTGAGCACTGTGTGCTTGATGCCGCGCTTGGTCAGGCGCTCGGACAGCAGCTCGGAGACCTCGACCGAGATCGTCCCCACCAGCACCGGCTGGCCGTTCTCGTGGCGCGCCGCGATCTCTTTGACGACGGCGTTCCACTTGCCCTCCTTGGTCTTGTACACCTGATCGTTGCGGTCGTCGCGGATCATGTCCATGTTCGTCGGTATCTGCACGACCGGGAGCTCGTAGATCTTCATGAACTCCGTCGCCTCTGTGAGCGCCGTGCCGGTCATGCCGGAGAGCTTGTCGTAGAGGCGGAAGTAGTTCTGGTAAGTGATCGTCGCGAGCGTCTGGTTCTCCTCCTGGACGGCCACCCCCTCCTTGGCCTCGACCGCCTGATGCAGGCCCTCAGACCAGCGCCTGCCGTCGAGGATGCGCCCGGTGAACTCATCGATGATCTTCACCTCGCCGTCGATGACCGCGTAGTCGACGTCGCGCTTGTACAAGGCCTGCGCCCGCAGCGCCTGGATCAGATGGTTGACGAGGTGGCCGTTCTCGGCGCGGTAGAGGTGATCGATGCCGAGGAAGCGCTCGGCCTTGGCGACCCCCTGCTCGCTGATCGCGACCGTCTTCTGCTTCTCGTCGACCTCGAAGTCGAAGTCGGCCATGAACTGCTTCTTCGTGCGCGGATCCATGCCCAGCGGCGTTTGCCCCTCCTTCAGCTGCGGCGCCAGGCGCGCGAACTTGACATATAGATCGGCCGCCTGTTCGGGGGCGCCGGAGATGATCAAGGGGGTGCGCGCCTCGTCGATCAGGATGTTGTCGACCTCATCAACGATCGCGAAGTAGTGCCCGCGCTGGACCTTTTCGCTGAGGTCCTTCGCCATGTTGTCGCGCAGGTAGTCGAAGCCGAACTCCGAGTTCGTGCCGTAGACGACGTCGCACGAATACGCCTGTTGCTTTTCCTCGTAGTCCTGCATGTTCTGCAGAACCCCGACCGAGACGCCGAGCGCGTCGTAGATCGGGCTCATCCATTCGGCGTCGCGTCGCGCGAGGTAGTCGTTGACGGTGACCACGTGCACGCCCTTGCGCCCCAGCGAGCCCTCGGGCAGCTCCTCGGTTGAGCCCGCCGGCGCCTCGCGCACGGCGAGCGAGTTCAGCACGACGGCGAGCGTCGCGGTCAGGGTCTTGCCCTCCCCGGTCTTCATCTCCGAGATGTGGCCCTCGTGCAGGGCCATCGCGCCGATCAACTGCACATCGAAATGGCGCATCGACATCGTGCGCTTGCCCGTCTCGCGGACGATCGCAAAGCACTCCGGCAGCAGCGCATCGAGCTCCTCGCCTTCGCGCGCGCGCTCGCGCAGCACGTCCATGCGCTCGCGCAGCTCGGCGTCGCTGTCGTGTTCGATCTCGGCCTCGAACGCGCCGATCAGCGCGACGCGTTTCTGGTAGCTCTTGAACTTCTTCGCCTCGCCGACGTTCAGCGCGAGATCAAGTACGGACGGCATCCGCCAAGGATAGCTCGGGTGGCTAAAGCGGCGATAGCGCCGCCCCAGCTCAGCTCATCGCGCGGGCGACGCGTGCGGCGGCCGCGTGCGCCTCTCGACGGTGGCGGCGTTTGTCGCGGTGTCGCTTGACCTGACGGGCGAGCTCGTCGACAACGAGGTTCAGGGAGTGGCGCATCTCCGGCGAGGCGTCGCGCGCGCGCAGCGTGACGCCCTTGAGATACAGCGTGCACTCCGCCACTTGGCAATCGGCGACGCGCGGATTACGCTCCTTGGAGATCTCGATCTCCAAGCGGGCCAGGTCTGATACCTGCCGCGAGACCTTCGCCAGACGACGCTCGGCGTGCGTGCGGAGCTCGTCGGTGACCGGGATGTTTCGACCCTTGATGTCGATCTGCATCAGGCACTCCTTCGGTCGGCCTTTGTGTGGCTTTCCTCCGATGCTACGCCCGAACGCGGCGGATGTAAATGGGCCTCAACACAATGTTGAGCCCGCAAACTGGGACACCTGGCCTGATGCCGTTCGTCGAGCCGGCTAGGCGCGGCGGCGCAGGCTCTGCAGGATGCCGCTGTGAGCGGCGATCGCGCCGATCAGGATCGACTCGGCGGCGACCACGGTCCCGGGAAAGACGATGCTCTCGCGCAGCTGCGCGCGGTCGCCGACACTTGCGCCATCGCCGAGAACGATCGGGCCCATCAGGCGCACATCCTCTCCGATGCTCACGTCCTCTCCGATCCAAGCTGGGCCGTCCAGCTCCGTGTCCTTCCTCAGCGCGTCGCCGCTCGCGAGCACGACGCCAGGCGCGACCTCCTCGCCGGCGACGTTCAAGCGCAGCCTGCCGTGCAGCGCGTCGAAGGTGCCCTGCCTCAGCTCGCCGAGCGAGCCGACGTCGTTCCAGTACTCGTGCACCTCGTGGATGTGGAACGGCACATCGTTCTCCAGCAGCACCGGGAAGACATCCTGGGCCCAGTCGACGAACGGCCGCTGCGGAAAGTAGTCGAAGATCTTCGGCTCGAACATGTAGATGCCGCAGTTGCCGAGATCCGACAGCGCTTCCTCGGGAGCGGGCTTCTCCTGAAAGCCAGTGATCCGCCCGTCGCGGTCGTGGAGCACGACCCCGTACTCGCGGGTGTCCGCGACCTGCTTGACCGCGAGCGTCGCCACCCCGCCCGACTGCTCGTGGCGCGCGCGCAGCTTCGTCAAATCTATGTCCGTCAGCGCGTCTCCGGAGATCACCAGGAACGGCTCGTCGCCAAAGAAGTCCGCGCAGCCCAGAACGCCACCGGCGGTGCCGAGCAGCTCCTGCTCGTAGCGATACTGCAGGCGCTCGCCGAAGTGCTCGCGGATCGAGTCCGGGAAGTAGTGCAGGTTGGCGATCACCTCCTCGAAGCCGTGCCGATCGAGCAGCTCCACGATGTGCTCCATCACCGGCCGATCGAGCACCGGCACCATCGGCTTGGTGATCTCGTAAGTCAGCGGCCGCAGGCGGGTGCCGAGCCCCGCGGCGAGGACCATCGCTCTCATACGCAGATCAGTATCTGTAATGGTCGGGCTTGTACGGGCCCTCGACGGGCACGCCGATGTAGGCGGCCTGCTCGTCGCTGAGACGCGTGAGCTTCACGCCGAGCGCGTCGAGGTGCAGCCGGGCGACCTTCTCGTCGAGGTGCTTCGGCAGCACGTAGACCTTCTTCTCGTACTCGTCGTTCTTCGTGAACAGCTCGATCTGGGCGATCGTCTGGTTGGAGAAGGAGTTGCTCATCACGAAGCTCGGGTGACCTGTCGCGTTGCCGAGATTCAGCAGGCGCCCCTCCGAGAGCATGATGATCGCGTGACCGTCGGGGAAGACCCACTTGTCGACCTGTGGCTTGATGTTGATGCGCTCGATGCCCTCGATCCGGCCCAGCCCGGCGATGTCGATCTCGTTGTCGAAGTGCCCGATGTTGCCGACGACGGCCTGATGCTTCATGCGCGCCATGTCCTGCGCCTTGATGATGTCCTTGTTGCCGGTGGTCGTGATGAAGATGTCGGCGCTGTCGATCACGTCCTGCAGCGTCTTGACCTCATAGCCCTGCATCGCCGCCTGCAGCGCGCAGATCGGATCGATCTCGGTGATGACCACGCGCGCGCCCTGGCCGCGCAGCGATTCGGCGCAGCCCTTGCCGACATCGCCGAAGCCACACACGACCGCGACCTTGCCGCCGATCATCACGTCGGTCGCGCGGTTGATGCCGTCGATCAGCGAGTGCCGGCAGCCGTACAGGTTGTCGAACTTCGACTTCGTGACCGAGTCGTTGACGTTGATCGCCGGGAACAGCAGCTCGCCCGTCTCGACCATCTCGTACAGGCGGTGCACACCGGTCGTCGTCTCCTCGGTCACGCCTTTGATGCCCTCGCCGATGCGCGTCCAGCGCTGCGGATCCTCGGCCAGTGAGCGCGTGAGCACCGACAGGATCACGGCGTACTCCTCGGAGTCGGCGTCCGTCGCCTCGGGCACCGCGCCTGCCTGCTCGTACTCGGTGCCCTTGTGCACGAGCAGCGTCGCATCGCCTCCGTCGTCGAGGATCATGTTCGGTCCGACCGAGCCGTCCTCACCCTCCCGCGGCCAGTTGAGCACCTGCTCGGTGCACCACCAGTACTCCTCGAGCGTCTCGCCCTTCCATGCGTACACCGGCACGCCGCGTGGGTCCTCGGGAGTGCCGTCGGGGCCGACCGCGACCGCCGCGGCGGCGTGGTCCTGGGTCGAGAAGATGTTGCAGCTGCACCAACGAACCTCCGCGCCGAGCGCTGTCAGGGTCTCGATCAGCACGGCCGTCTGGATCGTCATGTGCAGCGAGCCGGTGATGCGCGCGCCGGCGAGCGGCTGGGCGTCTGCGTACTCCGCACGGATCGACATCAGGCCCGGCATCTCGTGCTCGGCGAGCGTGATCTCCTTGCGGCCGAACTCCGCGAGCGAAAGGTCTGCGACCTTGAAATCGGCGATACGCGTGTCTGTAGGGGTCATTGCTGACATAGGGGAGCCTCCTGGCTGTTCAGGTGAGCGCCCTTGCTGCAGAGACAGGCCGAGCGTGGCGGATTACAGCCCGTCGCAGCGCTCCTCGACCGTCCCGGACGGTAGCACAAGGCCTCAGCCAGCTAGCGTTCAGCGAGCGCCGACTTGAGCTCGTCGAGGACCTTCACGGGACCGGGATCGACGCCGCGCAGCGCCGCGAGATAGATCGAGACGAGGTCGCCGAGCAGAACCAGCGAGATCACGCGCTCGATAGCCGTCTGCCCGCGCGTCTCCAGGCGGAAGCTCGCCGCTGCGTTGTCGGCGATCAGGCGCTCGGTCAGGTCCATGCGCTCCTTCAGGCGTGGGTGCGCGTCGGAGTCATCCAGGAACACCGCCGCGAAGCGCCCCAGCTCACGCGCCCCCTCCCAGCCGACGATCTCGTTGTGGTCGAGCTCGGGAAGTTCGCCCGAGAAGGCCGGCTGCTTGGCGTTCTCGTTGATCTGCGTCTTCCAGCGGTAGGCGATCGGGTTGGTCAGCCCAGCGCCTGCGATCACCGGCGTGGTTCCCAGCAGTCCCCGGGCGAGCGTCTTGGCGAGCGAGTCCTCCGGGGCGTCGGGCCCCCACTCGGCGACCAGCTGCTCGGTGTGCGACGCCGCCACATCGATCTCAGAGGTCAGGCGCGGTCCGGCGCCGCACAGGGCTGCGACCTCGAGCGAGGCGACGATCATGTAGGCGACCGCGGCGCGCGGCTGGAAGCCGCCGGGCAACGGGATCACGGGCACGCCGTCCGCGCGGGCCATCTCAGCGAGGCGCCCGCCGGTTGTGACGACCGTGCGCTTCGCGCCAAGCGCGCCCGCCGACTCGTAGCAGGCAAGCGTCTCCTCGGTGTCGCCCGAGTAGCTCGCGCACAGCACCATCGTGTCGGGCGTCGTCCACGGCGGCAGCCCGTACGCGCGGGTCACGAAGATCGGTCGTGAGGCATGATCGCCCATCGCGGCACGCGCCAGCGCGCCGCCGATCGCCGAGCCGCCCATGCCGGCCACAACCAGCCCGGCGGTCGTGTCCCAGTCCTGCATGATCGCCGACTCCACGCGCCAGAGCGCGTCGCGCAGATGCTCGGGCAGCCCCAGCACGTCGCCGAGCTGGTCGGAGAGATCAACCCGCGCGATGCTCGCCCGCGAGAGCTCCTCGGCGGTGGGTGTCGCAGTCGCGCCGCTGTCGGTCATCTGCTGCTCGCCTCCTGTGGTGCTGGGGAACCGTTGGTCATGGATTGCTGAGATCTCCGCATTCGCTCGTGCTTGCCACGCCCGGAGCTAGAACTCGATCGCGCCGTCGGGCAACTCGACACCAGGGAAGATACGCGCCCCGCGCTTGATGACGTTGTGCGCCCCCACGCTGACCCCCGCGCCGAGCACGACTCCGTCGGTGATGCTCGTGCCATCGCCCACACGGCAGCCCTCCGCGAGGATGCAGTCACGCAGCTCGCAGTCCCTGCCGATCGCCGAGCCCTCGAGCACGACCGCGCGTTCGATCCTCGAGCCGGCACCGACCGAGACCTCTTGGGCGAGGACGACGAGGCCGCCGACCTGTGCCCCGGCTGCGACGCGTACGCCGCGCTCGAGCAGCGCCGGCGCGATCACGCGCCCACCCACCTCGGCGCCGTCGAGCACGAGGCACTCGCTGCCGAGTCGCTCAGCGACGGCGCTGCGCACGTTGCCTTCGAGGATGTCGAACGTTCCTTGCAGGTAGCGCGCCGGCGTGCCGATGTCCATCCAGTAGCCCTCGGCGATGTACCCGTACAGGCCGTCGCCCACCAGCTGCGGCCAGACCTCGTGCTCGATCGAGACGTTTCGATCTGCTGCGACCAGGTCGAGGATCTCGCGCTCGAGCACGTATGCGCCGGCGCTGATGAGGTTGCCGGCAGCCGCCTGCGGGCTCGGCTTCTCCAAGAAGGCGCTCACCGAGCGATCCTCCGAGAGCATCACCAGCCCATAGGCGCTCGGGTCCTCGACGGGGACGAGCGCGAGCGTGGCCCTCGCCCCGGTCGCCTCGTGCTGGGCGATCTGGGCGCTGAGGTCGATGTCGGTGAGCACATCGCCGTTGAGCACCAAGAAGCGCTCGTCGAGCATCGACTCGGCGAACTTCAACGCACCCGCCGTGCCACGTGGATCGGGCTCCTCGACGAAGCGCAGGCGGACGCCGAGCGTCGAACCGTCGCCGAGCACGCCGCGCATGCCATCGGCGAGGAACCCGCAGGACATGATCACGTCGTCGATGCCATGCCCGCGCAGCCACTCGAGCATGAAGGCGATGAACGGGCGATCGACGAGCCGTACGACCGGCTTGGGGACGGTTGCGGTCAGCGGGCGCAGCCGCGTGCCCTGTCCGCCGACCAGGATCACCGCCTGAATGCGCTCACCGCCGTCCTATGCCCTCATAGATCAGCCCGGCCGAGCGAATCGCCTGGGGATCGAGGGCGTTGCGGCCGTCGACCACCAGCTTGCCGCGCATCGCCTGCGCGACCGTGCCCCAGTCGAGCTCGAGGAACTCGCCCCACTCGGTCACCAGCACGACCGCGTCGGCGTCCTCGACGGCGGTGAGCGCCGAGTCGGCGAACGCGACCCCGGAGACCATCGTGCGCGCCTGCTCCTCGGCCACGGGGTCGCACGCGCTGACGCTCGCCCCGGCGGCCTGCAGGCGCGCGGAGAGCACCAGCGAGGATGCCTCGCGCATGTCGTCGGTGTTCGGCTTGAAGGCCAGTCCGAGCAGCGCCACGTGCTTGCCGGCGAGCTCGCCGAGATGCTTCTGCAGCTTGCCGATCACGCGGCGCTTCTGCAGGTCGTTGACCTCGATCACCGCGGTCAGCAGCTGGAAGTGGTAGCCGGAGTTGCCGGCCAGCTGCTTGAGGGCGTCGACGTCCTTCGGGAAGCAGCTGCCGCCGAAGCCGATCCCGGCCTGGAGGAACTTCGAGCCGATGCGCTCGTCCAGGCCCATGCCGCGCGCGACCTCGACGACGTCGGCGCCGGTCTCCTCACAGACGTTTGCGATCTCGTTGATGAATGAGAATCTTCGTTGCCAGAAAGGCGTTCGACGCGAGCTTGACCATCTCCGCACTGGCGATGTCGGTGCGCACGAGAGCTGCCTCGAGCGGCGCGTACAGCTCGACAACGGCATCCCCCGCCCAGCCGCCGTCGTCGCCGACGACGACGCGATCGGGGCGCAGGAAGTCATCCACCGCCGAGCCCTCCTTGAGGAACTCCGGGCAGGAGACGTACCCGAGGCTCTCCTTGCCCTGCTCCTTGAACACGCGCTGCAGCGAGGCGCCGGTGCCGCACGGCACGGTCGACTTCATCACGAGCGCGTGGTCTTTGGATGCGGGCACGGCATCGACGACGGCATGTACCGCCGAGAGGTCCGCGTCTCCCGAGTAGGTGGGCGGGGTTCCCACCGCGACGAACAGCAGACGCGTGTGCTCGAGCGCTTCGCCGAGCTCGGTCGAGAAGTGCATGCGCGCGGCGTTGCGCGCGAGCAGCTCCTCCAGGCCGGGCTCGTAGATCGGCACCTCGCCGCGGCGCATACGCTCGATCTTGGCCGCGTCGATGTCGACACACCACACCTCGCTGCCGAGCTCGGCAAAGCCGGCTGCGCTCACCAGCCCGACATAGCCGGTGCCGATCACTCCGATGGGCTCGCGTGGCGCGCTCATGAAGCGGGAAAGGCTAGCCGGTGGCGCACGCGAACAGGTGCGCGAACTGGGGCCTCGGGCCCGAAGCCGCTCAGGAGCCGTTCACGCTCAGACGGAATACAGTGTTCATCGCTACGGCCGCACGGCCAGGAAGGCCTCGTAGCGCTTCGCGTCCCTGAGCGCCCGCGCCTTCTCCTCGCTGTCCTCGGAGGCTCGTTCGGCGGCGTCGCGCGCCTCCGCGAGCTTGCTCTCGAAGGTGGCGCGATCGATCTGCTCGGGCGCGAACGCCTCCTCGACGAGCACCAACGCCCGATTCTCCGCGAACTGCAGGTAGCCCTCCGCCTGGGCAAAGCGCACTATCTCGTCCTCGGAGCGGTAGAGGCGCAGCTCCGTCGGCTCCAGGCGCGCGAGCAGCGGCTCGTGGTTGGCGAGGATCGCGATCGAGCCGACGGTCGTGAACGTGGAGAGCATTTCGATCTCCTCCGAGAACACCTCGCCCTCGGGCGTCAGCACTTCCGCTGGGAACTTTGAGTGCGCCATTACTTCTTGGCTGCCTCGACCACTTCGTCGATCGTGCCCTTCAAGAAGAACGCGCTCTCGGGGACCTCGTCGTGCTTGCCGTCGAGGATCTCCTCGAAGCCCCTGATCGTCTCTGCGATCGGCACGTACGCGCCGGGGGTGCCGGTGAACTGCTCGGCGACGAAGAACGGCTGCGAGAGGAAGCGCTCGATGCGACGAGCCCGCTGCACGGTGAGCTTGTCCTCGTCGGAGAGCTCGTCGATGCCGAGGATCGCGATGATGTCCTGGAGCTCCTTGTAGCGTTGCAGCACCTCCTTGACGCGGTTCGCCGTCCGGAAGTGGTCGTCGCCGAGGATGTCCGCCTTCAGGATCGTCGAGGTCGAGTCGAGCGGGTCGACCGCCGGGTAGATGCCTTTTTCGGAGATCGATCGAGACAGCGCGGTGGTCGCGTTGAGGTGCGCGAACACCGAGGCGGGGGCGGGGTCGGTGTAGTCGTCGGCGGGGACGTAGATCGCCTGGATCGAGGTCACCGAGCCGCGCTTGGTCGAGGTGATCCGCTCCTGTAGCTGGCCCATCTCGGTCTCGAGCGTCGGCTGGTAGCCGACCTGTGAGGGCATCCGCCCGAGCAGGGCCGAGACCTCGGATCCGGCCTGCACGAAACGGAAGATGTTGTCGATGAACAGCAGCACGTCCTGGCCCTGGTCGCGGAAGTATTCGGCCATCGTCAGGCCCGACAGCGCGACGCGCATGCGGGCGCCGGGGGGCTCGTTCATCTGACCGAAGACGAGCATCGTCTTGTCGAGCACGCCCGACTCCTTCATCTCCAGCCACAGGTCGTTGCCCTCGCGCGAGCGCTCGCCCACGCCACAGAAGGCCGACAGACCTCCATGCTCCTTGGCGAGGTTGTGGATCAGCTCCTGGATCAGGACGGTCTTGCCGACGCCCGCGCCGCCGAACAGCCCGACCTTGCCGCCCTTGGCGTAAGGCGCGAGCAGATCGATGACCTTGATGCCCGTCTCGAACATTTCGGTCGTCGGCGTCAGGTCCTCAGCGCGCGGAGCCTCCTGGTGGATGCCGCGACGCTCCACATCTGCGGGCAGCGGCTCGCCCAGGTCGATCGGCTGGCCGAGCAGGTTGAAGATGCGCCCGAGCGTCACCTCGCCGACGGGAACTGTGATCGGCGCGCCGGTGTCGAGAACCTCCATGCCCCGCGCCAGGCCGTCGGTCGTGTCCATCGCCACTGCGCGTACGCGATCGTCGCCGAGGTGCTGCTGAACCTCGCACACGAGCACATCCTCCTCAGCACCGGAGCTGATCCCGGGAGCCTCCTCCTCGCGGTTGCTGGCTGTGCGCACGATCGTGATCGCGTGGTTGATCTCCGGCAGGCGATCGGCGAAGAAGGCCTCGATCACGACTCCCTGGATCTCTTCGATGCGCCCGACGTTGCGCTCGCCGGAGTTGCCGGTGGCGTCGGTTGTTGGCTCTGTGGCGATGCTGGCCTCCATTGTTCTCTGACTCTCCTAGTTATCTCTTTTGAAGTCTGGTAATCGTGCGGTACTCATACGCGGCTGAGAGGTTCATCTCAGCTCAGCCCCTCCGCTCCGGCCACTACCTCCATGATCTCCTGGGTGATCTCCGCCTGGCGTGCACGGTTCATCTGCAGTGTGTACTCGGTGATGATTTCGCCGGCGTTCTCCGATGCGCTGCGCATCGCGGTCATCTGCGCGCCGAAGAACCCGGCAGCAGACTCGACGAGCGCGCGGTAGATCGAGATCTCGATGTAGTCGGGCACGAGGCGCCTGAGGATCTTCTCCGGGTCCGGCTCGTAGTCGACCGGCGTCCGCGACGCCGCGCTGGAGTCCTCACCGTCGCCGGAGCCGTCCCCCTGACCGAGCGCTTGGCCGGAGAGCGGCAGCAGCGTCTGACGGGTGACCCTCTGTGTCAGCGGTGAGACATAGGAGTTGTAGAGCATCTCCACACGGTCGAGGCGATCGTCCAGGTAGGCCTGGATCAGGTCGTCGGCGATCGTGCGTGCGTCCGCATACGCAGGGCGGTCGGCGAAGCCGGTGTAGGCGCCTTGCAGCTCGTGCCCGCGGAAGGACACCGAAGACACGCCGCGGCGCCCGGTCGCATACCAGCGGCTGCTGAGCCCTTCCTCGGAAACCTCTGCCGACAGGCGAACGCCAGCGCGGATGATCTGCGAGTTGAAGCCGCCTGCGAGCCCGCGATCGCCTGTGACGAGCAGCAGTCCGACGGCCGATTCGGACTCGTGCTCGCGCAGCAGCGGCACCCGCGCAGCCTCCGCTCCGGCGGCCTGCGC
This sequence comes from uncultured Solirubrobacteraceae bacterium, assembly GCA_963759265.1. Lineage (GTDB taxonomy): Bacteria > Actinomycetota > Thermoleophilia > Solirubrobacterales > Solirubrobacteraceae > Palsa-744. The sequence goes on from CAVWYR010000002.1 coordinate 133,036, forward strand.
GGCCTGGCGTGTCATGCGCGCGAGCGCGTCGGCGTACGGGCGCAGCGCCTCGATCCTCTGCTCGGCCCGTCGCAGGCGCGCCGCGGCGACCATCTCCATCGCGCGTGTGATCTTCTGGATGTTCTTGACCGACGCGATCTTGTTCTTGACGTCGCGCTGAGAAGCCATCGTGGTTTACCGCAACCGGCGCTAGGCCGGCTGCGCCTCCTTCTCGCGCTCGCCGTCGGCCTGTGCGTCGCTCGACGCGCGCGGGAGCGGCGCATCGTCCTCTAGCGGGTGGCCCTCCTCGTCGAGGTCATAGCCGAAGTCCGCGGAGAACGCGTCGAGGATCTCGCGCAGCTTGCTCTGCACCTCATCCGACCAGTCACCGCCCCGGATCTGCTCGCGCAGCTCGCCGTGCTGGGAGTGCATGCGTTCGGTCGCCTCCACCAGGAACTCGGGCACGCGCTCCACCTTCAGCCGGTCGAGGTAGCCATTGGTGGCGGCGAATATCTGCACCGTCTGGTCCTCGACGGCGAGCGGCGCGCGCTCGTGCTGATTGAGCGTCGCCACGAGGCGCTCGCCGCGAGCCAGCGTGCGCTGGGTGTCGGCGTCGAGGTCCGAGCCGAACTGAGCGAACGCCTCGAGGTCGCGGTACTGGGAGAGCTCGAGCTTGATCCGTCCCGCGACTTTCTTCATCGGGCCGATCTGGGCGTTTCCACCGACGCGCGAGACGGAGACGCCGACGTTGATCGCCGGGCGCACCCCGGAGTTGAACAGTTTCGACTCGAGGAAGATCTGCCCGTCGGTGATCGAGATCACGTTCGTGGGGATGTACGCCGAGACGTCGCCCGCCTGAGTCTCGATCACCGGCAGCGCCGTCAGTGAGCCGCCGCCGAGATCGTCGTTGAGCTTGACCGCGCGCTCGAGCAGGCGCGAATGCAGGTAGAAGACGTCGCCGGGGTATGCCTCACGGCCCGGTGGACGGCGCAGCAACAGCGACATCTGACGGTAGGCATAGGCGTGCTTGGTGAGGTCGTCGTAGACGCACAACGCGTGCTGCCCTTTGTAGAGGAAGTGCTCGCCCATCGCGCAGCCGGCGTAGGGCGCCATGAACTTGATCGGGGCCGCCTCGTCGGCGGGTGCGGCGACGATGATCGTGCGGTCCATCGCGCCGTACTCCTCGAGCGTCTGTGCGAGCGCGACGACCGTCGACATGCGCTGACCGATCGCGACGTACACCGACACCACGCCGGTGTCCTTGTTGTTGATGATCGCGTCGATCGCGATCGCCGTCTTGCCGGTCTGGCGGTCACCGATGATCAGCTCGCGCTGGCCGCGACCGATCGGGATCATCGCGTCGATCGCCTTCAAGCCGGTCTGCATCGGTTCGGTAACCGGCTGGCGTTGGACGACGCCGGGGGCCTTGAACTCGGCCGGGCGCGTCTCGGTGACTTCGATCGCGCCCTTGCCGTCGAGCGGTCGACCGAGCGGGTCGACGATGCGTCCGAGCATCTGCTCGCCGACCGGGATCTCCAGCAGCGAGCCGGTCCGCTTGACGGTGTCGCCCTCGGAGATGTGCTCCCACTCTCCGAAAAGGACCGCGCCGACGTTGTCGGACTCGAGGTTCAGCGCCAGCCCGGTGACGCCGTGCGGAAGCTCGAGCATCTCGAAGGACATGCAGTTCTCCAGGCCGTGCAGGCGCGCGATGCCGTCGGCGACCGACAGCACGGTGCCGACCTCCGTCAGCTCGGCCGCGCCGCTGTCGAGTCCCTCGATGCGGCTCTTCAGAATGCTTGTGATCTCGTCGGGATTGATCTGCATGTTCCTAGGAAGCTCCTTGGGCAACGTGCCTGCGCAGCTGCTCCAGTCGGTTGCGAATAGAGGCGTCGAGGATCGAGTTTCCGACCCTGATGATGATGCCGCCAAGAATGTCGGGATCGACGCGCGCCGCCAGCGTGACCTTGCGCCCGGCGCGCTCGCCGATCGTCCTGCCGACGCTCTCGGCGGTCGCCGGATCCAGCTCGATCGCGCTCGTGATCTCCACCGGCAGCGTCTTGTTCTCCTCGTCCCAGAGGCGCTCGTACTGCTGGCGGATGCGAAAGATCACGGGCATGCGGTGGTTCTCGATGAGCACGCTGAGGAAGCTCAGGAACAGCGGGTCGGCTCCGTCGAGCATGCGCGCGAGGGCGTCCTGCTTCTCCTTTGTTGAGAAGTACGGCGAGAAGAAGAACACGGCGAGGTCGTGGTTCGCGCTGACGGCATCCGCGAACTGGCCCAGCTGCTCGCGCAGCTCGTCCAGCCGACCGTGCTCGAGCGCCACCTGGAACAGCGAACGGGCGTATACCTGGGCGAGCTCCTCCATCAGCGGCACCCTCGCGGCCCGCTCGCCCGCACCAGGATCGGCAAATCCAGGCTGGGACGATGAGTCGCGATCGAGGGCATCAGTGGCGAGCGGGCCGTCATATCGTTCAGTTCTGAGCTCCGGAGGAGAGGGCGGAGAGGTCCATCTCGCTCAGCGCCTCCTCGACCAGGCGCCGCTGGTCGGAGTCGTCGAGCGTCTTGCGCACGACCTTCTCGGTCGCCATGATCGTCAGATCGGCGACCTCCCTGCGGATGTCATCGAGCGCGCGCTTGGTCGCGGCGTCGATCTCGCGTTCGGCCCGCTTGGCCGCCTCCGCGAGGATCTCCTGCGCGCGGTCGCGCGCCTCGTGCTCGTGGGAGTCGGCCGTCTGGCGCGCGCGCTGGACGATCTCCTCCGATTGGGCCCTCGCCTCCTTGAGACGCTCACGGTATTCGGCGAGCACCTCGTCGGCTTCCGCGCGGGTACGCTCGGCCGAGTCGATCGACTCCTCGATCGTCGCTGAGCGTTCGTCGAGCACCTGGCGGATGCGCGGGAACACGGTCTTGATGAGGATGTAGAGCGAGATCCCGAAGACGAGGAACGTCCAGATCATCAAGCCGACGTTCGGCGTGATCAGCCAGGACGATGAGCTCGAGGCGACGGGCAGGCTCGGGATGGTGGCGAAGGGTTGCATCGATCTATAGGAAGAAGGCTATGAAGCCGCCGACCAGGCCGTAGAAGAACGTGGCCTCCGTCAGCGCGAAGCCGAGCCACTGAATAGAGGTGATCTCATCGCGCATCTCCGGCTGGCGGGTGACCGACTCGATCACCTTGCCGAACAGCATGCCGATGCCTGCGCCGGCGCCCGCGGCACCGCCGCCGGCGCCCACACCGAGCGCTATCGCTTTTCCGGCGTTGGCGCCGATTTCCTTCGATGCTTCTGCGGCCGCGCCCAGCGGAATTCCTAGATGGACGGACATGAAAGGCAAGAGGTGAGTCAGCATCGTTCTCCTTGTCGAGTGCTTAGTGGCTTGCGGCGGTCGCTCCGCCGAGGTAGATAGCGGTCAAAATGGCAAAAATGAAGGCTTGAAGGCCGGCGATCAGGACCGCCTCGAACAGGTAGATGACGACGCCGATCGGCAGGGTCAGCCAGCCGAGCAGCTGCAGTCCGAGCAGCACGGCCAGGTTGCCTGCCATGAAGTCGATAAGCAGGTGCCCGGCGAGCAGGTTGGCCCAGAGACGAATGGTGAGCGAGAGCGGCCGCAGGACGAAGTTCGAGAGCATCTCCAGCGGCACGATCAGGATCAGCATCGGTCCGCCGACTCCCGCCGGGATCAGGCTCTTGAGGTACCCGATCGGCCCGTGGGCGCGGACGCCTTCGGCGTTGTAGGCGACGAACACCCCCAGTGCCAGCACGAGCGGCACGGCTACGTTCGTGACGGCCGCGTAGATCTGAAACGACGGGATGTGCGCGCCGAACAGCTTGAACGTGTTCTGCGAGTCCACCGGCAGGGGGACGTAACCGAGCAGGTTCGACACGAGGATGAAGACGAACAGCGTGAAGACGACCGGGAACCACCTGCGGGTCAGCTTCTCGTCCATGTTCTCGCGCGTCACCTGCGACATCAGGCCGTAGCCCATCTCGACCGCCACCTGCACCCGGCCGGGGCGCGTGCTCATGTGGCGCGCCACCCACGTCATGATGCCGATCGTCAGCGCCGTCGCGAGCAGCAGGTACAGCACACCCTTGTCGAAGTTCAGCGGCCCCGCAATGTGAAACCACGTTTCGAGGTGAAAGGCATCGATGACCTTGAAGTTTTCGTTTTTGTGCCCCTTGATCCCGAAGCCGACCGCGAAACCGATAAGGCCGAGCACGTACACCAGCAGCACGCTGTAGCCGATTTTTCTCGCTTTACTCCACGAGCGCACGCGTTTCATCGCGTCCCCTCCCGCGGCTGCCGCGACGCCTTCGACGCGCCGGGCGGGCCCGAAAGCACACGGATCGCAAACGCGACGGTGTAGGCGCCGCAAATAGTGATCGCGGCGGTGAGACCGTCGGCGCGCCCGCCGGCGACGCCCGCGACCACGATCGCGCCGGCCAGCAGCCAGAATCCGCCCGAACGCCTCGAATAGGTTCAGGCCGAGCTGCGTACGCGGCTCGGCGGCTTTGCCAACCCAGCGTTTATCCAACTCGGCGACGATGCGCTGGAGCACCCATGCACCCGCCCCGATCGCGTAGCCAAGCGCTGGCGCTCCGAGCGCGATCGCAGGAATCGCCGCGAGTGCCACGAGCACGATGTCGAGATAGCGCAAGACCGCGAGCGGGCGTTTGGCCACGCTCGCGTCGGCGCCCCCCACCGAGGAAGGGCCTTGGCTGGATGACGGTTGAGCGGCGATTTCCGGACCCCGCAGGATCACGATCGAGCACGTCCGGGGATGACCGGCGCGTGGTGGCGTGCGGGTTGCCGTCGAGCACCCAGTCGAGTGCTGGGCAGGCGAGCGAGATCCCTCTTGACTTCGAAGTCTTGCATTTGATAGGCCACCCTACCGACGAGAAAGTCCCCGCGCTATTCGCGGCGGAGCCGTCGGAGCGATCCCTCAACCGTCAGCGGCGGCTGGCGCAGTCTATACGGTCTTGGACTTCGTAACAACTTTGTGACATGCGCTACGGAGCCCCGTTGGCTCCTGTCAGCAGCGTGCGCCCGTGCAACGCACGCGTGCGCCAGCGTCCCGATCGACTGTCAAACCACCACACGATCGAGAACGAGAGGGTGATCGTCACGAGCCCGCCGAGCACGTCGAGCACATAGTGGTTGCCGGTCGACAGCACCGCGAAGGCGGTCACAAACGGGTATATGACAGCCAGCGCTCGCAGCACGCGCCGCTCCGATATTCGCCATACCGCGACCGCACACCAGACCGCCCAGGCGATGTGCAACGAGGGCATCGCCGCAAACTGATTGGCGGCGGACGCGAGCGCACCGGTGTGCCACGAGCCGATCGCGTGCGTGCTCGCGACGACGTCCACGAAGCCCGGGAGCAGGCGCGGCGGGGCGACCGGGTACAGCCAGAAGACGACGAACGCGAGCACGTTCGCCAGCACCAGCGCGTTGCGCAACGGCCGGTAGATGTCGGCTCGCCGCCACCAGATGTAGGCGAGCAGCCCCAACGTGACGACGAAGTGTGCGTTGTCGTAGTAGTCGGCTACGAGGAGCGCGAGCGTGTGGTGGCCGGCGAGCCAGCGATCGAGCGTGTGCTCGGGGTCGATGTGCAGCGAGCGCTCCAGGCTGAGGACAGCCGTCCCATGAGCCAGGGCAGCGTGCACGCGCAGCGGGGCGAGGTTCGTGATGGCGTCGTAGATCCAGCACAGCCACGCGATCGCCAGCGCCTCGATCCACCAGCGCGTGCGTCCTGGGACGCGCGAGAACGTCGCCTGTGGGGGAGCCGCTGCGGTCGAGGCGCGCGCGTCGATCGGTGCGAGCGTTGACAAGCCGTCGATGTTATCCGTCGACTCAGCGATTCAGGGCGCGATTGGCTCCAGGCCTTGCCGGGCGAGGGTCTCGAGCACGCGCGGCAGCGCCTGCACCGTGCCTCGCCAGGAGCCTGGCGCGGAATAGTCGTCGGCGTCGTGCAGGAGCAGCACCGAGCCCTCGCCGACCCCGTCGGTGACGCGCGCCGCGATCGACGCGGGCGTCGCCGTCGCTTCCCAGTCCCGGCCCCATTGGCTCCACAGCAGCGTCCGCCAGCCACGCCTGCGCGCGAGGCACAGCGCGGCGGCGTTGAGCACGCCATAGGGAGGCCGGTACAGCTGCGGCGCGCAGCCGGTGTGCGTCACGATCGCCTCGTAGGCCCTGGCGATATCCTCGCGTACCTGAACCGGCGTCAGGCGCAGCAGGTTGCGATGGCGGTGACAGTGCAGAGCGACGCCGTGCCCGGCCGCAGCTATCTCGCGCGCGAGTGCGGGGTTGCGAAGGACCTGCTCACCGACGAGGAAGAACGTCGCGCTGACGCGCTCGCGAGCGAGGATCTCGAGCACCGCCGGCGTGCCGAGGGAGTGTGGCCCGTCATCGAAGGTCAGCGCAAAGCCGCGACCGCTCGAGGTGTGATCCTCGACGCCGAGGACGGGACGCAGGGCCGGCCAGGCACCGGCAAGCCCCGGCAGCATGTAAGCGACCATCGCCGCACCCCCGAGCACGCCCGCGACACGCGTGCCGGGAGTGCGATGATCGTGGGCGGACATGGTCGATCTCGTGCTGGGAATCGTGGCGGCGGTGGGGGCGTCGACCCTGTACAGCCTAGGGATCGCCCTACAGGCGATGGACGCCAAGGAGGCCCCGCACGACGAGCACCTGCGTCTCGCGCTCGTATGGGGGCTCGCCAGGCGCGCGCGTTGGCTGCTCGGCACGGGCCTTTCGATCCTCGGCTTCCCGCTCCAGGTCCTGGCCCTGCTGCTGGCGCCGTTGGTCGTCGTGCAGCCCGCGCTCGCCGCCGGCCTGCTCGTATTGCTGCTGCTCGCCGAGCGGATGCTGGGCGAGCACGCCGGGCGCTATGAGTACCTCGCGATGGCAGCGATCGTGCTCGGCGTGCTCGGCGCGGCGCTGACCGCGCCGCCGCTCCGTACCCACCACACCAACGATGAGCTGGCGATCGCAGCGGTGCTCGTAGGCTTGGGGCTGGCGAGCATGCTGCCCTACCTGTTGCTCGCGCTCGGCCGCGCGCAACCCGTGGTGACGATGGTCGGCGCCGGCCTCGCCTTCGCGTGGAGCGGGGTCGCTACCAAGCTCGCCGCAGACGATATCCACAGCCACAGTCTGCCCGTCGCGGGCGCCTGGATCCTCTCGACAGCCGCGGCCTCCGCGGTGGGTGTGCTCAGCGAGTCGAGCGCCCTGCAGGCGCGGCCGGCGATCCAGGTGGCGCCGGTCGTGTTCGTGACTCAGACGGTGATCCCGGTCGTGCTCGCGACGGTGCTGCTCGGCGAGAGCTTCAGCGACACGCCGCTCGGCGGGCTCCCGCTGGGCGTCTCGCTTGCGGTGCTCGTCGCCGGAGCGGCCGCGCTCGCACGCTCACCGCTGCTGCTCGCGCTGATGGAAGGCGAGCGCGTCAGCGACGCCAGCGGCTTCGCGCCCAACCCCGACCCTTCCAGCCACGCGACGATGCGCTCGAGCCCGCTCACCGAGGCGGTCGACCCAGAGAGTTCGACGACGACGATATCCCCGGCGCGCATCGAACGCTGAGGCAGCGCGCTATCGGCGCGCAAGCGCAGCGCGCCCTTCACCGGGGTCGCCCCAGCCGTGCGCGCGAGCACGAGCTGGCCCACCGACAGCCCGCCACTGGGCTGTAGGTAGTAGAAGCGGTGGCGCAGACCCAACGCGCGCGCCTGCGAGCGCAGCAGCCCGCGCGTACGCTCCCAGCGCAGCGGCGCCGAGCCGGGCACTTCCGGCAGGAATTCGTCGCCGAGCGTGCGCAGGTCGTCGATCCGACTGGCGAACGGCACGCCCGCATCGTCGGCGAAGGAGGCGTGTATTCCGCGCTCCGCGAGCGCGGAGGCGATGAGCGTGACGTCGGCTGACGGCGCGTGCACGATCAGCCCGACGTCCGGCTGGTTGGTTGTGACCCGCTCCAACGTGTGCACGTGCAGCACCCTCGCCGCGACCGCCGTCACCTCGTCGGTTGACATCATCCATGAGCCCACCCCGAAAAGCAGCACCAGCCAGGTAGCGAAGGCGACCGCTCGTAGGCGCCAGATCGGGATCGGGCGTACTCGCCGAGGCGCCCCGAGCACCACGTCGACGGCCGCCGGGTACGCGGGCTCGAGCGTGTGTCCGTCCTCTTCGCCGACACCATTCGACTTCGCCTCCTCCGACGCAAAGCTCGCCTGGACGTGTGCGCGCAGCTCATCGGTGTTGTTTGCCAGGCGCAGCAGGTCGAGCGCGGCCATCGCGCGCGTGTTCAGGCGCGCATGGCCGATCGGCAGTCCGTAGGAGACGACCGGCGTCCCCGCCGCCCTCGCCTCCAGGCACGTGACCCCGCCGGTCGAGTGCACGAGCACGTCGGCGGCCGCCAGGATCTCGGGCATCTTGTCCGTGAACCCGAACACGCGCACGCGGGGCTCGCCCGCGAACGCCCCGCGCAGCTTGCCGGCGAGCTGCTCGTTGTGCCCGGCGAGGCAGACGATGGCGCTGACCTCCGGCACCCGCGTGAACTCGCGCACCGCGCCCGCGATGTCCCCCACACCCCAGCCTCCGCCTGAGACGACGACCGTACGCCCCTCCTGCGGCAGACCGAGGGCGCGGCGCGCCTCGGCCTGGCAGCGGGGCTCGAGGAACTCAGCTGAGATCAGCGGACGCACGAGCTTCACGCTCCCCCGCCCGGCGATGCGCTCGACCGACGGCATCGACTCGCTGTACATCACGAGGTGAACGTCGATGCCCGGCTGTGCCCAGAAGAACAGGCCGGTCAGGTCGGTGATCGTCGCGACGGTCGGGCAGCAGACCTCGCCGGTGCGACGCAGCCGTGCCAGCACGACGGTGACGGCAGGATAGGTCGAGACGACCACGTCGGGGTCGTGTTCGGCGATCGCACGAGCCAGCGGTCGCGAGCCCAGCATGCACAGCAGCCGGCGGGCGAGCACGCGGATCGGCAGGACGTGCTCGAGCAGCCAGTAGACCATCGTGTAGGTCCACGGGAAGAAGCGCAGCTGTACGCGATAGCCGTCCTCGACGACGGGGCGCAGCAGTGGGCCCATCGCCGCAAGCCCGTCGATTACGGTGACTTCAGCGTCCTGATGGGAGGACTCGACCTGTTCAGCCAGCGCTCGCGCGGCCGCCGCGTGACCCTCCCCGACATCGGCGGAGAGAATCAGGACGCGGCGAGGCTCGGTTGGAGCCGCGGCTCGACGCGATGTGCGTATGCGCTTGCGACGTCGCATTGGGAAGTGGTCACGCGCTCCGGCTGGGGCGCTTTCGAGCAGGCACGTGCCTACGCGGGTGCCCCCCGAGGCGCAACTGCGTACAGAGCTTATCGAGCGCACTGGACGCCCGCGCGGCGGGGAGACGCAACAATGCCTGCATACAGGCCGCGACCCCCATATCCCGCGCTCGCATCGCCGGGAGAACGCATGATGAGAAGGACGTGCCGACACGTGCGCGGATGCCTGCGGGCGTCGTGCGGGCGCTCGGCGCGCTGGGGCTGCTCGGCGTCCTCGCTACGGTCTTCCTGATAAGCGCCGGCGCCGCCTCGGCCCCCTCGCAGTACGTCCCGGGCCGCAGCGGTGGCTGGCCGGCGTGGATGGCAGGCCCGCTGCGCGGCCTGGGCATCGGCCTCGAGAGCGCGAGCTTTCAAGCGCTGATGTTGATCATGTGCGCGAGCTACCTGCTCGTGCTGTTCGCGGCGCGCAGGCTGCCGATGGCCGCGCTCGTCGGCGCGATCGTGCTCGCGGACGCGTTCCTGCTGCTGGGCCCACCGCTGATTTCCCAAGACGTTTTCGGCTACCTGGCATTCGCGCGCCTTGGAGCCCTGCATGGCCTGGATCCCTATACGCACTTCGCAGCCGAAGCGCCGACCGACCCCGTCTTCCGCTTCATCGGCTGGCCGTTTCAGAACTCGCCCTACGGCCCACTGTTCACGCTGCTCAGCTACGCGACCGCGCCGTTGGGACTCGCCGGCGGGCTGTGGACGTTCAAGGCGATCGCCGTCGCCTCGAGCCTCGGCGCAGTCGCGCTGATCGCGCGAGCGGCCGAGCGCCTCGGCCAGTCGGCGCGCTGGGCGGCGGCGTTCGTGGGCCTGAACCCGGTGCTGCTGGTCTTCGCCATCGGCGGGGCGCACAACGACACGCTGCTGCTGCTCGCGCTGGCGGCGGCGCTGTTTCTGAGCGCCGGCGCCGGGCGCGTGGGATCCAATCCGCGGGCGGCGGCGTGCGCGCTCGCGGCCGGCGTGGGCGTCAAGCTCACGGCCGGGCTCGTGCTCCCCTTCCTCGTGCTCGCGGCGCCCCGGGGGAGCGAGCGCGCACGCGTGGCGCTCGCCGCGGGCGCCGCGCTGCTCGCGCTCGTGCTGCTCGGCGTGATCGGCTTCGGCGTGCACGCGCTCGGCTTCCTGAACGCGATCGGCGAGCAGCAGCAACTGGTGGCCACGCACAGCATCCCGTCTGAGACGGCGCGGCTGTTTGGGCTGAGCGGGACGCCGAGCTGGTGGCGTCACCTGTTCGTGGCTGGCTTCCTCGTCGTGCTCGTGCTCGCGTTGTGGCGCACCGCCCGTGGCGGGGACTGGCGCGTGGCAGCCGGCTGGAGCACGCTCGCGCTGCTGGCCTCGACCGCGTGGCTGCTGCCGTGGTATGCGATCTGGCCGCTGCCGCTAGCGGCCATCGGCGGCGACCGGCGCCTGCGCGCTGCCACGCTCGTTGCCTGCGCCTACGCCGTCATGATCCACCTGCCCCTTGCCGACCCGCTGCTCAGCCCCGCTCACCACCGGGTCCTCGAGCACGTGCACATCGCCATCCCGGGGGTTCGACACCGCCTCGAACTCGCCGGTTTCGAGGTGCTTCGCGACGTCCATGTCGATCTCCGCTGGTGAGACGTCGGGGCGCAGACGACGCAGGCGAATCGCGTCCAGCCGCCTGAACTTGAGGATCTCGAGCACGTACACGAGATACACGCTGGCGGCGATCACGAGCAGTCCGATCGCGAGCATCACGAGCGTCCAGCCTGTGTTGTAGTGGCCTTTGTGGTTGCTGTAGGGGACGAAGCGCAGCGCCAGCGCCATGCCCGCCAGGAGCAGCGTCCATGCGTACAGGTAGGCGATCGTGCGCCGGGTCGAGAAGCCGATACGGGCCATGCGATGATGAAAGTGCTCGCTGTCGGCGCGGTAGACAGGCTGGCGGTACTTCAAGCGCTTGAGGACCACGAAGGTCGTGTCCAGGAACGGCACCGCGAGCAGGATCAGCGGCAGCACGAACGAGACGACGGCCTCGGTCTTGAGCGCGGCCTCGACGGTGATCACCCCCATCAGCAGGCCGAGCAGCTGCGCGCCGCAGTCGCCCATGAAGCTCGACGCGGGCGGGAAGTTGTAGAGCAGGAAGCCGAGCGCGGCGCCGGCTGTCAGCGCCGCCAGCACGCCCGGTTCCTGACGGTCGAGGTCGAAGGCGATCACAGCCATCGCGGCGGCGATGATCATGCACACGCCAGCCGCCAGCCCGTCGACGCCGTCGGAGAAGTTGACGACGTTCATCATCACGACCAGGCCAATCACCGTCAGCACCGGGCCGGCGTCGGCGGGACCGCTGCTGGGGAAGGACAGGTGACCGACGAACGGCAGCGTGATCGCTTTCACCGCGACGCCGAAGTGCACGACGATCACCGCCGCGAACACCTGGCCGAGCAGCTTCAGCCCGGGGTGCAGCTCGTAGCGATCGTCGAGCGCACCGACGAGCGTGATCACACCCGCGGCGAGCAGCACGCCGTGCCACAGCTGGGGTTGCTGTTCGCGCGCGTAGCCGGTCGGCAGCCAGATCAGGCCCGCGAACAGCACCCCGGCGAAGATCGCGAGCCCGCCGAGCAGAGGGGTGGGACGCTCGGACAGGCCGCGCTCACGCGGTTCGTCGATCGCGCCCACGACCCTCGCAAAGCGCATCGTGAGAGGTGTCAGCAGCGCGGTGACGACCGCGGCGGCCAGAAAGGCGAAAAGCGCGTCGAGCTCGGTTGGATGCGCCATCGGCTCCTGCAAAGCATCGCAGGCCCGCAGGTCGCAGGCGCCGCGGCTTACACCTGCGCGGTGGCTGCGAGCTGCTCGTACAGCGGGTAGCGCTCGACGATCGCGCCGACCCGTTCGGCCAGCTCCTCGGCACGTGCCTCATATTCCGGGGTCAGCGCGACCGCGAGGATGCGCCCGACCTCCTCGAAGTCCTCCTGCTGCAGCCCGCGGGTCGCCAGGGCCGGTGTGCCGATGCGCAGGCCCGAGGCCTCGATCGGCGGGCGCGGGTCGAACGGCACGGCGTTGCGGTTCACGGTGATCTGGATCTCGTGCAGCCGGTCCTCGGCCTGCCTGCCGCTCAGCGCCGGCTGGCTGTCGCGCAGGTCGACGAGAATCAGGTGCACGTCGGTGCCACCGCTGAGCACGTTGACGCCGTGGGTGCGCGGGCTCGAATCCAACAGCTCCCGCGCGAGCGCGCGGGCTCCCTCGACGGTGCGGCGCTGGCGCTCGGCGAAGAGCTCGCTCGCGGCGATCCGGAAGGCGACGGCCTTGGCGGCGATCACGTGCTCGAGCGGACCGCCCTGCTGGCCGGGGAACACCGCGGAGTCGATCTTCTTCGCGAGCTCCTGCTTGCAAAGGATCACGCCCGCGCGCGGCCCGCCGAGGGTCTTGTGCGTGGTCGTCGTGACAACGTCGGCGCCGTAGTCGATCGGGTTGGGATGTAGGCCCGCCGCGACCAGACCCGCGAAGTGAGCCATGTCGACCATCAGCAGCGCACCGACCTCGTCCGCGATCTCCCTGAAGCGTGCGAAGTCGAGCTGGCGCGGATACGCCGACCAGCCGGCGAGCAGCAGCTTCGGCCGTTGCTCGCGGGCGATGCGCGCGACCTCGTCCATGTCGATCACGCTCGTCTCGCGGTCGACCTCGTAGGCGGCGATGTCGTACAGCCGCCCCGACACGTTCAGCTTCATGCCGTGGCTGAGGTGTCCCCCGTGCGCCAGCGACAGCCCCATGATCCTGTCTCCAGGTTCGAGCAACGCCTGATACGCGGCCGTGTTCGCCGACGCGCCCGAGTGCGGCTGGACGTTGGCGTGCTCGGCGCCGAACAGCTCCTTGGCGCGATCGATCGCCAGCTGCTCGGACACGTCAACCCACTCGCAACCCCCGTAGTAGCGGCGACCCGGGTAGCCCTCGGCGTACTTGTTCGTCATCACAGAGCCCTGGCATTCGAGCACCGCGCGCGGGACGAAGTTCTCCGAGGCGATCATCTCGAGCGTGCTCTGCTCGCGCTCGAGCTCACCGCGCAGGGCCTCGGCGATCTCGGGGTCGACCTCCGCGAGAGGGCGGTTGAAGTAATCGGGGCTGAGCTCGGACACGGCGCTCTCCTTAAGGGCGGTGAGGACGATGGTGCCCAGGCGCGCGGCGGTGTTGGCTGACCGCTCCCCGGTGGTCGCTTCCACCTCAGGCGCCAGTCGCGGCAGCTACAGCGAGGCTAGCACTCAGGCGAGCGAGGTGAGCGTCTGGCGCACGGCGCTGCGCGCAAGCGCGCCCTCGCGCAGCACGTGCCAGCTGCGCTGCGCCGCATAGTCGCGCAGATCGATCACCGTCGAAGGCGTTCCCGGGAGCTCGCCGCCGTCCAGGACGAGGTCGGCGCCGTCGAGCAGGTCGCGTGGCACCGCCTCGAGCGAGCGAGCATCGGGCTCGCCAGAGAGGTTCGCGCTGGTCTGCATGACGGGCATGCCGAGCGCAGCCAGGGCCTCGATGCGCTCCGGCAGGCGCGGCACACGCAGGCCGAGCGTCGCGGGATCGGTCCTGCACGCCGGCGCGAAGCGCTGCGCGGAGTTGGCGAGCAGCAGCGTCACCGGACCCGGCAGCAGCGCCGACAGCGCCAGGCGCTCATCGGGTTGCAGCTCGGTGAGCGCGTCGAGCGCTGGGCCGAGCGCGAAGTACATGACCGCCGCGGGACGGGCCGCGGGGCGGCCCTTGAGCCCGTACAGACGTCTGGCAGCGTGCTCGTTGTCGGGGTCGCAGCACACCCCGTAGACGGTGTCGGTCGGGATCACGGCGACGCCGCCGCCGGCCACGCACTCTTGCAGACGCTTTACGTCACGCTCGCTGATCTTCGCCTGCTCACCCGTCTTCGCCGTCGTCACGATGCCGCTCCCCAATCACGACCCGCTGGATGCGCGCAAGGTCTCGCTCAAACCGTATCGCGTCGAAGCCCGCCGCGCCTACCAGCTCGGCGACGGCTTTGGCCTGTCCGGCGCCGACCTCCAGCGCGATCACCCGCACCGACGGGCGTTCGGCTACCTGCTCGAGCAGCGCGCGAATCGCGTTGAGGCCGTCGGGGCCCGCGAACAGGGCGAGCGCAGGCTCGTGGCGAGCGATCTCGGGCGCAAGCTGTGCGCGCTCGGAGTCGGCGACATACGGCAGGTTGGCGAGGATCGCGTCGAACTCATCTGCCTCTGGGAGCAGGTCGGCTTGGATCCAACGAACGTCGAGCTGCAGGCGACGCCCGTTGAGCGCCGCCAGCTCGAGTGCCGCCGCGCTGACGTCGCTGGCGCTGACGTGCAGGTCGCTGCGCTCGTCCTTGAGCGCGAGCGCGACCGCGCCGCAGCCGGTGCCGATGTCGAGCACCCGCGCTCCCAAGCCCAGCTCGAGGCCGACCTCGACCAACAGCTCGGTCTCGGGACGCGGCACGAGCGCGCGGCGGTCGACGAGCAGCTCGAGGCGACGGAAGTGGCGGCGCCCGAGGATGTAGGCGACCGGCTCGCGCTCGACCGCGCGACGACGCACGGCGTCTTGGAAAGCGCGTACCGCGGGCCCCTGAACGAGCAGGGTGCGATCGCTTAGGAGCCGCTCGCGCCCGACTCCGAGCACGTGCGCGAGCAGCACTTCGGCATCGAGCCTCGGCGTTTCGCAGCCGGCGGCGGCGATCGCGGTGATCGCACCGTCGAGCGCGTCGCGCGCTGAGGTCCCTGTCTCCCCCGGGTGCGCCTGTTGGCTCATTCGAGCGTCTGTGCCTCTAGGCGCCGACGCTTCTCGTCCGCTTGCAGCGCGGCCGTGAGCTCGTCCAGCTCGCCTTCGAGGACCTGGTCGAGGTTGTGCACGGTGAGCTTGATGCGATGGTCGGTGACCCGCCGCTCGCCGTAGTTGTAGGTGCGGATCTTCTCCGCACGATCGCCGGTGCCGACCTGCGAGCGGCGGTCGGCGGCGAGCTCCGCCTGCTGCTCGGCGAGCGCACGCTCATACAGGCGCGCGCGCAGCACCCGCAGCGCCTTCTCGCGATTTTGCAGCTGCGACTTCTCGTCCTGCATCGAGACGACGATGCCCGACGGCTTGTGCGTCACGCGTACGGCCGAGTCGGTCGTGTTGACGGACTGGCCGCCGGGGCCGGAGGAGCGATAGACGTCGATCTGCAGGTCGTTCGGGTCGACCTCGACGTCCACGTCCTCGACTTCGGGCAACACCGCGACGGTCGCCGTCGAGGTGTGGATGCGGCCCTGGGACTCGGTCTGGGGCACGCGCTGAACGCGGTGGGTCCCGCCCTCGTACTTGAACACCGAGTACGCCCCGTCGCCTTTGATCGCGAACGTGTACTTGCCGTCGCCGATGTCCAGTTGCTCGACCTGCCAGCCGCGACGCTCGGCGTAGCGGGCGAGCATGCGATACAGATCGCCCGCCCACAGCCCGGCCTCATCGCCGCCGGCTCCGCCCTGGATTTCAACGATCACGCTCTTGTCGTCGTTGGGATCGCGCTCGACCATCGCCAGGCGGATGTCCTCCTCGAGCTCCTCGATACGCCGCCGCGCATCACCGAGCTCCTCGCGCATCTCGGCGTCCTCGCCGATCTCCGCGAGCAGCTCCTCGGCGCCGGCCGCGTCGTCGCGCGCGTGGCGCCACTCGACGGCGAGCTTCGCGGCCGGCTCCAGCTGGCTGTACGCGCGCCCGGCTTCCGCGTAGCGTTCCCGGTCGGAGATCACCTCGGGGTCTGTCATCTGCGCACCGAGCTCGGCGAAGCGCGTCTCGATCTGCTTTACGAGCTCTTCGATCATCGCGGCTGAGTGTAGGCGGGGCGCAAGCGGGCCGGGCGGCGCTCCACGCGCCGCCCGGCCTCGATCGCGATGTCAGACCGCGTCGGTTCGCTCGACCGCGCCCCAACGCCGACTCCACGATCGGCGGCTCAGGCCGCCACCTGACTCGAGGCGGCGAGCTCGAGCAGCTCGTCGAGCGTCGCGGACAGCGCCTCGATCGCCTCGCGCTCGCGCGGCAGGCCATCGGCTGCGAGCGACTCGTCCGCCTGCGCCAGCGGCAGCTCGCGGTCGACGACGCGAGCCCCGATCGTCGCGAGCACCTTGCGCAGCTCCGCCTGCGCCCAGACCGCACCGAACAGGCCGGTGCTGGCGCCGACGACCGCTGCAGGCTTGCCCCGCAGCGGCGTGCTCGCGATCGGACGGGAGACCCAGTCGAGTGCGTTCTTGAGCGCTCCCGGGATCGAGCCGTTGTACTCCGGCGTGGCGATCAGCAGAGCATCCGCATCGGCAATCGCCGCCGACAGTGCGGCGACCGGGCCGACGCTCTGCTGCTCGTGATCCTCGCTGTAGGGCGGTATCGCGTCGAGCTGATCGAACAGCACCAGCTCGACGTCGGCGGGCAGCAGCGAGCGTGCGCCCTCGAGCAGGCGCGTGTTGTAGGAGTCGCGGCGCAGGCTGCCCGACAGGCCGAGGATTCTCATGGCGTTAGGCCTCCCGCACGAGCTCGAGCGAGACGTCGAGCTTGACGTCGTTCGCGACGGCGTAGCCGCCTTTGGGGAGCTCGGCGTTGAAGTTGAGACCGTAGTCACGACGATCGATGATCGCCTCCAGCTCGACACCGAGCTTGTCGTTGCCGGCGAGGTCGGTGTGCGGGCCGGAGATGCTGCCGCGAGCGGTCACCCGGTGGGCGTTGCCCTTGATGCTCAGCTCGCCCTCGACCTCGAGCTCGCCCTGCTCGCCGACGTTGACCCGGCTCGAGACGAACCCGATCTCGGGATAGCGCTCGGTGTCGAAGAAGTCGGGTGCGCGCAGATGCGCGGCGAGGTTCTCGTCCTTGACGACGATCGAGTCGGCGCGGACGCTGCCGCGCAGCGCCGGCTGTCCGTCCTCGCCGACGCTCAGCGAGCCTGTGTAGTCCTCGAAGGGCGCGCGAAACGTCGCGACGACCATGTGTTTGACGGCGAAGCCCACGTGCGAGTGGACCTTGTCGATGCTCCAGGTGCCTGTTGCGAGTGGCTGGGTGGCGGTGGTGCTCATGTGTGCTCCTTGGTCGCGTTGCGGACCGCAGTCCGTTTACATTGGCGAAAGCCTAGCACATAAGCGGACCGCAGTCCATTTAGTAAGCTGGTGTGTATGGACACGTTCCTCGAGCTCCCCCAGGTGGAACCGGAGGCGGGTGAGCGGGCAGACGCCGCGCGCAACCGCGAGCGCATCCTGTGCGAGGCGGCCCGCCTGTTCTCCGAGCGCGGCGCCGGCTGCGTGTCGATGGAGGAGGTCGCCGACGCAGCAGGGGTCGGCAAGGGCACGCTGTTCCGCCGCTTCGGCTCGCGCGCGGCGCTCGCGCGCGCCGTGCTCAGCGAGCGCGAGCGGGCGTTTCAGGAACAGATCATCCGCGGCGAGCCTCCGCTCGGGCCCGGGGCACCGCCGCTGCAAAGGCTGGTCGCGTTCGGGCACGCGGTGCTCGAGAACCTCGACAGCTACGGCGAGCTGGCCCTGGCGGGAGAGGTGGGAGGCGCACGCTTCGCTGCGCCTCCGTATGCCGTCTACCGCCTGCACATGACGCTGCTGCTGCGCGAGCTCGACCCGGGCTGCGACGCCGAGCTGCTCGCGGAGTCGCTGTTGGCCGCCCTCGGCGCGGACTTCTTCCTGTACATGCGCGAGGAGCGCGAGATGCCGCTCGAGCGCTTGAAGGCCGGCTGGGAGACGCTCGTGCGAGGGACCGTCGGCGCTGCGAGCAGCGCGAGCGCAGCGTCGGCCTCAGGCAACGACCTCCACGCCAAGCAGGTCGGCGGCCGATAGCTCGCCCGGCTTCTCTCGAGCGAGCACCGCCTGAAGTGCGGCGATCGCGACCTCGAGCTGGTCGAGGTCGGGCTCGCGGGTGGTCAACAGCTGCAGCTTCAGTCCGGGCCACATCAGCGCCCGCACCCAGCCGCGACTGCGATTGCGTCCCGCGAACTTGATCAGCTCGAAGGAGATCCCGGCGATGATCGGGACGCCCAGGATGCGCGTGAGCATCAGCCAATACCAAGCGGGCAGGCCGATCGGCGCGAACACGAAGATCGCGACGATCATCACCACCAGCAGGAAGCTCGTTCCGCAGCGCGGATGCAGCCGCGAGAAGCGCTGGGCGTTGGTTGGCGTCAGCGCCAGGCCCGCCTCGAAGCAGGAGATCGTCTTGTGCTCGGCGCCGTGGTACTCGAACACGCGCCGTAGATCTTTGATGCGCGAGAGCAGCACCATGTAGCCGAGGAACAGCGCCGTGCGAATGACCCCCTCCACCGTCCAGAAGAGGACCGAGGAACCGAGCTCGCCCTTGATCAGGCTCGTCAAACCAACCGGCACGAGGAAGAACAGCACGATCGCGAGCACAACCGCGAAAGCGAGCGTGCCGAACCAGACGAGACGCGGGATCTCCTCGGGCTCCTGCTCCTCCTCCTCGGCGGGCATCTGGGCATTCGCGGCGACCTCGAGCGCGCGGAAGCCGATCATCATCGAGCCGCCGAGCGCGACCACGCCGCGAATGATCGGCAAACGCAGCACACGATGACGCTTCATCGCCGAATCGAGCGGGAAGGTCGTGACCTCGACCTCGCCCATCGCTGCGATCGGACCGTGGTCCTCGCCGTCGGCTTCGCGCAGCTGCTCGGCGGTCGGCTTGCGCACGGCAACCGCCCAGTGGGAGACGCCGCGCATCATCACTCCCTCGAGCACCGCCTGCCCGCCGACTGGAGCGTCGCGCTGGGCGCTCAGCTCGCCGTCGCTCTCGAGCAGCGTGGCCGGGGCGAGCGGGGCGTCCGTGGACCCGGCGAGCGCGGCATCGGGCGCGGCCACCGCGGCCGCGCTCACGACCTCCGGCTTCGTCGCCTGGCCGACCTCGGCTCGGTCGGCGGCCAGACGAGCGGCCATCGGACTACTGCGCGGGCCGCTGTGCCGAGTGCAGGCGGCCCTTGGCCACCCTGCGCTGGAAGCGCTCTACGCGTCCGCCGGTGTCCATCAGCTTCTGCCTGCCGGTGTAGAACGGGTGGCAGTTGGAGCAAACCTCGATGTGCAGCTCCTCCTGCGTTGCGCGCGTGACGAACTCGTTGCCGCACGTGCAGCGCACATGGGCACGAACGTAGTTGGGGTGGATCTCAGTCTTCATCGACGCTCGATTCTAGCGGGCCGCAGGCGCGTTAGCCGGAGGTGGTCGTCGTGGGTTCGCTCGTCGCCGGCGTGATCGGCGTTGGCGCGGGCTGTTCGCAGCGCGGCGTGCGCAGTTCCTCGGCCTTGATCTGGTGGCCCTTGGAGTTCAACCAACGGAAGCGCACAACGCCGCGGTAGAACGCGGGCGCCGACAGATTCGTCACCTGCTTGATGTAGGCGTAGGTTTTCACCCCAGGCGCAGAGCCCCGCCAGGAGTCAAGGCCGGGTGCGCTGACGGTGCGATAGCCGAGTTCTCCCGGGATGCGCTCGAGCAGCCCGACGCTGATCTCCATGTGCGCGGTACCGGGGACAGCCGTCATTTCGCCTGCGAACGTCGCTGTGCGTTCGGCCTGGTTGAGGGAGGTCAGGCACTGTTCGAGCGTCGCCGACGCGTCCGGCTTGGCCGGTGGCGGGCCGCCGCCCTGACCAGCGCCAACGCCACCGGCGGCCTCGACCGAGCTGGACGATGCCTGCGCAGAGGGATCTGCGAATGCGGTAGGCGCGCGCAGCACGCCCGCGCAAGCGAGCACGCACGCGCTCGCGATCAACCAGCGCGCAGCAGGACGGTTCCGCCTCAATGTCATCACACGCCCATAACACCTGGTTTGCGCGCATGTTTCGCATTACGACGCTCAGCGGCGCCCGAGTCTGGGTAGCGGAGCATCGTGCAAGGATAGGCGCGTGCGCATCTCGGTGGTCGTGCCCACCTACAGGCGACCGGCGAGCCTCGCTCGATGCCTCGACGCTCTCGATCGCCAGGAACGCCCGGCCGACGAGACGATCGTCGTCGTTCGTGGCGAGGACGGCGCCAGCCAAGAGCTGTTGCGTGCGCGCCCCAAAGCACCGGAGATCGTCGTCGTCGCGCGCCCCGGCGTGGTCGCCGCCATGAACGCGGGAATCGCCGCCTCGAACGGCGATGTGGTCGCATTGACCGACGATGACTCAGCGCCGCACCGCGACTGGCTGCGCCGCATCGAGGCGGCCTACGAGGGCGATCCGCAGATCGCGGCGGTCGGCGGGCGCGACTGGCTTTACAAACAGGGCGTGTTGTGGCAGGGCTCGGCGCGGAAGGTGGGCGTGGTCAGTCGCTTCGGCCGCGTCACCGGCAATCACCATCTCGGCGTCGGGCCGGCGCGCGATGTCGATGTCCTGAAGGGCGTGAACCTGAGCGTAAGAGGCGAGGCGCTGCGAGAGCTTCGCATCGACGAACGACTGCTCGGCGTCGGAACCGAGCACCACTGGGAGCTGTCGCTGTGTCTGGCACTGCGCCGGCGCGGCTTTCGGATCGTCTATGACCCGGCGATCGCCGTCGACCATCATCCGCAGCCGCGCGTCGACGACTCGCGCACGTTCAACGCGCGCGAACTGCGCGATGCAACTCACAACGACACGCTCGCCGTGCTCGAGCATCTCCCCGCGTCGCAGCGCCTGCTCTACCTCGCGTGGGCGTTTGCCGTGGGAACGAGATCGACGCCCGGCCTCGCGCAGACGATCCGCATGCTGCCCTCGCGGGGCACCCGCAGCCTTGCTCCGCTCTACGGGGCGCAGACCGGGGTGATCGCCGGCCTGCGCAGCTACCGGCGCTCAAGACGCGCGCGCGGACACCCCTCCGCACCCTGATCAGGTGATCTGATAGAGCGGACCGTCGCCGCCCTCGGGCACGGTCAGGCGACCGCCCTTGGCGGTGATCGCGCCGCACTGCACGCAGTTGGTGTAGTTGACGATCACGTCCACGATGCCGTGCTCGGGCGCATCCTCGGGGATCTCATAGACGCCGGCGGGGCACATCCATCGCCACGTTTCGGCGACCTCGCGCGGTACGTCTTTGCGTACGCGGATGTGATTCGGAGCGTCGTCGCGCGTGGCGTTGCCCGTGATGAAAACCGACGAGAGCTTGTCGAAGGTGTATTTGCCGTCCGGCTTGGGATAGCGATCCTTCGTGTCACCGACGAACATCGGCTCGACATCATCCGGGTGCCACTCCTGGCGACCCGGGGGGATCTTGCCCTTCGACATGATCGACGGGCCCGCGAGCAGGCTGCCTGCCAGGAAGCCTTTCTGGAAGCCCTGTCGCGTGTTGCGCACCTCGTAGAGCTCGGTTCCGATCGTCGATTTCTCGACCATCTCCTCGTAGTCGGAGAGGTCGCCGCTGCCGCGCTTGAGCGCAGCGTAGATCGACTCGGCGGCGAGCATCCCCGACTTGATGCAGTGGTGGACACCCTTCAGCGCCGCCGTGTCGACCATCCCGCCGGCGTCGCCGACGAGCAGCGCGCCGGGCATCGACAGCTTCGGCATCGACCAGTAGCCGCCGCCCGGAAGCGCCTTCGCGCCCCACGCGACGCGTTCGCCCCCCTCGAGGATGCCCCTGACAAGCGGGTGCGTCTTGAACGTCTGCAGCAGGTCGTGGGCCGAGGTCGTCGCGTCGCGGTAGTTGAGGTCCACGACGAAGCCGATCGAGACGAGGTCCTCGCCGGTCTTCTCATCCTTCATCGGGTAGATCCAGGTGCCGCCGAGCTGTCCGTACTTGGCCGCGACTTTGAGAGGCCACGGCTGCACGAACGTGTGGATCACGCGGTCGAGCGGCTTGGAGACCTTCCACACCTCCTTCACACCGAGCTCCCAGACCTGCGGCTCGCGGCCCTCGGCGAGGTCGAACTCCTTGATCGCGGCGCCCGTCAGGTGCCCCCAGCAGCCCTCGGCGAGGACCGTCGCGTGCGCCTTGATGTCGGTCCCAGGCTCGAAGTTGCCGAGCGGCTCGCCGTCCTTGCCGCGCCCCTTGTCGCCGGAACGCACACCAACGACCCTGCCGTCCTCGACGATCAGCTGCGTGGCAGAGGTCTCGGTGAGGACGTACGCACCGGCCTCCTCGACCTGACGCTGCTGGTAGCGAGCCAGCGCGGAGACCGACACGACCTCGTTGCCGTGGTTCTTGAAGTTCGGCACGGCTGGTATCGGCACCGGGATCTTGGATTTGGGGCCGGTCAGCATGTAGACCGACTCCTTCTTCACCTCACCGAACGCGAAGCCCTCTTCCCGCCACTGCTCGCGGGTCATGTCCGGGAAGAGCTCCTGCAGCGGACCGGGCCGCATGACCGCGCCGGAGAGATTGTGTCCGCCGCACGTCTTCGCCTTCTCGACGACCGCCACGGGGACTTCACCGAGCCGCTCCATCATCTCGGGGTCGTCGCCCAGCAGCTGCAGCAGGCGGTTGGCGCACGCCAGACCGGCCGTGCCGCCGCCGACGATCACGACGCCGACCTCGATCAGCTCGTCCTCGGCGTCGAGGCCGCGCTTGATGAATTCCTTTTGCGAATCGACCGGCGGCGGGTAAGCCGCCGGTACGACGCTGCCGTTGCTCGAGCCGCCGTGGCCGGACACGGTCAGCTCCCCTTCTTGGCCTTCACAGCCTCTGTCAGCTTCGGCAGGATCTTGTTGAGGTCGCCGACGATACCGAGGTCGGAGAATTCGAAGATCGGCGCATTGGCATCCTTGTTGATCGCGACGATGTTCTCCGAGCCCTGCATCCCGACCTTGTGCTGGATCGCGCCGGAGATGCCCGCCGCGAGGTACAGCTTCGGGGCGACCGTCTTGCCCGTCTGACCGATCTGCGCGGCGTACGGGTACCAGCCGGCATCGACGACCGCGCGCGTGGCCGCAACGGCGCTGTTGCCGCCGAACGCTTTCGCGAGATTCTCCGCCAGCTCAAAGCCCTCGGCCTTGCCGAGGCCGCGGCCGCCCGCGATCAGGACATCGGCGCCCTCGATGTCGACATCGGCTCCGCGCTGTTCGCCGCGGGTGAGCATCGTCGCCTGGGAGGCATGAGCGCTCAGCTCGAAGCTCAACGCCTCGACGGGCGCATCCGCGCCACCGGACTGCTTGATCTCGAAGGCATTAAGGCGGCCGATGATGATGCCGACGTCCGAGCGGTATTTGACTTCGGAGATCGCTGAGTCGCCGAGGATCGGGCGCTCGGCGATCAGCTCGCCGTTCTCAGCACGCACGCTCGTGACCTCCATCACCACGCCTGCTCCGAGCCGCGCCGCCAGGCCGGCGCCGATCTCGAAGCCGAGCAGGCCGCCGCCGAACAGCGCGTACTTGTAGTCACCGCCGGAGATGGCCGCAGCCATCGCGTCGACGAGCGGCTGTGCGAGGCCCTCTGGGCCCTCGGCCACGAGCGCCTTCTTCGCGCCGTATTTGCCGAGCGACGCGGCGAGCTCGTGCGGGACGTTCTCACCGAGCAGGATCGCGTGCGCCTCACCACCGAGCTCGGCTGCGAGCTTCGCGCCCTCAGACACCGCTCCCAGGGAGTTCTTGTTGATCGCGCCGTCGTAGTGCAGCGCGTAAACCAGGATGTTTGCCATTTGGTCTCAGCTCCTCCTTAGATGAGCTTGCGCTCGTCGAGCCAGGCGACGATTTTTTCGACTGTTTCGCCGGTGTCTTCGTCTTCGATGATCTCGCCGGCGGCCTTTGCCGGCGGCGCCTTCGCCGCGACCCACTGCGCCGCCGAGTTCTCGCCGCCGACTTTGGAGGCGTCGATCGCGACGTCGCCGGCCGTAACCGTGTCGAGCGGCTTCTTCTTGGCGCCCATGATCGCCTTCAGCGACGGATAGCGCGGCTCGTTGATCGCGTCGCCCACGGAGATCACCGCCGGCAGCCTGACCTGCACCGTGTCATAGCCGTACTCCGCCTGGCGCTCGCAGCGCAGGGCCTCGGAGTCGACGTCCATCTTGATCACCTGCGTCAACGACGGCATGCCGAGATGCTCGGCGACGACGGCGCCGATCGTGTAGCACTCGCCGTCGTCGGACTGCTGGCCGAGGAGCACCAGGTCGGGATTCTCGCGCTGCAGAGTCTTTGCGAGCGCGTAGCCGGTCGCCGCCACGTCGGACCCGGCCACTGCCGGGTCGGAAAGGTGCACCGAGCGGTCGGCGCCGAGTGAGACGGCCTTGTGCAGCGCGCGCACGGCGCTGTCGGGGCCCATCGTCACGGCGACGATCTCCTCGACCGGGACCGCACCGCCCTCCTTGATCTGCATCGCCGCCTCGATGGCGTGCGTGTCATACGGGTTGAGGTTCTTCTCGCCGCTGCGGTCCATGCGCCCCGTCGAGGGGTCGATCCTCTTCTCGACGGCGGCGTCCGGGACCTCCTTCACCAGGACGCATATCTTCATTCTCAGCTGACTCCTTGGGGTATGAGTGAGTGAATCCTACCTACTCCAGCGGTTGACTGACGAGTCAATCGGTTTTGGCCTGCCTCCTCCGATCCGTCGCCGCGCACGCCCGTATCGCCATCGTTATACACGTACCCGTCGAGAGCTGCGCTCTCTGCGAGCGCGCGAAGCGACGGGCCCGCGCGCCGCGCCGCCACGCCCTAACGGCTCACCACCGCGCCGCGGATGAAGTCGACGATCGCCTGCGTCGGCGCTCCCGGCGTGAACACCTCAGCGACGCCAAGGCGCTTGAGCTCGGGGATGTCCTCGGCGGGAATCGTTCCTCCAACAGTGATCACGACGTCCTCCACTCCCTGCTCGTGCAGCAGTGCCACGACACGCGGCACAAGCGTCATGTGCGCGCCTGAGAGGATCGACAGGCCAACCGCGTCGGCGTCCTCCTGGATGACCGTCTCGACGATCTGCTCGGGCGTCTGATGCAACCCCGTGTAGATCACCTCCATGCCCGCGTCGCGCAACGCCCGGGCGATGATCTTCGCGCCACGATCGTGGCCGTCGAGGCCCGGCTTTGCGACAACCACGCGGATCTTGCTCTGGGTGACGGGGGCCGCTGGCGTCATCCGCAGGGCGCCTCGCGCCGGGAGGGCTCATCCGCGGACGTAGCCTCGTTTGGTTTCGTGTAGACCATAGCGATACAGACCTCGTCGAGAGGGTTCAGCGAAACTCGCCAGCCCTGTGCTGGTGTGGGAGTCTAGTGGTGCTCGCATCGACAGTACCTGGTGGCTCCCCTCCCGCTCCACATGCGGCGGTGGCGAGCGCGAGCCGTGCCGCTCGCGGCGTAGTCGTCCCTGCCGTAGTCGTCCCTGCGAGATACTGACCGGGAGATGCCCGAGTCCACGACCCCCGACCTGGTCGAGCTGACGCGAGCCTGGCTCGAGGCCGGAACCAGCGGCGACCTCGATCGAACGCTGAGCTTTTGGGGCCCGATCCAGTCTGGGACATGTCGCCGATGGGGATGGGGCTGTTCGAGGGTCTGACGGCGATACGCGGCTTCTACACGGACTGGATGGGTGCCTATGAGGACTACAGGATCGAGGCAGAGGAGATCCACGACCTCGGAAATGGGGTGACGTTCGGCGTAGTCCTCCAGCAGGGCCGTCCGATGGGAAGCGCCGGCACCGTCCAGCTGCGCTACGGAACCTGCGCGACCTGGACGGACGGTAAGGCCGTGCGGGTCTGGAACTACCCCGACATCGACAAGGCCCGCGCCGCCGCCGAACGCCTCGCCGACTCAGGCGGGTAGAGGTAGGCGTGGCGGCCTCACCGCGAACGTCGCGCGCGCCCGCCGTTGCCGCCACGCCCGCCACCACGACGACCAAGCCTGCGCGATTGCGCGGCTCCCCGGCCACCGGACGGTGGGCGCCGCAGCCGCCGGGCTCGCGCCGGCGGCGCTCCGCGCTCGAGCACGATGCGCCCGAGCGAGGCAAGAGCAGTGCCCACGCCCAACGCGGCGAGCACCTTCAGTCGGCGGCCGAGCCGATCGAGCTCGATCACCTCCCACCCCTCCTGCTGAGCGATCCGCCGCAGCGCAGCATCGGGGTTGACGACCACCGCATGACGCACGGCGCGCAGCATCGGCAGGTCTGACTCCGAGTCCGAGTACGCGTAGGACGCCGCGAGGTCGATCGAGTCTCGCGCGGCCACCTCGCGCATCGAGAGCACCTTGCCCTCGCGGTAGTTGAACGGGCCCGCAGGCCGACCGGTGTAGTGACCGTCGACGATCTCAGAGCGTGAGCCGAGACCCCCGTCGAACGCAAGCACGTGCGCGAGCAGGTCCGCCATCTCCTGCGAGGCGGCGGTGAGGATGTAGACAGGCTGGCCTGCGTCCTGGTGGGCGTAGGCGCGCTCGAGCATCTGCGGATACAGGCGCGGCAGAACCCCGGAGAGCACCCGCGGCGTGAGTCGCTCGAGGTCGCGCACACGCACGCCGGCGATCATCTCGCCGACCCGCTTGCGCACGTCGTCGGCGCGGTCGTCGGTGGAGCCACGCAGGCGAAAGCGCAGGTTCTCATACGCATCTCGAACGAGGCGCCCGCGCGAGATCATGCCGCTCTCGTAGGCCGCACGGGCGAAGAAGATCCCCGAGGAGCCCGCCATCAGCGTCTTGTCGAGATCGAAGAACGCGGCGGCGCGCGGCTGACCGCTCGGCGATGCGTCCGCGCCGTTTTCGCTGTCGGTCACCAGACCTTGAGAATCACCGCGTCGCCCTGGCCCCCGCCCGAGCAGATCGCAGCGCAGCCGTAGCCGCCACCGCGCCGGCGCAGCTCGTGGACGAGGGCACCGAGGATACGCGCGCCGGAGGCGCCGATCGGGTGGCCGAGGGCGACCGCCCCTCCGTTGACGTTGACCCGGTCCTCGTCGATGCCGAGCATGCGGATCGAGTTCAGCGTCACCGACGCGAACGCCTCGTTGATCTCCCACAGGTCGATGTCGCCCGGTTGCAGCCCCGCCTTCTCGAGCGCCTTGCGGGCGGCGTTGGCCGGCGTCGTCGCGAGATAGGCGAAGTCGTTGGCGCTCTGCGCGTGCGCGACGATCTCCGCGAGTGCCTCCTTGCCGTTGGCGGCAGCCCACTCCTCGCTCGAGAGGACGAGCGCGCCGGCACCATCGTTGACACCGGGAGAGTTGCCCGCCGTGTGCGAGCCTTCCTTGCCCACGAGCCCCGGCAGCGCCGCGAGCTTCTCCAACGAGGTGTCCCTACGCGGCCCCTCGTCGATCTCCACGACCGTGCTCTGCTTGCGCCCATTGACGGTGACGGGCACGATCTCCTCTGCCATACGCCCCTCGTCGATCGCCTTCAGCGCCAGCTCGTGCGAGCGAAGCGCCCAGCGATCCATGTCCGCGCGCGTCATCTCGAGCTCGTCGCCGACCTCGGTCGCCTCGACGAACATCTGCTTGCCCGAGAACGGGTTGGTGAGCCCATCGTGGACCATCGCATCGAGCATCGTCGCGTCGCCCATGCGGTAGCCAAAACGCGCCTGCGGGAGCAGATAGGGAGCCTTCGACATCGACTCCATGCCACCGCCGACGCCCACCTGCATGTCGCCGGCGCGGATCGCCTGGTCGAGGATCACAGAGGCTCGCAGCCCCGACGCGCAGACCTTGTTGACCGTCTCGGAGGAGACCTCCTTGGGAATACCGGCCTTGATCTGCGCCTGTCGCGAGGGGATCTGTCCCTGACCGGCCTGCAGCACCTGACCCATGACGACGTGCTCGACCTGCTCCGGCTCGACCCCCGCGCGCTCGAGCGCCGCGCCGATCGCCACCCCGCCCAGCTCGGTCGCATCCAGCGAGGAGAGGCCGCCGCCCATCTTTGCGACGGGCGTGCGCGCAGTGCCGAGGATCACGGTCTTGGGCATGGAAGCGAGTCTTCTCCTGTAGGTCGAATGAGCGTGGAAGTGAGAGCGAGAATGGTAGTGGACCGCTGCACGATTACCTGCCCGCCGGCCACGCGCGGAGCCCCACCCACACTGCCACTCACGCCGGGATGACCTCGCGGCGACGAATCGTTCACAAGCCGGATATCGTGCGCGCGCATGCAAACCTCGGCAATTACCCCAAGCAGTGGAACCGCGGACGCAGACACGATCGCGATCGCTCTCTTCGCCGGTGAGCAGCCGCCGCCGGACAGTCCCCCGGCGGTCACCGAGCTGCTCAGCAGCGACGAGGCGCGCCGCTCGTTCAAGTCACTCGCGTTGACCCACGCCGACGGGAAGCGCTGGCTGCTGGTCGGACTGGGCGCGCGCGAGGAGCTGACGGCGGAGCGGGCACGCGTCGCCGCCGCCGTCGCCAGCCAGCGCGCGCGAGAGATATCGACACGGGCGCTGTGCTGGCAGCTTCCCGGCGACGCGCCAGGGGCATCCGCTGAGGAGATCGCGGCGGCGCTCGTCGAGGGCACGATCCTCAGCGATTACCGCTACGAGCGCTACAAGTCCAAACCCGACGGCGAGGACGCGGAGGCGGACAGACCACCCAAGCACCTGGAGCGCCTGATCCTCGCGGGAGCGCCAGAGCGGGCGGCGGCGCTCGAGACTGCCGTCGCCGAGGCGACGGTGCTTGCCGAAGCGGTCAACCGCGCGCGCGAGCTGCAGAACCGGCCCGGAAACGACCTCACACCGACGGCCCTCGGCGAGTACGCCAAGCAGCTGGCGAGCGAGGTCGAGGGAGTTTCGGTCGAGGTCGAGGGTCGCGGGCAGATCCTCGCCCGCGGCATGGGTGCCTTCGCAGCGGTCGCGCAGGGCTCAGATCAAGAGCCGGCGCTGATCACGATCAGCTACGACGGGCGCTCCAGCACGACCCCCAGCGGCCCTACGCTCGGCTTCGTCGGCAAGGCCGTGACGTTCGACAGCGGCGGCATCTCGCTCAAGCCCGGCGCGAAAATGGCGGAGATGAAGTTCGACATGTCCGGCGGTGCCGCGGTGATCGAGGCGGTCTCCGCGATCGCGCGCCTGCGGCTGCCGGTCAAGCTCGTGGCGGTCGTCGGCGCCACCGAGAACCTGCCGAGCGGCCACGCCATCAAGCCTGGCGACATCGTCACAGCAGCGAACGGCACGACGGTCGAGATCAACAACACCGACGCCGAGGGCCGCCTGGTGCTGGCGGACTGCCTGTGCCACGCAGTCGCGCAGGGGGCCGAGCGGATCGTCGATCTGGCGACGCTGACGGGCGCTGTGATCGTCGCGCTCGGCTCGACCTACGCGGGGCTGATGAGCAACGACGACGAGCTCGCGGGCCGCGTCGCACAGGCGGGTGAGCGCACTGGCGAGATCGTGTGGCGCCTGCCGCTGCACGAAGAGTACGAGGAGCTGATCAAAGGCACCTACGCCGACCTCGACAACGCGCCCGAAGGGCACAAGGCGGGGACGATCGTGGGCGCGACGTTCCTGTCGAACTTCGTCGGCGAGACACCGTGGGTGCACCTGGACATCGCCGGCTCGGCCTGGGAACTCGACCGCGCCTATGTCGGCAAGGGCGCCTCCGGCTACGCCGTGCGCCTGCTGGTCGAGCTCGCCAGGTCCTACTGCGCCTAGCGGCGCGCCGCGCTCACGGCGCGAGCGGGATCGTCGCCGCGGCCCCCAGCCGCGAGGTGACCGCCGCCCACGCCGGTCCAACGGGATCGATGTGCGTGCGGTGACGGCCGGCGTCGCCTGCGATCTCGACCAGCTCGACCTCGTCGCCGGCGGCCTGCGCGGCGCGCGCGTAGTTGCGGCTGAGCTCGATCGAGACGGTTTCGTCGAGCGTGCCATGCACGAGCAGCACGGGGATGCTCACAGGCAGCAGGCGCATCGGGTCGGCGGCGGCGTAGCGCTCGGGGAGCTCCTCCGGCGAGCCACCCATCAGGCCCAGCGTGGCGCCGCCGCGCCAACGCGCGTAGGAGCCGCCGAGATCGCACACGCCCGCCTGCGAGATCGCACTGCACAGGGCCACGACGGGCTCCCCGCCCGGGAGCTCGCCGGGGGCACCCGCCGGCAGCCTCTCGCGGCTGGCGGCCCACAGCGCGAGGTGCCCGCCGGCGGAGTGCCCGAGCACGCTCACGCGCTCCATGTCCAGCGCCGGGTGGCGCAGGACAGCGAGATGGTCGATCGCGCCCGCGACGTCTTCGAACGTCGCCGGCCAGCCGCCGCCGTTGCCGACGCGGCGGTACTCGATGTTCCACACCGCCCATCCCCGGCGCACGAGATCGCCTGCGAGGCCGCGCATCACGCGCTTGCCGTAGCGCGCCCGCCACGAGCCGCCGTGGATCAGCACCATCACCGGATGCGGCCCCGCACCCTGCGGGACATGCAGCTCGGCGGACTGCGAGGGGTCCGGGCCGTAGCTGTACGAGCGCCCGCGCCCGTACAGCATCGTCAGAATCAGACCGAGGCGGGCCACTCTACGCTGGAGTCGATCCCGTGCGCCCACTCGAGGACAGCCTGCGGGCGCTGCTCGGGCGCCCAGTGGGCGACGCCATCGAGCAGCTCGACACGCAGCTGCGGCTGACCGTCGACCGCGCCGGCCGGCACACCGCGGGTGACCGCGTCGGCGCGACCGAGCAGCAGCGTCGTCGGCACCTGCAGCTGGGCGGCCGCGTAGCGACCTTTGGCGAGCGGCAACAGCTCACGTGTGAGGAACGTCCTGTACATCGCGACCGTGACGGCAGCGGGGATGTGCTGGGCAAACAGGTCGACGTCGGCCGCGTCGAGCCGCTCGCCGAAACGTCCGACCTGCAGGATCCGGCGCAGCATCGGGTCGGCGACGCGCTCGCCGACGAACGGCAGGCTGAGGGGCCCCTGGTAGCTGAGCAGCACCGCGAGACCGCGCAGGCTCGTGTCGACCCAGGGATGCGGGATGCAAAGCGCGAGCATCCGCTCGAAGCGCTCGGGCGCACGCAGCGCGGCGAGAAAGCCTGTCCAGCCGCCCCAGTCGTGGCCAATCCAGGTGACGCGCTCGATGCCGAGCGTGTCGAGCAGGGCGAGCAGGTCAGCTGCGAGCTGCTCCTTCTCATAGCCGTCCGCGGGCGCCTCGCTCCAGCCGAAGCCGCGCAGATCCGGCGCAATCACGCGAAAGCGCTCGGCGAGCGTGGGGATGACCTCTCGCCACTCCCACCAGTGCTGCGGCCAGCCGTGGACGAGCAGCAGCGGCGGTGCGTCCTCGGCGCCCGCGAGCGCGACGTGCATGCGCAGCGCGCCGATATCGACGTACTCGTGTCGAACGCCCGGTAGCTCGGGGGGTCCCACCACCACCGACCGGACTATACGCCGCCACGGCGAGCCGGCGCCCGCGGCGAGCATCGGCGGTCTGGGAGAATGTCGCGACCGTGGACTTCGACCTCTCCCCCGACCATCAGCTGATCCAGCGCACGGTCAGGGAATTCGCCGAGGGCGAGGTGGCGCCGGTCGCCGAGGAGCTCGACCGCACCAAGTCCTTCCCGTACGAGATCGTCGCGAAGCTCGGCGCGCTGAACATGATGGGGATCCCGTTCCCCGAGGAGTACGGGGGAGGCGGCGGCGACACGCTCGCGTATGCGCTCGCGGTCGAGGAGCTGACACGAGTGGACTCCTCCGTCGCGATCACACTGTGTGCCCACACCTCGCTCGGCACGCAGCCGATCTACGTGTTCGGCTCAGAGGGCCAGAAGCGCGAGTGGATGCCCCAACTGTGCTCGGGCGAGCGCCTCGGCGCGTTTGGGCTGACCGAGCCGGAGGCTGGATCGGACGCCGGCAACACGCGCACGCACGCGCACCTGCAGGACGGCGAGTGGGTGATCGACGGCGCCAAGCAGTTCATCACCAACGCCGGCACCGACATCTCGGGGCTCGTGTGCATCACCGCCGTGACGGGTGCGCCCCGCGAGTCCACGAACGGCGAACGCGAGAATCTCAAACATCATCGTCGCCAACGGCACCCCCGGCTACGAGCAGGGCGAGCCGTATCGCAAGATGGGCTGGAACGCGTCGGACACGCGCCCGCTCAGCTTCAGCGACTGCCGCGTGCCGGAGGCGAACCTGCTCGGTCCGCGCGGCGCCGGCTTCAAGCAGTTCCTGCACATCCTCGACATCGGGCGCATCGGCGTCGCCGCGATGGGCGTCGGCCTCGCGCAAGGCGCGCTCGACGAGGCCTTGAAGTACGCCAAGCAGCGCCAGGCGTTCGGCAAGCCGATCTCCAAGTTCCAGGCGATCCAGGGCAAGCTCGCCGACATGGCGACCGAGATCGCTGCAGCGCGGCTGCTCGTGTACAAGGCCGCGCGCGAGAAGGACGCCAAACGCAACTTCACGCTCACCGCCGCGCAGGCCAAGCTCAAGACCGGTCGCCTCGCGGTGCGCTGCGCCGAGGAGGCCGTGCAGATACACGGCGGCTATGGCTTCATCGAGGAGTACCCCGTCTGCCGCTTCTACCGCGACGCCAAGATCCTGACAATCGGCGAGGGCACCGACGAGATCCAGCAGATGGTGATCGCGCGGGCGCTCGGCGCCTAGTCGACGCGCTGCTCCAGCGACGGGGCTCGCTCGAGCAGCGTCGCGGCGGCGCTCGCGGGGTCGAGGCGTCGCTGCACGACCTCCTCGAGCAGACGCTGGAACTCCGGGTCCTCGCGCAGGTCCTCCTCCAGGCGCCTGCGCATGCGCGCGGTCGCGATCGCGATCACCTCGCTGCGCAGGTTGCGCGCGCGCCGCTCGTCGAGCTGGCCTGCGGCGAGGATGTGGGCGCGGTGCTCCTGCAGGCTCGCGACGAGCTCCTCGATGCCCTCGCCGCGGGCGGCCTCCGTCTTCAGGATCGGCACGCGCCAGCGCTTGCGCGCCTCCTCCGGCGTGCGATCGAGGTTCGCGAGCGAGAGCACGCCACGGATCTCGCGGATCATCGTGTCCGTCAGGGGGTGGTCGGCCTTGTTGATGACGATCACGTCCGGGATCTCCATCACGCCCGCCTTCAGCGCCTGGATCGAGTCGCCCGAGCCGGGCATCAGCACGAGCACGATCGTGTCCGCGTGATCGATGATGTCGATCTCCGCCTGGCCGACGCCGACGGTCTCGACGAACACGTCCTCGCGTCCCGCCGCGTCGAGTAGCAGCGCGGCCTGCAGCGCCGCCTCGGAGAGGCCGCCGAGGGCGCCGCGGTTGGCCATCGAGCGGATGAACACGCCCGGGTCCAAGAAGTGCTCCGACAAGCGGATGCGATCCCCCAGCAGAGCGCCATGCGTAAACGGCGAGGAAGGGTCGATCGAGAGCACGCCGACGCTGCGCCCGGCTTCGCGGCGCGCCTTCGTGAGCGCGCCTATCAGGGTCGACTTGCCGACCCCCGGAGGGCCCGTGAAACCGACGACCTCAGCCTGCCCGGTGTGCGGGTATACCTCGCGCACGAGCTCCCAGCCGGCGGGGCTGTTGTCCTCGACGAGCGTGATCGCGCGGGCGAGCGCACGCCTGTCGCCGTCGAGCAGGCGTTGAGCGAGCGTGGGGTCGGTGACTGCGCGGGCGGGCTGGCTCATGCAGCGCGCAATCATCGCAGGGGACGTGTCGAGGACCCGCTTGACCAGCGTTCCCCTACGATTGCGCTGCGATGGAGACGCTCGCCGAGCCAGCCGCCGGGAATCCCGCAGGCCCCGCCGCCACAGGCCGGGCCGCTGAGAGCCTCACCGCAGCGTGCGCCGAGCACGCCAACGCAGAGGCCGGCGAGCACGCCGCTGGGCGCCGCGCGGAGGCGTTGCGCCGGGCACCGGCGCCGCGCAGCGGCGGACCGCTCGTGTTGCTTCGCTTCATGCGCGCCAACCACATGATCAGCCGCGACTACGCGCACCTGCTGACGCGGTACCTGCTGTTGAAGCTCCGCTACGGTCGGCGCCTGCAGACCGACGGGATCTGCTTCATCTGCCCGCGCGTCAAGCTCGAGATCGGCCGTAATGCGACGCTGCGCATCGGCCGCTGGGCGTGGATCGGGCATGGCAGCAAGATCCGCGTCCACGAGGGCGAAGTCAGCATCGGCGCGAAGACGGTGATGGGCCAGGAGTGCACGATCTCGGCCTTCCAGCACGTGTCGCTCGGGCGCGAGTGCATCGTCGCCGACCGCGTGATGCTGATCGACTTCGACCACGGCGTCGCCGAGGTCGAGCGGCCGATCCGCGCACAGGGCATCTACAAGCGCGACGTGGCCGTCGGACACAACGTCTGGATCGGCTACGGCGCCTGCATCCTGCGCGGGGTGAGCGTCGGCGAGAACAGCATCATCGGCACGAGCTCGGTGGTCACCAAGGACGTGCCCGCAAACGCAGTCATCGGCGGCTCGCCCGCACGCGTGATCCGCATGCGCGACGCCCCCGCCGACATGCGCTGGGAGTGAGACCATGAGCCACGAGCCAGCGCCCCGCGCTTCATACGCGCATACGCAAGACGCCCAAGCGCAGCTGTGGGCGGAACTGCGACGCTTGACGCGCAGCGGCTCGACGCGCTTCTGCGAGGTGGGGGGCGGCGTGAGGCCGGTGATTCCGATGGTTCGCATCGAGAAACTCGGGCTCGAGTACATCGTGCTCGACGAGCTGAACACGGCGCTCGAGAAGCTGCCACCGGGCTACAAGCAGTTCGAGGCGAGCATTCTCGACTCGGGCGCGATCGACAGGCTGGTGGACGAGCAGGGCGCGTTCGACGTCGTCGTCAGCCGCTGGGCCGCCGAGCACATCCCCGACGGCAGGAGGTTTCACCAGAACGTCTACAAGATGCTGCGCCCGGGGGAACCGCGGTGCACTTCTTCCCGACGCTCTACTCGCTGCCGTTCGTGCTGAACCGCGTGCTCCCGCCCGCGCTCTCGAGCGAGCTGCTGTCACGCGCGTGGCCGGACCGCCACTCGAAGTTTCGCCCCTACTACTCGTGGTGTCGCGGGCCGAGCGCGCGACAGATCGAGCGACTGGAGTCCGTCGGCTTCTCGGTCGAGCGCTACACCGGCTTCTTCGGCCACGGCTACTTCGCCGGCGTCAAGCCGCTGCGAGTCGCCGGGCGGTTTCTCGCGGACAGGCTCTGCGAGCACCCCTCCGCGTACCTGACGAGCTTCGCGCTGGTCGTGCTCGTTCGTCCGGGCTAGCCCCTCACGGCGCGAGCAGAGACGCTCGATCGACGTCAGCGGCGAGGTTGCGCAACGCCGCCGAGTCGGCGTCGGCGCCCTCGGTCAGCGCACGAGCGAGCCCCTCGAGATGGCGCTCGAAACGCTCGCGCGCGTACGGCGCCGCGATCTCGCGGGCGACCATGAACGGCCAATCGCTCGCCTGCAGCGCGAGCAGCTCGCGCACCGCCGCCGCCCCCACCCGCTCGCCGGCGGCGAGCACACGCAGCTCAGCGGCGCGCATCGCAAACGCCATCTCGGCGACCGCCGGCCCCGACCACGTCGAAAGGTCTCCCCCCTGACCCCACGTGATCGCCTGCCAGTGCTCGTGCTCGTCGGCGCTGTCCGCGGGGCTCGCATACGCAACCGGCTCGACGCGCTCGAGCGCGTCGTCGAGGCGCACGAGCTCAAGCCCCTGGCGCGAGCACTCCTCGACGACCGCGCGCAACCACGCGATGCCCTCATACCACCAGTGCCCGAGCAGCTCTGTGTCGAGCGCGCAGACGACGAGCCCCCCACCCGGCAACGGCGCGTCAGGCTCGGCGTTCGCGTGATCCAGGCGCGCGAGCGTCTGCATCACGAAGTCGCGTGCGTGCTCGGCCGCGAGCGACTGCGCTCGCTCGTGGTCGTATGCGCTCCCATCGTTGCTCCACGGGTTGCGATGGTGGACGGTGTGATGGTGATAGTCGCGGTACGCACCGCCCGCGGGGTAGCCGTCGTTGCTCCAGACGAGCGAGATCGTGCTGCGGTCGATCGGAACCAGCAGCACGCCGGACTCGGTCGCGATCGGGCGCAGGTGCTCCTTCGCGGCGAGCCCGAAGCGGCCGGTCAGCTCGACGCAGACCGCGCCGACACCGGCTTCCTCAAGCGCGCGCTCGAGCCACGGCGCATAGGCGCACTCGGGCAGCCAGAAGCCGCCACGCCAGCTGGCGGCAAAGCGCCGGCGCGCGGCCTCGACGCCGCCGCGGATCTGCAAGCGCGCCCCCGCATCGCTGGCCAGCAGCGGCAACACCGCGTGGGTGGCTGACGAGGTCCACTGCGCGTGGCGCGCCAGTGCGCTCATCAGATCCCCTCCGCGCCGCTGCAGAGACTCGACGGCGCCCGCGTAATCCCCCCACGAGCGCTCGAGCTCGCGTGCGAGCGCCTCGTGCCCGCCTTCGCGCAGCCCGGCGATGTCCTGCTCGTATGTCTCGCGCCGCACGCCCTCGACGAAGCGCGTGAAGCGCTCGCTCACGCCGGGGGCTTCGAGCTGGTCGCACAGGACGGGGGTAAGCGACAGCGTCAGCGGGGCGTCCTCGTCGAGCAGCTCGAGCAGCGGCAGGTAGCAGCCGGCCATCGCCTCCCACAGCCACTCCTCTCCGAACGGCCACGTGCCGAAGCCCTCGACGTAGGGCATGTGGGTGTGAAGGACGATCGCCAGCGCGCCGCGCCGTCCGGATGGCCCGGGACGGCCGGTCACGCCCGGCACACCGCGAGAAAGTCCAGCGCCGCGTCCATGTCAGCTTCATGCGCGCCGCGCAAGGCGAAGTCGCGGGACTCGATCGCCGGCGTGAACCAGTCGTAGAAGCGTCGGGTGAGGCCGAGGCGCGCGTGCACCCGATCCCAGCCCAGACGCAGGGCGAGCTCGTGTGCGCGCAGCTTGCGCGCGTGGAACAGGCCGTACATCTCGACGCTCGCGAAGTGTGCCCGGCAGATGCGCTCAAACTCCTCGTGGCGATACTCGTGAACGTGCCACGGATTGTCCGAGCGCGACGCGCCGCGCGGCGCTAGCGTGAGCACGTTCGGGGTCGAGACGAACACGGCGCCTGCGCGTGGCCCTGCGTTCGGCGTCTCCGAGGGCAGGAGGCTGCGGAAGTGCGCGAGCACGGCGTCCGGCTCCTGCACGTGCTCGATCGTCTGCAGGCACACGACCGCGTCGGCCTCCTCGCTGAAGCTGTCGAGCAGACCACGCGCGAAGCGCAGGTTGGCACGGGTATAGCGCAGGCGGGCGTGCTCGTAAGCCTCGGGGTTGGCGTCGACGCCGACCACGCTGGCCGCTCGGCGGGCGAGCACGTCCGAGCCGTAGCCCTCGCCGCAGGCCATGTCGATCGTGCGTAGTCCGCGCACACGCTCGGCGATCCACTCGTAGACCACCAGGTGCCGGCGGAACCAGTAGTTCTCCTCCGGCACGTCCGGCAGCGTGCGCTCGCCGGTGAGCGCCAGCGGCGGCACGCCGTCGGGCTGGTCACGCTGCAGGTAGATGC
This sequence comes from uncultured Solirubrobacteraceae bacterium, assembly GCA_963759265.1. Classification (GTDB taxonomy): domain Bacteria; phylum Actinomycetota; class Thermoleophilia; order Solirubrobacterales; family Solirubrobacteraceae; genus Palsa-744. The sequence goes on from CAVWYR010000002.1 coordinate 170,512, forward strand.
CGGGCACGGCGCGCGAGTATAAGGTCCGCCGCATGGCCGCCGGCTTGAACGCGGAGCAGATCCGCGACGCGAACACGCGCTACCACGACGTCGCGGCCGATCAGTACGACGCCAAGTGGGGCATCGACTTCGGCGCGCTCGGCCAGGCGCAGGTCAGCGCGAAGGTGCGCAAGGCGCTCGGCCGCGAGCCACGGCACTTCGCGCGCACGCTCGAGATCGGCTCAGGCACGGGCTATTTCACGCTGAACCTGCTGCGCGCGGGTCTGATTGGAGCTGCGACGTGCAGTGACATCTCCGCGGGCATGCTCGAGACGCTGCAGGCGAACGCCGCGCGTCTTGGGCTCGAGGTTGACACGGTCGCGGCGGACGCCGAGCGCCTGCCCTTCGCCGATGCGAGCTTCGAGCTCGTGTTCGGGCATGCGGTGCTCCACCACATCCCCGACCTCCCGCGCGCGTTCGCCGAGTTCGAGCGGGTGCTCGCGCCCGGCGGCACCCTGCTCTTCGCCGGCGAGCCCTCGCGCTACGGCGATCGCCTCGCGAGCGTTCCCAAGCGCGTCGCGCTCGGCGTCGCGCCGCTGTGGCGGCGCGCTATCGGCGCCGGCGGCGCAGCACAGGCCCACGGCGACGGCTCCGACGCGGCGCTCGAGCGCGTCGTGGACGTTCACGCGTTTGCGCCGGCCGAGCTCGCGCGGATCGCGCGTGCGGCCGGATTTCAGGACGTACACCTTCGTGGCGAGGAGCTGCTGGCGAACTGGTTTGGCTGGACCAACCGTACGCTCGAGTCGACCGCCGATCCCGAGGACGTGCCGTGGGCGTGGCGCCTGTACGCACATCGCGGCTACCTGTTGCTGCAAGAGCTCGATCGCCGGCTGCTCGAGTCGCGGCTGCCGCCGGCGATCTTCTACAACCTGATGCTCGCCGCGCGCAAGCCTTGAGTGAGGCCGAGCACGGAACCGACGCCGGGCTAGGTCAGCTCGGCCAGCCAATCCGCGTCGCCGCGCTCGATCGTCTGTCTGATCTGCTCTGACTGGCGCACCCCGTGCTCCTGGACCTCGCGTTTCCATGTCTGCTGTTTTTTCCAGTTGTCGCGACGGACGAGCCGGCGGCGAAAGGGAGAACGCGGGAGCGGCCTTGACTCGGGCGCGATCGCGTTGCGAGCTCTGGTGAATTGCATCGTGCGAAAGCCCGCACCGTGGTGATAGACAACGCCTCCATAGACCGCATAGAAGATAGGGTCGATGTCGTGATGGTTTGAGCGCAAAACCTCGACCCACGGGGTTTTCGTGAGCTCGAGCTGACGAAGGAGGTTACCCCCCACGTCACTCACGTTTTCTCCCTGACTGTTGAGCCACTCGTATCCCGCCGACCAGTCGCCCGGAAGCTCTCGCCAGGCTCCGACCGTCGTCACACAGAAGCATGGGTGCGGCTGCGGATCGTCGAGGTTCTCCGCTCTGCGAACCGCCATCACCGGCGCGTTGGTGAGGCTGTCGTGAATCAGTGGCATCGGGTCGGCAATCGGAAAGGCGTCACCGTCGAGGAACATCAGCAGATCCTCGGCAGCCGCCTCGTGTGAGATCTCGATCGCCAGATGATTCAGCTTCTCCGCGTGGCGACCGGTCTGCTCGACAATGCGATCGAAGTGGACGGCGTAGGAGGGGTCAATCCCCTCCAGCGAGGACCACGTTTGATAGGGGACGGAGACGTGCTCGCGGATATACCTCGTCTGGATCTCTATCCAGCGCGGCGAGGCATAGTGCACCGTCGCGATGTAGAGCACTACGAGGCGTCCAAGACGGACTTCACCGATATTGTCATGCGTCAAGCCTACATGTCGGGGTGCGCCTAGACTCAAGGCAATGGCGCAGCAACTCTCCGAGGGCTTCCCGCTGTTCCCGCTTGGAATCGTGGCGCTGCCGAGCGAGAGCGTTCCCTTGCACATCTTCGAGGATCGCTATCGCAAGATGATCGAGCGCTGCCTGCAGGCGGAGCACGGATCGCATGGTCGCGAGTTCGGCATCCTGTGGCTGTCCGACGAGGAGCTCAAGACGGTCGGCTGCGCTTGCGAGATCGAGCGCGTGCTCGAGCGTATGGAGGACGGACGGATGAACATCATCGTCCGCGGCACGCGTCCGTTTCGCCTCCTCAAGCGCCAGGACGACCTCCCCTTCCCGGCCGGCGTGGTGGAGTTCCTCGGCGAGACCGAGGAGGAGCCCGACCCGATCGCCGGCGAGGCGGCGCGCGAGCTCTACCGCGAGCTCGTGGCGGAGGCGACCGACCGTGAGATCGAGACCGCGGAGCTCGAGGAGCTCGACGCATATGCGATGGCCGCCACCGTCGAGTTCAGCGTCGACGCGAAGCAGGAACTACTCGAGCTGCGATCGGAGAACGCGCGACTGCGGCTGCTGGCGCTGCTGATCCACGCCGCGATCGAGCGCCTGGAGCTGCTCGAGCGCGCCCAGGTACGCGCTCTCTCAAACGGCAAGGTCAGGTTCGCAGAGCCCTGAGCGTCGGCCGGCACCACGCGGGCGGACAGGCGCGGCTCACACGCTCAGCGCAACGCCGCCGCGCCTGGGGTCACCGGCGCCGCTCACGCCCGCTGCGCTCCGCAGCGCGGCCTGAACACCGCCGAAGAACAGGTTCAAGGCACCAAAGCTGACGATCCGCTCACCGACGAGACCCTCCACGTCGATGCCCGGCTCGGCGAACACGACGCCATCCTCGAAGTGCACGCGCGGGGCCTCGACGGCCTCGCGAACGGGCAGCCCGTGGTCGACGACGCCGACGATCGTCTGCAGCAGCGCCGAGCGGATCCGGTTCGAGCCGGCGCTGCCCAGGACGAGCTCGACCTCGCCGGCGCGCGTGACCACCGACGGCGCCATCATGCTCGGCATCCGCCGGCCCGCGGGGTGCAGATGGAAGCCGTGCGGATTGAGATCCTCCTCGCCCATCACGTTGTTGAGGTGCATGCCCGTTCCTGGCACGACGACACCCGAGCCCTCGCCGTTTGTGCACGTCACGCTGCACGCGCATCCGTGGGCGTCGATGACCGAGATGTGCGTCGTCGATCCCAGCCGGCTCGCGAGGAAACGCTCGAGAAAGCCATCCTGGTCGAGGCCCTCGACGAACGCGGGCGTGCGCTCGGACTGCGCGGCCGCCATCGCATCGACGATGTCGCGCAGCGTCGGCGGCGCGGGACGCAGATCGAGCAGCGCCAGCGCGTAGGCGAGCAGCGTCCCTCCGGCCGACGGCGGCGGGTTCGTGAGGATCTCCCGATCGCGATAGGCGATGTTGACCGGCTCTCGCTCGATCGCCGCGTAGCCGGCGAGATCGCGCTCGCGCAGCGAGCCACCGCGCTCGCCGAGCCAGTCGCATACGGCGGTCGCGATGTCGCCTCGATAGAACGGCTCCGCGCCATCGCGCCCGAGGCGCAGCAGCGCCTCCCCAAGCTCCGGATTGCGCAGCAGCCCCCCCTCGCGTAGCAGCTGCCCGTCGGGCGCCCAAAGCGCGGCGCACTCCGGCGTCGAGGTCAACAGGTCGACGAGGATCTCCGCGACATACGCCTGGCCGGCGTTGAGCACGACCCCCGCTCGCGCCAGCTCGGCTGCAGGCGCAGCGAGATCCTCGAGGCTCACCGTGCCCCACCTGCGGACCGCCTCGCAGACCCCCGCCGGCGTGCCGTATACGCCGCAGGAGGCTGGGCCGATGTAGAACACCTGCTCGGCGTCGCCGAAGGACACGTCGATCCCGTGCAGCTCCACCTCCGAGCCGTCGCCCAAGCGCGTCGGCGCCTGCACGAAGAAGTCGAGCAGCGTCGGGGCGAGCCCCCCACCAGCAACGAGCATGTGCCCGCCGGCCCCCAGCCCGGTCAGCAACGACTCGGTGACGAACGATGTCAGCATCGCCGCCACCGCCGCGTCGACCGCGTTGCCGCCTTCCCGCAGCACCTTCGCACCCGCGCTCGCCGTGAGCGGGTGCCCCGCCGCGACGACGCCGTGATCAGCCGTGCTCATCGCAGAGCCTCGCGTCGCTGATGAGGCATCTTTCATGGCGGATGGAACGTCTTCTGAGAGTCGTCAACCGAGCAGAACAAGGACGCACCCCTTCGGGGCACAGGCAGTTCGCGTGGCGTGCTGGCCGAAACGGGGATGCGAGCAAAGCGAGTGTCTCCCGGCTTCGGTACGCGAGCGACCGAGGACGCGGTTGTGCGAAGCGTTGACGCCTCTCAGAAGTTGGGGAGGAACTCGGGGACTTCGAGCTCATCGACCGAGAGTCCACGGCGGCGCTGGCCTGCCTCAGCCCGATCTCTGGCCGGGCGCGCGGGCGCTGATCGCTGAGCGCGGACCTCGCCGGTGGCGGGCTCCTTGAAGCGGTTGGCGCTGCGGCGCCTGCCCTCGTCGCCGTAGCCGGTGGCGACCACGGTCACCCACACCTGATCGTCGAGCTTCTCGTCGACCATCGCGCCGAAGATGATGTTCGCATCGGGGTGAGCGGCCTCGGACACGGACTTCGCGGCCTCGTTGACCTCCCACAAGGAGAGGTTGGTGCCGCCGGTGATCGAAAGCAGGATCGAACGTGCGCCCTCCATCGAGGTTTCCAGCAGCGGCGAGGAGACGGCCTGGATGGCGGCCTCCGTCGCCCGGTTCTCCCCCACGCCCATGCCGATCCCCAGCAGCGCGCTGCCGGCCTCGCTCATGATCGTGCGTACGTCCGCGAAGTCGAGGTTGATAAGCCCAGGGAGCGTCACGAGATCGGAAATACCCTGGACGCCCTGGCGCAGCACATCGTCGGCGACGCGGAACGCCTCGACCATCGCTGTCTGCTTGTCGAGCACCGACAGCAGGCGATTGTTGGGGACGACGATCAAGGTATCGACCTCGTCCGCCAGCGCGAGCACGCCGCGCTCCGCCTGTTCGCTGCGGCGCGTGCCCTCAAAGCCGAACGGCTTGGTGACGATCGCCACCGTCAACGCACCGATTTCGCGAGCGATCCGCGCGACGATCGGCGCCGCTCCAGTGCCGGTGCCGCCGCCCGCGCCCGCCGTGATGAAGACCATGTCCGAGCCCTTCAGCAGCGCCTTCACCCGATCGTAGTCCTCCATCGCTGCCTGGCGGCCGACGTTCGCGTCAGATCCGGAGCCGAGGCCGCGCGTGAGCTCTGCGCCGATGTGCAGCGTGATGTCCGCGGTGGACTGCTGCAGCGACTGCATGTCCGTGTTGACCGCGACGAACTCGATGCCCTCGACCTCGGCCTCGACCATGCGATTGACGGCGTTGACGCCGCCGCCGCCGACGCCGACGACGCGTATCACCGGCCGCCCGGGCGTCGCCGGGCTGCTCGCGGGGGCGAACTCGCGGTAGTCGTCGTTCAGCGCACGCCGCGCGAGCGGCTGGTCCATCGCATATCCAGCGACCGGCGGGTCCATCACGTTTTCGGGGATCTCCGAGGAGAAGGCGTGACGCAGGCGCTCACGCGGCGAGGGCACGTGCACGTCCTCTTCGGCGCTCCGCGGGGAGGCACCGAGCGCCGGGTGCGGCAGCCCACTCTCGCGCGGATGGGTCGGCGTGGGCGGCGTGGCCTGGACCGGAGACGGCGTGGCCTGCGCGGGGGGCGGCGTGGGCGCGAGCGGCGTGCTCGCAGCGCGCGTCGCCGGCGGCGCAGCTGGCGACGGCGGGCCCTCCTGCGGGTCATCGTCGTCGGTCTTGCGGAACAGGGCCGCGAGGGGCCCTTCCCGCATGCTCGCGCGTTTAGGGTTTGCCATTGGTGAGCACCTCCTGCGCGAGTTGGCGATAGGACTGGGCGGCGACGCCGTCCGGCTCGTACTTGAGGACCGACATGCCCTTCACCGGAGCCTCGGCGAAGCGCACCGTCTTGCGGATGCGCGAAGCGAACACGCGGTCGCCGAAGTTTTCTTCGAGGATCTCGATCGCCTCCTTTGCGTGGATCGTGCGCGAATCCACCAACGTCGGGAGGATACCCTCGATGTCAACGCCGGGATTGAGGTTCTCGCGGATCATCGCGAGCGTGTTCTGCAGCTGGATGAGCCCGCGCATCGACAGATACTCGCACTGCACAGGGACGATCACCTTGTCGGCGGCGGTCAGCGCGTTGATCGTCAGCAGCCCGAGGCTCGGCGGGGTGTCGATGCAGATGAAGTCGTAGTCCTCGAGGATCGGCTCGAAGGCCTTCTGCAGCGAGCGCTCGCGGCCGATCATCGTCGACATCGCGATCTCGGCGCCGGCGAGGTCGATCGAGGCGCATGCCACGTCTATCTCGCGCTTGCGGATCACCTCGCGGATCGAGACCTTGTGCACGAGCACGTCGTACATCGATTTCTCGAGCGTGTCCGGGTCTATGCCCTGCGACATCGTCAGGTTGCCCTGCGGGTCCATGTCCACGCACAGGACGCGGTGACCCTCCTCCGCGAACGCAGCAGCCAGGTTCAGCGTCGTCGTCGTCTTGGCGACGCCGCCCTTCTGGTTGGCGAACGCGATGACCCTCGCCTTTCCGTCCACGGTGGCTCCGATAGTCGATTGCTGGAAAACCGTCCGCTCGGTATTCGCATAGCGACGGGGGATTCCTGCATGACAACTACGATCCGGTGATGGTTCAGAGCAGCGGCCGCAAGCGGCCGACGAGCGTCGCCGCAGCCGAGAGCCATTCAACGCTCGCGACGCGCCTGCGCGGCAAGCGCGTGCTGGTGTGCGTCGGAGCGGGCGGTGTCGGCAAGACGACGACGGCCGCTGCGCTGGCTCTCGGCCTCGCGCTGCGGGGGCAAAAGGTGGCAGTTGTCACGATCGATCCCGCCAGGCGCCTGGCCTCGGCGCTCGGCCTGGCGGACCTGCCCTCCGAGCCCCAGCGGATCGAGCCTTCGCTGTTCGCAGCCCATGGTGTCGCGGTCGAGGGTGAGCTGTGGGCGATGATGCTCGACGCGAAGAGAACTTTCGACGAGATGATCACGCACCTCGCGCCAGACGACCGCACGCGTGATGAGATCCTCGCCAACCCGATCTACCGAGAGCTCTCGACCGCGGTCTCCGGCTCGCATGAGCTGAGCGCGATCGCGAAGCTGTATGAGCTGCACGAGGAGCACGACTTCGACACGATCGTCCTCGATACCCCGCCGTCGCGCAACGCGCTGGACTTCCTCGACGCACCGGGGCGCATGTTGGCCTTTCTGGAAGGACGCGCGCTGCAGGTGTTCCTCGGGCCGAGCGGACTTACTGCGCGCCTGTTCGGGCGCGGGACGGCGCTCGTCTTCTCGATTTTCGCGCGCGTCACGGGGGTCGACATGCTCAGCGATCTCTCGCAGTTCTTTCGCGCGCTGTCCGGGGTGATCGACGGCTTCGGCGAGCGCACGCGTGGTGTCGCCGCGCTACTGCGCGATCCGCACACGAGCTTCCTGATCGTCACCTCACCGGAGGTCGAGCCCGCCCGGGAGGCGCGGTTCCTGGCCGACAAGCTGGCAGCGGCCGAGATGCCCGTCGGAGAGCTGATCGTCAATCGGGTGCACGTCGGGGGCCTGCAGGGCATGAGCGAGGTGGCGCTCAGCGCGCTGCTCGCGACCGCGCTAGGCGAGCCTCTCGCAGGCCGCGTGGCGGGCAACCTCGCCGACTTCGATGTGCTCGCGCGCCGCGACAGCGAGACCGTCGCGCTTTTGTCGGAGGTGCTCGGCGAGCGCCATCCGATCGTGGTTCCGCACCTAGATGAAGACGTCCAGGATCTCTTGGGCCTGGCCAGGATCGCCGAGCATCTGTTCGACTGAGCCGTGCTCGCTCGCCGCCGCCTCCGGTTCAGCGGCGACGTCCACCGCGCCGGCCAGGTTCAGCTCGCCAGCCAGGTTCAGCTCGCCAGCCAGGTTCAGCTCGCCAGCCAGGTTCGGCTCGCCAGCCAGGTTCAGCTCGCGCGCCAGGTCCAGCTCGCCCGGCGCGTCGAGCTCCTCGGCGACGTCGAACTCCCCCACCGCGCCGAGCTCGGCCGCGACGTCCACCTCGTTCACGGATGCGAGCAGGAGCTCGTCAGCGAACGCGACGAGGTTTGCGTCGAGATGGCCACAGATGACGTCTCTGAGCAGCGCGCGCAGATGATCTGCCATCTCGCCGGCGAGCGACGCCGCGCCGGCGCGCTCGGCGGCCGTTCCAGTGATGACCGAGCGCTCGAGCGCGAGCGCCTGCCCGGTTCGCTCGATCAGCTCGTGGCGGCGCTCCGGCGTGGCACACAGCGCGGCAAGTCGTCTGCTCAACATCTCGCTGGCTGAGCCCTCGGGCTCGAGCAACGCCCGCAGCGCAAGCAGATGGTCGGTGAGTGCCTCGTAGGGGCTGACGCGCTCGCAGCCGAGCTCGAAGCGGCGCAGCGCCCAGGCGAGCTCGTTTTCATGGGGAGCGCGGCGCGAGACGAGGTTGCAGAACGCGCGCAGCTCGTCCTCCTGCTCGGCTTTAACCACGAGCATCCCATGGGGTCGACCGCCGCTGCCCAGCGGCACGGCGTTCCACGCTCCACCGCCGACACGCGCCCATGCGAGCATGCCGAGCGTGACGCGGCCATCGCCGAACAGCCTGAGCGCGCGTTGTAGATCCTTGAGAACCGCGCAGCCCTGCTCGAGCGCCTCGCCGTGATCGTGCTGCTCCGCGGCGAGCACGACGACGAGGTGGCGGCCGTCGCCCTCGCTCGCGGCGACCGCGCCGGCGGGCAGCCCGTCCAGCGCGTGCGGCTGGGCGATCATCAGGCCCCTGGCGAGCGCGAGCTCGGGCGAGGTGATCGTCAGTCCGTGCAGCGTCGCCACGAGCGTGAGCTCGCTGGTCGCTGACAGCGCAGCCCGCTCGAGCCGCGCCAGCGCAGCGTCCAGGCGCTCGGGCTGGAGCTCGAAGTCGGTCTGCTCGGCGAAGACGTCGCTGAGCAGCGCGCCGAGTCCGGCTCTGACGCGGGCGCGCTGGGAGCTTGTCCGGCGCTCGATCCCGGCGCTCACCAGATAGCGCTCCAGGCCATCGAACTCGCCGAGCATCCTGGCGGCGTCGGCGTGGGTGGGCAGGTCCTCGAGCGCCGGCAGGCGCTCTTCGATGAACTGGCCGGTGAGCGGGCGGTAGCAGCAGAAAGCCGCACCGGCCGATCCTCGTCGCCTGCTCTGCTGCTCCAACTCGAACGGCACCTCGGCACCGCCTGCGATCTCGCCGTGCAGCTGCACGGCGACCGCCTCTACGTGCTCCCTCAACGCGGCCTGCAGCTGTAGTGAACGCATGGACGGACGAGTTCGCGCTCGAGCGTCGCCCTCCTGCCCTAGCACCGTGTCTTGCAGTCAGCACGACACGCCGGCAGAGGCTGTTGCGAGCGCCCACTGGCATCGGTAGCCTGCTGATATGCAAATGCCGGCCGCGTCAGCGGCGTCCCCGGACCTCTCTCACGCGAGAGTGCCGGATTTCTTTATCGTCGGCTCGCCCAAGACGGGCACGACCGCGCTCTACGAGATGCTCAGAGAGCGCCCGCAGATATACCTGCCAAAGCTCAAGGAGCCGCGCTTCCTGGCAAGTGACATGCAGGCGCGTTCGGGGCATGACCGAGGCCCCCAGGAGTTGGGCTATCCGCAGACGCTGCAGGAGTACCTGGCACTGTTCGAGGAGGCGAGGCCGGAGCAGCGCGTCGGCGAGGCATCGGCCTTCTACCTGTGGTCTGAGACTGCCGCGGGGAACATCGCCGAGCTGCAACCCGATGCCCGCATCATCGCGATCCTGCGAGAGCCCGCGAGCTTTCTTCGCTCACTGCACCTGCTGTTTCTGCGCTGGGGCGTCGAGGGCGAGAAAGATCTACGAAAGGCGGTCGCGCTGGAGCGCGACCGGCGCGAAGGCAAGCACATTCCCCGACACTCACATCGCCCGCGCCTGCTCCAGTACTCAGACCACGTGCGCTACGTCGACCAGCTGCGTCGTTACGACGCGCGATTCCCCCGTGAGCGCATGCTGATACTGATCTATGAGGACTTTCACCGTGACAACGAGGGGACGGTGCGCAAGGTCCTCGAGTTCCTCGATGCCGCGGACGAGACGCCGATTGACGTGAAGAGCGTGAACGTGACGACCCGCAGCATACGCTCGCAGCGAGCCAGATACATGCTCACGTCACTAAAAAGGGGACAAGGGCCGGTTGCGCGATCGATGAAAGCCACAGTGAAGGCGTTGACGACACCGCGCATGCGACGCGCCGCGGCCATCGAGATACAGACGCGACTGGTGCGCGCAGATGCACCGCCCCCGGACGAGGGCGTGATGAGTGAGCTTCGCGAACGCTTCAAGGGAGAGGTGCTAGCCCTGAGTGAGTACCTCGACCGCGATCTGGTAAAGCTGTGGGGCTATGACAACGTCAAGTGAGGCGTCGCCGACGCCGGCGCTCAGCTGCCGAGGCCGTCCGTCGATCGCCCGCGCCCGCTCGCACGCAGCACGCTGCGCCGTCTCGCACGCTTGACCCACGCGGGCCAGTGGCGTCGCAGCGCGCGGCGCTGCCCGGACAGACGTTTGGCCGATTGGCCCAGCAACTGGGCCGCGCTCTTGTAGGGATCGGACGGATCGAGCAGGTGATCCTCGACGTAGGTGCGCAGCTCACGCTCGGACGGAAGCTCGATCGTCGCCGGCGTCTGGCGAGCGCGCCAACGGTGCCAACCGCGGGCTATCTCATCTGGCGCGTAGCGCTCGGGCCCAAACTTCCTCGACGCGTAGCCGACGCTGAGAAACAGGTAATGGCGCGAGTAAAGCGAGCGTGGCGCCAGGCTCAAGCCGGGGAAGCGCACGGTATGCCCGCCGGAATAGACAAGTTCCACAGGCCCGTCCTGACGCTTCCACGCGTTCAGGCGGTTCGGGAAAACGGGCAGGACGGGGTAGTACGAGCGCATCGTCTTCAGGTAATCCGGATGATCGTGATCTGGCATCTCGCGCGTGGGGACGAAGGTGAACTCGAGGAAGTTCACCGCGTTGAACCCCGCCTCGTCGAACTCGGCGATCGAGTCCGCCAGCGAGCGCCCGCGATCGGGAGACACGCGGAATTCATCCGCGTCGATGTGCATCAGCCAGTCCGCGTCGAGGCTCTGCGCGAGCTGCTCCTTGCGCACGAGTTGGCTTTGCAGCGCGAAGTGACCATCTCGCGCCATCGTCTCAATACCTATGAGGTTCTGCCCGAGGCGACGTTCCGCGATCGCGACAGTGTCATCGGTTGATTCGTTGTCCACGAGATAGGCTGAGATCCCGTGCTCAGCGAGATGATCGAGACTGTCGCCGATGAAGCGCTGCTCGTTGTAAGTCTGTAGCATCGCGACGATCTTCACGGCGCGATCATACCATGGGCAATTCAAGCGCAGCTCGGCGTGGTTTGCCAGCTGGGGACTGCGGCTGAAACGGCGAGTCAACCGCTTTTTGCTGACACGACAGCGAGCGAAGATGCTCGACGCGGTCGCTGCGACTGCAGTGCAGAACGAGCGTGAGGGCCTCGCGCTCCCGGCCGGTGCCCCGGACGCAGTCCTTGCGCGAAATGATCATGGTTTGTATTGCGTGCCGCGATCGTCGCTTCACCGTCCGGTCGCGCAGATGATCCTCGCCGGGCGAGTCTGGGAGTCGAGCACGCTCGATCTGCTGCGCAGCGTGAGAGCAGACGGCGACGTCGTGCACGCGGGTACCTTTTTCGGGGACTTCATTCCCGCGTTGGCACAATCGCGCGGCACCGGAGCGCGTGTGTGGGCGTTTGAGCCAAATCGTGAGAACTACGAGTGCGCCCGGATCACGATCGAGCTCAACGACCTTGAGAACGTGACACTCACTCACGCCGGACTCGGTGAGAGCAGTGGCACCGCGCTGCTGGCGACGAGCGACCGGCTCGGCCTGCCGGCCGGTGGGCGCAGTCGTCTGATCGACGATCGCGCTCGCGAGCGCTGGAGCGAGAGCGAAGAGGTGAACCTGGTGTCGATCGACGACGTGCTGACGAGCGACCGCGACGTCGCCGTCGTCCAGCTCGATGTCGAGGGACACGAGCAGCAGGCGCTGGCCGGAGCGATGCGCACGATCGCGCGTTGCCGACCGTTGATCGTGCTCGAGAGCCCGCCCCGAGAGCGCTGGATCGCGGAGCACCTCGCGCCGCTCGGCTACACGCTGGCGGGCGCGGTTGACGAGAACACGATCCTTCGCCAAAGCTGACCGCAGCCGGCGCCTGCGCGACCGCGCGGTGGTCTCGAGCGGCTCAGCGCTTGTGCAGGAGAAACTGGGTACCGATGACGGTCAGCTCGCCGCGGCCATCAGCGAACTCATCGACGGCGCGCGTCACCCCCTGGCCGAACCACCGATCCTCTTGCCCATAGTCGTCTCCTGCGAGGTAGCCACCGGGCTTGACCGCGCGATAGTAGGCCTCGAGGTCGCGCTTCACCGCCTCATAGGAATGATCGGCGTCGATATAGACCCAGTCGAGGCTCTGCTCTGCGAACGAGGCAGCGGCCTCGAGCGATCGCGCGCGCTTCACGCAGATCGTGCCATCGTCGATCGCCATGCGGAAGCGCTCGACGACGCTCTCATACATCGCATCCATGCCGTCCTGCCCGGCGCTCGCGTAGCCACCGTAGCTCGCGCCTTCGTACTCCTGCTCGGAGCGGTGCTCCCACGCATCGACGAGGTAGAGCTGACGGGGGCGTGAGGCCCGCAGGATGACCGCGGCGAAGTCGCCGCGGTAGGTCCCGACCTCCGCGCAGACGGCCCCTTTTGGCAGGATCTCGAGCAGCTGTGCTCGCTCGGCTCTGCGCTGGCGCCAGCGCCGCTTGCGTGCGATCCGTGTCGGGTGCACGAGCCGCCTGGCTGTGCGACGCAGACGGCGGCCGTAGGGAGCTATCAGGTCTGTCGCCGGCACGCCATTTGATCCTTGGCGACTGCTAGGCGGCTGCGAGTCGGTCGGCCTCGGATCGCTCCACACACTCCGCGCCGAGCCAATCTTCGCCGTAGGAGCGCATGTCGTCGATGATCGGCAGCAGCGCGCGCCCCTTCTCCGTCAGCGCGTACTCGACGCGCGGTGGCACCTCGGGGAACGTGTGGCGCTCGACGATCCCCTCCTCCTCCAATGCTCGCAGTCGCAGCGACAGCGTGCGCGGGCTGATCCCGGCGAGCGAGCGTTCGAGCTCGCAGAAGCGCGAGTGGCCTTCGGAGAGGTCACGGACCAGCAGCAGCGTCCACTTGCCGCACACGATCTCGGCGGTCATACACACGGGGCATGTCTCATCGACGACGGCCATTTGCCTCTTTACTTTACCAAATGAAGTACAGCCGCACGACGGGCCCGCTCGGCGTCGAGCTCGGAAATCGACTCGAGAACGACGTCGGCGAGGGCCAGCGAACGAGAATCCGGCGGGTAGGAGCGGTTGGGGATCGCGATCACGCCAAGACCCGCGGCGCTTGCCGAGCGGATGCCTGCTGAGGAGTCCTCGACGGCGACGCAGAGGTCGGCCGGCGAGCCCAGGCGATGTACCGCTTCCAGATAGACGTCGGGCTCGGGCTTGCCGTGGTCGACCTCTTCCGCCGACACGGTCACCGCGAACAGGTCTCCCCACCCCGCCAGCTCCAGCACCAGGTCGATGATCTCGCGGTTCGAGGCCGAGGCCAGCGCGAGCGCCCAGCACGCGGCGAGTCGGCGGACGCCACCATCCGCCCCGGCTATCAATGGCAGCTGCTCGCGGTAACGGCGCATCATCAGCGCGACGACGGCGGAGGAGATCTGATCCTGGCTCATCCTCAAGCCCAGCTCCGCTTGCATGTAGCTGCTCCACTCCGGCGAGCTCATGCCTAGCATCTGATGCTCGGCGGCTGACTTCCACGACCCGCCGCACTGCTCTGTGAGCTCGCGCTTGGCCGCAGCCCAGACCTGCTCTGACTCGAGCAGGACCCCGTCGAGATCGAACACCACCGCCTCCAGCGCGTCCTCGCCACGGGCCTGCACCATGCGATCAGTATCGCGGCTTGGGTTTGGGTCCTCAGTGCAGCCGCGCGGTGCTCAGGCGACGCTGAGCGGCGAGGGCTTGGAGTCGGCGTCGCGGTTCGCCTCGGCGGCGGCGACGTCCTCCATCGTGGTGCCCCTGCGCCCGTCGGACTGCATCAGCAGCTTGAAGTCGTGTGGACTGGAGGCAACGCGCATCGCGTCCTCGAAGGTCACGCGTCCTGCCTTGACGTGGCCGAATAGGGCCTGGTCGAAGGTCTGCATGCCGTAATAGCCGCCGCTGGTGATGACCTCGACGAGCTTGCCCGTCTGCGAGGGGTCGACGATCATGTCGCGCACGCGCCCGGTCATCCTCAGGATCTCACAGACGGCGACGCGACCACCGTCGGCGCCGGGGACGAGGCGCTGGGAGATGACGCCCTTGACGGTCCCGGCGATCATGCTGCGCGCCTGGCCGTGCTGGTGTGGCGGAAAGAAGTCGAGCATGCGGTTGATCGACTCGGTCGCATCGACCGTGTGGATCGTCGACAGCACGAGGTGTCCCGTCTCAGCGGCCGACAGCGCGGTCTGAACGGTCTCCTCGTCGCGCATCTCCCCGACCAGGATCACGTCGGGGTCTTGACGCAGAACGCGTCGCAGAGCGCGCTTGAAAGAGGCGGTGTCCATGCCCACCTCGCGCTGGTTGATGACCGAGCGAATGTCGGAGTGCACGAACTCGATCGGATCCTCGATCGTGACGATGTGCTTGCTCATCGTGCGGTTCATGTGGTCGATCATCGCCGCGAGCGTCGTTGACTTGCCGGAGCCGGTGGTCCCGGTGAGCAGCACGATTCCGCGCTCCTCCTCGGCGAGTTCGCGTACGACCGGCGGGAGCGAGAGCTCCTCGATCGTGTTGATCTTGTGGGGGATCGCGCGACACGCCATCGAGATCAGCCCGCGCTGCAGGAATGCGTTGATCCTGTAGCGCGCGACGTCGGGGATTTCATAGGAGAAGTCCACCTCGTGCTCCCGCGCGAACTCGGCCAGCTTGGCCTCGTCGCTGAGCAGCGCCCTGAGCGCGCCCTCGGTGTCCTCCGCGCTCAGCGGCTGCGCGCTCTCTTCCAGCGTCAGCTCACCGTGCACGCGGAACAGCGGCGCCGAGCCAACCTTCAGGTGCAGATCCGAGCCCTCCTTGGCGACGAGCTCACGCAGAGCCGGCATGACGTCGAACATGCCGTCCTGATCGGCATTCCGGCCCGCCGGCTTGAGCACCGTCCAGTCGCGTGGACACCCGCGGCCCGATGAAGCGAGCCAGCAGCCGGCAATTCGTCCCCTCACGAGTGCATCGGGCGTGCAGCTCGCCCCCTGACGCGCGGATCGGGTCGGCTGACAAGGACGCACCGAGCGTGGCGTGCGAGCAGCACGCGAGCGAGGGAGGACGCCGTCAGGCGGGCCGAGGCGCGCGTCAGGCCACGTCGCGGAGCTTCTGTGCCTCCGCCAAGGACTGCAGCTTCTTCAGCGACTGGTTCTCGATCTGGCGGATCCGCTCGCGCGTGACGTTGAAGGTGCGCCCGACCTCGTCGAGCGTGCGCGGATGCTCACCGCCGAGCCCATAGCGCAGCTCGAGTACGCGGCGTTCGCGGTAGGAGAGGTTCTCGAGGGCCTCGCGCAACGCCTCCTTGGTGAGGATCTCGGCGGCGCGCTCGTACGGCGACTCGGCGCGCTCGTCGGCGATGAACTGGCCGAACTCCGACTCCTCCTCGTCGCCGACCGGCTTCTCCAGCGATACCGGAGCCTGCGCGGAGCGCTTGATCGAGTCGACCTCCTCGGGGTCGATGCCGGTGACCTCGGCGATCTCGTCGGCGGTCGGCTCTCGGCCCAGCTCGGTCACGAGCTTGCGCTCGGCGCGGCCGATCTTGTTGAGCTTCTCGACGACGTGCACGGGGATACGAATCGTGCGCGCCTTGTCGGCGAGCGCGCGCGCGATCGCCTGACGAATCCACCACGTGGCGTAGGTCGAGAACTTGAAGCCCTTGCGGTAGTCGAACTTCTCGGCGGCGCGCACGAGGCCGAGCGTGCCCTCTTGGATCAGGTCGAGGAACGGAAGCCCCTGGTTGCGGTAGTTCTTGGCGATCGACACGACCAGGCGCAGGTTCGACTCGACCATCTTCTGCTTGGCGTCGAGATCGCCGCGCTCGATGCGCTTGGCGAGATCGACCTCCTCCTGGGCGGTCAGCAGACGGACCTTGCCGATGTCCTTGAGGAACAACTGCAGCGAGTCGGTCGTCATGTCGGGCTTGAGATCGAGGGCGGTTTTGGCTTTGCGCCGACCTCGTTTGTCGGGCGCACGCTCGACCGGCGATGCGGCGGCGATTGCTGGGTCGATCTCCTCGACGAGCTCGATCTCCGAGCGCTCGAAGAAGCCGTGCAGCTCTTCGACGTCGGACTCGTCCAGGTCGAGCTCGGACATCGCCTTGGTTATCTCGGCATACGAGAGGACACCCACCTGCTGGCCCTTGGCGAGCAGACCCTTGACCTCGTCCAACTCCTGCAGCTCGACTACTGACATTCGTGTTTCCATTTCTTCCGTCGATCGACAACCCGAAGGCGAGGGAGCCCCGCGCAGGATTATGGCTGAGAACGCCTATCCCGTCGGACATACGGTCGCAACCGTGCCGACGTTACATATCCACTCCGCACTGCAGCTTCTCATGCTAACGCGTCACGCTCGATGTTAGGGCGTTTTGCGGCTGCGCTTGCATCATCGCGTTAAGCAATGATGTGCACATGAGCGCGCCCAAAGAAGGCGATTCGCGGGCACCCGAGCAAAACGGGGTCCTGTCCAACCTGCCGCGCACTCGCCCGCAGCGCGCAAGCGCCCGTCGAGTCGCAGCACGCAACGCCACCGCCGCGAGGACTGCGACAAGCGAGAAAACTGAGACCGCGACCCGGCGCGCCAAGTCCAACGGCCGACCGCCGGCCAGCTCTGACGCACGACCGCCACGACGCGCCGCGAAACCGACCAAGGCCAAGCCGCGCGTGACCGCGGAACTCGTGCCGAGACAGGGATTCGAGTGCGAGGACCGCGCCAGCGGGGCCGTGCACCCGCCGGGCGGCGGCGAGCTGATCGCGTCGGCGGCGGAGCTCGTCGGCGAGCTTGCAAAGGCAGGGCTCTCGACGGGCGAGCGCGTGCTCAAGGACGTGTTCTCGCTCCTGCCGCTGCCCTGAGCGCGCACTCCTGCGAGCCACCGAGTGCGGTCGGAGCGCTGTGTATACTGCCGCGCAACGCCGAGCTGCCGCGACCCAGGTCGAGGCAGACGGGGGACCCAAACGCGGATCAGCTCGATCCGCTGGGGCGAATCGGCCCGTCGGGGCCGTAGCGCCGCACCCAGGTGCCGTGCGAGCCCGTCAGCTCACCCCGTAGGCGTCGAAGAAAATGATCGCGAACGTCAAGACAGCCACGACCCTGCTTGCCCTGCTCGCCGCCGCGGCTTGCCTGGCGAGCTCGCCGGTGAGCGCATCGGCGGACACCGACGGCGCCGTGGCGGCCCCCGCGACCTCGACCGGCTCGGCCGCGTCGAGCCCCAAGGCCCACGCGGGCGGGATCGCCACGTGGTTCGGCCCCGGCTTCTATGGCAGGCAGACCGCGTGCGGGCAGACGCTGACCCCGGCGTTCGTTGGCGTCGCCAACCGGACGCTCCCGTGCGGCACGCTCGTGAGCGTGACCTACAAGGGACACAGCCTGACCGTGCCCGTGCTCGACCGCGGCCCGTACGGCCATGAGGCGAGCTGGGACCTGACGGCGGGGGCGGCTGAAGCGCTTGGCGTCACCGAGACGGTCCACATCGCGGCCCACGTGGTCGGCAGCACCCCAAACACCCCCACATTGGGCCTTCCGCCCGGCTCGACGAGCGCAGCCCTGGCGGGCGGCGCGCTCGCGGGCTGAGAGCGGAGAGCTCGGCTCAGGCGGTTTCGTCGGCCTGGGTGCCCGGCGGTCCGGATGATGCGCGGACGGCCGAGCGTGCGGCGTAGAGACCGACGTCGGCGTGTGCTGCGAGCGCCGCCGCCTCGAGCCCGTCCTCGGGACAGACGGCGGTCCCGATCGCGACGAGCGCCGGCAAGACGCTGCCGCTCAGGCGCACGCTGACCGCAACAGACAGTCGCTCGGCGAGCTCGCTTGCGCCTGCACGATCGGTGTCGGGTGCGAGCAGCCAGCAGCGACCTGGGCGCTCGCGGGTAAGCGAGCCGGACGAGGCGACGAGCACATCGGTGAGCGCTTGCTCCATCAGCCCGGCGAGCACGGTCAGCTCCGCCGGTAGCTCGTTGCGGCGCGCGCGGTCGAGCTCGACGAGCTCGACGAGCAGCACCGCGAACGGCAGCTTGTCTCGCCTGAATCGCTCGAGCTGAGCGCCGATCGACCCGATCCACGCCGCCGGTCCCTCGTCGTGGCGTTCGTCTCGGATCTCGATCTCTGCCTCGAACGACTCCCGCTCGGGCGCGATCGCGCCGGTGCCTTCGTCAACGATGACCGCTCGGCGCCCGGGCGCCGTAGCGCGGGCGAGGTCGCGAGCGTCTGCGTCTGATGATGCGTGGCCGCGGATCTGCTCGCCCTCGACGCGCGCGTTCTCGGCGGCTGGAGTCGCCGCCTGCAATGCGACCGCAAGCGTAGCCGCACACACGTAGGCGAGCCGGTCGCTGAGGTCTTCGATCAGCCGCGCCGAAGGCTCGAGCAGATGCTCGCGTAGCGCCTCCCAGAGCACGCCGCGCAGGGACTCGACCGCGTCCACCAGGCCGGCGGCATCCCGCGCGCCAGTGAGCGTGTCAATACGCCTGGCGAGCGCGCGGTCATCGCGGCCGCTCGGCGCTCCCCGCCCGGTCAGGCGTTCGAGCTCTGCATCGGACTGCACCGCCCGGAGCACCCGCGCGCAAAGAGCCGGCGCCTCGAGCGCGAACGTCTCGAGCGGGAGCTCGGCGAGCTCGGCGAGCGTGCTGGTGCGGATCAGGGCGATCGCCCAGCGCTTGGCCAGCTCATCGGCGTCCGCGAGCAGCTCGTCGCAGGGCAGCTCCGCTACGGCTCGCACGCGCGGCTGTTGCTGGGTCGGGAGATCGCGCATGCACCTTGAATATCAGCAATGGGGGACGCGATGTCGCCCTGCTGCTGAGCGACCATGTTGAACGCGCGCCGCCGGTGCAGCGCCAGAGTCCCTAGCGGCGCGTCATTTCGCTTCGCGCTGCTGCAGTCGCTTGAACGACTTCACTTCTTCGGCTTCTTCTTTGGCAAATTGCTTGTGGGCTGCTTCTTCGGCGGCCTTGTTGGCTTCCTTGGACTTGCCGTTCTTCTTGTGCGAGCTCGACGACTTCTTGCGCGAGCTTTGCTTCTTTTCTTTCGCAGGGCGCTTCTTGTGTTTCGCGGATCCCTTCTTTTGCTTCTTGGATCCCTGCTTTGGCGCAGCCGCGGCGGCCTTCTCGCTCGCTTCTCTCGCCTTCCTCGCTTCGGCTTCAGACGCAGCTTCGGCCGCGGCTTCGCGCTTCTTCGCGGCGGCTTCGCCTGCTTCTTCTTCTCCGCCTCCTAGTTCCGCGGCTTCAGCCTTCGATTCGGCCTTGCCGCCACCGCCACCGCCCTTGCCGCCACCGCCACCGCCACAGCCGGCGACCGATGCGGCGAGCGCCAGCACGAGCAGACACAGCAGCAGCACGCGCTGTGCTGCGTGCTCGCGCTTAGGAGGATCGTGGTGCTGCTCGTGTCGATTCATGCCCGGATCGTGCCTTGCTTGGCATCTTCTGCTGTGACTTGCCCGTGGGGGCCTTGTGCGCTTCGCTGGGGGCCGTGCTCTGGGCGTCGCCAGGGGAACCCGTTTTCGCTTTTTCGACCTTCTTCGACGCTTCCTGGAGCTTCTTGGCTATCGCTTCATGCTGCTTCTTCGCTTCCGCCTTAGAGGCTTCTTCTCGCTTCTTGATGTTCGCTTCGGCAGCCTTTTCTTTCTGCTTGGCTTTCCTCGCGGCGATCTCTTCTTTGTGCTTCGCGTGGGCGATCGCCGCCGCTTCTATCTTCTTCGCGTTCGCTTCTGCGGTTTCTTCCTGCTTCTTGGCTTCGATCGTCGAGAGCAGTTCGCGATCTTTGGAAGCTTCGGCGGCTTCCGATCGCTTTTCTTCTTCTTCTTCGCCTCGCTCGATCTGGCGTGCGCTCGGTTCGGCCGACTTGGGCGGCTTCGGTGAACTCCCACCACAGCCAGCGAGCAGAGCGGGGCCCGCTGTGAGGATGAGGCAGGGGAGCACTATTCGCAGAGCTATACGACCTTTCACCGGATCACCTATGCGCTGCGCCGGCGGCACCGATGCGGCGAAGGCATGAACATCAAGCTACCAGCCTGCGCGGTCGTGCTCAACCAATACCCAGCGCCGGGGCTAGCCTTGGGTAGGCATGCGCAGGCTGAGACCAAGCGGGCACGCTCGCCGGCGCGCGACGATCGTCGATCTCGAGGACTCGACCTCGCTCGATGAGGAGTCCGGCGCTGTTCGTTCGGTGCAGAAGGCCAACCTCGTGATCGAGCAGTCGGCCCTGAAGGAAATCTGGACGCCGGTGCACCTCGAGCGGCTCGCCCGCACCTACTGGCGCTTTCTCACGCGCGTGACGCTGGGGCTGATCCGCGTCACCTACGGCGAGGACGGGCGGTCGGTCGTGTTCGTCGCGCGACCGCTGCGACTGCTGAGCTTCCAGGCGCCCGAATACGAGATGGACGCTACGCGCGGACTCGTGCGCTGGCGCATTGCGAGCGGCCTGCTCGTCTCGCGACGTGGACGCAACGGTCGCGGCTACCTCCAGATAGAGGTCCGCAGGAGCGCCGGCGATGACCCCGACCACGCGCGTCTGCGCGTGGAGGTCGAGGTCGCAAACTTCTACCCGTCGATCGCGTCGCGGCTCGGCCGCCGGGCGTACAACGCAACCCAGTCGCGAATCCACGTGATCGTCACCTATCGCTTCCTGCGCTCGCTCGCGCGTCTGGACCTCGCCGAATCCCGAATCGGACGTCTCCACGGTCCCTGATCGTCGTAGGTGGCTCGCCGCGCGTGGCTGCACGCGCTCAGTAACGCTCACCGGCGACGGCGCGCAGCTTGGCGCGGTCGTGGGTCGCCGTGACGCGCCGGATGGTCCCGGTGCGCGCGCGTGTGACGAGCGATTCGGTGGTGGCGCCGCCGGCGCTCGGGTAGCGCACCCCCTCCAACACGTCGCCGTCGGTGATGCCGGTCGCAGAGAAGAAGACGTCCTCGCCGGCGACGAGGTCGTCGCGGTCGAGCACGCGCTGCAGGTCGTACCCGGCATCGCTGGCGGCGTCGCGCTCGGCGGCGTCGCGGGGCCACAGCCGCCCCAGCAGCTGTCCGCCGAGGCACTTGACGGCGGCTGCGGAGATGACGCCCTCGGGCGTGCCGCCGATGCCCCAGAGCAGATCGACGGGTGAGCGCTCGGTCACGGCGAGCAGCGAGGCGGAGACGTCGCCGTGGGCGATGAGGCGAACGCGCGCGCCGGCGGCGCGGATCGCAGCGATCCCGTCCTCGTGACGAGGCCGATCGAGCACGACGACCATCACATCGCCGACGGGGCAGCCCTTGCGTTCGGCGACGAGCTTGACGGTGTCACCGAGCGGTCGGTCGAGGTCGAGCAGGTCCGCGATCTCGGGTGCGCCGGCCATCTTCTCCATGTAGACGCACGGGCCGGGATCGAACATCGTGCCGCGGGCGGAGAGCGCGATCACGGCGAGGGCGCTGGGCATCCCATGCGCGGCGAGCGTCGTGCCCTCGAGCGGGTCGACGGCGATATCCACCTGCGGCGGCGACCCGTCGCCGATCTGCTCGCCGTTGTAGAGCATCGGCGCCTCGTCCTTCTCGCCCTCGCCGATGACGACGACGCCATCCATCTGGACGGACTGGAGCATGTAGCGCATGCCGTCGACGGCGGCCTGGTCGGCGGCCTCCTTGTCGCCCATTCCGACGAGCGGAGCGGCGGCCAGAGCGGCCGCCTCGGTGACGCGGACGAGCTCGAGTGCGAGGTTGCGGTCGGGCAGCTGATGGGAGGGCAGCGAGCTCAAAGTCGGGGGTGAAACCTATACCAGGGCCGCGGTCACTACGATCGTGGCGTGACCGACCCCAGCCCGACCGTCGAAGCCCGCATTCCCGAGTCGCTGAGGCAGCCGGTGGAGGACAAGTTGGCAGCGGCGGTCGCGGCTCGGGTGCCCGAGCGCCTGCGCAACGCCGACGCGACGCTGTGGGCGCCGCCGGGCACGCCGGAGGTCGCCAATCGCCTCGGTTGGCTGACGATCGCCGAGCGGATGCTCGCGGAGCTGGGCGCGCTCGAGCTGTTCGCGGCTGAGACGCACGATGCCGAGCTCCAGGACTGCGTGCTGCTCGGGATGGGCGGCTCCTCGCTCGCGCCGGAGGTCCTGCGGCGTTCCTTCGCGGGGGACGCCGGCGCGGCAGGACTGCACGTTCTGGACTCGACCGATGCGGCGAGGATCCGCTCGATCGAAGGCGCGGTGGACCTCGAGCACACGCTGTTCGTGGTCTCCTCGAAGTCGGGCGGCACGATCGAGCCGCTGTCGCTGTTCGCGCACTTCTCCTCGCTGGTGAACGCCGGCAACAGGTTCGTTGCGATCACCGACCCCGGCTCCGGCCTGGAGGCGCTTGCGCGCGAGCACGGCTTCCTGCGCACGTTCGCGGGTGACCCGGACATCGGCGGTCGCTACAGCGCGCTGTCGGCCTTCGGCATCGTCCCGGGCGCGCTGATGGGAATCGGCACGCGTGCATTGCTCGAGGGCGCGGCGGGCGCGTGGGAGACGCCACTCGGCGTCGACGTCGCCGAGGGCCCGGGCTCTGGGCTGCCGGCGGCGGTGTGGCTCGGCGCGGCGCTGAGCGCGATGGCGAGCAACGGGTCGGGCGCCGCGAGCTCCGGTCGGGACAAGCTGACGTTCGTGATCTCCGAGACGTTGCCCGGTCTTGGGCTGTGGCTCGAGCAGCTCGTGGCGGAGTCGACGGGCAAGCACGGGAAGGGCATCCTGCCGGTGGCGGACGAGCCGCTGGGCGATCCGGATGTGTACGGCGAGGATCGCGTGTTCGCGTACCTGCCGGACGTGAACGCGCCTGACCCGGCGTTGGACGCGCGCGTGCAGGCTCTTGCCGACGCGGGCCATCCGCTGATCACGATCCCCACCGACGGTCCGACGGATCTCGGCCGCGTGTTCCTGCTGTGGGAGCTTGCCGTCGCGGTCGTCGGCTGGGGCCTCGAGATCAACCCGTTTGACCAGCCGAACGTGCAACAGGCGAAGGACGCGACCAATCGCGTGCTCGCGGACTACGAAGCCAAGCGCGAGCTGCCGCAGGTGACCGACGCCGAGGACGGCGCGTTGCGCGCGCTGCTGCTCGACGCCAAGCCTCCTGAATATGTCGCGATCATGTCCTACAGCGAGCCTTCGCCGGAGTTCGACGAGGCGGCAAGCGAGCTGCGGACGGTGATTCGGGCGGCCACCAAGGCGACGACGACGTTCGGCTACGGGCCCCGCTTCCTGCACTCGACCGGCCAGTTCCACAAGGGCGGCCCGAAGACGGGGCGCTTCCTACAGCTGATCCACGACGGGCCGCACGACGTCGAGATCCCAGGCGCGCCGTACACCTTCACGACGCTCAAGAACGCCCAGGCGATCGGCGATTTGAACACGCTGCGCGAATTGGGCCCGCCCGCCCGCCCGGCGGAGCGCGTGCGCCTGAAGGGCGAGGACCCCGTGGGCGCGCTGCGCGCCCTGACCGCGAAGATCAAGGAGTCGAGGTGACCAGATGACGCAGATCGGTTTCGTCGGGCTGGGAAAGATGGGCGGGAACATGGTGCACCGCATCCGCCGCGACTCCGAGCACGAGGTCGTGGCTTTCGACCGCGATGAGAAGGCGGTGAAGCAGGCGATCAAGAACGGCGCCGCGGGAGCGAGCACGTTGAAGGATCTCGTCAAGCAGCTGCAGCCGCCGCGCATGGTGTGGATCATGGTGCCGGCGGGAGCGCCGACGCAGGAAACGGTCGACAGGCTGGCGAAGCTGCTCGACCGCGGCGACACGATCGTCGACGGCGGCAACTCGAAGTGGACCGACGACAAGCGCCGCGCCTCGCAACTGAAATCGAGCGGCATCGAATACGTGGACGTGGGCACGAGCGGCGGCGTGTGGGGCCTGGAAGTGGGCTACTGCATGATGGTGGGCGGCCCGCCGAAAGCGGTCAAGCGCCTGGCGCCGATCCTCGACGTGCTCGCGCCGCCCACGAACGAGCAGAGCGTGGCGGCGATCGGCGCACGCGGCTGGATGCGCTTCGGGGCCTCAGGCGCCGGGCACTACGTGAAGATGGTGCACAACGGCGTGGAGTACGGGCTGATGCAGGCTTACGCGGAGGGCTTCGACGTGTTCGACAAGTGCGAGTACGAGCTCGACAACGCGAAGATCGCGCACCTGTGGGGCCAGGGCTCGGTCGTGCGCTCGTGGCTGTGCGAACTCGCCGCGCGCGCCTTCGAAGCCGACGGCAACGAGCTGCAAGCGATCGAGGGCTACACGGAGGACTCCGGCGAGGGTCGCTGGACGATCGAGGATGCGACCGCCCACGATGTGCCGACGCCGGTGATCACGGCGTCGTTGTATGAGCGCTTTCGCTCACGCGGCAACGGCGACTTCGCCGACCGCGTGCTCGCCGCGCTGCGCAACCAGTTCGGTGGTCACGCCGTGAAGAGCGCGCCCCCCGAAACGGGGAAGCCCGCCAAAGCAAGCGCGAGGCGCTGAGCGTGGCGGTCGCGGCCGGTCGTCCCACGGGCGAGCCCGAGCCGGAGAACCCGCTGACGGCGGGTTTGGAGCGCCAGCCGGTCGCGCCGACGACGCTCGTGATCTTCGGCGCGACGGGGGACCTCGCGAGACGCAAACTGCTGCCCGCCCTATACAACCTTGCACACGAGGGCGCGCTGCCGGAGCGCTTTCACCTGATCGGCGTGTCGCGCAAAGACAAAGAGGACGCCGACTATCGCAGCGAGTGCGAGCAGGCGATCAGGCGCTTCTCACGGCGCACGCCCGACGAGGCAGTGTTGAGCGGCCTGCTCGACAACGTCCGATACGTGCCGGGCACTTTCGACGACGAGTCCGTCTACAGCGAGCTTGGCACGGCGCTCGACGCCTTCGAGCAGGAAGCGGGCGAGCCGCTCAATCGCGCTTTCTACCTTTCGACGGCGCCGAGCTTCTTCCCAGTCATCGTCGAGCGACTGGGCAGCTCGCAGCTCGCACAGCACGAAGGCGGCGAAGTTCGCTTGATCATCGAGAAGCCGTTCGGCACGACGCTCGAAGAGGCGCGCGAGCTCAACCGCCGCGTGCTCGCGATCTTCGATGAGACCCAGGTCTATCGCATCGATCACTACCTGGGCAAGGAGACGGTGCAGAACATGCTGGCGTTCCGCTTCGCGAACGGCATGTTCGAGCCACTGTGGAATCGCAACTACATCGACAGCGTGCAGATCACGGCCGCGGAGGACCTCGGCATCGGCACGCGCGCCGACTACTACGACAGCGCCGGCGCGCTGCGCGACCTGATCCAGAACCACATGCTGCAGCTGCTGTGCCACGTAGCGATGGAGCCCCCCGTGAGCTTCACCGCCGAAGAGGTGCGCAACGAGAAGGTCAAGGTGCTGCAGGCGATCCCGGAGCCGATGAGCGAGCAGATCCCCGAGATGGCGGTGCGCGCCCAGTACGCACGGGGACACTCCGGCGCCGAGGACGTCCCCGGCTACCTCGAAGAGGACGGCGTGCCGCCGGGGTCGATCACCGAGACCTACGCGGCGCTGCGTCTGGAGGTGGACAACTGGCGTTGGGCGGGGGTACCGTTCTACCTGCGCACGGGCAAGCGCCTCGCGCGCAAGATCACCGAGATCGCGGTGACGCTGAAGCCCGTCCCCCACCTCGCCTTCAGCCAGGACGGCTCCTTGGGCGTGCAACCGAACCAGCTGGTGCTGACGCTCCAGCCAAACGAGGGCGTGTCGTTGCGACTGGGGGCGAAGATCCCGGGGACGCGCATGAGCATCCGTCCGGTGAACATGGAGTTCCTGTACGGCACAGCCTTCCTGTCGCAGTCGCCCGAGGCGTACGAGCGCCTGATCACCGACGCGATGCGCGGCGACGCGACGCTGTTCACACGTAACGACGAGGTCGAGGCGCAGTGGCGGATCTGCGATCCGATCGTGAAATATTGGAGTCCCGCCGGCCCCGACGCTCCCGGCGCGCTGGCGCAGTACGAGGCCGGCTCGCAGGGCCCTGAGGAGGCCGATCGCCTGCTGCGCGAGGGCGACCGCTGGCGCGCGATCTGATGGCGGCGAGCGTGGCGGAGAGCGGTCGCAGCGACGCGGTGTGGAGCGAGCAGGGCACGACGCCGGATGCGATCGAAGCGGCGCTGCGCAAGCTGCTGGTCGAGGTTCACGCCGAACACGACGACTTCCTGCCGGCGCGGGTGCTGAACATGATCGCGTTCGTCGATCGCGAGTGGAGCGGCGAGATCGCCAACCGCCTGCGCGGGGTCGGGCGCTACCACGCGTCGCGGCTGGTCGTGCTCGCGTACGAGCCCCGCCGCGAGCGCCTTGACGCGCGCGTGATGATCGTCTCCGAAGGCGCGTCGGCGCCGGGCGAGCTGTCGCTGCTGCACGAGACGGTGGTGGTCGAGCTCGGCGAGCGCCACCTCGACGATCTCCTGACGATCGCGGACCCGCTGGTGGTGACCGACCTGCCGACGCTGCTGTGGTCGCCGCACGGACACAACGAGATCGTCGGCGAGCTGCTGACGCTCTCACAGGCGGTGCTGCTGGACTCGGTCGAGGAGCCGGACGCGCGAGAGGCGTTGGACCGCGCGTGGGCGCTGAGCGAGCAGGCCTACGTGGTCGACCTCGCATGGCTGCGATCGACGCCCTGGCGCGAGCGCGTTGCCGCGACGTTCGACCCGCTGTGGCTGCGCCGCGAGCTGGCAACGCTTTCGAGCGTGACGGTCCGCCACCACCCCGCGTCGACTGCGGCGGGGATGCTGCTGCTCGGCTGGCTCGCCTCGCGCCTTGGCTGGCAGACGGGGGAGCTCGTGGCCGACGGCGACGCGCTCGCGGGATCGACGCACTCCGGGCGCCAGGACGTGGCGCTGCGCCTGGAGGTCGCTCCCGAGCTGCAGGTTCCTGGCCTCGAGGGAGTGGCGCTGGAAACCGCGTCGGGCGTGTGTCTGCGGCTCAACCGTGGCTCCGGCGGCCTGCGCGCGCACCGCCGCGACGCAAACGGCGAGGAACGCGAATGGACGATCCCCGGAGCGTCGCGCGGGGAGACGGGCGTGCTGGGCGAGGGCATCCGCCAGGCGCTGCTGCGCGACCCAACGTATGTGCCGGCGCTGAAGGCCGCGCGGGGGATGCTCGCGTGACCCGCCTGACGGCATGCCCGGACGCGGAGATGGTCGCCGAGCGAGCGGCGGCGCACGTGGCGCGCCAGCTGCAGCGGGCCTACGAGGAGCGCGGCGTCGCGCACCTGGCGCTCAGCGGCGGCACCACGCCAGGGCGCACCTATCAGCTGCTGGGCGCGAAACCTGAGGAGCTGGACGGCGTACAGATCTGGTTCGCCGATGAACGCTGCGTCGCTCCAGAGGACGAGGAGAGCAACTATCGCCTGGCGGCAGAGACACTGCTCGAGGCGGCGGAGATCGCGCCGCAGCGGATCCACCGCATGGAGGGCGAGCTCGGTCCGGAGGAGGGCGCGCGTCGTTACGCCGCGGAGCTGGAGCGCGGCCTCGCGGGCGCACAGCAGGCCCCGTCTCTCCCGCCGGTGCTCGACGTCGTCGTGCTCGGCATCGGTCCCGACGGTCACGTGGCCTCGCTGTTTCCCGGGGCGCGGACGCTGGACGCGGGTGAGACGGCCGTGTGCCTCGGGGTATGGGATTCGCCGAAGCCGCCCCCGGAAAGGATCACGGTGAGCCTCGCGGTGCTGCGCGCGGCGCGCGAGTGCGTGCTCTTGGCTACCGGCGCGAGCAAGGCCGACGCGGTCGACGCGATGCTCGCAACACCGAGTCCACACGTGCCCGCGAGCCTACTGAGGCGCGAGCGCTTGACGGTGATCGTCGATGACGCGGCTGCGCCGGCGGGCCCATTGTCGTGAGCTCGCCCGAGCAGGCGGGCGAGCACGAGGTCGTGCTGGTGCGCCACGCTGAGACCGAATGGAGCCTCAACGGACGCCACACGGGTCTCACCGACATTCCGCTCACCGACGCCGGCCGCGCGGCGGCGAGCGCGCTCGCTCCACGCCTCAGCGCCCACCGTTTCGCGCTCGTGCTCGTGAGCCCGTCGATACGCGCCCGCGAAACGTGCGAGCTGTGCGGGTTGGGCGCGCAGGCTCAGGTGCGCGAGGACCTGCACGAGTGGGACTACGGCGATTATGAGGGGCTGACGACACCGCAGATTCACGCCGAGCGCCCGGGTTGGGTGCTGTGGCGAGACGGCTGCCCGGGCGGCGAGAACGCGGCAGACGTGGGCGCTCGCGCGGATCGCGTGATCGCGCAGCTCGCGACGCTGGGCGGCGACGCCGCTGTCTTCTCGCACGGGCACATGCTGAGGGTGTTCGGCGCGCGCTGGATCGCCCTCGAACCGCAGAACGGAGCGCGATTGGGTCTCTCGACGGGGGCGATCTGCGTGCTGGGGAGCGAGCACGACACGGCTATCCTCGCGCACTGGAACGACACCGATATGTAACGCTTCGCTCCGCTCGGCGGACGTACCTTCTAGAGTGACGCACCACAGCGAGCCCATGGCAGCCCGCGCGTTCAAGACCAATCCTCTCTCCCCAGGCGCCGAGCAGATGCTCGTGGCGATGGACGAGACGCGAGAGGACACGTTGGCGCTGGTGGCCGAGCTCGACGACTCCCAGCTCGAGCGCGTGCATTCGCCGCTGATGAGCCCGCTCTCTTGGGATCTGGGACACATCGCCGCGTACGAGGACCTGTGGCTGGCTCATCGCTACGGTGGCTTGGAGCTGCTGCGTCCCGAGCTGGCGAGCCTGTACGACGCATTCGAGACCCCCCGCAGGATCCGCGGCGAGATCGAGGCGCTGGACCCGCACGGCGCGTGCGATTACCTGGCGCAGGTCCGTTCGCGCACCGCGGCGGTGATCGCCGAGCGCGGCGTCGAGGACGGCGTGCTGTGCGAGATGGTTCTGCGCCACGAGCTCCAGCACTGCGAGACGATGCGCCAGACGATGGCGATCGCTGGCCTGCTCTCGACCGCCGAACAGGCACGGATGGGGGCGCCGCTGGCGGCGCACGAGCCGCGCCAGGGCTGGCTCGAGGTCCCGGCGGGGACGTTTGCGATGGGTGCGGAGACGGACGGCTTTGCATACGACAACGAGCGCCCCCGCCACGACGTGGAGCTCCCGGCGTTCGCGCTGGCGCGCCGGCCGGTGAGCAACGCGAGCTGGATGCACTTCAGCGAGGGCGGCGGCTACGAGCGCCGCGAGTGGTGGTCGCGCGAGGGTTGGGCGTGGAAGGAGGAGCACGACATCACGCATCATCCGCAGCTGACGGCCGGCGACCCGGAGGCGCCCGTATGTCACGTCTCCTGGTTCGAGGCCGACGCCTTCGCGCGTGCGCACGACGCGCGCCTGCCCACAGAGGCCGAGTGGGAGAAGGCGGCGACCTGGACCCAGAAGGCTCCGCAGCTCGCGGGCATCGGGCGCGTATGGGAGTGGACGGCGTCCTGCTTTGACGGCTACCCCGGGTTTGTCGCCTACCCCTATCGCGAGTACTCGCAGGTGTTCTTCGGCGATGCCTACCGCGTGCTGCGCGGCGGCTCGTGGGCGACCCACGAGCGTGTGGCGGGAGCGAGCTTTCGCAACTGGGATCTGCCGCAGCGGCGGCAGATCTTCGCAGGCGTGCGCCTCGCGAGGGACGCGTGATGGAGCGCTCGACCGCACAGCAGCCACAGCAGCGATTCACGCGCGAGGCGATCCGCGTCGATTCGCACCTCGACGGCACGCACGAACGCTCGCTCGCGGACGACGTGCTCGACGGCCTCACGCGACCGTTCAAGGAGCTGCCGCCGAAGCACTTCTACGATGCCCGCGGCGCGGAGCTGTTCGATCGCATCTGCGAGCTGCCCGAGTACTACCCGACACGCGCGGAGCGCGCGATCCTGGAGCTGCGCGCGGAGGAGCTCGCGCAGCTGACGGGCGCCGTCGAGCTGGTAGAGCTCGGCTCGGGCACAGCGGCGAAGACGCGCGTGCTCCTCGACGCGATGCACGCGGCTGGAACGCTAGAGCGCTACATACCGGTGGACGTGACGGAGAGCATGGTGCGCGACTGCGCGCAGGAACTCACGAGCGAGTATCCGGGCCTGCGCGTCCACGGCGTGATCGGCGACTTCGAGCGCCATCTGCAGCACGTTCCGCCGGCGCTCGGCCCGCGCATCGTCGCCTTCCTGGGGGGCACGATCGGGAACTTCCCGCCGGGCAGCCGCCGCCGCGTGCTGCGCCAGATCGCGCGCCTGCTGGGTCCCGATGACTACCTGTTGATGGGAACCGATCTGGTCAAGGATCCAAGCGTCCTCGAGGCCGCGTACGACGACGCCCAGGGAGTCACGGCGGAGTTCAACCGCAACGTCCTGCGCGTGCTCAACCGCGAGCTGCGCGCCGACTTCGATCCGGAGGACTTCGACCACGTGGCGCTGTTCGACCCCCACAACGAGTGGATCGAGATGCGCCTACGCGCGCGGCGCGAGCACACGACGCTTGTGCGTGACCTCGACCTGCCGGTGCACTTCGACGCGGGCGAGGAGCTGCGCACCGAGATCAGCGCGAAGTTCACTCCCGAGCGCCTGCAGGGCGACCTCTCGGCCGCGGGCCTCGAGCTCGTGCGCTGGCTGACGGACCCCGAAGGCCTGTTCGCGCTGACGCTGTCGCGCATCCACACGCAGGACTGACGTCACCGGCGCTGAGACAGCGTAGGACGCTTCAGCCGCCCGGCAGCGAATGCTCGCGACCGCGAGCGCCATCCAGGATCGCGGGCGAGTCCACTGACATCTCCTGAGCGGGCAGGCCAAGTCCGTAGCCCTGTCCACCCTGGATGATCGCGTCCGAGGCAAGTTCCTGCGCTTCGTTGATGGCGCGCAGGAACTGCAGTACCTCCCCGTCCTCGATGCCCTCGGCGATCACGAACGCGCCGGTCTGGCGCGCGAACGCGGCCATCGCCATCAGCACGGCGCGCGCGCTCGGCTCGGTTGCCGCGGCGGTGATGATGCTGCGGTCGAGCTTGACGAACTCGGCGTGGATGTTGCTCAGCATCTGGAGGCCGGAGTTGCCCATTCCGACATCATCGATGGCAATCTTGAAGCCCTGCTCACGGAGGCATCTCAAGCGCTTGATGACCCTATCGGTGCGTCCCCCGGAACGCTCGGTGACCTCGATCACGATCGACTGCGGCGTCAGCCCGGCGCGTTCGACGGCGGGAGCGAGCCAGGCGTCTGCCTCGGCGTCCAGGTCGAGGGTCAGCGGCGAGAGGTTGAGGAACAGAAGCACGCCCGGACGCAGCTCGGGTGCGACCCGCAGCGCGTTTTCCACGCACAGCACGTCGAGCTGGTGCACGCGCCCGATCTGCTCGGCGATGTCGAACGCCTCCGCGGGCCCCGAAAGCCCGAAGGAGGGGTCGGGGCGGGTGAGCGCCTCGACGCCGAGCAGAACCTTTGCTTCCAGGTTCCAGATCGGCTGGAAGAGCGTCTGCAGGCGTCCCTCGTCGATCAGCCGCACGACGGCCTCCTTCTTCTCGGAGGTCGTGACGAACACACGCTCGCGGATGTCCTCGAAGTGTGTGGCGCGCTTCCCGCCTTCGCGCTTGGCCTCATACAGCGCGGCGTCGGCCTCGGCACGCAGGGTGTCGGCGGACTCCCCCGCACGCAGCGCAGCGACACCCACGCTGACCTCGACGCCGGCATCGCGCAGGCCGCGGACGAGTCGCTCGGCGGCCGTTCGCGCGCCGTCGGCGTCGGTGTGCGTGAGCGACACCGCGAACTCGTCGCCCCCAATCCTGTAGGGGCGATCCCCTGGCCTGGCCTGGCTCAGGAGCCGCGCGACGCGCCGGAGTATTGCGTCGCCGTGCGGGTGCCCGTTGCGATCGTTGATCAGCTTGAAGTCATCGACGTCCAGCAGCACGAGCGCGAGCGGGACCTGGTAGCGAGCGGCGGAGGCGACTGTGTTGGGGAACTCGCCTTGGAAGGCTCGGTGGTTTGGAAGGTCTGTCAGCCCGTCGCGGGTGGCTCGCCGCAGGACCATCCGATGCTCACGCATCAGCCGCCGTCCGCCGAGCAGGTAGAAGGCGCCGCCGCCGCCGAGCAGCGTCAGCAGCCCGATCAGCGCGAGGATCCGGCGGAGCTTGCTCAGTTGCGCGTCGTAGCTGTTGCGATCGTAGGTCACCACGTAGGCGTAGCGACCGCTTGGAAGGTCGATTGGGCTGACGTACTCGAAGTCGGCGCTGTCCTTGCCGTGACCACCCTCGCGTCCGGAGTACGAGCTGCTGCGCTGCAGCGCAGCGTCGATGCGAGGATCCGCTTGCGTCGCGCCAATCACGGCGCGCTTGCCGGCCGCCACGATCCTGTGATGCCCGTCGATCAGGAGGACGCTGAGGGTGCCGGGGCGCTGTTCGACGCCTTCGAGCAGGCGCTCGATGTCGCCGATTCCGTCCACCCGACTCGACGCGCGCCTGCCCTCGCCTTCGAAGGCGGTCGTGTTCGCCCGCTGGCTCGCCTGGTATTCGCTCAGCTGCAGGTGTCCGAGGTCGCGTTCCAAGAGGACATAGCTGGTGATGCCGATCAGCGCGCACGTGAGCGCGGCGGTCGCGAACAGGCGAATGCCAAACGCTCGCGCCGAGCCGTCCGCGCTCCGCTGACGCCGCGCGGGCAGCCACCGATGGGGCAGCCGTTTTTCAGTACCGCCTAGCGCAGAAGCCTCCGCCAGCGCGTCCGCCGGCATGCGTCCCATGGTTGATTACTCGACGCAGCGGGCGCCGAGCATGAGCGCATTGCCACAATATTCTGAAATATTGACTCAGACTGCCGTCTGCCCGTCCCTCCCTGTGCCTCCCGCGCTTCTCGCAAGAACGCATGGCCATGCTCGCACGCGCCGCTCGCGCCTCACATGCGTCCGCACGCTAGTAGGCTCCGCGCTGTGAAGATCGAGGGCAGCGCAGCGATTGTCGTCGGCGGCGCCTCGGGTCTCGGTGAGGCGAGCGCCCGCGCGCTGCACGAGCGCGGCGCGCTCGTGACGATCGCGGATGTCAACGCCGAGAAGGGCCAGGCGCTGGCATCGGAGCTGGGGATCGAGTTCGTCGCGTGCGACGTGCGCGAGGAGGCACAGGTGCAGGCGGCGGTCGAGCAGGCGGCAGGCGGCGAGGGCGGTCTGCGCATCGCGGTGTGCTGCGCGGGGACGGGCTGGGCGCAGAAGCTCGCCGGCTCGAAGGGGCCCCATCCGATGCTGCCGTTCGAGACGATCATCGCGATCAACCTGATCGGCACCTTCAACGCGCTGCGTTTCGCGGCGAGCGCGATGATCGCCAACGAGCCACTGGAGGACGGCGAGCGCGGCGTGTGCGTGAACACGGCCTCGATCGCAGCTTTCGACGGTCAGGTCGGGCAGATCGCGTACTCGGCCTCGAAGGGCGCGATCGTGGGCATGACGCTGCCAGCGGCGCGCGACGTTGCGCAATACGGGATCCGCGTCAACACGATCGCACCGGGCCTGTTCGACACGCCGTTGCTGGCGGCGCTGCCGCAGGAGGCGCGCGACAAGCTGGGTGAGGGCGTCCCCTACCCCGCCCGTCTCGGCCACCCCGCCGAGTACGCGCAGCTGGCGTGCCACGTGATCGAGAACCGCATGCTCAACGGCGAGACGATCCGCCTCGACGGCGCGCTGCGGATGCCACCGCGCTGAAGATCGCCCGCGCGCCCACGGTAAACTCGGCGCTATGAGCACGTCGGCTGGGTCGTCAAGTGCGCCCGACGCTGCGGGTGCAGAGGAGACTGCGGGCAGGCGAGTGCCGGACTTCTTCATCGTCGGGCACGGCAAGAGCGGGACGACGTCTCTGCACGAAATGCTCAGACGCCACCCGCAGATCTACATGCCCCAGCTCAAGGAGCCACGCTATCTGGCGAGCGACATGCTCCCGCGTGCGGGGTTCGAGGACGGCCCACGAGAGGCCGGCTATCCGAAGACGCTCGATGAGTATCTCGGGCTGTTCCAGGACGCGACGGCAGAGCAGCGAGTCGGCGAGGCGACGAGCACCTACCTTTGGTCACAGACGGCGGCCGACAGCATCGCCGCGCTGGCGCCGGACGCACGTATCATCGCG
This sequence comes from uncultured Solirubrobacteraceae bacterium, assembly GCA_963759265.1. Lineage (GTDB taxonomy): Bacteria > Actinomycetota > Thermoleophilia > Solirubrobacterales > Solirubrobacteraceae > Palsa-744. The sequence goes on from CAVWYR010000002.1 coordinate 204,836, forward strand.
ATCCTGCGCGAGCCCGCGAGCTTCCTGCGCTCGCTGCACCTGACGTTCGTGAAGGGTCGCAACGAGAGCGTGAAAGACCTCCGCAAGGCGATCTCGCTCGAGCCGGCGAGACGCGAGGGCAGGCACATCCCGCGCGGCTCACATCGACCACAGCTGCTGCTGTACTCCGAGCACGTTCGCTACCTCGAGCAGGTGCGTCGCTATCACGCCCGCTTCCCGCGTGAGCGGGTGCTGGTGTTGATCTACGACGATTTTCGCAGCGACAACGACGCGACGATTCGACAGGTGCTGCGCTTTCTCGAGGTCGACGAGGACGCACGCCTCGAAGTCGTGAACGCGAACGCGACGACGAGCACGGTTCGCTCCTATCAGGTCAAAGACCTGGTGCACGCGGTCTCGACGGGTCGCAATCCAATCGCGCGCCCGGTCAAGGCGACGCTGAAGGCGCTGACGACGCGACAGCTGCGCCGCGGCGCGATCGGGACCGTTCAGCGCCGCGTGGTCGTGACCGCGCCGCCGCCTCCCGACGACGCGTTGATGGCCGAGCTGCGCCGGCGATTCACGCCAGAGGTGAGCGCGCTGAGCGAGTACCTGGACAGGGATCTCGTTAGCCTTTGGGGTTACTGAGGTGAGCTCGCCGGACTTTTTCATAGTGGGCACGCCGAAGACGGGTACCACCTCTCTTCAGGCGACGCTGCGCACGCACCCGCAGATCTTCATGCCGAAGATCAAGGAGCCGCAATTTTTGGCAAGCGACGCGCTACCACGCAAGAAGCATGAGAAGGCCCCGCGGGAGCTCGGCTATCCAAAGACGCTGGCCGACTACCTCGCGCTGTTCGAGCCCTCCACGCCCGGGCAGCGAGTCGGCGAGGCGACCCCTACCTACCTCTGGTCTCGCACGGCGGCGGAGAACATCGCGAGCCTGCAACCGGATGCGCGCATCATCGCGATCCTGCGCGAGCCGGCGAGCTTTCTGCACTCGTTGCACCTCGCGTTCCTGAGAGGCCGCAACGAGGCCGAGCGCGACTTTCGCAAGGCGATGTCGCTCGAGGCGGACAGACGCGAAGGGAGGCACATCCCCCGCTGCTCACATCGACCGCAGCTGCTGCAGTACTCCGAGCACGTGCGTTACGTGGAGCAGCTGCGCCGTTACGGGGAGCACTTCCCGGCGGAGCGGATAATGGTGATCGTCTACGACGACTTTCGTGCCGACAACGCGGCGACGGTTCGCAGCGTGCTGCGGTTCCTGGAGGTCGATGAGGACGGCCCGATCGTCGTCAAGCGGTGGGTGAACGTGACGAAGCAGTCGTTGCGCTCCAAGCGCACGCGTCACGTGATGAACTCGGTCTCCAGGAGCCCCGGCCCGCTCGCGCGATCGACGAGGGTGACCGTGAAGGCGCTCACGCCGCCGACGGTGAGGGACGCGGTGCTCCGCGGCGTCAACCAGATGGCACTGCGCGAGCGCGCAGGCGCCGGCAGGCCAACAGCCGACGAGGACTTCCTGATGGAGCTGCGCCGACGCTTCAAGGGAGAGGTGGTCGCGCTCAGCGAGTATCTCGACCGCGACCTGGTAACCCTCTGGGGTTACCAGGACATCGACTGACAGCCGAGCGCGCCAGCTCCTAGCTCAGCCGTTCGACGAGCATCGCCATGCCCATACCGCCGGCGACGCACATCGACTCGATGCCGTAGGTCTTATCGAGCGTCTCGAGGTCGTTGAGCAGCGTGGTCATGATGCGCGCACCGGTCATCCCGAACGGGTGCCCGAGCGCGATCGCGCCGCCGAATGGGTTGAGCTTCTCATCGGGTATGCCGAGCTCGTCTTTGCACGGCACGATCTGCGCGGCGAACGCCTCGTTGATCTCGACGACGTCGATGTCGTCGATCGACATGCCGGTGTTCTTCAAGAGCGCCTGGATCGCCGGGATCGGGCCGAGGCCCATGACCTCCGGGCGAATCGCGGCGACCGTCGAGGCGACGATCCGCGCACGCGGCTTGAAGCCCGCGCTGCGCGCCTTCTCATCGCTCATGATCAACAGCGCGGCGGCGCCGTCGTTGAGCGGACAGGCGTTGCCGGCGGTGACGGTGCCGTCTTCTTTGAACACCGGGCGCAGCGAGGCGAGCGCCTCGATCGTGGTGCCGGGACGAGGGCCGTCGTCCTTGCTGACGACGGTCTCGGGCACGTCGATCTCGTTGCCCTCCTTGTCGACGTCCTTGTGCGCAGGCACGGGGACGGGGACGATTTCCTTGTCGAAGTGCCCCGACTGCTGGGCGGCGACGGCGCGTGTCTGCGAGATCAGCGCCCACGCGTCTTGGGCCTCGCGGCTGACTTTGCGTTCCTCGGCGACGTTCTCGGCGGTCATGCCCATCGTGATGTAGGCGTTGTAGAGCGAGTCAGGCGAGCCGTCGAGCTTGTGGTGGAACTCGAACGGCGCGCCGGCCGCGGTACGCGAGACGGCCTCGACGCCGGCCGCTATGTAGGTGTCGCCCTCGCCGGCCTTGATCGCGTGAAAGGCCATGCGCGTGGTCTGCAGCGAGGAGGCACAGAAGCGGTTGACGGTGCAGCCGGGCACGTGGTAGTCGATGCCGGCGAGCAGGCTCGCCATGCGCCCGATGTTGTATCCGGTCTCGCGCTCACCGTAGCCGCAGCCCATCATCACGTCGCCGATCGAGCGCTGGTCGAGCTGCGGGTTGCGCTCGATCAGCGCCTTCAGCGGGATCGCGGCGAGGTCGTCGCCGCGGACGCTCTTCAGCGAGCCCTTGGCGGCGCGCCCGATGGGCGTGCGAATGGCGTCGACGATCACTGCTTCGGGCATGTCGGACTCTCTCCTTGGTCGTTTGCGCGTGCCCGGCCGGGTGCTGGGAGGCGACGCGTGCGGGAATCCTATGCGATCGCGGCGAGCAGGCCGGGAGCGGCTGCGATCAGGCGGGCAGCTGTGGCCGCGAGCCGGCGTCCGGCGGCTGCGCTTCGTGGGCGCGCGAGGAGCGCGTGAGCCGCGAGCGCACCGCGCCGATCGCGCCGTGGCGCAGGCGCGTGCTGTCGAGCGCCCACGCGAGCGCGAGCTCGACGCCGCCACGTACACGCCGGCCGTTGATCACGTTCGTCGCGCCCGCGCGGTAGTAGTACATCCCCCACACGTGACGGCGACGCATCAGCCGCGTCCAGGCGGAGGCTGAGGCCTCCTTGGCGGCGAACTCCTCACGGCTGATCGGGGCCTGATGCTTGGCGCGCCTGCGCTGGTTCTCGGCCAGGCGCGTGACGTTGCGGTGGCGCTCCCAGAACAGGTCGAGCTGCATCGAGCCGCCGCGCTTGCGGTAGTAGACGAGCTGCTCGGGGAGGTTCATGACGACGCCGCGCTCGGCCATGCGGCAGAACATGTCGAACTCGTTGGCGGCGCCGTACTCGAGCGTTGAGTAACCGCCGACGGCGTCGTAGTCGGCGCGCGCGAACATGACGGAGGAGTGAATCACGAAGAACAGCCCCCCGCGCTGCCTGACGGCGTTGTACTCCTGCTCTGAGGTCGGCCCCATGATCGCCGGCGATATGACGCGCTTGGCGTCGTTCATGTTGTAACCGTGGGTGCCGAGCAGGACGATGCGCTGACTCCCGCTCCACTCGCGGATGAAGCTCGCCTGGCGCTCGAGCTTGGTTGGAGCCCAGATGTCGTCTGAGTCGCAGATCGCGATCCAGCGCCCGCGGGATGCGGCGATGCCGGCGTTGCGCGCGGCGGCGTCGCCGGAGTTTGACTCCAGACGCACGTAGCGAATCTGGACGTTCGTCGCTTGCCGCGCGGCGAAGTCGCCTACGAACTGCTCGACATCGTCGTCGGAGGCGTCGTCGGAGACGACGATCTCGCTGGGCGTCAGCGTCTGGCTGAGGATCGAGTCGAGCGCGTCGCCGACGCGCTCGACGTCGTTGTAGATCGGCACGACCACCGAGATCGTGGGCGTGTCCGGTGCGTCGCTCATCGGCCCGCCCCGCTTGCGTCCGGGCCGACACGCACGCACGAAGGGCGTCTGCGTTCAGTCGAGCTCGTCATAGCGCCACAGTTTGACGAGGTCGCGCCGGAGATACTCGCTCAGCGCCTCGACCTCGGGCTTGAAGCGCCGGCGCAACTCGAGCATCAGGCGCGGGTCGGGCTGTTGCGGGCTGGAGAAGAGAACGCGGTTTCTGATCGCGACAGCCGATTGGCGGCTGAGCCGGCGCGGCGCGAGCGTTCTGGCGGCGCTCTGCACGGCGCGCGGGACGGGGCCGTCTCCGGCTGCGAGCGTGTGCACGAGCGAGTGCAGGCGCTGCGAGCGCACACGCACCGTGGGGTTGGCTTCTTTGATGCTGAGCGGTTGCGTGTCGTCGACCTCGAGGAAGCGCTGAACCTGGCGCACGGTGGCGTGGTTGTCGCGCCGGTAGTCGTCGTAGACGAGCACGAGGATCTGCTCTGGCGCGAACTGGGCGTGATAGCGCTGCAGCTGCTCGACGTAGCGAACGTAGTCGGAGTAGAAGGTGCCCTCGGGACCCCAGATCGCGTCGCCGGGCAGGTCCTTTCCCTGCCTTCTCACCTGCTCGAGCGCGATCGCCTTGCGCATGTCCTTCTCCGGCTCGATGTAGATCTGCACGAACTGCAGGTGCAGTGAGTGCAGGAAGCTCGCGGGCTCGCGCAGGATCGCGATGATACGCGCAGCGGGTTGCACTTCAGCGATGCGGCGCGCTGCGCTGCGCGACCACAGATACGGGGCGGACGCCTCCCCGGCGCGCTGCTGCGGGGCCGCGTCGGCGAACAGCGCGAGGTACTCCGCGAGCGTCGCGGGGGTATGCCCGAAGGTGCGGGGCGTGGCGGCCGGAGGGTGCAGCTCCTCGGCGAAGTAGTAGGGCTCCTTGTTGGCGGGCGTGTAGATCTGGGGGTGGCTCTTGAGCATGTCCCAGAGTGCGGTTGTGCCGCTCTTCGGGTGACCGACGACGAAGAAGTCAGGTACTCGCGGCGAGCCGTTCGGTGGAGCCTGCGCGCTCATCTGTCAATCGATGCTGTCATAGCCCCACAGCGTCACCAGGTCGCGCCCGAGGTAGTCGCTGACCGCTTCGACTTCGGGCTTGAAGCGGCGTCGCAGCTCGAGCATGAACTGCTCGTCGGGCGGCGGCGGGTCGGTGTAGCGCAAGCTGCGCCAGCGCTCGGCGAGCACTTGGCTTTCACGCACGGAGTCGGGCGTGAGCGCTGCGAAGCCCCGCGAGAGCGAACGTCCGGCGCTGGTGCGGCGGAGGATCGAGAGCGCGCGCATGGCCTGGTCGAGGAGCACGTAGCGCGGGGTGCGCAGCGACTCGAGCTCGACGGTCGGGACCGGGAGCGTGTCGTCGACGTCGATGAAGCGGAGCACCTGGCGAACGGTCGCCTCGTTGTCGGCGCGGAAGTCGTCGTAGATCAGCACGAGCACCTGCTCGCGGGGGAACACGGCGTGGTAGCGGCGCAGCTGCTCGACGTAGCGCACGAGCTCGGAGTAGAGCAGCACGGCGGGAAACTGCGAAAGCCGCGGGATGCGCTTGCCCTCACGCCGCCCCGCCTCGAGTGCCATCGCCTGGCGGAAGTCCTTTTGGGTCTCGTCGTAGTTGCGCACCGCTTGCAGGTGAACGGAGCGCAGGAGGCTTGCGGGCTCGCGCAGAATCGCGATTATTCGCGCGTCCGGCTTGACAGCGGCAATGTTCGCGGCGGCGAGCTCGGAGCGGAGGTAGGTGGGCGTGGCCTCGCCGATGCGCTGCTCCGCGCCGGCGGCGTTGAACAGCGCGAGATAGCCATCGAGCGTGTGCGGGTGCTTGCGTCTACTCGACGGCGGACGCCAGTAACGCGTGCGCCGGTCGGGTGCGAAGAAGCGCGGCTCCTTCACGGGCATGTGCACCTGCGGGTGGCTCAGCAGCATCCGATACAAGGCGGTGGTGCCACACTTGCCGTGCCCGACGATGAAGAAGTCGGGGAGCCGGCCGCAAGCGGCGGCGGCGGCGGCGGAGCTGGGCACGTGCAGAACAGACATCGGTCGCTCAGCCGACATCGTCATGAACGTGATTATACGTGAGCGCACAAGCCTCAGCGACGGGCTCGCGACGCCACCTTGAGGGCTTCGCGGGCTACAGATCGAGGCGGCTGACGCCGAGCTCGTCGAAGCCGACGTGGTGGGCGAGCTCGTGGCGGACCGTGCGCGTGACCTGGTCGCGCAGCAGGTCGGGATCGTGGCCGAAGTCGCGGCGGAGCGTGTCGCGGAAGATGACGATGCGGTCGTGCGTGTCGTCGCGGCTGGCGCCGTCCCCCTGGTAGAGCCCGTAGGCGCCGCGACGGCGCCCGCCGTCGGAGAGCACGACGGCTACGTGGGCGAGCGCGTTGCGCAGCAGGTCGGGGAGGTCGTCGAGCGCGTCGCGGACGAGCTCCTCGAAGTCTGAGTCGTTGAGTGGATCGAGCTCGAGGAACTCGCCTTCTTCCGGGTCGATTGCCAACCCTTCGCGCGCGAGCCGCTCGGAGTAGCGCACGATCTCTTCGAACTCGCTCTCGGACTCGGGATCGTGCCAGCCGGCCATGTGCACGGCGACGAACGCGACGCTGCCCATCAGCGCAGCGGCGACGATCACGCCGAGCGCGACGTCCTCGAGCGCCCTCACGGCGCCGATCGAGCTGAAGCCCTGCCCGACGACGAGCACGACAAGACCGACGGACATGGCGACGAGCACGGCCACGCCGACACGCCGAAGCTGGGAGGGTCCGGGCGGTTGAGGCTCGCGCATCACTGACGGGTACTCCTATTTGAGCGTGCGGGCGATCACGAGACGCTGGATCTCGTTGGTGCCCTCGTATATCTGGGTGATCTTGGCGTCTCGCATCATTCGCTCCACGGGGTACTCCTTCACGTAACCGTAGCCGCCGAGGACCTGGACGGCCTCGACGGTGACGGCCATCGCGGCGTCCGAGCAGAAGACCTTCGCCATCGAGGAGTACTTGGCGCTCTGTGGGTGGCCCTGATCGGCCATCGCGCACGCCTTGTAGAGCAGCTCACGGGCGGCGGCTGTGCGTGTTTCCATGTCGGCGAGCTTGAACTGGATGCCCTGGAACTCGTTGATCGCCTGGCCGAACTGACGGCGCTCGCGCGCGTAGGCGACGGCGTAGTCGGTCGCGCCCTGGGCTATGCCGACAGCCTGTGCGGCGGCGCCGAGGCGCGTGCGCTCGAGCGTCCCCAGCGCGACCGACAAGCCCTTGCCGACCTCACCGATCACGTTCTCGTGCGGGACGCGCACGTCCTCGAAGATCGGCTGCCCGGTCGGCGAGGCGCGGATCCCGAGCTTGTGCTCGAGCTTGCCGACGCTGAACCCGGGTCGATCGGCCTCGACGACGAACGCGCTCAGCCGGCGGGTCTCGCGATCGGTGACGGCGAAGACGATGTAGAAGTCGGCGACGCCGAGGTTGGAGATCCAGTTCTTGGTGCCGTTGATGATCCACTCCTCGCCGTCTTTGACGGCTGCGGTCTGCATGCCGGCGGGATCGGATCCTGCCTCGGGCTCGGACAGCGCGAAAGCGGGAGACCACTCGCCGCTCGCGCACTTCGGCAGGAAGCGCTCCTTGAGCGCGTCCGAGCCGAACAGCTGGATCGGCAGCGTGCCGAGCTCCTGGACCATCAGGATCAGCGCGCACGAGGCGTCGACCTTGGCGATCTCCTCGACCGCCATGTTGAGCATCAGCGTGCCGGTGCCGGTGCCTCCGTACTCGGTCGGAAACGGCAGCCCGAGAATGTCCTGCTCGGCGAGGAGCTTGCGCACGTCCCAGGGGTATTCGGCGCGCTCATCGATCTCGCTCGATCGCGGCGCGATCCGCTCACGCGCGATCTGCCCGATCGTCGCACAGAAGTCGAGGTGCTCCTGGGGGATCGTGTAAACGTCGCTGACCGCCTCCATATCCGCTGATCCTAGTGATGAGAAGTCCGTCCCGCGCAGTTACGGACGTGGGCGTGGCGCGGGCGTACGCGGGCCGCCGCACAACCGTCGGCGCGTTCGCGGCTTTCCCCGGACGCTAGGCTCACGCGATGAGCGCTCGAGACGTTGGCTCGGAGATAGACGTCGACCCTGCGAGGGTCGAGGCGTGGATGGCAGAGGATCCGCCGCCGCAGGTGATCGATGTGCGCGAGCCGTACGAGCGTGAGGCTGGGCACATCGGGGGCACGCGCCACATCGAGCTCGTGAGCCTGTCATCGCAGGCACCGAGCATCGACCGCGAGCGGCCCGTGGTCTTCTACTGCCGCGTGGGCGCGCGCTCGATGATGGCCGCGCAGGCGCTGCGCACGGCTGGCTTTGAGGCGTACTCGATGACGGGTGGATTGATGCGCTGGGCGAGCGAGGGCCGCCCGCTGGTACCGCAGGACGGCGAGGTCGCCGATCACTAGCCATCCTCGACGCATCATCATGACGACGATCACATCGACGACAGAGGAGAGCAGATGGAGGCTTCCAGCGACTATCCAGGCGTGACCACGGGGGACGGCTACGCGGTGGCTCACCTCGAGGACCTCGGTGATGGACCGGGCTTTCGCAAGGTCCGTAAGGGTCTCGGCGTGAGCGCCTTCGGCGTGAACGCGATCGTGCTTCCACCGGGGATCGAGACGGGTTTCCACTACCACGACGTACAGGAGGAGCTGTACTTCGTGCATCGTGGTGCGATCGAGATGGAGTTTGGCGACGGCACCGTGCAGCACTTGCGCGAGGGTGGGCTGGCGCGGGTCGACGCGGCGACGGTGCGCAAGATCCGAAATGGCGGGGATGTCGACGCGGTGTACCTGTGCGCCGGGGGCAAGGACGGCTACATCGGGCGTGATGGACGCGTGCGCCCAGGCGAGGAGCAGCGCGTGAGGGCGATTCACGATCTCTCTGGAGGGCAGTCGGAGTGAGCTGTTCCCCGGCTGCGTGCAGTTGAGCGACGCCGAGGGGCCAGAGCGCGACCCGCGCCGAGAGCTGCGCGTCGCCAGCGAGCTGACGATCCCCCTCAGCGAGATCACGCTGCGCACGAGCCGCTCCTCGGGTCCTGGCGGCCAGCACGCGAACGTCACGGCCTCGCGCGTGGAAGCGATCTTCGACGTGCTCGCCTCGCGATCGTTGAACGACAGTCAGCGCGCCCGCCTGCTGGCGCGCGCGGGATCGCGCGTCGTCGCCGTCGCCCAGGACGAGCGCTCGCAGGCGCGCAACCGCGATCTCGCGCTCGAGCGGCTCGGCGCCCGCCTCGAGCGGGCTCTGGCGGTCGCGCGCAGCCGGCGCGCGACACGTCCGAGCGCTGCCTCGCGCGCTCGGCGATTGGCCGACAAGCGCCGCTCGGCCCAGCGCAAGCTCGAGCGCAGACGCCCGCCCGCCGATGACGAGCGCTAGTTCAGCAGCTCCTTGACGTAGCGATGGTGCAGACGGCCGAGCGGCGTCTTTTCCGGCCAGAAGCCGATCGCGCGCCACAGCAGTCCCGAGGAGGGCGACCATGCGAGGATCAGATAGACGCCCAACACGAGCGCGGTGACGCGCAGCCGGCGCGAGCGCGACAGCGCGGCCAGCGGCAGCACCCACAGCACGTACCAGGGGAGCACCCAGCTGAGGGTGACGAGCAGCGCGACGCTCGCCCACCCGGATGCGGTGATCGAGTCCCGCCGACTCCAGCTCAGCCAGCAACACGCGAGCACGAGCACGACCAGGACGCCGCTTAGACCCGTGCGCAGGGACGCGCTCTCGCCGCCGATGCCGATGGCGAGGCCGAGCAGGTTCGGAATGCTCTCGCTGGTGACGAGCGTGCTCTGCGTGCTGAGGTCGGGGACGTGCGTGCCGAACGCGAGCAGGCTCGCCGCGAAGATCACGACGGCGGCGGCACCCATCCCGAGCAACGCCTGCACGAGCGCGCGCGGAGCCCGCAGCAGCCCGACCAGGACGACCGGGATCAGGACTCCGCCCGAGGCCTTGATCGCGGTCGCCGTGACGAACGCGACGCCGGCGCCGACCTCGAGCGCTGAAAGCGGAAGCAGCCATTCACGCACCCGCGAGAAGGACAGGCCCTCCCTCCAAGCCGAGAGGTCACGCGCGCCAGCGGCTTCGGGGCGCCGGAGCTCGCGCGCCGCGCCGGACCCCGAAGGCTCGCCGGCGGCACCCGCGACGCCGGGGGCGTGCGCGCGCAGCAGCAGGTAGAAGCCGAGCATGATGAGGAAGACCATCAGGAAGTCGTTGTGGTCGCCGCCGAGCCCCCACACGAGCACGATCGGGTTCAGCCCGACCAGCGCGATCGCCGCTCGCGGATCGCGGCCGAGCAGCCGCGCGCACTTCCACACGAGCAGGATCGTCGCGAGGCTCGCGGCGACAAGGATGCACTTGATCGCCCAGAACGAGCCGGCCACGCCGAGCGGCACGAGGACGAACGTCAGCAGCGTGAACATCGGTCCGTAGGGGCTGAGCAGCTCGTGCCAGTTGCTGAGCAGGAAGCTGGGGTCGTTGTGGGGCTCGAGGACTGGGATCGTCGTGTACGGATTGAGCCCGTGTACGACCTCCATGCGTCCGTAGTTGATGTAGTTGAACAGGTCCGTCAGAGCCAACGGCGGCGATAGCAGGAAGATCGCATGCACGGCCACGATCGCGGCGATGACCCAGCGCGCGCGTAGGCGCGAGGCTTGTTTGAGCGCGATCACGTAGCCGCCGTACATCACGACGATCGCGCCTGTGAACAGGTCCTTGAGGATCGTGCTGTCGGTCGTGAACCCGGGCAGCAGCCCGCCGAGCGGCCCAGCCATCCACTGCGGGAAGAAGCCGGCGTGCGTGGTAGGGGTGAGGACGCTGGGTCGGTTGGCCGCGATCAGCACGACGAACAGGCTGAGCACGACGATGCTCGTCAAAGCGAGCACGCCGATCACGACGCCGCTGTCGGTCTGTGCGAGCGATCGCGCGCGGCCGCGCAAGGGGCGGCCTCCGCGCGCGGACCCGGTCTGCTCGCCGGCGCTGGTGTCGCCGATCGGGAAGGTTGTGGCGTCGCCCCGCATGCTCAGCGTCGAGACGATATCCGCCCTGTGGCCGGGACTAGGCCGGCGTGCGGCCGGGCACAGCCGCGCGCGGCCCCGAGATACGGCGAGGCACGGCCGCATGCGACCCCCCGGACATGCAGAGGGCCCGCCGAAGCGGGCCCTCTGACGGCGACTCTTGTGTCCGTAGTCTAGATGGCTTGGACGTTTACGGCCTTGGGACCCTTCTCGCCCTGCTCAGGGTCGTAGGAGACCTTCGCCCCCTCCTGTAGAGAGCGGTAGCCCTCGCCGTTGATGCCGGTGTGATGGACGAACAGGTCCTTGTCACCGTCATCCGGGGTGATGAATCCGAACCCCTTGTCGTCGCTGAACCACTTGACTGTGCCAGTAGGCATGGTGTGAGTTTCCTCCACGGTATGTGCGTGCTGCACGCGGAGGATGCTTCTCAAAGCTTCGACCTGCGAGCGCTTGCACTACTTTCGCCGGTCTTTTGCGCCGGCCATACACGACGACCGTAGCACGTCCTTGCGGGCACGTGTTGTCAACATGTTGCGGGCGGACCGCTCGCGCGGCGGCGCTGCGGGGCGTTTGGCGCGGCTAGGGTGCAGCGATGGATCCGGACAGCGACCCCGATGCCGCCGGCGCGCGTGAGCAGCCACTGCGGCTCAAGCGGCTCCTGCCGCCCGGCGACGATGCGACGGTCGCGGAGATCGTCGAGCAGCTGGGGCTGTGGGAGCGGCCCACAAAGCCGCCCGCGCGCCCGCGCGTGATGCTGAACATGATCAGCACGACGGACGGCCGCGCGACGTTGAGCGGGCGCTCGGGGCCGCTCAGCGGCCCCGCCGACCGAGAGCTCTTCCACGGGCTGCGCGGCGCGGTCGACGGCGTGCTCGTGGGCGCGGGCACCGTGCGCGCGGAGCGCTACGGCAGGATCATCCCGAATGCCTCGCGCAGGGAGTTGCGACGGGCGCGCGGGCTCAGCGAGGAGCCGCTGGCCTGCATCGTCTCGGGAGGACTGGCGCTCGAGCAGAGCCTTCCCCTGCTCGCCGAGCCCTCCGCACGGGTGGTGATCCTGACGGCCTCGCACGCGAGCCTTCCAGCAACGCCCGCCCACGTCGAGTACGTTCGCGCCGAGCGCGACGGACGGGTGGACCTCGCGGCGGCGCTCGCCGAGCTCGGCGAGCGCTTCGCGGTGCGCAGCCTGCTGTGCGAGGGAGGGCCACATCTCGCGTGCGAGCTGCTCGCCGCTGGACTGCTCGACGAGCTGTTCCTCTCGCTCGCGCCGCTGCTCGCCGGCGGCGAAGCATCCGCCGGCGAGGCGCTGCGGATCCTCGCCGGCAACGATCTGCAGCCTCCCGTCCAGCTGGAGCTACTCGACGTGCTCGAGAGCGGCTCAAGCGTGTTCCTGCACTACCGCGTGTCGGCGTGAGCTACGGCGTGTCGGCGTGAGAGCGCGTCTCGCGCGAGACGACGCTCAGCAGCTCGCTCGCTAGGTGACGGCCTTCGCTGGCTACGCGCGGCGTCGCTGAGATCAGGACCACCGCTTCCTCGCCATCGAGCTCTTCGAGCGTGATGCGGGGAGCGTCCCGCAGCGGCGTCTCCAACGACTTCTCGAGCACCTCCTGCAGATCTCCGGGGGTCATGCCGGCACGCAGCCGCGCGCGCAGGTTGACCGCCTCGGGCTCGCGCAACGGCATCACGGCGACGTTGAGCACGACGCTGTTGGGCACCATGATCGCGTCCTCGCCTGTCGCGAACGTCGTATAGAGCAATCCCAGCGAGCTGACGGTGCCCTCGACCTGTCCGGCGACGTTGCCGCCCTGCAGGCGCACGCGATCGCCCACGCGAAATGGGCGCGCGCTGAGCAGCACCATCCCTGCGATCAGGTTGCCGAAGGTCTGCTGCGCGGCGAGACCGAAGATCACGGCCGTGAAAGCGGTCCCGAGCTCGAGCGTGCGCGCTTCGATTCCAGCCACCTGCAGCGCCACGATCAGCGCGAGCACTATCGTCGCCAGGCGGATGAGAAAGCCGACGGTGCCCGCCGTGGCCGGCTCGAGGCGCCTGAACAGCGGCGGCCCGAGGCCGCGCCCGACGTCGCGGGCGATCGCCCAACCGAGGATCACCAGCGCGAGCACAGTCGCGATGCGCACGACCGCTTCGAAGGGTTCTTCCAGGAGCAGGTGCGCGGGAACGACGCCGTGGGCGCCGGGCGCCGCGGGCACCTCCCGGCCGAACAGGCTGACGCGGTTGTCGTAGATCAGCACGACGCCGACGAACAGCGGCAGCAGCACGAGCACCTCCAGGCGCGCGCGCTTGACCACACGCGGGCTGATCTGGCGCAGCAGCCCGACCTCCTGCCACGATTGGCTGCGCGTTTCGAACATCTTCTGCGGGGTCTTGGGAATCGGCATCGCGCTAATGATGGTGCACGCGCGCGTTAAGTCTGGGTGTAGATCACCATCGCGAATCCGAACACCAGGCAGTAGATCGCAAACGGCGTGAGCGTCCTCGTTTTGAAGTAGCGCACGAGGAAGTGCACGATGACCACCGACGTCAGCGCCGCGGACAGGCAGCCGACGAGCGCCTGGCCGCGGATCCCTGCGCCCTGATGGCCGAGCAGGTCGGGCAGCTTGACCAGGCCGGCGGCGAGGATCACCGGCGTAGCGAGCAGGAACGCAAAGCGCGCCGCGTCGCTGTGATCGAGACCGCGCGCGAGGCCGGCACCCATCGTCACGCCGTCGCGGCTGATTCCGGCCACGAGCGCGGTCGACTGCGCAGCACCGATAACGAGCGCCTCGCGGTACTCGAGCGTGCCAAGTTCGCGCCCCCCGTCGGGCTTGGCGCCCTCCCTGACGGCGAGTTCGCGTACCTCGGCGCTGCGCCGAAAGCGCTCGGCGGCGAGCAGCAACAGGCCGTTGATCATCAGGAAGATGGCGGCGACCTTGGGCTTGGCGGTGAGCGACTGCAGCTGATGCTGGAGTGCCAGCGCAAGCACGCCGGCGGGGATCGTCGCGACGATGATCAGCCATGCGAGTCGCTCGACCGAGGTCTCGACCCTGCGCTTGGCGAGCGTACGGAAGAACGCGCGCACGATCGCCACCCAGTCGCGCCAGAAGTACGCGAGCAGGCCGAGCGCGCTGCCGACATGGAGCATCACGACGAACGCCACCCAGAACGAGTTCGCCTGCGACTGGGCGGCGACGAGCGCGTTCCAGCCGAACACCGTCGGGAACAGCACGGTGTGCCCGAGGCTGGAGATCGGGAACAGCTCGCTGACACCCTGCAGCACGCCGAGCACGATCGCCTGGAAATAGCTGATGGCCGATGCGAGGGGGATGACCACGAGGCTCGACATCGCGGCGGGAGCTTATTGGCTGTGCGATTCACCCGCCGCGGAGCCGCACGCGCCGGCGAAGCGCAAGACGCCCGCACGATCTTCACCACCGCTTCACACGATCGTTGCCAGTTGGTCACAAAAAGTCGCTGTTTGCGGAGAAAGCTAGGTGATATGAACAGTCAAGGAACGACATCGAACGAGGGGACGGCCGCGAGCGAGCCGGAGGCTTGCAGCCGGGTGGACATGCACTGCCACTCGAGCGCCTCGCAGGAGTCCAAGCTCGGCGTGCAGCGCGCGGTCGGGCTGCCCGAGTGCGCGACGCCGCCGCGGGAGGTCTACGAGCTGGCCAAGCGCCGTGGCATGGACTTCGTGACGATCACCGATCACGACACGATCGCCGGAGTGCTCGAGATCGCCGATCGTCCCGACGTGTTCATCTCCGAGGAGCTGACGGCGCACTTCCGCGGCGAGCCCCAGGCGGTGCACATCCTCTGCTACGGCATCACACGCGAGGACCACGAATGGCTGCAGGGCAACAGCGGCGATGTCGAGCTGTGCGCCGCCTACATGTACGAACAGGAGATCGTATGCGCGCTCGCTCACCCGTACTACACGGTCGCGGCGCCATTGAGCGCCCGTCATCGGCGCCGCTTGGCCGAGCTGTTCGGTATCTGGGAGACCCGCAATGGCGCGCGCGCTCGCGAGCTGAACAGGCCGGCCGCCACGTACGTCGCCACACGCGAGGGCATCGGCATCGGCGGCAGCGACGATCACGCGGGGGTTGACATCGGACGCACCTACACCGAAACGCCGCCGGCCCGCACGCCACAGGACTTCCTCGCGCAGGTGCGCGCCGGCAGCGCGCTCGCGCGCGGCGCGCAGGGCAGCGCCGCCAAGTGGGCCCACGCGGCGATCGCGCTCGCCGCACGGGCGCTGGGGCCGACGCGGCCGGGCGCGCCGGCGCCGCGCCCGGACCCCGCGCGTGTGATGACGATGGTGCGGCGGCTGCTGCGCGAGGGCGATGTCCGCCATGGAGCGGTCGGCGGCGATTTGAGTCCCGAGGACGCGCGCTGCCTGCTGCGGTCCTGGCTCGCGGCTGTCGAGCTCGACCAGCTCGACGAGCGCAGCCTGATCGCGTACATGCAAGACGAGGACTTCAGCCACGCCGATATGTACCGGCGCGCGTGCCGCGTGCACGAGCACAAGCTGCGCCGCGCGGTTGGCGTCGCCGTCGCCGCCGCGAGCGGCAGGGCCGACGTGCTCGCTGCGGCTGGGGGCCTGTTCGAGGCCTGCGTTGCCGCGATCCCGTATGCGCCCGCAACGGCCTTCCTCGCCGCCGAGCAGGCGAAGCTGGCGGCGATCCCGTCATCGGCGAGCGAGCTCGGCCGGCGTGGCGCCGAGCGGGGTGAGGAGGACGGCGAGCGCCCGCGCGTGGCGATCCTCGCCGACGGGATCGGCTCCACACACGGCGTCACGCGCACGATCGAGGAGATCCGCCAGCGCGGCGTCCCCGGCTTCGAGATCGAGGTGCTCGGAACCGACTCGCAGGTCGACAGGCGCCTGCCGGCGGTCGTCGACATCGACGTGCCCTTCTACCCGGGACTGCAGCTTGGCGTTCCCAGCCTTCCCGCGGCGGTAGAGGCGCTCGCTGGGCTGAACGGCGCGGGCTACGACGCGATCCACGTCTGCTCGCCCGGGCCCGCTGGCATCGCTGGCGCGCTCGTCGCCCGCGCGCTGGGCGTGCCGCTCGTGGGCAGCTACCACACCGAGCTGGGCGCATACGCCGGGATGCGCTCGGGCGAGCGCCGCGTGGCGGAGGCGATGGCGCTCGCCGTCAGCACGTTCTACGGCGCGTGTGATGTGGTCCTCTCCCCCAGCCGCGCCACCGACGACGCGCTGGCCGCGATCGGCATGCCGGCCGAGCGGGTGCTGCGCTGGGACCGCGGCGTGGACACCTCGCGCTTTCGCCCCGCGCTGCGCGAGCGCGTACGCGCGGACGGCGAGATCCTGGTGATGTACTCGGGGCGCATCACGCGCGAGAAGGGAGTCGAGCTGCTGGCCGAGGCTTTCCTGCGGGCGCGCTCTCAGGACCCGTCGGGGGTCGGCGGCCGGCTGCATCTGGTCGTGGCCGGCGGCGGCCCCGAGCAGCAGCAGCTGCGCGAGCGCGTCGGCGAGCACGTGAGCTTTCTCGGCTGGCTCGAGGGGGACGAGCTCGCTAAGGCGTACGCGGATGCGGACGTGCTCCTGTTCCCGAGCGAGACAGACACCTTCGGCCAGGTCATCCTCGAGGCACAGGCCAGCGGCGTGCCCGTGATCGCGCTCGCCGCCGGCGGGCCGCTATCGCTGATCGAGGATCGCGTCAGCGGTCTGCTGTGCGACCGGGACCCGCAACGACTGACGGATGCCCTGCTCGAGCTGGCGAGCTCGCCGCTGCTGCGCGAGCACCTCACGCGCGGCGGCCTCGCCGCCGTCAGAGAGCGCACCTGGGAGCGGACGTTGACGCGACTCGCCGACGGTTATCGGCGAGCGCTCGGTGACCGGCGAGCGCTCGGCGGCGAGACTCGCGGCGTGCCCGCCGGCGCGCACGATCGTGCGGCGTGAGTCGACGCGAGATTCTGTGCCGTGATGCCATCCACCGATCCGCATAAGAAGATCGCCGTAGCGCTGCACGGGATCGAGCCTGCGACGTTCGAGCGCTGCGCTGTCATCCGCGACTGGCTCGAGGACCACGGCATCGATCGCGTCACGCTGCTCGTGATCCCCGCACGCGACCTGCATCCGTTCGGCGAGCGCTCGCCGGAGATGGTCGAGTGGTTGAGCGGGCGCCGGCGCGCCGGGGACTCGATCGCCCAGCACGGCTTCCAGCACGTCCGCCCGCACCTCGCCGCCTCGCCGCGCGCACTGCTCGCCCGCGCTCCGGGCCAGCGCGCGGGTGAGTTCGTCGGGCTCGATGGCGCCGAGACGCGCCGGGCGGTGCACGCCGGCTGGCGTGTGCTCAAGCTCGCCGGCGTCGAGCCGGACGGCTTTGTCGCACCCGCGTACGCCTATACGAGCACGCTGCGGCAGACGCTCAGCCTCAAGTTCCGCTGGTGGGCGGGACTGCTGCGCGTGCACCGGGCGCAGCCGCAGCTCGACGCGCGTGCGCAGGACGGATCGGCAAGCTCGCAGACCTGTCTACTCGCCCCAGCCTGGAGCCTGACAGCCGGCGGGCGCGTGGGCCGCGCACTCTCGCCTGCGCTGGTGCGCGCGGGCTCGCTTTTGCCGAGCGACACACTGCGTGTGGATCTTCACCCGAACGACCTCCAACATCCACGCCACATGATGGCGCTCGAGTGGGTGCTCGCGCGCTCAAGCCCGCGCCGTAGCGCGATCACCTATCGCGAACTGGCCGGCACGTAGCCGCGCGGGCCGATCAGGGCGAGGTGGCGCCCTGCTTTGTGAACACGAGCATTTGCTGGAAGCGCGGATGGCCCCACTCGCCACGGTACTCGCAGCTCAGATCGGACCCTTCGCAAAGCCACGAGAACAGCGCCGGATCGTAGTAGTACGGATCCGCATCGAGGTGCACGTCGATCGGGATTCCGCTCCCCAGCGGCATCGACTCCGTGCGCAGGCGTGGGCCGGGGCTGGCAAAGAACGTCGCGTAGAAACGCCCACCTGGCGCTAGCACCCGTCCGACCTCCGCGACACAGCGCGAGATGCTGTTGAACGGTAGATGCGTGAACAGCGACTGAGCGAGCGCGAAGTCGAAGCTCTGCCCCAGCTGCGCAGCCGCGAAGTCACTCGTCGCGAGCAGCGTCGGGCGCTTGCCGGTGATGCCGGCACGCTCGAGCTCGGTCTCCCCCGCCGCGAGCAGCTCGGCGCTGCGGTCAATGCCAAAGTAGTGCCCGGGCTCGAGATGGTCCACGAAGCGCACACCGCCGCGAAGGCTGCCACAGCCAACATCGAGCAGGTAATGCTCGGGGGTGAGGCCCTCGCTCACGAGGAAGTCGAACTGGAGCTGTCCGATCTCCTCCCACTTACCGCCGACAGCGTGTCTGTGCCAGCCCCGGGACGGCCTACGCGCCCCCACCCTTCGAGCGATCCTTGCGATGCGGGTTCGTGTGCTCATAGCTCTCGCGCGGCGAAGGAAGCGGCAGGCATCTTAGCTGATGGCTGGAGGGCCGCAAACCCGGGCAGCTCGCAGCGCCACCGTTCAGCTCTTGCCGGCCGTGAACATCGCCGGTTCGAAGGGCTTGACAGCCGGCAACGCCGCGTAGCCGAGCGGCTTCAGCGAGAACAGTTCCTCGAGCGTGCGCAGCAGCGAAAAGTGGCTGAAGTCTTCCTGATTGGTGGTGTCGGCTGCGACGAACGGCGAGAGCAGCAGCGCACCCACGGTCCCGCCACCGCGCGGCGCGCCGCTCGGCGACGTGGACGGTGCGTTCGGGAACAACGGCTGTCCGCAGCAGGAGCTCGAGTCGGCGAAGGCGCCGCTGGAGGGCGCCTCATCGACGGTGATCACGATCAGGCCGCTTTCCTTGTATGCCTTCGAGCCCATGATCTCGGGAACCACCCGCGCCAGGAACGTGTTGGCGGGCGCCATGCCCGACGGTGCCCCGGGGCTGCACGGCGTCGGGTTGCCGTCGTCACAGCGGCTGGGGACGATGTAGGAGAAGCTCGGCGTCTTGGCGGCGCTCGCGAGGTCCGCCTTGAGGCCGGCGAGCCCGCCGTCATCGGCGGCGCACATCGGCGAGTCGAGCACCGAGTCGAAGTACACGAACGGGTTGGCGAAGGTCGCGTAGGGGCCGGTGCTCGCGCTTTGCTGGGCGCTCGGATCGGCCTGCCCCAGAGCCGGATGAGCACAAGCGCCGGCCTGCGCGCCGGCTTCGTCGATGCCCTGCAGATACGCCCGCCAGCTGCGGTGCGTGGCGGCCAGCTGGCCGACGAGCGTCTGTGTCGAGCCCGGGTAGACACAGCCGCTGCCGAGCACCTGTTCGTCGCTGGCGCTGCTCGCGGGCGCGATTTCGGTGTAGTCGGGGCAGTTGGCCGCCGTTTCCAACGTCGGGCCCTGCCCGCTGAGGAGCGCCACCTCGTTGGCCAGCTCCTCGTGTGCGACCGCGTCGTAGTGCGGGAGCAGCTCGCCCTTGCGCTCGAGCGCGTGGGAAAGGTAGGGCGCGGTCGACGCCGGTCCGAAAACCGACGCGTACGGCTCGTCGGAGAGCATGATCACGAACACGTGCTTGACCGGCGGCAGCGTCTTGGCGGGGGCGCTCGCGGCCGCTTCGGAGGATCCGCCGCCCGCGCCCGAAGATTCGCCTTGCCCACCCGAGGAGCCGCCTTGCGAGCCGGTGGCGCCGCCGCCCGAGCTGGACGGTGCCTTCGCTGGAGCCTTCGCCGTCTTGGCGGGGGTCGCAAGCGCCGGCGCCGGCGTCGGTTCGGCTTCGGTTGACGGCGCTTCGCTGCCCGACACCGTGGACGACGGCGCCGGGGTCGCGGCTCCGGTTGTCGCACTCGCTTGCGTGGAGGCGGGCAACAGCACCTTCAACGGCGAGCGCGCCGAGGCGAGCGTGTCGAGCGGCCTCGAGGCCGCGACATTGCCGATGACCACGCCGAAGCCGAGGAACACAGCCACCAGCAGCGCCGAGACCCATGGCGAGGGGAGCCGCAGCCCCGCGAGCGCGAGTCGGCCCGGCTTCGTCGTCGTGACCGAAGCGGTCGCAGGCGCAGGGTCGCGCGAGCCTGCGTCGCCGGGGTGCGTGCGGGCGCGGGCGTTCTGCACGAGCTGCTCGAGCTGCGGGCTGCGTGGCCCTGCGCGCGCGCCACAGCGCAGGCAGTAGCGCTGGTCCTCGGCGAGCGGCGAGCCGCAGTCAGCGCACAGCTTTGGGCGCTCGACGCTCACGGCCGGCGCCCCCTACTCGTCCGCGCTCGGCGCCGACTCCGCGGCCGAGAGGGCCTGGTGAGCGAGCAGCTCGTCCATGACCGAGGTGTCACCGTCGGCCTCGCCCGAGGCGCTGCTCGGGCGGCGCTCCATCAGCGTGGCACCGCACTGCCAGCAGTACAGCGCGCCGCGGCTGTGCGGCGCGCCGCAACTTGGGCAGCTGCCGGCGACACCCTCCTGCTCCATGCGCAACAGCCGCTCGACCTCCGCCAGCTCGGCGTCACGCTCTTGCAAGAGCGCCGCCCGGCGCACGAGCACGTCGAGGCGAAAGTGGTCGCGGATCGCCATCTCGTAGGCGAGCCCGCCGAGATCCCAGTGCAGCTCGGTGACTTGCTCGGCGAGCGCGTCGCGCCGGCGGGTGAGGTCCTGGTCGACGACCGGCGGGGCTGTCGGCTCGTGATCGTGCGCGTCGCTGATGATGCCCATGGAGCTGACCTCAGCCTCAGTCTTCGACGACGTCCGGGAGGTTCTTCGATCTTTCCTCATAGCTCTTGCCTTTTACAGACTTCAGGCTCTTGAGGACCGACGGCGGCGCAGGGTGGTTCTCGCTCTGCCCGACGCCTCCCGGCGAGGAGGTGGGTGGTTGCGCGGATGAGCTCGAGGCGCCGTTGGAGACCTTGATCACCTTCGCAGCGGGAAAGCTCTTCTTGAGGCCGGCCAGCGCCTTTTCGGCTTCTGACTTCGTGTGATGAACGCCCGAGTAGATCACGTAGCTGCCGGCGGTCAAGCTGGCGAATTCTTCGGACTTCAGCGCGCCTACGGCCTTGGCGCCCTTGGCGCGCGCGGCCGCCTCCGCGCTTTCCACGGCGCTGACCGCGGTGCCCGACTGCGCCAGCGTCTGTAGCTGCACCGTGTAGCCGCTCGTCCCCGACGGCCAGCTGGAGCTGAACGTCGCTTCGCTCGCCGCCGGCGTCGGCGCGCTGGCGGCCGCTGAAGGCGCACCGGCGATGCTGATCACCTGCGCAGGCGGGGCGCTCTGCTTGGAGGCGCCGGAGCGCCCGATCAGCACGCCCACGCCCATCGCCAGCAACAGCACGCCGACGCCTGCGATCACGGTCAGCGTGCTGCTGCGCTGCGCCGCGCGATCGGCCGGCGAGGGGGCAGGCGGCGAGGCGCCCGGCGGCGAGGCCGACGCCGGCGCGGTGTCGCCGGCCGGCGGGCCGCCGCGCAGGACGCTGCTCGGCGGCAGGCTTCGCTCACCGCACTCCAGGCAATAGCGCTGGTCGGCTGCAAGCGGCGCGCCGCAGCCGGCGCAGCGCGCATCTGCGTCTGCGGGAGGCTGCGATGGGCTATCCGATTCGATGGACAGGGTCACTACCTTTGAGTTTGCGCGCCGGGACACGGGAGAGAGACACAGCACGCGCGCGAGCAAGGCTCTCGATGTTGCCCTGCATATCCTCGACCTGCGGGCGCGCGCCGGCGTGACGATTTTGTGAAGGCTCTGCGCCTCATCGCCGAACCGGATCCCAGCGCACTGGGCGCGAGCAGTCTAGGCCGCGACGCCACCGCTGCGCAGCGGTGCGGAGCCCGCGGGTGCGTGGCGCGGGCTGCTCAGGTTCGTGCGAGCGGCGATCTCCAGCTGCGGCGCCGGCTCCCACGGGTAGGGCTCCGCCTGTCCGGCCCGCTCGTCAGCCGACGCCTGCATGAACACCGACTCGTCGCCGGCGCGCGCTGCCGCGCCCAGCCCGAGAACGAGCAGCAGGAGGACTGTCCAGGCGGCGATGATGAGCACGAAAAGCATTGATATATCGAGGCTCCGAGATCGTGGACGAGTAATCCTCATCAATCATATCAGCTTTATCGACATCTGCATTGCGGGGCTGCACGGTGCCATCTTCGAGCCAACGCGCTGCGCTAGGATCCTCCCGTCTGGTGTGTATCGAGCGCCACGCGACCCCCCAGGACGAACGAGAATGTATTTGCGCCCGACCGCATCCAACGGACGTCAGCCGGGTTATCACCGATGAGGCCGCGCGCGCGTGGCCCGCGAGCCATGGGCAGTCGCAGCATCCGACCGCGAAAGCACCGCAGGCACACACAAGAGCCGTAGTCACAGGGAGGTACTCGGGTATGAGCAGCTTCAACATCAAACGGATGACGATCCTGCCCGCGCTGGCGCTCGCGAGCGTGGCTCTGGCACTTCCTCTGGCCTCGCAGGCTGCGGGCACCACGGGCGCCGAAGCGCCGGCGGCGCCCCACGTGGGCACCGGTGGAGCCCACGCGAGCGGAACCTCGACCGTCCTGCAGGGGACCATCAACCCTCATAACCTCGCGACGACCTACTACTTCCAGTACGGCCCCACCGCGACCTACGGCTCGCAGACAGCTCCCGCCTCCCTGCCCGCCGGCGCGACGACCGTGAAGGTGCAGCAGGTGGTGACCGGAGTCCTGCCCGGCTATCACTACCGGCTCGTGGCGAGCAACGCGAAGGGCAAGCGGCTCGGCCATGACCACGTCTTCAACACGGCAGCATCGAAGAAGAAGCCCGCGTTCGCGCTCCCAAAGACCTACGAGCCGACCCTGATCGGCGACGCGTTCGTCCTCAACGGGACCCTCACAGGGCTCGGCAACGGCAACCGCGCGATCGTGCTCCAGGAGAGCCCCTACCCGTACACGGCCGCCTACGTGAACGTGGGCAGTCCGATCTTGACGAGCTCGACCGGCCACTTCTCCTTCCGCGTGGCGGACCTGCGGACGAGCACCAAGTTCCGCGTGAGCACAGTCAACGTGGTACCGCTGCGCAGCCCGATCGTCCCCGAGCAGGTGTCGGTGCGGGTGATCTTGAAAGTGCGCAGAAGCAGCCAAAAGGGGCTCGTGCGCCTGTACGGGACGGTCACGCCGGCGGAGGTCGGGGCCCGCGTCTTCTTCCAGCTCGAAAAGGCACCGAAGGGCGAAGGCGAAGCGGGACGTGCGCCCAAGACCGAAAAGCTCTCCAAACTCGAAAACCCCGCCAAGAAGAAGAAGTCCTCTGAAAAAACCGAAAAGGGCCCGACCTTCTCGACCAAGTTCAGCGCGGTCGTCAAGCCGGGGACAAGGGCGATCTCACGCTTCAGCGCGATCGTGAACGTCCGCGATACCGGCAACTACCGTGCTTACGTCGCGATCGGCCCGGGCCCGCTGGCATCCGGGCACAGCACGGGCATCCTGCTGCACGCCCCCGAATCCAACAAGAAGAAAAAGAAGAAGAGCGCCTAGCCGAGGCTGTGTCAGCCTGCCGGCGCTGATCAGACCCGCGCGATCAGACCCCGCGCGATGAGCAGCTCGATGACCCGCTCGACCTCTTCCTCGACGGTTTCCTGACGGGCGCCGAGCACGAGGTCGGGGTTGGCGGGCGCCTCGTACGGCGCGCCGACGCCGGTGAGACCCGCGAGCTCGCCCGCGCGCGCCCGCGCATATAGGCCCTTGGGGTCGCGCTGCTCGCACAGCTCGAGCGGCGCGTCGACGAAGATCTCGACGAAGCTGAGGTTGTCACTGACGTGCAGCGACGCGGCGGTCTCGCGGTCGGCGGCATAAGGGCTGACGAGGCTGACGAGCGAGATCGTGCCGGACTCGGCGAGCAGCCTCGCGACGTGCGCCGTACGCCGTACGTTCTCGCGGCGTGCGTGCTCGTCGAAGCCGAGATCCCCATTGAGACCGTGGCGCAGGTTGTCCCCGTCGAGCAGGAACGCAGGCTGGCCGGCCTGAAGCAAACGCTCCTCGACGGCGGCGGCGACGGTCGACTTGCCGGCGCCGGGCAAGCCCGTGAACCACAGCGTCGCGCCGACGTGCCCAAGTGCCTCCCAGCGACGCTCGCGCGTCATCCGCGTCCCCTGCCAGAGCACGTTCGGGCTGCGCTCGCTCTTTGGCTCTGTTGCTCCTTCGACCTCGGTGTCGAGGATCACTCCCGCAGCGACCGTGTCGTTGGTGGCCGCGTCGATGACGATCAGGCTGCCGGTGACGCGGTTTCGCCGATAGGAGTCGAACACGAGCGGCGAGCTCAGCTCGACCTGCACGCGCGCCAGATCGTTGAGCTCGAGCGTCGTCGCGCCCCCGTCGCGGTGCAGGGTCTCGACGTCGATCCGGTAGCGGACGTCGATGTTGCCGACCATCGCTGTGCGGGTCGTGTGCTTGACCAGATAGCGCCGGCGGGGGCTCAGCGGCTCCTCAGACATCCAGCACATCAGGCACTCGAAGCGACTGGCGACGGTGGGCTGGTTCTGCGTGCGCACGATCGTGCTGCCGCGCCCCACGTCGATGTCATCAGCCAGCCTGAGCGCGATCGACATCGGCGGGAACGCTTCCTTGATCGGCCCGTCGTAGGTATCGATCCCCGCGACGGTCGTTCGCTGTCCGCCCGGCAGCACGACCACCTCATCGCCCTCGCGGATGATCCCGCCGGCGAGCTGACCGGCGTACGCACGGTAGTCGGCGACGGAGGCGGCGGGCGGGCGGATCACCCACTGCACGGGGAAGCGCACGTCGATCAGGTTGCGGTCGGAAGCGATGTGGACGTGCTCGAGGTGGTAGAGCACCGGCGGACCCTGGTACCAGGGCATCGCCTCCGAGCGCTCCACGACGTTGTCGCCGAGCAGCGCCGAGATCGGGATGAACGTGACGTCGGACAGCTCCAGGCGGGCGGCGAAGGCGTCGAAGTCCTCGACGATCGCGTCGAACACCGCCTCGTCGTAGTCGACCAGGTCCATCTTGTTGACGCACACGACGACGTGCGGTATGCCCAGCAGCGAGCTGATGAAGGCGTGGCGCTTGGACTGTGCGATGACGCCCTTGCGAGCGTCCACCAGCACGATCGCCAGATCGGCGGTGGAGGCGCCCGTCACCATGTTTCGCGTGTACTGCTCGTGGCCGGGGGTATCCGCGATGATGAAGCGGCGCTGTGCCGTCGCGAAGTATCGGTAGGCGACATCGATCGTGATGCCCTGCTCGCGCTCGGCGCGCAGGCCATCGGTCAGCAGCGACAGATCGAGGACCTCGCCCTTGCGCTCGCTCGCCTGCTCGACGTGCGCGAGCTGGTCAGCCAAAACCTGCTTGGAGTCATACAGGAGCCTGCCGATCAGCGTGCTCTTGCCGTCATCAACCGAGCCGGCGGTCGCGAAGCGCAGCAGTTCGGCAGGGCGCTCGGTGAGCCGTCGGAACACCTCCGCGGCGCTCTCACCGCCAGTGGGCTCCGGATCGGTGTGGAGGTTCCCGTTGCCGTTGATCGCGACCCCTGGCAGCGAGCCCGACCCCCCGACCGCGCCCATCAGAAGTACCCCTGCCGCTTGCGATCCTCCATCGCCGCCTCGGTGACCCTGTCGTCCGCGCGGGTCTGACCGCGCTCGGTCACCTGCGTCGCGGCGATCTCGGCCACCACCTCCGCGAGCGTGTCCGCGCTCGACTCGACGGCGCCCGTGCAGCTCATGTCACCAACCGTGCGGTAGCGCACCTGCGCCGAGAACGCCTCCTCGCCGTCCGTCAGCTCCACGAATGGGCTGACGGCGTAGAGCATGCCGTCACGCGCGAACACCTCACGCTCGTGGGCAAAGTAGATCGACGGCACCTCCAGGGCCTCCTCCGCTATGTACTGCCACACGTCGAGCTCAGTCCAGTTGGAGATCGGAAACACCCGAGCATGCTCTCCGTTGCGAATCCGGCCATTGTAGAGGCTCCACAGCTCAGGACGCTGTTTGTGAGGCTCCCACTGGCCGAACTCGTCGCGGAACGAGAGCATCCGCTCCTTCGCGCGTGCCCGCTCCTCATCGCGGCGAGCGCCACCGAACGCCGCGTCGAAGCGGTGCTCGGCGATCGCGTCCAGCAGCGTGATCGTCTGCAGCGCATTGCGCGAGGCGCGCGGACCGGTGTCCTCAACTGCCCGCCCGCTGCGGATCGACTCCTCGACCGAAGCGACGATCAGCCGCTCGCCCAGCTCCCGGATGCGCCGGTCACGGAACTCGATCGCCTCGGGAAAGTTGTGCGCGGTGTCGACGTGCATCACCGGAAACGGGAACGGCGCCGGGCGAAACGCCTTCTCGGCCAGGCGCAGCAGCACGATCGAGTCCTTGCCGCCGCTGAAGAGCAGCACTGGGCGCTCGAATTCCGCGACGGTCTCGCGCATCACGTGGACCGCCTCGGCCTCGAGCGTGCGCAGATGAGTCAGGTGGTAGGTGGCTGGCATCCTTGCTCTCTGACTTGTGATCCGATGCTGCGACATCCCCAGCGTGGAGATGTGCCGCTTGACCGTGGTGAACATTACGTTGCGAGCGCCCGATTTTCAAGATTGTGCGAGGGGCGGCGCTCGCTGGCGCGATCGAGCCCCTGATACGGTGCGCAGCTAGCGCCCGACCCGCCTCGCGAGAGCCGCCAAGTCCGTGAGCACACCGACACACGATCCAGCCTCGCGATCGGCCGAGCACCCCAGCGTGCTGATGCTGGGAATGGGCTGGTTCCCCACCACGCTCGGTGGTCTCAACCGCTACTACCGCTCGTTGCTCGAGCAGCTGCCCGAGGCGCGCGGCGTGGTGGTCGGCCCCGCCGAGGATCCGCCGGCGTCGGTGGGCGTGGTCGAGCGCGAGCTGCCGCTCCCGCGCCGTCTTGTGAGCTTCTGGCGGCTGACCCGCGACGCCGCCCGAGGGGCTCAGGTCGTGGACGCGCATTTCGCGTTGCATGCCGCCGCGCCGCTGCTGTTCGGGACGCTGCGCAAGCGCCCTTTCGTGTTTCACTTTCACGGGCCATGGGCGCACGAGAACCTCGCCGCGGGCGACGGCTCGCGCGTGCGCTTCGCCCTGCGCTGGTTGCTCGAGCAGCGCGTGATGCGACGCGCCGACGCCTACGTAGTCCTCTCTTCTGCGTTTCGCAGGGTGCTTGTCGAGCGCTATCGGCTGCGCCCGTGGGAGGTCCACGTGTGGCCCCCTGGAGTCGCGCTGGACGCGTTCACGCCGGGCGATCGCGCGCTGGCGCGAGAGCGTCTGGAGCTCGATCAGGACGCGTTCGTGGCGGTCTGTGTGCGCCGGCTCGTGCCGCGCATGGGCATCGACGGACTGTTGGACGCGTGGGAGGCCGTCCGCGCCGAGCTGCCGCGCCGCTCGCAGCTGCTGCTCGTCGGCGCAGGCGCACTTCAGGGCTCGCTGTCCGAACGCGCGGCCGCTCCGGCCCTCGCTGGAGGCGTGCGCGTGATGGGGCGGCTTTCGGACGAGGAGCTCGTCGAGGCCTACCGCGCAGCCGATGTCGCAATCGTGCCATCGGTCGCGCTCGAGGGCTTCGGCCTCGTCGTGCCCGAGGCGGCCGCGTGTGGCACCCCCAGCATCGTCACCGACGTAGGTGGGCTCCCGGAGGTCGCGCAAGCGCTCGACCCGTCGTTGGTGGTGGCGGCAGAGAACGCGCGCGCCCTCAGCGAGCGGATCACGAACGCCGCCCACGGCGATCTACCCTCGCGCGTCGCGACGCGGAGCTTCGCCGAGAGCTTTTCCTGGCCGTTGCTCGCCGAGCGCCACCGGGCCCTGTACCGGCGCCTGCTCGGGCGCGAGCGCGACGAGCGCCTGCGCGTCGTGTACCTCGACCACGTCGCGCGTCTGTCCGGTGGCGAGCTGGCGCTGATGCGACTGCTCACACACCTGCAGACGGTCAACCCGCACATGATCCTCGGCGAGGACGGGCCACTCGCCGAGCGCCTGCAACGTGCCGGTGTCTCGGTGGAGGTTCTGCCGATCGCCGCCTCCGCACGCGACATGCGCCGCGAGCGCGTACGTCTCGGCGGGTCCTCGCCGGCGACGCTCGCGCACACGCTGGCCTACATCGCGAGGCTGACACTGCGCCTGCGCTCGCTGCGCCCGGATCTCGTGCACACGAACTCGCTCAAGGCCGGCGTGTACGGGAGCCTCGCGGCGAAGGCCGCCGGCATCCCCGTCGTGTGGCACGTGCGCGACCGCATCGCCGAGGACTACATACCGCGAGGAGCCGTGCTGCTGGTGCGAACGCTGATCCGGCATCTGGCGGACGGTGTGATCGCCAACTCCAGCGCGACACTCGAGGCTCTCCCACCCGGCGATCGCGGGCGCATGAGCTGGGTGATCCCGGCGTCGGTCGAGCTCTCCAGCCACCCGCGAGCGACCGGCCCGAGACCCGTGACGTTCGGGATGCTCGGACGGATCGCTCCCTGGAAGGGCCAGGATCTGTTCCTGCGCGCGTTCGCCCAGGCCTTCCCCGCGGGCGAGGAGCGAGCCGTGCTCGTCGGCACGACGATGTTCGGTGAGGAGAGCTACGAGCAGGAGCTGCACGCCCTGGCGGCCAGCCTCGGCGTCGCCGAGCGCGTGGAGTTCCGGGGCTTTCGCGAGGACGTCTGGCCAGAGCTCGCGTCCTTCGACGTGCTCGTCCACGCATCTGTGATCCCCGAGCCTTTCGGGACGGTCGTGCTCGAGGGAATGGCGGCTGGCCTGGCGGTGATCGCTCCCGACGAGGGCGGCCCGGCGAGCGTGATCGCCAACGGCGAGACGGGGCAGCTGTTCCGCAGCCGCGACCAACAGTCCCTCGCCGCGGCGATGGTGGCGCTGCGCGAGGATCCGCGCGAGCGCGAGCGTCTCGGGGCCGCCGCTCGCGGCGCCCTCGCCGAGTACCAGCCCGACGCCGTGGCGCGACGGCTCGAGCAGGTGTACGCGAGCGTGTTGAGCGGGTCCGAGCGAAGCTAGGTGACCGTCACGCTCAAGGGTTCGCCGGCTTATGCCGATTCAGTTATCGGTCACACCTCCCGCGACCTGATCACCCCACGCAAGGACGCTCACAAACATGGCCCTGAACCTTCGCCGGCGTGTGCAGCGCGTGCGGCGAGCCTCGTTCCTCCTCGGCGCAGCCCTGGCCCTGTGCCTCGGCCTCATCTTGCCCGCAGACGCAGCTGCCCGTGCCGGCGCGCGTCGCGACGCTCCCCTCAGCGAAGAAGCCGCCACCATCCCAGCCGGGGAATCGAGCAGCGAAGCGCCCGCGAGCGCGGCTGCGCCCGAAGGCGAAGCGACGACGGGGCGCGAAGAACGCCGTGAAAGGCGTGAGCGCCGCCGAGCGGCAAGGCGCGCCGATCGCGCCGATGTGCGGGCTGTCACCTCATGCACCATCGATCTGCAGGCGGCACCGTCGATCGTCACCGCGATCACGCCGCTGGGCCTAACGGGAACGCTGACTTGCGGCGAAGGGACGAGCGCCGCCGAACAGACCGTCTCGCTCTATCAGAAGCTCGCCCGCACCCCTGGCTTCGAGCTCGTCGCCACCACCGTCACTGAAGCTGACGGCGCGTTCGCGTTCGCGCCCGCCAGCCCGCAAACCGACAGCAGCTTCTACGTCAGCGCGGCCGGGGCCCAGAGCGCGACTGCGCCCGTCACGATCGCTCCCCAGGTGACGATCAGCGCACCGTCCGCGGGCACCGAGCTGTTCGTCGGCGCGCGGCGAGCCTCAGATGCGCAGAATCGTCTCGGGAACGCGGGCGCGGTGACGTTCACCGGCAGCGTCAGCCCGCTCGCAACAGGCGCGACCGTCGCGCTCCAGCGCGAAGACGGCGCGGGACGCTGGGTGCGCATCGGCGGCGGCCCGGTTGACGAAGAAGGCAAGTTCTCGATCACCCACACCTTCCTGCGACCCGGCACCGCCCGCATCCGCATCCTCGCGCACTCGCACGGGCTCGCCATGCGCGCCGTCTCAACGCCTGTCACCTACGAGATCCTGGGCAGGCGCGAGCGCAAGGTGACGATCGCGGCTTCAGCCGATCCCATCTCCTACGCCGGGACGGTGACGATCACGGGAGCCGTCGCGGGATCATCGGACGTGCCCGTGACCTTGCTCGCGCAAACTGGTGACGGTTCGTTTGCGCCGGTCGCCCATGCGACCACCAACGGCGGCGAATACAGCTTTACCGAGTCACCGCTAGTGAGCACTCGCTATCGCGTGCTCACTGCGGGCGCGAGCTCGGCGACGCTCGCCGAGGGCGTCAGCTGGTCGCTCGTCCCCCAGGCCGCACCCGCGAGCGTGCAGGCCGAAGCGCCTGTGAGCTTCACTGGTAGCCTCGCGCCGTTTCACGAAGGTCAGCTCGTTGAGCTCGAATGCCTCGACGCATCCGCTCCCGGCTATCACGTGATCGCCTCCGCGACGCTCACCTCCAGCTCCGCATACTCGATCGCATACAGCTTCCCAACGTCCGGAACCGAGCTGCTGCGGATCACCGTCCCCGGGAACGCAGAACTTCAGTCTGTGTCGAGCGAAGTCTTTGAGCTGAACGTGACGCCTGCCCCGGACGGGACGCCGGCCCCTTAGGGTGGGCAGCCTCCGGGATGTGCCGACAGGTGCGGCTCATCTTGCCTCCATCTTTCGGGCACCGTAGACGATCTCTGCCGGGATGCGTCCGCGTGTGAGTCGTCCGTGGTGAACGCGGTCGGTGTTGTAGTAGCTGAGGTAGGTGTCGAGCTCGCGCCTGAGGCCGGTGTAGCGGGGATAGATGTAGCGGGCAAACGCTGGTCGCCAGCACTCGTCGAGGATCGTCTTGTGCAGCGCCTCGACGTTGCCGTTGGTCTGCGGCCTGCCTGCGTGGATGCGGCTGTGGCGGGCTCCCAGCTGCTCGAGGGTACGCGTGAAATCCAGGCCACGGAACTCGTTGCCGTTATCGCTGAGCATCCGCTGCAGCTTCCAGCCAGCGGCCTGCAGATCCTTGGCGACGCGCTCGGCGAGCTTTGAGGTTTGTCGGGCGGTGGGGTTGCCTCGCTTGCAGATCACGAGCTCCGCCCAGGCGTAGGAGGAGGCGATGTCGATCGCGGTGAGCTGCCAGATCGCGCCGTCGGTGCCCTTCAGGCGACCGACGTAGAAGCAGTCGATCCCGACCAGCTCGCCAGGCTCTGAGACCTCGATGTGCTGCTCTGGTCCTGGATCTCGGGGCGGCTCGTAGGGCGCCGCGTAGCCCGCGATCAGCCCGAGGCGCTTCGCGCGGGTATTCAGCCCGTGGCGGCAGAGCACCTTCCACACCCCGTTCGGCGAGACGACGATCCCGCCCCACTTCTCCCTCGCGAGCTCTGAGGCGACCCGTCTGGGGCCGAGGCCTGGGTGAGCGATCGAGAAGGACACGATCCGCTCCTCGATCATCGTCGGCAGCGCGTTGGGCATCCGCGGCCGCCGGCGCTCGCGGGGGCGCAGCATCTCCAGGCCATGCCGATCGACCTGGCGCTTCCAGTGGTAGTAGGTGGAGCGGTGCACCCCGAACGTCCGGCACGCTGCCGAGACGTTCGTCCTCGCTGCCTCCGCGAAAAGCTGCTGGCGGTAGCCGAACAGCACGTCATCCTTGGTCATCAGGCTCAACCTCTCTCTTCACTTGGCGGTGAAGGAGGCAGCCTGAGCACAGGCACGGACGGGTTCCCCCGCCCGGGGGAACCCGTCCAAACCTCAAAGACCTATCAGGCCCCCAACTGTCGGGAGCACCCGGAGACAGCCCACCTTAGGGCCTGCGACCCAGCTTCAGCGAGGCGTCAACTCGCCTTCGCGGGTATCCGTGCTCGGGGTCAGCTCATAGCCGAGCGCCTGGAGCTCCACCGCGGCCAACCGCTCGGCGTCGTGCAACTCGGAGCGCTCCCGGCGCCGATGGATGCCGATCGACCGTGGGTGCGCGCTGCGAAGTCGCTCGCGCGTCCGCGCGGTGAGCTGCTGGGTGAGATGCTCGGCGATCGCCTGACCGTGTGCGAGCGGATCCGCGATCAGATCCTCGTAGCGGATCTGCAGGACCCGTCCCGAGGCGAGCACATCAGGGCGAGCGAAGAAGTCACGGCAGCGCCTGACCATCTCCCGCCACATCCAGACCGCGCGCAGGTATGGGCTCGCCGTCAGGAAGGAATCGCTCTCGCTCTCGTTCACCCACCACGGCACCCACAGCTCCCCCACCTTCCTACCCAGCTGGGCCTCGTCGGTCTCGAGATCGGCCAGCTTCTCGTCGGTGAGCACGTCGTAGGTGCGAACGAGCGAGTCCGCCACATCGCGCCCGTCGCGGTATATGTACAGCAGCCGAGCCTGAGGCAGCGCCGCGTATGAGAGCTCCGGCGCGAATGCCAGGAACGGCTCCTTGTAGATCAGCATTTGCTCCACCCTCTTCCCATCGATCGCCGGGCGCAGCGTCGAAAGCCGCCTGCTCGCGACCCACCACTTGCGCAACGCGGCTGAGCGAGCGTGGTAGAGACTGGTGGTGAGGTAGTCGGCGAGCGCCACGCGGAAGCTGCGCTCGAGCGCTTCGCGGAAGTCGTCGGGGAGCTCCTGCGCAGCGAGGTGGGCGATGCCCACCGGCAACAGGTTGCCGCTGACGCACTCCGCTTGCGCGAGCGTACCGAGCGCGCTCATGAGGAACGTCGTTCCCGAGCGCGGGGCGCCCAGCACGACCGCGCGTCCTACGTTCACAGGGCCTCCGCCACCATCGCCATCGATCAAGCTGGAGCCCATCGCAGGGCGACTGTAGCATTCGCATGCGCGTGCGCTGCAGCTGTCCTCGCGAGCGCGCGCACCTGCGAGCGACGTCTCGCCAGCCCCCCGCACAGCGGCTATCGTGGCCCGCACATGGCTGACGGGCAGGGATCCGCTTCGACCACGCCCGCGCGCGCCCCGGGCTCAGTGCTGTTGGGGGTACCGCGTTGGACCAGGGACGGCGGCGTGTCAACACACGTGCAGGCGAGCGCCAGGATACTCGCCGATCACGGTCTCGATGTGCGCGTGCTCGCGGCGCGGATCGAGACGGAGGAGGATTCACCCGGGGTGACCGTCTATCACTGTCCCGATCTGTTTCATGCCGATGTACCGATGGCCGAGCGCATCGGAGAGGCGCTGGCGTTCGGTCCGGATGTCATTCACCTGCATCAGGTCGATCTACCCGACGTCGTGGAAGCGATGCGCACGAGCGCCCCGGTTGTGATCAGCGCCCACGTCTACTCGGCGTGCCCGTCCGGGCTTTACTACTTTCGCCCCGGGCAGGAATGCACTCGTGCACACGGGCCGGGGTGTGTGTTCAATCTGCTCGTGCGCGGCTGCGCGCACACACATAACGTGAAAGCACTGCCCACGCGTTACAGGAATGCCGCGCGCCGCGCGCACGCGCTCGCCGCGGCCGATCTGGTCATCTCCTACTCGAGTGCGGTGGACCGCCACCTCGCCGCCAACGGGCTAGGCAGGCGACGGATCGTACCGCTGCCGGTGACGATCACACCGACACCGCGCTCGGTCGACGCGAACGCGCGGCGGGTGGTGTTCGCCGGGCGGCTCGTTGCTCAGAAGGGGCTCGCCGTGCTGATCAGAGCTGCGCGCGAGGTGGACGCCGAGTTCATCGTATGCGGGGACGGTCGACAGCTGCAGGCGCTGCGCAGGCTCGCCAGGCGCAGCGGTGTCGAGCGCCGCGTCCAGTTCAAGGGCTGGCTGCCCGCCGAGCAGCTCGCCGAGGAGCTCGCGAATGCCTCCGTAGTGGTTGTCCCGTCACTGTGGCCCGAGCCCTTCGGCCTCGTCGGGATCGAGGCGCTGAGCGCAGGCCGACCGGTTATCGCGAGCGCCACAGGCGGGATCGAGGACTGGCTCGAGGACGGCGTCAGCGGCGTGTGCGTCAAGCCGGGTGACGTCAACGAGCTTGCCGATGCTTTGAACGCGCTGCTGGCGGACCCGCACAGACAGGAGGTGATGGGCACGGCGGGCCGAGACTCCGTCAACGCACGCTTCTCACCTGAGCGCCACGCCGCCGGCGTGATCGACGCCTACGCAAGCGCTCGCGCCGCTCGTGCAGCTGGCGCTCACACGCCCGCCTCGAGCGCGACCTCCTCGGTCACCAGCGCGAGCCAATCGGGATCGTTGCGCTGAATCGCCTCGAACACGCGCAGCGAGTTGCGATTGTTGAGCTGCACCGTCTCGGTCCCGCCGCGCACGCCCGTGTCCATGCCGCCGCGAAGTCGTGCGATCGCATCGCGCACAACTCGTCGCGGCCGCTGCTGGGTCCTCAAGCGCTCGCGATCGACTCGAGGCAGAGCCTTCTCGCGGAAGCCGGCGCCGTGGTGATAGACGACGTCGCCATAGACCGCGAACAGCAGCGGGTGTAGCTTCGCGCCGTTTGTTCGCAACAACGGCACCCAGGGGGTTTTCGTGAGCTCAAGGGTGCGCATCAGGTTTGCTCCCACGTCGCTGATGAGCTCACGCTTGCCCGCCGGCCAGACAGGCCCGAGCGACCAGTCGCCGGGAAGGCCTTGCCAAGCGCCAACCGTAGTTACGCAGAAGCAGGGGTGCGGCTGGGGCTCGTCGAGATTCTCCGCGCGCCTGACCGCGAGCAGTGGCGCTTTCTGCAGGCCCTCTTCGATCACGGGCATCGGATCTGCAATCGGAAACGCATCCCCATCCAAGAACATGATCAGATCCTCGGGTGCCGCGGCGTGGCATATCTCCAGCGCCAGGTGGTTCAGCTTGCATGGGTGCGGGCCGCGCTGCTCGAACACGCGGTCGAACGAGGCCGCGTACGAAGGGTCGATTCCCTCGATCGAGGACCAGGTCTGAAAGGGAACCGAGATGTGCCTACGCAGATAGCTGGTCTGGATATCTATCCAGCGCGGTGACTGGTAGTGGACTGTGGCGATATGGAGCATAGGCCTCGCCGCTCGCGGCAACCCTGATCATATCCGCGGCGCCCACCCACCGAGGCGCGACGAACGGGCGCCCGCTAACCGGTGCAAGCCGGAGCGTAACGGGGTGCGCCACCCCCAACTGAGCTTTTTCGGCCGCGGAGTTCGGGCCTATAGGGGCGCGGTATGATTCGCGGGGTGCGGCCCTGGACGGAACCAAACAGCCGATGACGCGTTCACCTCTCCGCTCCCGCAAACCTCCGCCTCCCGTTCCCGGCGACTGGCCGCCACGATCGATGCGCTCACGGATGCGCCAGCTCGTCGGCGACCAGCGCAAACGGATCGTCGCAATCGGCTTTCTCGCGATTCTCTCGGGGTTCGCTGAAGCGATCAACCTTGCGCTTTTGGCTCAAATCGCGGCAACCCTCGTCAGAGCTAACAGCGTCCACGCAAAGATCATCCTTTTTCACATCCGCGCTCCCACGAAGACACTGCTGATCGCGGGCTTCGTTCTGGCGATCGTGCGTCTGGTGTTTCTGCAGGTGCCACTGACGCTGCTGCCGGCGAGGATCACAACCATATCCTGGGGACGGATACGGATGAACCTCTTCGAGGCCTACAGCGGCGCCTCCTGGGAGCTGCAGTCCCGCGAGCGCGAGGGCCGGTTGCAGGAGATCATGACAAACCAGGCGGCTTACGCGAATGGGGCACTCGGGAGCCTGCTGGGCCTCGTCAATGCCACGCTGACGTTCATCGTGCTGCTGGTATTCGCATGCGTGATCAACGTGGTAGCCGCTGTCATCGTGCTCGCGCTCGCCCTCAGCATGCTGGCGCTGCTGCGACCACTGCGCACTTTGAGCAAGCGTCGCGCACGTGCATTGTCCCGCGCTCAGGTCAACTACGCAGCGGGTATCGCCGAGGCGAATAGGATTGCCGAAGAGGCACACGTGTTCGGCGCGGGCGACGCCCTGCGCCGCCGGGTCGACGGACTCGTCGCGATCTCGCGCCGGCTTCTGTTTCAGAATGGGATCCTCGGCAGGATCGGCTCGAACATCTCTGAAACGTACGTGTACGTGCTGCTGTTGGGCGCGCTTTTTGTGCTCTATAAGACGGGCGCGCACCACATTGCGTCGCTCGGCGCGGTGGTCCTGATACTCCTGCGGGCAAGCTCCAGCGGGGAAGGAATCCAGAGCGCATACCAGAGCCTGATTCAGGCGATGCCCTACGTCGAACTGGTCCAGGAGACAGAACGGCGCTACCGCGAGAGCAGCCCGCCGGCCGGGACATACGCGCTACCGCGGGTGAGTGGACTTGCGTTCGATGATGTTGGCTATGCGTATACGCCTGGGCGGCCGGTGCTGTCGGGGGTTTCTTTTGAGGTGAATGGTGGTGAGGTGATTGGTGTGATTGGCCCGTCGGGGGCGGGCAAGTCGACGCTCGTGCAGTTGCTGTTGCGGTTGCGCGCCCCGAGTGAGGGCGGTTATCTGGTGAACGGGATTCCCGCGCAGGAGTTCTTGCAGGAGGACTGGCATACCCGCGTTGCCTATGTGCCCCAGGAACCGCGTCTGTTGCATGCGTCGGTCGCGGATAACATCCGTTTCTTTCGCGAGATCGACGATGACGCGGTGCAACGGGCGGCAGAGCTCGCGCGTATCCATGAGGACATCGTGGGCTGGGCCGAGGGTTATGAGACGATCGTCGGGCCTCGCGCGGATGCGGTTTCCGGTGGCCAGCAGCAGCGTATATGTCTCGCGCGAGCGCTCGCGGCGAAACCGGAGGTGCTCGTGCTCGACGAGCCCACGAGCGCGCTCGACCCGACGTCTGAGTCGCTGATCCAGGAATCGCTGACCGGGCTCAAGCAGCAGCTGACGTTGTTCATCATCGCGCACCGTATGTCGACGCTCGATATCTGCGATCGCGTGATGATCATCATCGACGGCAAGCTGACCGCATTCGACACGATCGACTTCCTACAGCAGAACAACTCCTACTACCGCTCCGCGTCAAAGATCGCCGCGAGAGGATCGCTGGTCTAGCGCGGCTGCCGCGCCGAGACCGCAAGCGCTCAGCCGAAGATCTCCCCGTGGAAGGCAGCGTCGATCGCTTCCGTCAGCGCCGCCAGGTCGCCCGTCGGCAGGATCAGACCATTGACACCCACGTCGACCAGCTCCTTCATCCCCGTGTCCTCGCTGACGAGGACTGGAACAGCGCACGCCATCGCCTCCGCGGGAGCGTAGGCGAAGCCGTCCTCGTAGCTGGGATGCACATACAGGCGGGCGCCGCGCAAATGCGGCAACGGGTCGCCGGGGCCCACGCTGATCCGAGGGTCGCGCGCGAGCGCCTCCTGCAGGAAGCGACGCATACCCCTCGAGCTCCAGCCCCCGACAAGTTCCAGGCGTAGATCCTCGTGGGCCAGGCGCCGCACGGCGTCGACCAGCAGCGGCACACCCTTGTCGACGGTGAGCCGGCCGGTGAAGACGATGTTGAACGTCTCCTGCGACGGCGGCGTCTCGCCGGGGTGAAAGCGGGGGTCGGGGACGAACGGAAACAGCGACAGACGATCCTCCGGGCAACCCTCCGCGACGAACGACTCCCATGTGTAGCGCGAGGCCACGTAGATGCGCTGCGCCATCTCGTACTCGCGCAGGTTGCGCTTGAGCAGCCGGGTCGCCCACGAGCCTTCGAGCGGGTATTGACGGTGGGCCTTGGCGTGCTGACGGAGCAGGCTCCGCAGGTGCGAGTTGGCGGACAGAAGCGCCACCGACTGATAACCGGCCCGCTTCGCAGCGCGGAACTGTTTGAGGGCCTGGCCGTTGAAGGCAATCAGGTGCTCCGCCTCAGGCAGCTGGCGCGCGGCGTAGCCATCGAACGCAACGCTGCGGCGTAGGTTCGCCCACGCCGGTGACAGGCGCGTCAGTCGGCGCAGGGGACGTGCCGTCGCGAGCCCGCTCACCTCCAGTTCGTGGTGCAGCGGCGATGGCGACCCCGTCATGTGGCTGAGCGCGACACCGCACAAGCACGTCGCCGGGGCTCCGCGCCGGTCGACGGCGTCGGCGATCTCCTTCAGATGGCGCCCGAGGCCCCCCGCGCCGAACGGTGCGGGGCTCGAGACGACGACCGTCCCCGATGGCAGCGCCCGCTCCTGCTCGGCTTCGCGCGCCGCGCGCCATTCGCTGCCGAGAGATCCTTGCGAGGTTGCCGGCTGCCGGCGAGGGTCACTCGACCCGGTCATAGCCCCACAGGCTGACAAGGTCGCGATCCAGGTACTGACTGAGCGCAAGCACCTCTGCCTTGCAGCGACTGCGCAGCTCGTTCATCACGCGCTCGTCTTCGCGCTGGGGCTCTCCGTAGACGACGCCGTGAAGAGTCAGCCGCAGCAGCGATCTGCGCATCCGTCGAGACGTCACCGACGTCATCGCCATCTTGACCTTACGCGCCGCGGAGCCGCGACCCAGGTAAACGGAACGCAGCAGCTCGTGCAGCTGCGGCGAGCGCACGCGGTAGGACGGGTTGGCCTCGACCGCGTGCAGCGCGACCGTCTCGTCAACGTCGAGGAAGCTCAGAACCTTACGCATCGTCGCCTCGTTGTCGCGCCGGAAGTCCTCATAGATCAGCACCAGCACCTGCTCGCGCGCAAACACGGCGTGATACCTCTGCAGCTGGGCTACGTAGCGAACGTGCTCGGAGTACAGCAGCTCATGGGGTCGCTGGGAGTGGGGCGGGATCTTCCTGCCTTCACGCCTGTCGGCCTCGAGCGCGATCGCCTTGGCGAAGCTCTTCTCGGTCTCGACGTGATTGCGCAGGCACTGCAGATGGAAGGAATGCAGAAAGCTCGCGGGCTCGCGCAGAATCGCGATGATGCGCGCGTCGGGGCGAGCATCGGCGATCCGCTTCGCGGCCTCGCTCGACATCAGATACGCGGGTGAGTTCTCGCCCACGCGCTGCCCGGGCTCCGCGTCGTCGAACAACGACAGATATTCGTCAAAGCTTTCCGGGCGCTCCGCCAGGCGCCTGCGTTTACCGGCCGAGCGCAGCTCCGATGAGAAATACCATGTCTCCTTGACATCCGGCATGTAGATCTGCGGATGGGACCTGAGCATCTCGTACAGCGCGGATGTCCCACACTTTTGGTGTCCCACGACGAAGAATTCGGGGACCCTCTGGCGCTGTCCGCTCGCGGCCGGCAAAGCGTCAGTCGAGGCTGTCATAGCCCCAGAGTGTAACGAGGTCACGTCCGAGATATTCGCTCAGCGCGACGACCTCCCCCCTGAAGCGACGACGCAACTCCAACATCACTCGCTCATCCGGCGCATCCGCCTCCCCATAGACAACACTGCGCCTCATCCCAAGCGCGCCATGACGCATCCTGCGCGTCGTCACCGCCTTCACCCCAACCTTCACACCCCTCATCACAGGACCCCTCCCAACGGTCGCGCGATGTATCAACACATCAAGCTGCTTCGAACGCAAGCGCACCGTCGGATTCGCCTCACGCGCCTGCACAGGCAACGCGTCATCCACCTCCAAAAAACGCAGAACCTCCCGCACCGTCCCCTCATTGTCATCACGAAAATCGTCATAGATCAACACCAACACCCGCTCACTCCCAAACAACTCACGATAACGACGAAGCTGCTCCACATAACGCACACGATCGGAATAGCGGTGCCGTCGCGGGGGCTGTGCCTCGGCGGGCGACTCGAGCTCGCGCTGCTCGCGCGAGATCGCAGTCGCGAAGTCAGCCTCAGTCTCGACGTGACTCTGCAGCAGCTGGAGATGCCACGAGCGCAGGAAGCTCGCGGGCTCGCGCAGGATCGCGATGATTCGCGCCTGCGGCTGAAGCGCGGCGATGTTCGCCGCCGCGCTCGGTGAGTTGAGATAGGAAGGAGAAGCCTCGCCCAGAAGCTGCTCGGGCCCGGCATCCGCGAACAAGGCCAGATACTCCTCGAGCGTGCGCGGGACGCCTCCGCGCTGCGCATCGATCTCGCCCGCCAAGAAGTGCGGCTCCTTCAGCGACGGCATGAAGATTCGCGGCTGGCGGCGGAGCATCTCGTAGAGGGCGGTGGTACCGCACTTGGGGTGCCCGACGATGAAGAAGTCGGGGGCCCGCCGCTCCGTGGGCCCCCGACCAGCCGGCATGGGCTCAACCGACACGCTTGTCATTCCAAGCTGTCATAGCCCCAGAGTGTAACGAGGTCACGTCCGAGATATTCGCTCAGCGCGACGACCTCCCCCCTGAAGCGACGACGCAACTCCAACATCACTCGCTCATCCGGCGCATCCGCCTCCCCATAGACAACACTGCGCCTCATCCCAAGCGCGCCATGACGCATCCTGCGCGTCGTCACCGCCTTCACCCCAACCTTCACACCCCTCATCACAGGACCCCTCCCAACGGTCGCGCGATGTATCAACACATCAAGCTGCTTCGAACGCAAGCGCACCGTCGGATTCGCCTCACGCGCCTGCACAGGCAACGCGTCATCCACCTCCAAAAAACGCAGAACCTCCCGCACCGTTCCCTCATTGTCATCACGAAAATCGTCATAGATCAACACCAACACCCGCTCACTCCCAAACAACTCACGATAACGACGAAGCTGCTCCACATAACGCACACGATCGGAATAGAGCAGCGCGGCGGGCCATGGGCAGTCACGCGGCAGCCGCGATCCCTCTCGCCTGTCTGCCTCCAGCGCGAGGGCCTGTGCGAAGTCCTTCTCTGTCTCGATGTGGTTCTGGAGCATCTGCAGGTGCAACGAGCGCAGGAAGCTCGCGGGCTCGCGCAGGATCGCGACGATCCGCGCCTGCGGCTGAAGCGCCGCGATGTTCGCCGCCGCGGCCTGCGACCACAGGTACACCGAGGATGCCTCGCCAACTCGCCGGGCGGCCCCTGCGTCCGCGAACAGCGCCAGGTAGTCATCGAGCGTGCGCGGCCGCGTGTGCACCATCGCCCACAGGCCCGCGTGATGGTCGCTGGCCATGAACACCGGCTCCTTGATGCTGGGCATGTAGA
Organism: uncultured Solirubrobacteraceae bacterium; assembly: GCA_963759265.1. Lineage (GTDB taxonomy): Bacteria > Actinomycetota > Thermoleophilia > Solirubrobacterales > Solirubrobacteraceae > Palsa-744. The sequence continues at coordinate 245,662 of CAVWYR010000002.1, forward strand.
TCTGAGGATGATCGGCGAGGATCTCGTATAGGGCGGTCGTCCCGCTCTTGGAATGCCCGACGATGAAGAAGTCCGGCAAGCGCCGCGCGACGCCGGCGTCCTGTGGCCCCTCAGTCGACATCGTCATAACCCCACAGGGAGACCAAATCACGGTCCAGATACTCACTCAGGGCCACAACCTCGGGCTTGAAGCGCCTGCGCAGCTCGACCATCAGAGTCGCATCCGGCGCTGGCGCGCTGCCATAGACGACGTTGCGCTGGACCGCTCGAGCGAGCTTGCGATGGGTGCGCCTCGGGGTGAGAGCTTTGAGGGTGCTGTTCGCCGCCCGGGCGATCGGGGTGCGCCCGGACCTGAGCGCGAACAGCCAGGCGTCGAGGCGGCGCGAGCGTGGGGCCACGGTGGGGTTCGCGTCCAGAGGCACGATCGGCACCTCACGATCGACGTCGAGTAGGCCCAGCACGCGGCGCACGGCCTCCTCGTTGTCCGCACGGAAGTCATCGTAGATGAGCACCAGCACGTCCTCTGCGGCAAACACTTCGTGATAGCGACGAAGCTGCTCAACGTAGCGGACACGATCGGTGTACCAATGCACGCGCTCCCCCTCGCGCACCACCCCCTCAGCGGCGATCGCCTTGCCGAAGTCGAGCTCTCGTTGCACGTGGTTGCGCACCATCTGCAGGTGCAGCGAGTAGAGGAAGCTGACCGGCTCGCGCAGGATCGCGATGATCCGCGCCGCCGGCTGCACCGCGGCGATGTCTCTTGCCGCCGTCTGCGAGCGGAGATACGACGGCGATGCCTCGCCGACGCGCTGCTCGGGCGCCGCCGCCGCGAACAGCGCCAGATACTCCGCGTATGTCTGCGGTCGTGATTCCGCGAAGCTCGGCCGGCGCTGCGCGCGCGAGGCGACGTCCTCGCGCTGCGGGTGATTCCTGCCGAAGAACTCCGGCTCCTTCATCTGCGGCATGTAGATCTGGGGGTGCCTGCGCAACATCTCATACATCGCGGTGGTCCCACTCTTGTGATGGCCGACGATGAAGAAATCCGGCACTCGCCCGCGCAGGTCGCTGTCGCGCTCGGCGCCGGTCGGCCTACTCGACGTCACCGTAGCCCCACAAGCTGACGAGGTCGCGGCCGAGATACTCACCGAGCGCGATCACCTCGCCCTTGAGAGAACTGCGCAGCTCCCGCATCAACTCCTCGTCAGCCGGGGGCGGCGCACCGTAGACGACGCTGCTGCGGAACGCCCCGAGCACACGACGGCGTGCGGCGCGCGGCGTGAGCGTCGTGAGCGTGCGCTTGAAAGCGCGGGAGGTCGGTCCGCGCCCGAGTGCGACCGCGTTCACCAACCCCTGGAGCGCCTGCGAGCGGGCTGCCACCGTGGGGTTCGCCTCGATCCCCTCCACCGCCAGCGAGTCGTCGGCGCCGAGGAAGCGGAGCACCGTGCGCACGGTTCCCTCGTTGTCGGCGCGGAAATCGTCGTAGATCAACACCAGCACCTGCTCTGACGCGAACGCCTCGTGATAGCGACGCAGCTGCTCGACATAGCGCACATGCTCGGAATACAGCAGCGCCTGAGGCCAGAGCCCGTGCGGCGGCAGGTTCCTCCCTTCACGCCTGTCCGGCTCGAGCGCCAGCGCTCTACGCAGGTCAGGCTCCGTCTCGATCGCCGCCTGTAGGAACTGCAGGTGCACGGAGCGCAGCAGGCTCGCGGGCTCGCGCAGGATCGCGATGATCCGCGCCCGCGGCTGGACCTCGGCGATTTGCGCCGCAGCCGTGCGCGAGCGGAGATAGGACGGCGAGGCCTCGCCGGCGAGCTGCTCCGCCCCCGCCGTCTCGAACAGCGAGAGGTACTCCTCGAGCGTGCCAGGCAGCTGCGGCGGTCGTGCGCCCACGCGCATCTCGCTCGCAAAGAACTGGGGCTCCTTGAGCGTGGGCATGTAGATCCCCGGATGGCGTCTGAGCATCTCATAGAGCGCGGTGGTACCGCACTTCGGGTGCCCGACGATGAAGAAATCGGGAATCCTGTGATCAGCCGACTGCGCGCCGAGAGTCACGAGACGCTCAGCGGACACCGTCGTCAACCGCATTGGCGTCTTCATAACCCCAGAGCTTAATCAGGTCCCGTTCAAGGTATTCGCTCAGCTTCACCACCTCGGGCTCAAAGCGCGCTCGCAGCTCCCGCATCAGCTCCTCGTCAGCGGGACGGGGCTCGGAGAAGACCAGGCGGCGCTGCGTCGCGTACAGTGCTCGGCGGCGCAGCGGCTGCGGGGTCAGCGCCTTGACCGTCTCCTTCACCGCGGTCGAGCCCCGACCTCTGCCGACCGACACCGCGTGCACCAGCCCGTGCAGGCGCTGGGATCGCGCGCGCACCGTGGGGTTGGCGAGGGGAACAGCGATCGGAGCCGAGTCCTCCACGTCGAGAAAGCGCTGTACCGCTCGCACGGTTCCCTCGTTGTCGTTGCGGAAATCGTCGTAGATCAGGACGAGCATCTGCTCAGAGGCGAACACGTCGTGGTAGCGACGCAGCTGCTCGACATAACGCACGTACTCGGAGTAGAACAACGCGCGCGGCCAGTAGGTGTGCCGCGGAATTGACTTCCCGCGCCGGCGCTGATCCTCGAGCGCGAGCGCCCGACGCAGATCGGGCTCGGTCTCGACGTAGGTTTGGATGAACTGGAGGTGCAACGAGCGCAGAAAGCTCGCGGGCTCGCGCAGGATCGCGATGATCCGAGCCTGCGGTTGCACCTCAGCGATGCGCGCCGCGGCCGTTTTCGACCACAGATAGAACGCGGTCGCCTCACCGATGCGCTGCTCGGGTTGGGCGGCAGCGAACAGCGCAAGGTACTCCTCGAGCGTCCCCGGCGTGCCTTCGGGGCGTGGCGGCGTGCGCTCGTGCAGCTCCGGCGCGAAAAACCACGGCTCCTTGCCGTCGGGCATGTAGATCTGCGGGTGGCGCCTGAGAGCCTCGTAGAGCGCGGTGGTCCCGCACTTGGGGTGCCCGACGACGAAGAAGTCGGGCACCCGCATCTGCCGGGTGGGCGCCGACATCGACGCGCGCTCGCTGCTCGGGGCAATCTCTGCGTCGGCGGGCTCGGGAACGCGCTCCTGTGTCAAGGCAGCGCGCCACCGATCGCTCCGCCGGCGATCTTTGACGCGGAGCGGTAGTAGGAGTTGTTCTGCTGTAGGAAGTCGATCGTGTCGAATGCGGTCAGCTTGCCGTCGATGATGATCATCACGCGATCGCAGATATCGAGCGTCGACATACGGTGCGCGATGATGAACAACGTCAGCTGCTGCTTGAGCCCGGTCAGCGATTCCTGGATCAGCGACTCAGACGTCGGGTCGAGCGCGCTCGTGGGCTCGTCGAGCACGAGCACCTCCGGTTTCGCCGCGAGCGCTCGCGCGAGACATATACGCTGCTGCTGGCCACCGGAAACCGCATCCGCGCGAGGCCCGACGATCGTCTCATAACCCTCGGCCCAGCCCACGATGTCCTCATGGATACGCGCGAGCTCTGCCGCCCGTTGCACCGCGTCATCGTCGATCTCGCGAAAGAAACGGATGTTATCCGCGACCGACGCATGCAACAGACGCGGTTCCTGGGGCACATAGGCAACGCGGGTATGCCAGTCCTCCTGCAAGAACTCCTGCGCGGGAATCCCGTTCACCAGATAACCGCCCTCACTCGGGGCGCGCAACCGCAACAGCAACTGCACGAGCGTCGACTTGCCCGCCCCCGACGGGCCAATCACACCAATCACCTCACCACCATTCACCTCAAAAGAAACCCCCGACAGCACCGGCCGCCCAGGCGTATACGCATAGCCAACATCATCGAAGGCGACGGTGGCTACCCGCGGGAGCGGCTCGGTCCCCACCGGCGGGCTGCTCTCGTGGTAGCGGGTCTCGGCATCCTGTGTGCGATCGATGAACGGCATTGACTGCAGCAAGCCCTGATAGGCGGACTGCACGCTCTGCCCGCTGGCGCTCGCGCGTACGAGTATCAGCACGATCGCGGCCAGCGACGCCGCATGCGAACGCCCGATCTCGTACAGGAGGAAAAGCGTGCCGATGAACAACAGCGATATGACAGCCTGGTAGAGGTTCGCCGCCATCCTGAGGATCACCTGGCTGGCAAACAAATGCTTGCGAGCGACGTCGACAAGGCCGCCGATCCGTCGGCGCTGTGCTGCCGCCGCACCGAACACCTGCGTCTCCTCCGCGACGCGGATCGACTCGGCGATGCCACGCGCATACCCAACCTGAGCACGAGAGAGCGCCCGCGTCTCACGTACACCCCGTCCCCGCAACGGCCTCAGCAACAGGAACAGCGACGCCGTCAGAACGACGACGAAAACCGCCGCGAATGGGTTGAGCGCGAGCGCCGACAAGAGCATGACGGCGAGCAGCAGCGTGGAGGCGATCAGACCCATCGAGTTGAAAACGGCAGCGGTCGCCTGCTGTACCTGACCGGTCATCGTTTCCTGCAGCTGTCCCTCCCGATCGCGAGCCTGTACATCCCAGGCCGCGTGCGTGAAGGCGTGGAACAGCGAGGTGCGCATGCCGGCCTGCTTTTCCGCGCCGATCTGCGGCGGCAGGAACGTACTCGGGATCTGAAGCGCGAGGCGAACCACCAGCACGGCCGCGGCCGCCGCGAGCAGCTCGCCGACAGACGGATGCAGGTGCAGAAACAAGACATGCACATGTGTCCTGTGCGCCCCTGTCGCGAGGGCGTCGGCGATCTCCGCGAGCATCACGAGAATCGCCGCTTCGGCGACCCCGCTGAGTATCGCTGCGGCCGCGAGGATCAGGACCGAGCCCTTGCGGTCGCGCAGCAGTTTGACCATCTGCCTTGGTACCGACACCTCCGCGGCGGAGCCACGCCTCTTGCCCGACCCGCCGTCGAGCGCGATCCCGCGGCCGCGCGACATCACACACTCACCGCGCGCGCCAGCTTCATCGCTCCCGCCCTGGCCGCCATCGCCGAGCGACCTGGTCCGGCGAGCCAGTACGCGATTACCCCCGGTGCAAACCAAACATATGCTCCGGCGGGGGTAACCGCAATCGTCTGTCCGCTCAGCCCCTGCACGCTGAAGCCAATATACGCAGCGAGGACCGCAACGAGGTACATGCGCAGCTCGGGATCCTCGACGCGTCGCAAACGGGTAACCCCGAGCATCACGACCGTCAGCGAGAAGCCTACCCACAGCAGCAGGCCGGGGGCGCCCATTTCGATCGCGAGCAGGTTCAGCGTCGAGCCGCCGGCGACTTTTTCGCTTTCGATGGTGATCTTTTCGTGTCCCCCGAATCCCGCCACCGAGCCGGTATCGCCGAGCCCGAGACCAAAGGGAGCGCCGAGGAGATCGCGTGGGATTTCATTGAGGTGCTTTTCCTTGCCGTCGTCACCGCTTTCGTGTCCTTCCGCGCCGCTCACCACCTTGGCGAGGCTTTCCTGACGGTGAAAGATGGCGTGTCCATCGGCCGCCTCGAGCCCGACGACGACGCCGATCGCGATCAGCGCGATCGCGATCAGCCCGGCGAGCGCACGGGCGATGCGTATTCGCGCGATCAGTGACAGGGCGACGAAGCTGAATAACATCACGACGGTGATCACGATCGTAGTTCGAGAGGCCGAGGTCGCGATCCCCAGCACAGCCCCGAGCGAGCAGAGCATCACCGGCCATCGTCGACGCAGCCCTCCCATCACGAGCAGGGCCATCAGTCCGGGCAGGGCGAGCACACCGACGCCGCCGCCGAAGCCGCTGTCGGAGCCGAGCGCCGGCGGGCGGTTGTGCGCAACGCCTTCGACGGCGTACGTTCGCCCCGTCTGCCCCCCCGCCGCCTTCCCGCCGGCGGATTTTCCGTTGACCCGCTCGCCATAGCCGGGGCCCCAGCTCGCGAGCGCGGTCGTGCTGATCCGTGCCTGATAGGCAGCGACCAACCCGTTCGCCAGGGCGATCACGCCCAGAATCAGGAACAGCTGGCGAAACCGCTGCTTGCTGCGCATGATCACATAGCCGAAGAAGAACAGTGGGACGAACTCGAGCACCTGCCGGTACCCGCCGAGAATCTTCAGGAATCCGTGGGTGCCGGGATTGAGCGCTTGCACGAGCGCCACCGCCACGAACCCCAAGACCCAAGCGGACAGGGGGGGCAGACGCACCCGCTGCTTCTGCGACGAGAGCCGCATGAGCATGCCGAGGCCGATCGCGATGATCAACAGATCGCGCACGCCCGACGCGTATTTGCTGGCCGCCTCGAGCTTGACCGGCCCGTCGAGCAGACCGAGGTAGCACGCCAGCAGCGTCAGCGTGACGGTGTAGCGCGTGCTGGCCACGAGCACGACGCACGCCACAAGGCCGACGATGATCGCGATCACCTCGACCACGCTCTTGACCGTTGGCTTCGGCATCTCCGCGCTGATCGCCAAGGCGAGCACGAGGGAAATCAGCATCGCCGCGCACAGGATGATCTGATCCCGGGCACGTCGACCGGTAACCGTCGGGTGACCGCCTCCGGCACGAGTGGCCAGACTCGGATCCGCCGTGGTCATCGGCGGATGAGCTTGTGGCGCCAGCTGCGCCCGTACTGCGCGGCGAGGCCGTACTTCTCGATCTCCCTCTCCGAGACGGCGTTGGCCACGACGCCGAGCAGCGGCGCACTTTGGGTCTGCTGCAGCAGCTGTACCAGACGACGGGCCGAGGTCTCGCGCGTGTGCCCGATTCGCGCGACGATCAGGATCCCGTCCACGGCTGCCAGCAGCGGCATGACATCGCTGACCTGCAACGGCGGCGGAGCGTCGATGATGACGCAGTCGAACTCCTCGAGAAGGGAGCGCGGCAAATCCGCCATCGTCGGACGCGCCAGCAGCGCCGGTGGATTGTCCACGCCGGTGGAACCGGTGAGCACCGCCACCGAGCCGGTGGACTCGAGCACGGTGACGGGCGCGCCGGTGGCCTTTCCGGCGCCGACACCGGCATCCGGGCGAGAGACGGCCACCTGCTGCAGCGCTTCCTCGACTGTCAATCTGCCTGCCAGCACCTCCGCCAAACCCTGAGGACCGTCCACCTTCAGCAATCCTCGCTGCACCGGGCGGCGAAAGTCCGCCTCGATCAGCGCTACGCGCACGCCGCTCTCGGCCTGAGCGAGCGCCAGAGCGGCAGCGGCTGTCGACTTGCCATCGCCCGGGTCAGCGCTGATGAGAAGGATCACCCTCGCCGCGCCTCCTCCCCCGTTCGCCTCGGCGTTCCCGGCCTGCAGCGTGCTCTGCAGCCGCCACAGCGCCTCGCGCAGCGATCGGGCGGGTGCCGGGTGTCCTTCGCGCTGAACGATCGGGCGCCTGACCGCCGGCAGAGCGGTGAGGATTCGTGTCTGATAAACAGCTTCGATCGCGGCCAGCGAACGCAGCCGGCGGTCGAGCCGTCCGAGCATGTAGGCGGCAATCGCCGCGAGCAACAGACCGATGGCGAAGCCGAAGATCGCGTTGCTTTTCGGATGCGGAGAGAGCAGCTGCGCGCTCTTCCTGGTCGCCGGGTCTACCTGGGCGACCTCTTTGATCGTCAGCTGGTCTTCGAGCTGGTTGATCTTGCTGCTGAGGGTCGCGATCTGGAGGGTGGTCGATGCCCCGGAGGAGCTCTTGCCACCGGACTTCTTCGACCCGTGTCCTGTTCCGGCCACGACCTGCCCCGCTTCGAGCTTTCTGATCTGCCTGCGGTTCAGGGCGATCTCGGATTCGATCTCGCGGCGATGATGCGTGTTCACCCGTTTGACATACACCTGCGCGGTTGTGTTGGCCAGCAGCGCAGTACCGCGCGAGTTGTGCGCTTCAGCGGTGATTGTGATGAACTCGCTCTTCGTGGCCGACTTCGCTTTTGCCCTCCCTTTCAGGGCGGCGCGGGTCGTCGGACCTTTGCGTGCTTTTCGCAGCCGAGCGCGGACTGCTTCCTTGACGATGCTCGAGTTGATCAGCGCCGCCTGAGTTGAGGGATTGAGGCTGGCCGACTTCTTGCCGCCCCCGCTGGTGGGGCCCAGCTCACTCTGTTCTTCAGCGCCGTTACCGAGGTAGATCTGGGTGCCGGCCGAGTAGACCCTCGCCTCGCGCTTGTAGTAGTAATAGCTCGCGCCGGCAACGAGAACGGCGACGATCAGAATCAGCCACTTGCGCCTCCAGATAGGGGCGAATATGGCGGTGGCGTCGGTGTTCTCGGTCATCTGCTTGGATCCGTCCAGGGTCGCTTTCCTGGGCCACCGCCAAGCTTAGGTTGGCGCGTAAGCGGACAATAAAGAGTAGCTGCCGAATGGGCTGTCAGCAAGCGCGCGTGCAACGATGTCCCCGTGCCCCCCTCGGCAAGCCCAATCCGCGCCGCGCCAGCGCAGTCTAGCGGTAGCGCGCCGGCGCCGCGGCGCCTGCTTGTCGTCAGCCATCCGGCCGTTGTCAACGTGAACCAAGAGGTCTACCGAGAGCTGCGTGCCCGTCAATGGGCGGTAACCGTGGTCGTACCTCGGCGTTGGCGGCATGAGTACTCGCGCGAGGCTGTTCGTCCCCAGGCATTGGAGGGCATGGAGAGCTCGCTGCGCCCGACCCGTGTCGCGCTCCCGGGTCGCGTGCAACGCCACGTATACCTCACCAGACCTCGCCACCTCTGCATGCTGCTGAAACCGGATGTGGCATTCGTCGAGGCCGAGGCGTACTCGCTCGCCGCAACGCAGTGGGCTCACGCACTCACGAAGCTGAACATCCCGTTCGGTGTGCAGTGCTACGAGAACATCGACAGGGAGCTGCCGTGGCCGGTGCCGCGACTGCGTTCACGGGTTCTGCGCGATGCCGCCTTCGTCGCCGCCCGCTCCGACAGCGCCGCACGGCTCGCGCAGGCATGGGGCGCGCAGGGGGAGGTCGCGTTCGCTCCGCCGGCTGTTCCGCGCTGGCGGGCGCTGCCGAGCGCGGGCGAGCACCCTTTCACCGTCGGCTACGCCGGGCGCCTGGTGGAGCGCAAGGGCCTGTTCGATCTGCTGGCGGCCGTGCGCCAACTCGACGCACCGGTGGAGATGTTGCTGCTCGGCAACGGCGAGATTCGCGAGCAGCTCGACGGCCAGCCGATCCCTGGCTCGCGCGTGCGCGTCCTCGACGGGCTCAGCCACGATCAGATGGCCGCGGGCTACGCTCAACTCGACGTGCTGGTGGTGCCCTCGCACACGACGCCCACGTGGAAGGAGCAGTTCGGTCGGGTGATAGTCGAGGCGTTGTGGTGCGGTGTCCCTGTCGTGGGCTCTGACTCCGGTGAGATCCCGTGGCTGATCGAGCTGACCGGAGGAGGGCTCGTGTTCGCCGAGGGAGACCGTGACGCGCTTGCGGCGGCGCTCGGCAGGCTGCGCGAGGACCCCGAGCTTCGTCGCGAGCTGGCAGCGCGCGGTCGCAAAGCCGTCGAGAGCCTGTTCTCGGTCGCGGCCGCGACCGACAGCCTGGAGCGGCTACTCGAGCGTGCCTCCCAGGCACGGCGCGGCCGAGGCTGAGCGCTCAAAACACGGTTGCTGCCTCAGGCGGTGCGGGCGGCGAGCCGCTCGTAGAGCTCATCGTGCTGGGCGACCATGCGCTCGGCGCCGAACCCGAGTGCCGACTCGCGCGCGGCCTCGCCGAGGCGCCGCCGAAGAGCCGGGTCGGCTGCGAACGCCCGCAGACGCTCTGCGATCACCGCCGGCTCGCGCGTGATCAGAAAGCCATTGCGACCGTCCTCGATCAGCTCGCGAACGCCGTTGACGGGCGTCGCGAGGATCGGCAGGGCGCTCGCTGCAGCCTCGAAGCTCACCAGCGAGAAGGTCTCGTAGCTCGACGGCAGCACGAAGGCGTCAGCGAGCTCGTAAACCGTCTCGACCTCGCGCGTGACGCCCAACCAGTGGACCGCCGCCGCGACTCCCAACGAGTCTGCCAGCGCACGGTAGGCGGCCTCATCCCCGCCACCCGCGACAACGAGGTCCCATTCGCTCGCCAGCGCGAGCGCCCGCAGTCACCTCCGCCAATCCCTTGCGCTCCCACTCGCTGGCGACGAACGCGGCCACGAGGCGCTCCCGCCCGATTCCCAGCGCGCGCGCGCATCGCCTCCGCTTGGCGCCGATGCGTGCCGGGCGCGAAGCTCGCGAGTGTCGATGCCGTTGTGGATCGTGACGACGTGCTCGGCGAGATCGGGAAATGCTCGGCGAATCTCCGCAGCGACGCCGTCGGACACACACACGAACGTGGCGGCGCGGTTGATGCGAAAGCACGACCTTCTCGCCAACCCGCTTGAGAACACTGATCACCCGGATGTGTGCGCGAAACGGCCAGCTCGCGCGGCTGGGGGTCGCCGGTCGCCACCTGGTGGCAGTAGTGGACAGCGATCACGTCAACGCGGTTCAGCACGATCGCGCCCGTTACCTGCACGACCCCCCTGCGCCACCTGCGCAGCGCGAGCGAGCCCGCGATCATGAACCACGGGTAAGCGATCAGGAACGGCCGGCTGGGCCCTCTGACGCGGTGAAAGGAGATCGCCGCGCCCGCCGGCAGCTCGCAGGTCCGGGCGATGACAGTGACGTTGTGACCGATTCGCTGCAATCCGAGCACGAGCTCGGAGAGTTGGCGCTCCATTCCGCGCACCGAACCGATGTCGTGAGCAACGATCGTCACCTCGCCGCGGGACGACTGTTGCCGTGACTGCTCCGTCTGACCGTGGGCTTGCGCAGCGGTGGGCGAGTGCATCTGCTCACACGTGAGAGCCACGCCGACCGGATGGCGTGGCCCTGGAATCGACGACCTGCTGCAGCTGGTGAAAAAAGCGCTTGCGCATCGCGGCATCGGTGAATTCGCTCAAAAAGCTCTCTCGGCCGGCTTGCCCGATCGCCACGCGTTGCTCAGCCGAGAGCAGCAGCGGCTCGAGCGCGTCCGCCAGCGCCAAGGGCTCGCCCGAGCGCGCAAGCAGGCCCGTGCGCCCGTGATCTATGAAATCCCCGGGGCCACCGGAGTCGACCGCGACGACCGCCACGCCCCTGGCCATGCCCTCGAGCAGCACGATCCCAAACGGCTCCGGGTCAGACGCGTTGACGAGAACGTCGAGCTGCTCGATGTAGGGTCCCGCGTCCGGAACCTGGCCCGTCATCGTCACATCTGCGCTGAGGCCCAAGCTGTCGATGAGCACCGGCAGCGAGGCGGCGTAATCAGCCGATAGGCCGTAGGCGTCACCTCCCACTATCACCAGGTGCATGCGCTGGCCGCGGTCGCGCAGGATGGCCTGGGCCTCGAGCACGCGGTCTTGCCCCTTCCAGGGCTGCAAACGCCCGACCAGGCCGACGATCGGTACCCCCGGTGGATGCTCGAGCGGCGCAGCGTGTGAGCTCTCTTGCACAACCGGCGAGCCGGCGGCTACCACAAAGGTCCGGCGCGATGGAAACAACCGCGCCTGGGCCCGCGCGGCCGCATTTGAGTAACAGCCGATCGCAGCGGCGGGGAGCATTGTCGCGAAGACGTCCAGCCACAGGCGCCTGGGGATCGCCTGCTGCCACCACACAACGCGATCTGCCATGCCCGCAAGCACGGCCGCCGGCGCGCCGTACAACTGAGTTTTGGCGGCCCAGTTGAGTATCAGGTCGGGCTGACGCTGACGCATGATCGCAGCCAGCCGCGCTACGGTCCTAACCCACCTGTATGCGTTGCGAACACGGCCGGCCTCGATTACCTCTACGCGGAAGCCGGCCTCTGCGAGCGCCACCGGCCAGGGTCCAGATTTGAAGAACACCAGCTCGAGCTCGTGGCCTTCCTCCTGCGCGCCATCGAGCACCGCCTGGAGCATGGCCTCCGCGCCTCCCAAGGGCTCTCCCCAGGGCACTGTTACAAGGATGCGCACAAGCAGTCTCCAGTTGTCATCTCAGCGGCCATCCGCTATCCGTGGGCCGCCTGATCACAGTGGGGGCATTGTACCGGTAAGCCGCTCGCGCGGGGTAGCTGGGATGGGCTATCCTCACCGCATGCTTGACAGGCTGCTGCGGGTTTTTGGGTGGAGATTCCTGCTAATCACTGGTGATCCGTGCGTCCTCGACCGGTGGCTGTGGCTGCGAGCGCATCTGCTCGGCGGCAAGCTGAGGACGTTTGATGCAGGTTGCGGTAATGGTGGATTCAGCATCTATGCCGCACATATAGGTAACGAGGTCGTGGCGGCCTCGTTCCAGTCAAGTGAGCAGGAGAGCGCACGTCGCCGGGCTGAGATCCTCGGGATCGACGACATCGACTTCCGCATAATCGACCTGCGTGATCTCGAGGATTACCGCAACGCGCTCGGGATGCTTCGACCAGATCATCTGCCTCGAGACGATCGAGCACGTCAGCGACGACGAGGGCCTTGTCAAACGCCTGGCGATGATGCTGCGACCGGGAGGTCGGATCCTGATCAGCACCCCGTATGACCGTCACAGACCGCTCTATACCGAGGAGCGCGAACCAAGCCCTGTCGAGGACGGAAGCCATGTGCGCTACGGCTATTCCCAGGAGCGTCTACGGCAGATCGCCGCAGACGCGGGCCTGGAGGTGGAGAGCGCAGGCTTCATCAGCGGCGTGATCTCGCAGAAGCTCACGGACCTGATGCGCAGGTTGACCGCCCGCGTCGGACTGCTTCCCGCCTGGCTGCTCGTGCTTCCGCTGCGCCTACTGGTCGTGCTCGACGCGCCGCTGAGCAGGATGCTCAGCTATCCGCACCTCAGCGTCGCGGTGTGCGCCGTCAAGCCTGAGGCGCAGAGAGCCGCGTAGCGTCGGGCTCAACACGCCGGCCGAGGATGCGTTCAATGCCCGACATCCCAAGCGTCGAGAGCGCCCCTGCATCGAGCGAACGCGTCAGCCTCGTCCATGACTACCTGCTGGTCATGCGCGGCGCCGAGCGCACGTTCGCCGCGATCGCCGACATGTACCCGCAGGCGCCGGTGTTCACCCTTCTGTACGACGAGCACGACACCGGTCGGCGCTTCGCCGGGCACTCGATCACGACCTCTGCGCTGCAGCGCCTGGGCGCTCGCCAGTCGAACTTCAGGCGGCTGCTGCCGCTGTATCCGTCGGCGGTGCGCCGGCTGAGGCTGGGGCCCTCGGATCTCGTGCTGAGCAGCAGCAGCGCATTCGCCCACGGCGTGCGAGCCCCTGAGGGCTCGGTGCACATCTGTTACTGCTACACCCCGTTTCGCTATGCGTGGTATGAGGAAGAGCGCGCGTTGCGCGAGACGCCGCGCCTGCTGCGGCCCTTGCTCCGTTCACAACTGCGACGCATCCGACGCTGGGATCGCGCAGTCAGCAACGGCGTCGACAGCTACATCGCGATCTCCGATCTCAGTCGCAAACGCATCAAGCGCTACTACGAGCGCGACGCGAGCGTCGTGCATCCCCCGGTGGAAACCGAGCGTTTCTCGGTAGGTGAAGCGGGCGATGCGCTGCTCATAGTCTCCGAGATCGTGCAACACAAGCGCCTTGACGTCGCACTCGAGGCCGCACGACGCGCCCGTGCGCCGATTCGGGTCGTCGGCTCAGGACCTGCGCTCGAGGCGCTGCGCTCTGCCTATCCGGAGGCTGAGTTCCTGGGACGCATGAGCGATGACGATCTCGCGGAGCTCTATGCGCGCGCCCGGGCGGTGGTCGTGCCCAGCATGGAGGAGTTCGGGATCACCGCGGTAGAGGCGCAGGCCTCCGGTAGGCCGGTGATAGCGGCGGCGTCGGGCGGCGCGCTGGAGACCGTGCTCGACGGCAGGACCGGCCTGCTCGCGACGCTCGATGACGTCGAGTCCTTCCAGCACGCGATCGAACGTATCGATGCCCTCGACTTCGACCCAGCCGACGCCGTGCAGAACGCAAACCGCTTCTCGGTCGCAGCCTTCAAGCTGCGCCTCTCGCAAGAGATAACGCGTGCCGTGGCGCGAGCGCGCTCGCTGCACACCCATTCTCGATAACAGCGGTGATCCTGTAGGTTGCCAGCAGTGCCCGACCGATCACTGCGTATAGCGTGGCTCGGACCGGTCCCGGGCGGAACCGCCAGCGCCCGCGGCGCGGCGGAGGAGCTGTTGTACGGGCTGGCCGAGCTCGGTCACCGGATCGAGTGCTTCTTCCCGTCGAAGGGGCACGCACTTCCTGAGCGGCTGGTCGAGCACGAGAACATCAGCTTCATATGGGGCACAAGCCCGTGGCAGTGGAATCGGTGGTACAGCCGCACCAGCATCGGGGCCTTGGTGACGGGCCTGTACGCGCGCGGGCGTTCGTCGTTGCGGCTTAGGCAACAGATCGCCGAGCGCCACCGTGAGCAGCCGTATGACCTCGTGTATCAGTTCTCGAGCATCGAGACCCCCGCAATGCCAGGCGCCCTGAGGCGCAGCGTCCCGCTGGTGATCCACCCCGAGACCCACGCCGCGGGCGAGCTGAGGTGGCTGATCGCCGAGCGCCGGCTGGGCCTACGCTGCCAGCCCATGTATACCGTCGTGACGGTCGCGGCGATCATGTTGGCGCGCGCGCTCGTGCAGCGGTTCGCAATCCGCCGGGCGAGCCTGCTGATCTGCATCAGCAGCGTGTTTCGTGATCACATGGTCCACGACTACGGTTTTCCGATCGCCAAGACGGTGGTTGTCCCCAACCCGGTGCGGCTCGATCGATTCGACGGGGAGCCACGGCAGTTGGCCGAGCCGCCGACCGTGCTCGTGCTCGGGCGCATCTGCGTGCGCAAGGGGGTCGAGGATGTCGTGGCCGTGGCGCACGAGCTGCTGCGGCGTGGCGTACGCGTTCGCATCCGCGTCCTCGGCGCGCCGAGCCTGTGGTCGAACTACACCAAGCTGCTCGAGGATCTGCCGGGCGAGAACGCCGAATACGCCGGTCGCGTGCCCGCCGATGAGATCCCGGCGGAGCTCGCGCACAGTGACATACTGCTACAGGCGAGCAAGTACGAGCCGTTTGGGTTGACCGTGGGCGAGGCCTTGGCGGCCGGCGTCCCCGTCGTGGGGACGAGTGAGGTTGGCGCAATCGAGGGCGTCGACCGTGCGGTTGCCGCCGAGGTCGAGCCAGGCGACGTGCAGGCGATCGCGAGCGCGATCACATCGATGCTCGAGCGAGCAGGCGAGCAGCGAGAGCAACTGGAATCGATCGCCCGCGCCGAGGCCCGCAGGCTGTTCGCGACCGAGCGCGTGTGCGAGCAGATCTCACGGGCGCTCACGGATCTGCTCGAGCGCAGCTAGCTCCGTTGGACGTTCGTTCGATTGAGCTGAGGGCGCTCAAGTGCGCTCGCGCACGGTCCGATAACAGAACTACCCTCTGCTCAAGCGAGACCTGCCTGGGCGCTCGAGGACGTAGCTCCACTCCCGCATGCTCCTCATCGTCATCCCCTCCCTGTGGCTGCTAGTGGCAGCGTTCTTCGTGATCCTCTGCCGCGGCGCCAGCCGCGCCGACGGAGTGCTCGAGGCGACGCGCGTGCCGGCGAGCACGGAGATGATCAACGTGCGGCGTTCCGGCGTGACCCTGTTCGAGGGTGACGGGCACCGCGCGCCGCGTATGCGCTGGTCTGAGCGGGCTAGAGCCCGTGCCGTCCGAGGACGTGAGGAACGGTCCGCAGCAGGATCTTGACGTCGGTCCACAGCGACCAGTTGACGACGTACAGATAATCGATCGCGACCATCTCGCGCAGCGGCACGCGCGAAGGCCCGAGGATCTGCCAGGGGCCCGTCATGCCGGGCATCAGCTCGAGCCGGCGGCGGTGCCAGCCCTCGATGCGCTGGTCCTCGTCGACGACCAGCGGTCGCGGCCCGACGAGGCTCATCTCACCCGAGACGATGTTCCACAGCTGCGGGAGCTCGTCGAGCGCGCTGGCGCGCAGCAGCCTGCCGATTCGCGTCACGCGGGGATCCTTCGCGATCTTGAAGAGCCCCTCCTTGGCCTCGTTGCGATGGCGCAGCGAGTCCTTCATCGCCTCCGCGTCGGGGACCATCGTGCGGAACTTCAACATGTGGAAGCGCTGCCCATGCCTACCGACGCGCAGCTGACGGAAGAATACGGGGCCGCCATCCTCGAGCTTGATCGCGATCGCGATCACGAGCAGCAGAGGCGAGACCGCGAGCAGGCCCAGCGACGCGCCCAACAGGTCGAACGCCCGCTTGGACGCCGCCGAGGAGCGCGTCAATTCAAAGCGCCGGACCCCCATCACCGTGACCCCGTGCAGGTCGTCGAACTCGACCGAGGAGCCCACGACCTCGAGCAAGCGCGGCAGCACGCTCACGCGCACGCCAACCGCCTTCAGCGTGCGCACGAGGTTGAGCATCTCGCCACCGTCGACGCTGCGTGGCGCGATGATCGCGCGGTGGACGTCGAGCGTCTGCGTGAGATCGCGGATCTCGGCGAGCCGCGTCTCGGAGAAGCTCTCCGTCGACCATGAGGCGACCTTGTCCAGGTCGAGATGCGCGATCACCTCCGCCTTGACACCACCATGGCCGGTCAACTTCGAGCGGATCGTCTCAGCCGAGGCCTCGTCGCCGATGAACAGACACCGCTCCGCCGGCGCGAGCCGCAGCGCCACCGCCCTCGAGATCGTTCGCGCGAGCACCAAGCCGGCGACGAGCGCCAGCCACAGGAACAGCGCCTCGTGACGGTCCAGCGCACCGCGCACGAGCAGCCCACCGGTCAGCCACGCTACGAGCGCGCACAGCGTCGCGAGCTGGAACAGCTTCGGCGCCTCATCCAGAGTGGTCTTTCGCAGCAGCGTCTCGTCGCGGTCATAAAGACCGGTCAGCTTCGCGCACACCACCAGGATCGGGACCGCCGCGACGCCGGCCCACGTCAGCTGCACGGAACGCCGCGAGAGCTCAACCGTGAGCACGAACGCACCGACGATAGCCACGACATCGGCCACCAGCAGCAACCGGCGGAACAGCGCATCGCGGCGCATAGCGGCCGCCGGCCCGCGGACCTCTGAGATCCCCGAGACCCAGCCCGAGCGACGCCGCCCCCCAAAACCGAGGAACCCACGGGGGGCGGGCAGCGGCCGCAAACCCCCGCGCGACGCGGAATCGGCCAACGAAGGCGTAGCCCACGCGACCCCCGCGTCAGCACCACTCCCCGTATCCACACTCATAGCGCCTCCCGCCTCCTTGCCTGCCACGAATAGGACCCCACAGGGGGAGCCCACCAACCCCAACAGATGTCGAGATTCCGCGACCCCTACTAAGGTGCGCATCATAAACACGGTGGGGACCTAAAGCAAGCCCCCCCGAGCAAGCCTTGCGCCCGTGACGTTTACGTGGCCGTGGGGCGGTTAGCCTCCCTAGCGAGCGAACGCCATGCACATCGATCCATACATCGTCCTTGGGAGTGCCGTCGTTGGCTTCCTCGTCGGCCTGACCGGCGCCGGTGGGGGCGCGCTGATGACGCCGATGCTGATCCTGCTGTTCGGGATAACGCCGTCGAAGGCGATCTCGAGCGACCTCGTCGCGGCTGTCGTGATGCGCCCATTCGGGGCAGCCGTGCACCTGCGCAAGGGCACCGTCAACATGCGCCTGGTCGGCTGGATGGTCCTCGGCTCGGTGCCGATGGCGTTCCTCGGCGCCTATCTGCTGCACCTGATGGGAAACAGCAAGGGGGCCCAGGAAAACATCGAGATGGTGCTCGGCGCAGCGCTGCTCTTGGGTGCAGCGGCGATGGTGCTGCGCTATGGGCTCGACCGCCGCGGCGGTGGCCAGCGCACGGGTGCGATCAGCGATGTCGACGTGCACCCGGCGCGCACCGTGGCGATCGGGATGATCGGCGGGCTGATCGTCGGCATGACGTCCGTCGGCTCGGGCTCGCTGATGATCATCCTGCTGCTGTTCCTGTACCCGATGATCGGCGCGAACCAGCTCGTCGGCACCGACCTCAGCCAAGCCGTGCCACTCACGCTCGCGGCGGCGCTCGGCGCGCTCGCGTTCGGACACGTCGATTTCGGCGTGACGACCTCGCTGATCATCGGCAGCGTGCCTGCGGTGCTGGTCGGCTCGTTGCTGTCCTCGAGCGCCCCCGATCGCTACATCAGGCCGGCGATCACCTTCGTGATCTTCGCCTCCGGCCTGAAGTACGTCGGCGTCGGGACGACCGCGCTTGGGTGGATCCTTTGCGCGACGCTGCTCGCGATTGCGACGGTCTGGCTCGTCGTCAGCCGCCCGTGGGAGCGACCGGTTGAGACGCGGGAAGACGCGATCGCCGAGGCAGCCGCACCTGAGAGCATGGCAGTCGCGTCGAGCGGCGTCGGCGCGGGCGGGATCGAAGAACGCCCGCTTCCCCCGGGTTGACCGCACCTCGGCACCAGGCCCGAAAGCAACGGAGGCAACAACGCTGTATCCGATTCGCCCGAGCCGGATCCGTTAACGCCAGCGCGGATGCCGAACTCACGCCGCAAACCGTCCGTTACCGAAGTTTAACAACGCGCACCGCGCAGTTCCTCAGTATTTCGATGGGCTTCATGCTAATCGTGGCGGGGTCCACCGACCCGGCAGCACGGGGGAATGCCGGTGGAACGGCCCAGTCGTGAAGCGACACCACATCGACTCTACGGAGGTAGTTCTAGACATGACGCGATTCAAAGTCCGCAGTCTCGCTGCGGCGTTCGCCCTAGCGGCGATCCCAGCGTTGACGCTCATAGCGCCGGGCACGGCTAGCGCCAACGCGTGCACGGGGGCCAACATCGAAGGAAACGGCGCGGCCATGGAGGCATCCGCCCAGCAGGTTGTCTGGACGCCTCTGTTCAACGCGAAGTGCTCCGACACCAACGAACAGGTCAAATACGCCTCGACGAGCAGCAGCAAGGGGCTCGAGTCATGGTGGGTGCTCCACAACGCCACAAATTACAAAGGCTTCGGTGCGACCAACGCGTTCGTCGGCACGGACTCGGCGCCGAACACAGCACAGGAGAACGAAATCCTAGAAAAGGGACCGGGCGGCAAGGTGCTCACGATCCCCGTTGCCCAGGTGGCCCTAGCGCTGCCGATCCACCTGCCCGAAGGATGCACGGCTGAGAGCGGTAAGGGCGGTAAAGGCACGAAACGCCTCGTCCTCAGCGACAAAGTACTCGAGGGGATCTTCGCTCACACGATCACAACCTGGGGCGCGGCGCTCTCATACGATGACGATGCCCTCATCGGCGCGAGCTGCAACAAGTCGGCTCCGATCATTCGCGTGGTGCGCAAAGAAGGCTCGGGCGCTACCGCAATCCTCCAAAAAGTGCTGTACGAGATCAGCAAAGAACCAGTCGACGGGTCCGAGACCTGGAACGAACTCGGCGAAGAAGTAGAAAACATCAAATGGCCGGATGAAGCGGAAGACCTCATCACCGCCGAAAAAGGCTCCGGCATCGCGGCCAAAGTCGTGAGCACGCCGGGAAGCATCGGCTACGCCAACCTCGGCGAAGTGCGAGCAAACGCCGCATTCACACCCGCAGGAGACGGAGGCGAAGGAGAGCCGATCTTCTGGCCAGAGCTCGAATACAAGGGCAAGAAGTTCGCCGACCCGTCAACCGACGGCGAGTCGAATACACCGGCGAGCGCCAAGTGTGCCGGCGAGGACTACATCTCGGTGGGCAAGACAGGTAAACAGGGCAAATTCCCGCCGGAAAGCACCGAAGATGTCTGGACCGAAGTGACGGCTAACAAGACGGAGAAGAGCTCCTACGCGCTGTGCGGGTTTGCGTACACGCTCTCGTTGACCGGCTTCAGCAAATTCAACGAAGAAGCACACCCGACGTCGGCGGCCGAGGTCGAAACCATCAAGAGCTACCTGACGTTCGTGCTCAGCAGCGAAGGCCAGGGTGCGCTTGCGGGCCACGACTACCTGGCCCTACCGGCGGGCAAGAAGGGCGGGAACGTCCAGAAAATCGCTCAGGAAGGCGTCAAAAAAATAACGTTCTGAGGTCGCGCTGAAGGCGGCGCGCGCTTACGACAGCCGTAACGCGTAGCGAGCCTGAAGAAGAAAGGCAGTCACACTGGGTCGCCTCGAAAGGGGCGACCCAGTGTCGTTCGGCGCAGCTCCGCCCGCGGCGGCCTGCACTTCGGATGGCAAGCCGCGCGTGCTACGTCGTGCGCGCAGGACCTGGCGCATCGCCCGCACGCGAGCAGCTCTCCCCCCTTTGAGCGAGCGGGGCTCTGCGCGGTGGACGAGCCGCGCGATGCTTGCGGGCATCGCAGACCAATGTCGGGTTTGCTCAAAGATCGGGATCGCGATCAAGCCCGACGTCGCGACTGGCTTCGGATCAAGGTGGACTTGCTCGGCGCTCGCGGGTATGCGTGCGGCCTCTCGCCGCGGCGAAGACTTCTGGCTGGTCCGTCGCATTCGTTTGAGCCGTTCGCGGAGGCGATCGATGCCGCGTTCGTGCGATGAGATCTCACGCATCTGCACAGCTTTGAGCTTGGTGATGGCCGACCGGTCGGCTACCCGGAGGACTCGTTCGCGTCCGAACCGGTCTGGGTCGACCACGCCAAGCTGAAGGTCGCCAAAAGAGGTCAAGCCGGCGGAGGAGTTCGAGTACGTCATCGATCTCGGCGATATCCGGCGGCACCGCTGTACCGTCGAGCCGGAGAAGAGCGATTCGCTGGAGAAGTACGGGACCATGCCCGGGGGGCCGGTGGCGATCTGGGGCTGGGCTTCGATCGCTGACCAGTACGGGCGACGCAGCTTCGCGACGACGATTGACTCAGGCGTCTGTGAGCTCGCGCTGTCAGACCATGCGAACGGCTGCGGGCCGGTCCATCCGTGGACCGGCCCGCAGCGTTTTAGCAATCGCGTTACTTCGGGAAGCCGCCGCTACCTCAGCGGCAGCAGTCCATCCCTAGCCTTTGAACGCGATTTTCCCGACACCTGCCCTGGCGATCGACAGCACTTTGCCGTATTTCTTGCTTTCCGGCAGAGCCAGGAAGTCGTGGCCCGAAAGGGCCCCCTGGCCTTCAGCACTGAGTACGTACGTCAGGTAGTTCTTGACCGTTTCGACCTCCGCCGAGGATGTCGCGCTGAAGTTTTCGAAGTCCGTCAGCGAGAGATCATAGGTGAAGCCGCAGAGCGGGTAAGATGCCTTCTCGACCTTGTTCGCCGTGACTTCGTTCCACACGTCCTCGGCGCTTTCCGGCGGGAATTTACCCTGTTTGCCCGTCTTGTTCAGCGAGATGTAGGACTCGTCTTTGCAGTTGGCGCTCGCCGGTTCGCCTTTCTCGCCACCGACAGACGACGGGTCCTGGAACTTCTTGCCGTCGCTCTGGAGCTCGGCCCAGAAAATTCCCGTGCCTTCGCCACCTGAACCAGCCGATGTGTACGCGGGATTGGCGCGAACTTCGTTTAGGTTCGCATAGCCAATGCTTCCCGCCGTTTCCGCGACTTTGCTCGCGATACCCGTACCTTTTTCGGCCCTTATCAACCCCGCGCTCTCATCCGGCCACGTGAGGTTTTCGTTCTTTTCGGCGAGTTCGTTCCAGGTTTCGCCTTCGGAGACGGGGTTTTTGTCGATCTCGAATAGGAACTTCTTCGTGATCGCGGTCGTTCCCGAGCCTTCAAAGCGCACAATACGGGTGATTTCTGCATCCTTGTCGCATGACGCGCCAACCAGCGTGTTGTTGCTGTAGGCGGGCAGTTCGTTCCATTTTGTGATTGTCCGCGCGAAGATGGCCTGGAGGTCCGCATCGCTCAGAGTGAGCCTGTGAATTTTGCCTTTGTCGCTCGTCGCGGTGCAGCCGGTCGGCAGGTGAATCGGAAGAGCCACCGCCGCCTGGAGGACCGGAATCGAGAGGACAATCGGAGTTGATCCGGAAGCCTTTTCCAGAATTTCTTTCTCCTGCCCTTCGTTCGGCGGCTGGTCCGTGCCGACGAAGGCGTTGGTCGGGCCGAAGCCTTTGAATTTTTCTTCGTTGTGGCCGACCCACCACGATGCGAGCCCCTTGCCACTGCTCGTGGATTCGTATTCGACCTGTTCGTTCGTGACCGGGCATTTGGCGTTGAAGGGCACCGACCAGTATTTCTGCTGCGCGGCCGCCTGAAGGCTCGAGCCGTTGCCCTTGATGTTCGCGCCCGTGCACGCCGCGCTGGCGGTGCCCGGTGCGAGGAAAGCCACAGCTGAGGTCGCCGACACGGCGAACGCTGCGACAAGACTGCGGGCTTTGAGTCCCGTCATGTCTGAGATACCTCCGTGAGTTAGCTGGGTCCGTTAGCTACCTTGGCGGGACCCCTCGGGCCCCCGCAAACGTACCCTTCCAGCGCCACCTGGTCCGGAGGTTACCAGTATGTGACAGCACCTGTTTAAGAGATGTTACCGAGGCTCGGGCCGGGGACGCCGCTCAATGCTTCTTCGGCGGCGGCGCCAGACGTAGCGTCAGCACCTGCTGCTGTGTGTATTTCCCGCCAGCCTCGTCATGAGCCGCGAGCGTCGCCTTCGCGCGCAGCTGATGCGAATGCGCGAGCAGCGAGCGCGCCGCGGAGCTCAAATGCAGCTTGATCGTCTGTGTGGCGCCACCCGCGACGCTGAAGGAGCCAGTCCCGAGCGTCAGGATTGCCTTCTTCGCCTTGGCAGCGTGAGCGCCTGCGGCCGCGCTGACAGCCGTCAGCGTCCGCAAGGTGAGCGTGCCGATGCAGCGCGTCTCGCCGGTCGGGCAGGAGACCTTCAGCGTAACCATGCCGGCCGAGCTGACGGTGAAGGAGCTGCCCGCGACCTTAGCGATCGGCACGGCGGCGGGCGGCTGGACCACGTGTTCGGGCAGGACTCCTCCGCCGGGAGGCGGCGATTCGCTAGGCGGCGGAGGGCTGCTGCTCGGCGGCGGGGTGGTGCTCGCAGCCGCGTCGACGGTCAGCTTGAAGCTCTGCGTGGCCGGCGCGCCTACGCCATTGCTGGCCGTGAACGTGATCGTGAATTCCCCGGTCTGGCTGGGGGTGCCTGAGAGCACCCCGGTCGCAGCGTTGAACGTCACGCCCGAGGGCAGCGTCCCCGACTCCGACAGCGTCGGAGTCGGGGACCCAGTCGCGGTGACCGTGAAGTGGCCTTCGCTGCCCTCTGTAAAGGTCGTGCTCGCGGCGGAGGTGACGGCCGGCGCGATTTCGCTCTTCCCACCGAGCACCGTCAGCTTCGCCGCCGAACTGATCGCTTTGTAGATTTCCGTGCCGATCTGGTTTTTGGCGACCGCGCGGTACTCGTAGCCGCTCTCTTCCGTTGTCACGCTGGGGATCGTGTAGCTTTCGGACGTCGCGCCGGAGATCGGCTTGAACACCTTGCCTTCGGTGGAGACTTCCCATTGAACTGTTGGCTTCGGTGTACCCGACACGCCGACGGTGAAGGTGGCCGGTTTGCCGGGTGCGATCCCTTCCTGCGGCGCAGGCTGTTTGGTGATCGCAGCTGTTGCGTCCACCGTCACCTTCAGCGCTTCGGTGCCCAGACGTTCGTTGGCGAGGGTCTCCCCGGAGGAGCCGAGCTCGTCGGTGTTGATCTCGGCGGTCACGCTGTATTCGCCGCCTTCTGGGAATTCGTACTTGAGTACTGGGCGCCGCAGGAGGGCAATCCCGTTTTCCCCTTCGAATTCGAGCGGGTTCGGCGTCTCCACGGTCTTCTTCTTGGTGGCTGTGTTTTCGATCGTCCATTCCGCCGACAGTGCATCGGCCTGGTCGATCGTTGTAGAGAGCTGCACCTTGCTTCCAGCGAGCACCTTCGGTTCGGTGAGCGCGACGCCGCCTTCACTCAGAGCGAGCGTCAGTGGCTTGCTGGACGGGGCGGGGCAGCCTTTGCCGCCGGGACCGAGCTCGACAATCGCGTCGTGCAATTCCGGTTCGGCTTCCTGCAGTTCGAGGAATTCCGGCGCGAGCACGAACACATCGCCTTCCTTGCCGGCGGCCACGATGTTCGCGGCTTCACCTCCGAGTTGCAGGACGCATTCGTCTTTGTGCTTGTTGAGCGCCGACTGCCCGCCGCTCCACCCGATCAGGGCCCCGTTGCCGGCGCTGCGAGCAACGACGGCGTTGAGCCCTTCGCGCTTGGCTTCGCTCGGTCGGTAGGAACCGGTTTCAAAGAGGTTGCCTTCGGGAGCGAGCGACAGCGCTCCCCCCGGTTCGCTTTCCAGGCCGAATTCGATCGCGCCGTCTGCGTTGAGCGGTTCTTTGCCCACTTCTTTCGGCGCCACGTTTTCGAAGTTGGAGGGGATTTCCACGATTCCGCTGGCGGTCGTGCCGTCGATTTCGGACACGCGCACAAGGATCCTTCCGGCGGAGTTGACAACCGGCGAGCTGGGCGCGGAGACGATCGCGCCTTCTTCGCCGGTCTGCATCAGGTAGTTGCTTTCATCGATATAGCGTTTTTCGACTTTTCCGGTTTCGGTGCCCACCGCGAGCAGCTCGTAATGGTCTTCTTCCAGATCATCTTCCGTTTCGCCGGTCGGGTCCTCGTGTCCGAGGATGACGACCGCTTTGGACTTTGGGTCAAACGCAATCCCGCGGGGTTCGAGCAGCGGGACACCTGGGGTTTCGGACTCGGCTTCCAGAGCGGTCTTGTTGGCGAGCACGCCGGCGGTGGTGTGCGCGGCAGGGCTCAGGTTGCTCGTGTTGAAGGCGTAGAGGGTGGTCGCTGCCGACACCTCTTCGTCAGGGGCTTCTTCCGTTTCGCTGGATTCACGAGGGTCGGCCGAGAGGACGTAGAGCACACCGTCCGCGGGGTCGATCGCGATGTTCGAGAATGCTTCCTCTTCGTTGTCAGCTTCTTCTTCCTCGTTCGGTGGCGAGACGACTTTAAAGGTGGTCTCGGCGACGAACGTGCCGCTCGACGTGAACTTCTGGATGCGAACCGTCCGTTCGATTGAGTCCGTTTCGGTGCCCTTGATTTTGTTTTCGCTCGGTTCGGCGGGTTCGTCGAGAACGAAGACATCGTTGCCTTCTTCGGGGTCGACGCCGATCGCATAGCTCGGGGCTTCATTGCCTTCAAAAACACTCTTTTTCTTGCTCAGCCCGGCAAGCTTGCCGTTCTGCGTTGGATCTGAGGCGCTCTTGCCCTGCACGCCTCGTTCCCCAAAGCGCGCGAGCTGTCCGTAGCCGGTCGCGTTCGCGGCGCTCGCGGCAACGGCCATCGCAGCCAACAGGCAGACGAGCGATACGAGCAGGTGCCGGGAAGAGCGGGACAGGTTCATTGAAGCTCCGATCGTGAGTGGCGCATCCGGCGCCAGCAAAATGGGCAGCCCGCACCGATGCAGGCGGGGTGCACGGCTGTCGATTGCGGACAGGATGCCCGCTTCGCGTGGCTGGTGTGTTGCGGAATCGTGAACATAAAGTCACCAGCGCTCGCGTCGCCGTGTGCCCATCCGTCGCTGCGCGCGCATCGAGGAGATGGTCGCCGAGGCGACGCGCACCTCACGCTCGCCGCGGCGCGAGCGTTTGCGTATCGTGGCGCCCGCGAAGGCCGCGAGCACCATCAGCCCAAGCAGATACGCCGGCGAGGGCTCGTGTTCGCTCTGATCGTAAGAGACGGCCTGCGCACTGACCGACTCGGTGGCCTCCTCCTCCTCCTCTTCGCGCTGCGCGGCCTCGACCGGCGAGGTCACGGCCGAGGTGCCGCTCGGCGGCGTCGGCTCACCCACCGGCGGCAGCGGCGGCGGCACGATCGCCGCGACCAGCGGCGCGGTCACCGTCGGCAAGAGCAGCGGCGGCGGTGTCGGCGGTGACGGGGGCCGCGGCGCCGGGGGTGTCACAGCCGCCGGTACGGGCGGCACGGGCACCAGCGGCGCCGGCGTTGTCGAGCTGACCGGGCTTTCCGTCGCCGGCGGCGGCGGCGGCGAGGCGACCGCCTGTTCCTGGGTTTTCAGCGGCGCTTCGTGCGCCGGCACGGTCCCGCACGGGCGACGAACGCTCCCAGCCTCGATCTCCACCTCGAGCGACGCGGCGAGACCACCCGCTTCGACTGTGACCTTCGTCTTGCCTGGGTTGTAGGCACAGAACAACGCCGACTCGGGTTCTGGGTACGGTTCTTCTTTCACGAGCTCCGGCACTTCAGCGTTCGTTCCCGCCTGCTCGTTTTCCTTGACGAACCGTCCCTTTTCGTCGCTTTCGGAGGTGAAGCGATATTCCGGGAGGATGCCCTCCGCACAGTCGGTGCCCTGGCAGTTCGCCGGGATCGGCACGAAGCTCGCCGATTCGTTCTCGTTGCTCGATCCCTCTCCGACGCCCCCAGCGCGCGGACGACGCGCGAGCGCAGAGAACAGCGCCGCTTCACTTCGGTGCAAGACCGTGCCCTTGTGTGCGTCGAGGGCGAGTTCTTCGATGTCGGGGATCAGGCGCACGATCACCTGCGTGACGGCTTCCCCCTTTTCGTGGGCCTTGTTGTATTCACCGACTTCGACCTGTAGGAAGCCGCTCGCGCCGATGAATTCCGGATGTTCGGCCGTCTCCGCGTTGATGTAGCCGAGCGTCCCCGATCCATATGCGGGGATTTCTTTGCCTTCCCAGTCCAGGCGCATCTGAACGTTCTGTTCGGGAGCGTCGAACAGATAGGCAGCGGCGTGTCCTTGCACCAGGGCCTTCACTACTTCGGCCGCTTCGCCCTTGCCCTTTTCAGCCTGTTCCTTGAGGTTTCCGTTGCCGATGACTAGAGCCGGGCGGCTCGCTGCTCTTGCGTGGGCCAGCTCGTTTTCGAGCCATGCCCGCTGCACGCTGCCAATTTCTTCGCCGTCGTCCAGCACGATTACTTCTACCCCCGGAGGAGGCGCAGATTCCACTTCCGTGTATGCGTAGTACGCCCCGCATGCGGGTTCGCTCATCTCAACTTCGCCAAGGTAGGAACTGACGCCGCTTTCGTCGAACGAACAGACGCTGCCGCCGTGTTCATGGTCGGTGCCTGAGGCGGCTATACGTGTACGTGTCGGTTTCGGATTGTGGGCGAGCACTTCCGCGTAACCTTTGAATTCGAGGTTGTAGGGGATCGTCGTGGCATGCACCGCCGCCCCATTCGTGACCCGCGGCCCGGTGTAGAGAAAGTCGTGGACCTCACT
The DNA here is from genome assembly GCA_963759265.1 of uncultured Solirubrobacteraceae bacterium. Classification (GTDB taxonomy): domain Bacteria; phylum Actinomycetota; class Thermoleophilia; order Solirubrobacterales; family Solirubrobacteraceae; genus Palsa-744. The sequence goes on from CAVWYR010000002.1 coordinate 272,651, forward strand.
GTCCTTCGAGGCCGCCGTGAGTGCGTTTTCCAGCCATCTGTCGGGGCCAATCCTGGCGTGGGCGTCCTCGCCGCAGATCGCCGCGCACTGGCTCCCGCCGCCGACCGCGAAGGCCGTATGCGGATTAGCTGGTTCATCTTCCTTTGGTCCGGGCGGGTTTTCCTTCCCGAATACGGCACCTGCCGGCGGCCGCGAGGGCACTTCCGGCTCGTTGGCCGATGGCGGTTCGTATTTCGGCGCCAGCGGTATAGCGGAGGCTTCCTTCGGCGACGGTTCGCCGGGGTCAGCCGGGTAGCGAGCGATGTCGGCCGTGTCCGCGCCTTCGCTCGAGCCAAGCGCACCTCCGACAGCCCACCCGGCGGTGCCGGATTCGTTGAGCAGGATCGCCGAGGTGGGGTCCGGCTCGTAGGGGATGTCCCAGCGGTCATAGCCGCCGAGCGGCGCGCGCAGGATCTGCTGTTCGTGTTCCTCGTCGCTCCAGCCGCTCGCCGTCTGCCTGATGACACCACCTGACAGGCCGAGCGGATAGGCTTCTGCGAGCACAGGCGGGAACCCCGCCGGAGGCGGTGTCTGCTCGTCCGCCTGGATCGTGTTGGGGATCGCCCCGCTTCCAACGGCGCGCAACGCGCCGTTTTCGCGGAACAACGAGAGCCATGCGGGGGCGCTGTATCCCGGGTAGGGCTCGGGCGTCGTTTCCCAGGCCGAGGTCGCTTGGTTGCGCTCGACCACGCGCGGTTCCTGGTTGCCACCGGGGACCGAGGCCGACACCGCTGCACCGCCGTCTGGGAGGCCCGCGACAGCCCATGGCACATAGTCCGTCGGTAGCGCGGCGGCCATTTCCGTGTCGATGCGCCAGCCGCTGCCATTGTTGGCGAGCACCCCGCCGCTGTAACTGATCGCGCCGTCGCTCACGTGCGGCACTCGGTACGCGACGAGCGCTTCTGCCCCGGCGAACGCCACGCCGGTGAAGCTTGCGTCCGCCAATTCCGGCGGCAGGCATGGCTCGCCAACACCTTCCTGGCAGGTGGGTTCCTGTGTCCAGGTCTTGCCGTAGCGCATCAGCGCGCCCTGCTGGCCGACAACGTAGCCGCGCGAGGGTTCGCCGGACTCGAACGCAATTCCGAGCAGATTTGCGCGGAGGTTCGCGGGCGCCGCGGGGTCCGGTTCCCACAGCCCGGTTTCTTTGCGCCACAACCACATTTCACCGACTACGCCGAATGCTTCTCCCCGGGCGCCGACGGCGTATGCCCTACCGGGGGTCGGCCAGGCGACTCCGTGCAGCTGCGGTTCGGCGCGGCGGCCGGATGCCTCGAACAGGCTTTCCGGCTGCCAGTTTTTCTGCTCAGGGATGTAGCGGGCCACCTCGCCGTCCTGACCGACCGCGAGCGCTTCGCTTTCGCCCCCGCCGACCGCGACCGCCGGCTGGCCCGCGATCGCCAGCAGCGGCTTGTGAAAAGGTGTGGGCCAATATTCCAGCTCGTCGGCGGGCTTTTCAAGTGATGCGTGCACGGGCAGTTCGACATCGCCGAGCCAACCCTCGAAGGCAGATGAGAACGCCGCACCCTTGGCCGCTCCGCTGTTGTACGGTTCTCCGGGCTCACCGAGCGTCGCTTCGCTGACGAATTCGTCGCCCTCCAGGCGCAGGATCGCGTCGTCGGGAAAGCCCGTTATCACGCGTTCGCCGAAACCCGAGCCTGGCCATGCGAAGCTGCGGTATTCGCCGCTCGGCAGTTCTTCCGGTTCGGGCAGGCGCTCACTGCAGAGGTCTTCGCTTGATGCTTCGGCTTCGATCTTGACGTTGCACCAGCTCTTCTTGAGGACGCCCTGCTCGGGTTCTTCACCGGTCGCTTCGAAGAACACGGTCGCCTTCTTCGAGCTCAGTTCGCCGTCCACCCATACGCCTTGTTCGGTAACGGTCAACGGCTGGCCGACGGCTTCGGGTTCATCGGTCAGTGTCTGCACGGTGCCGTGTTCGTCGGCGACGGTGAGGGGCGCACCGGCCGCTTCGCCTGTGCCGGGGGAGGCCGGCACCCAGCTCGCCGGCGAGCCTTTCGAGCCCGCGTGCCGCCGGAACAGCGCGACGCCTTCGGATTTTGAGTCGCGCGCCAGTAGCCATGCGTTTTTGAGCGAGCTGGCGGCGATCGCGACAGGTTGGAATTCAGCGCTGGTGGCACCGCTTGGCAGTTCGACGGGCTCACGCGTCCAGCGTCGCGATTGTCCTTCCCAGTGAAGCACCGCCGGTTCGGCGTGCTTCACTTCGCCGCCCGGCACCACGAGCGCTCCCGCGTCCGAGCCTTCTTCGACCGCGGTCAGCAGAGGAGCGCCGCTCGCGAACAACGTTTCCCCCTCGCGCAGGAGCGATTCTTCGCCTTCTTCGGGGACGAGCTCGGGGGAGGTCTCGGCAAACGCCTGGCCCGGGTTGCGCACGAGCAGCACCTGCGCTTTTTCGACTGTGCCTGCGAGCACCCCGGAGCCGTCGGGTGTCGTCTGGCCCTCGAGCGCGGTTTCTGCCGGTACGAAGCCCGTAAGCGGTTCGCCGGCGCTGTCCAGGATCGCTTTTGCGCGCGTCCATCCTTCCCCCGCGACGAAGCGGACGATCACGTAGTTCTGCGTGTTCTCTCCGGCGAGCCCGATGCCCCATGTCTCATCCGGCGCCTCGAGCGGGGAGGCGCCGAACATCGTCACCTCGCTGGCGGGCACCGAGTCGTCGGTGAAGTACTGATCATTGCCTCCGGTGACTGTCCCCGAGGCGATCGCGGTCGCACGCGGGGCCGCCAACACGACCACGAGCGTGAGTCCGGCCAGCAGGCTCACCAACGAGCCCGCGCCGAACACGATCCGGCGCCGCCGGAACGTGCGGGCTGTAGGGGCGCTCACGTTTCCACCGTTTCGCTGGCCCCCGCCGCGGCGCTGACCGTCGGCAGCTTCGCGAGCGCATGTTCGACCAAGTGCAGTTCGGTCGGCCAGTGCTTGCGGTTGAGGGACAGCAGCAGCTTGTGCTTGCCCGCCTTGAAGGTGTACATCGGCGTCTTTGCGACGACCCGGTGCTTGCGCTTGGCAAGCAGCTGGATGCGAGCCTCGACGGCCAGGCGCAGCCGCAGTTCGAGCGTCGTGCCATGCACGATGCGCGTGTGTATCCCGGATACGAGCGCGACCGGGACGCGCAGTTCTTCCTGCGTCTTGGACACCTTTGGGATCGGCGGGACCGAGGGTGCTTCGCCGACCAGGCCAGAGTCGTCGATCGGGAGCGAGTCAGGCAGTGTCTGCGGCAGGCCCTTGTCGGGTGGACGTTCGTTGATGAGGCTCGTGAACCCGGATTTGGCGTCTTCTGGGAGCGTGCGTTCGCCTTCAGGCGCGAGGTGATACAGCCAGCCCTGGCTAGTCACCATCCAGCAGTCACCGGGTGCCGGGCACGTCAGCTTTTCGGCGGCGCCCTTCGGGCCGAGCGTTTCCTCGCGCTCGATTGCGCCTTCGGATGAGATCTGGTCGAGCTGCGCCTCGGCCGAGGCTTTCGATTCGGAGAATGCTTCGTGCTTGCTCTCGAGTGCGAGCCAGGCGCTTTCTTCGCCGGATTCTTCCTCGGCGGCGACCGCGTTGACGGTGTCTTCCTTGACGGTTTCTTCCGGAAACGGGGATGAGCCTTTGGAAGCAGGTGTCGGGCCAAGCAGCTGTTGCCATTCCCCGCCGGCTTCGGGCGTGTAGCGCAGCAGCGTCACGGGGGCGTTTTCTTCCACTCCTTCGGAGTTCGAGCGCGGTCGCTGGCCCGCCGCCGCCCACAGAGCGGCGGGGCCGGCTGACAGGTTCAGGTAGTTCAGGGCCCAGGGCAACTCGCCTGCGCCGTAGAGCTTCCTCGGGGTGAGGAGCCCTTCGGGTACGAAGTTGCTGAACAGTTCGGGTTCGAGCACGTGCAGGACCGGCGGCTGGGGCGATTTCTTGCCCGGGTCGTCTTGGAGCAGCTGCACGCTCTCGTACAGGCGGCCTTCAAACGCGCGCATGTCCGCGATCGTGTGCCCTTCCTCGGGGTAGGGCTCGGCGCTGAGAGCGCTCCCGTTCCAGTGAAGCTGGAAGGCGCCGACTTCCGTGCTGTCCGCGGGCAGGGTCTTGCCTGCGAACCAGCAGTCATCGGCTCCCAGGCACCCAGCCGCCTGCATCGGCTGGTAGGAGCTGGCTTCGAACGCGGGGGCTGCGAAGGATTCGACCACCTTGCCGTCGGCGAAGCGACAGAGCGTGTCGTCTTCGAGCGGCGGCGCGAGGCCGTTGACGTCGGCCTGCCCGGGCCTGCCGTTGGAGATCGTCCAGAATTCGTCGGCCGTCTTTTCTCCGGCGAGTCCGTCGGTGGGTTCGCCAGCCCACGTGATCTGGCCACTGCCCGCGCCGCATATACCTTCCTCTTTCACACCTTCGCCAGTGAGCTCGTGCCAGCCGACGCCGTTGTAAATCCACACGCCCGGTGGGATCGTCGGCGGGTTTCCGGCTGTGATCAGCACACCCCGGTTCCAGGCCGAGAACTCGATGTCGCCGACTTTCCCCAACCCGACCGGCCCCGGCGCTGGCTCCACGCCGGCTGGCGGTGGCGGCGGGTCTGGCTGTTCCAGGCGCCACGTCGATTCCGCGCGCGCGGAGCTCGCGCCGGCCGCGCACACGCCCAACATGCAGACGAGCACAGCCACCAGGTACGCCCTGCCTGTGAGCTGGAGGCTCACCCGCGCTGCGCCTCGTGCTTGCCGGCGCCATGCGCGGCACGGGTCGCGCGCCGCGCCGGAGTCCTTCGGCGGAACGTCACATCAACGCTCGCGCTGAGCGTCGGATGACCAGCCGCCGCAAAGTGCAGCGTGATAGCTGAGTAGAGCCCCGCTCGGCGTGCTGCCAGCGAGCGGTAGGCGCGCTTCAGGCTGAGCGTCAGCTGCTGCAGGCCGTCGGCGCTCACGGGGATGTCGATCGCGGTGGAGGCGACGGTGCGCGTCAGCAGAGCGATGTGCGTGGTGGCCGCGCGCCCGCTGTGCCGCGCCGCGCGGGAGCTGCCCGCGTCGAGCTTCACTGGCACCCCGCTGCTGGCCACGACGGTGAGCTTGCCCGCTCCAGGCGCCTCCACGTGCAGTGCGACGGCGCCATCAGCCTCCGAGGTGGCAGACACGAACAGCTTCCACGCTGGCACGAGCGCGGGCGCCGGCGGTGGGTTGGAGATGTACTGCAACGGGGTGCTGGCGGCGAACACCATGCGTTCGGCGAGGAAGGCGTCAGATGCACCGTTGCCGTCGCCGTAAACGAGGTTGTAGGCGGTCGAGCAGAAACTCAGGGCTTCTTCTGCGTCGTCGAAGGAGGGCGAGGCAGCGCCGGAGCTGGCCTCTTCGCTGTTTTCGGCCTTTTCAGCCGATTCGCTGGGTGCTGATTCGTTGCCGTAGCCATGGGTGACACGTGTCAGCGTGTCGTCTGCGAGGTCGGCGTCGTAGAGTTCGTTGATGCCGGCCTTGGGCTCGATCGGGCTGACGTAGCTGAGCCCTTCCAGCGTGAACATCGTGCGCTCGGAGGTGAACGCGACCTCGTTGCCTTTTGGTGAGATCGCTAGGTCGACGATCTTCCCACCGAGCTGGATCGCAGACGTGTTTCCCGCGATCTCTGTCAGTCGGCGCAGCGCCTGAGCTCGCGTGAGGAGCCCCCCGATTTCTGCGACGTAGAGATCATCGTGCGATTCCGCACCAGGAAATTCCGCCCCACTAGCGACCTCCGCCGTGGTTGGCGTGCTTGCCAGGAACGCGACCCTATTGCCGTTTTCGCTCAGCTGGGGCACGAAATTCATCCCTTCGCTGGCCGCGAGCAACTGGAATAGCGGTTCACCAACGGCTGCGAACGGGCCCTGACAGGGGTCCGTTGCCGGCGTCCCTTCGAGCTTGCTCTGTCCGCTCGCCGCACATGCCGGGCTTTCGGGTTCGCTGAAGCCCGTGACCCGCCGAGTCGGCGCTGAAGCTCCTTCCTGGACGCGCCGCCATAGCGGTTCGTTGATCTCGGCGTCGTACGCGGTCTGTTCGCCGGGAAGAAGCTTCGCTTGCCGGCCGATGTCTTGGCCGAGCCAGGCGACGGTCGAGCCGTCGGCACTGATCGACGCTCCGCCGAAGCGGGCGGATTCGAACGTGGCGAGCCTGTATGCGGCGCCATATTCGCTCCCGCGAATCCCCGAGAGGGGTACGGGAGCCCCGGTGTCTTCGTTGGTCTGTGGGTCGTATTCCGAGCTGACGAGCGTCGTTTGACGCGTCTTGAGGTCACGCAGGAGGATCTCGCGAGCCGGCGTGGGGAAACCGAGGAGATTGGATTCGGCGGCCGTCTCGAAGACGACGTATTCGCCTTCAGCGTCGATCGCCGAGCGGCCGCTGGCGAGCGAGCCGAACTCCCGTTCTTCGTCGGACCCTTCGCCCGTGTAGGTGTAGGTGGGCCCTTCGCGTGAGCCGTTGACGGCGGATACGAGGATGAAGGGACACGCTTCTTCTTCGTTTTCACCGCACGCAACGCACCTGCCGCCTTCGCCGGCGCAGGGGCTGTCCATGTCGCGCACGTACACGTCGGGGGCATCGTTGTGGTCGTCTTCTGGGTCAAGGCGTCCGGTCGTCGTGAAGCTCACGTAGCGACCGTTGGCGCTCATCGAGGGGAGCTTTGCGTTGCCTGGGGCGACCTGTTCGACCTGCTGCGTTTGCAGGTCGCGACGCCAGATGCCCTGCACGCCGGCGAAGGAGCCCACGAACGCGATGTACTGCCCGTTTCCGGAGACCACGGATTCCTCGGCGCCTTCGGCCTGTTCGTATGCTTCGCCGGCGCCTGCTTGCAGCGGCACGAACCGTGAAGACTCGAGTTTGATCGGCGCGAAAACGTCGGCCTCGCTGCCAGCCGAGCGCACGAGCGCAATCGCGCAGACGCCGGCCAGGATCATGAGCGTCAGGCGCCTCATCGTGCGCTCACCTGCTCGTGTATCACGCCTTCGTTTCCGATCTGGTCGCGCACGTGCACGACGAGCTGGTAGACCCCGGCGTGGGCATAGTGGTGGACGAAGCGAGCCCGACCGTGGGCGCGCGTGCCATCACCGAAGCTGACGCTGACCGCGTGCGTTTCGACGCTCGAGTAGCGGTCGCGGACGCGCACGACCAGCGACTGTCCGGCATCCGTGTGGGTCACCTTCACCGTTGGTGGCGTGCCGTCCACCGACAGCGGCGAGACCGCGCTGAGCGTCGCCTCGCCGTCGCTGTCGATCGCGAGCAGTTGCAGGCGGTGGAAGCCGTCGCCGAGGTGCTGCGGTTCGATCGTCGCCTGCAGTTCGGTCGTGCTGAGGATCTTGTGCCCATCGAGCACGAGGCTGTAGGTCGTCGGTGGGTTGGCGCTGGCGGCGGGGGCCCAGCTGATCTGGGCCTGCGTGGGTTTGATCCAGCCCCGCGGCGCATTGAGGATGAGTTCGGCGGGTGGAGCGCTCACCTCGGTGGCGACGATCGCAGCATCGCCGAGGGCGCCCTGCTGGAAGGCCAGGAGGCCGTCGCCAAGTCCCGAACGCCCAACCGATAGTTCGCTGATCGGCCCGCCCGCGCCACCGCTGAGGAGCGCCGTCTGCACGCCCCCTTCGGGGAAGTCCTCACGCACGGCCACGGCCGGCGCGCCCAACGGGGTGCTGCTGACCCAGGCGGAGACACCACCGCCCTGAGGGTTCATCACGCTCACCGACGGTTCTTCAGGGCCTGCGAAGTCGGGGCCGAGCGCGAGCGCGCTCGAGAGACCGCGATCGGTGCCCTCCACGACCTGCGGCGCGCCGTCGCTGTCGTAGAGCAGGCGCAGGTCCTCGTGTTCGTCGAGGTCGACGCTCGGCGGTCCGAGCCGCGCGTCGGCTCCCCCGGGGACGTCGGCGTCCGCGACGAACGCGCCCTTGAACTCCGCTCCGCTTTCGGATTCGCCGTCGGGGAGCTTGTTGAGGAAGATCCGCGGTCCCCCCAGCGGCGAGCCCGGGCCAGCGGTCTGACGGTAGGCGACGAAGACACCGCCGAGCAGCGACATCGACACGCTGGGTGCGTCCGCGTCTTCTTCGATCGGCTTGCCGTTGATGCTCGTCGCCGTGGCCGGCAGCACGTAGTCGACGCTGTCGCCGAACAGCCGCCTCGCCCAGATGCGCGCCACGCCGTTGATTTCCGGCTCCTGCCAGACGACGACGCCGTTGCCCGTCTTTGAGATCGCGACCCTTGGCGCGTTGCTCGCACTCGGCGGGCGCATCGAGACGTCAGGGTCTCTGTTGATCGCGCCGAGCAATGCCCAGCGGCGCCCGAGGTAGCGCGCGACGCGCACCTGCTCGGCGACATCGCCCGTGTGCAGCTTGGGGATCAGGCTGAACGGTTCGATCACGCGATATACGACGTAAGCCTGACCGGCGGGGCTCATCGCCAGATCGGGGCTGGCATCGCTGGCTTCGCCGATGTTCGGGTCGACGATCACCGGTTCCTCGAATTGGGCGGCTCCGGGTGCGAGCGTGGCGCTCAGGAGCTCTGAGACGGGGCGTTCTTTGACGGTCGCAAACGGGGTCGACCAGACCACCAGCAGGCGGCCGCCGTTGGCCGCTCCGATACACGGCGAGCTGGCCGCGAACTGCTGGCCCACGTCAACCCGTATCGGTGGCAGCCAAAGGCCTTTGATGTAGCGGGAGACGAATACGTGAGGGATGCCGTTGACCTTCTTCAGATACACGAGCCCACCGGTGCCGTCTTCTGCCATCGCCACGCCGCCGAAGCCTGCGATTTCCGAGCTCGGGCCATCGATCGTCGTGGCGGGTAGGATCACGGCCTCTGCGCGCTGGGCGCTGCAGGCGAGAACCGCTGCCGCGACCATCAGCGCGGCTCCGATCCATCGCGGTGCGGAGCGGCTCGCCCTGGCCCTCATTCTTCCGGCTTGCTCTGAGCGCCGGGGGTCGGAGCGAAGGCACAGCGGAAGTTCTCCGCCGTGGAGACAGGCTCCGAACCCGCGAAGCCGCCCTGCTGCTTGTTGCTAAAGACGGTCACATATTGCAACGATTCGGGCAGGGTGTTGGCGGGCAGGACCGGCGGATTTGGCTGACCCTGGCGCGGGTTGCCTGTTTCCCCTTCTTCTGTCCCCTCGAACCCGGCCGCGGCCGAGCCCGCTTCGGTGGTGACGAGCGTGGAGCTCATCTCCCGTTCTGCTTTCAAACCACGGCTGGGGTCGAGGTCGACCGTGGCGGTGTCCTCGCTTTCGTTGGGGCGCCCCTCGAGCTTGACGCGCGCGGCGGCGCCGATGAGCTCAGAGGCCGAGGGCAGCCAGCCGCCCTCGACCGCACACGCTTTGCTCGCCCACATGAAGTTGTTCAACCCCGTGTCCGCCTTCGTCAGCGGATACGACGCCGAGTCCATGCAATACGTGCCGATATCGACCGTGGCAGCCGGGCAGGAGCCAGCCAGTTCAGCGGCTGTCTTACCGCCCACGCGCGAGGCGTTCTTCACGGTCGGGATCGCCGATGCCGGGAATTTCCTGTTGCGCCCCAACAGCAGCACGCCACCCGCATGCGGCGCGGTGCTGATCGGGTGACCGTCGATCGCGCTCACCACGGCGCGGCGGGCGGCGTCGGCGAGGCCCGTCGTCGAGAACACCAGCGCAATCAGTGCAACGATCATCGCCGGCGAGGGCAGGCGCGACTTCACGGCTCTTTTGGGTCGCGAACGGTGAAGCGCGGCGGTGCGGTTCGGCGCACGTCGCGCAGCTCATCCAGCGAGATCTCCCCGACCGTCGAGAGGACCGCGTCGAGCGCGACGCCCGACAGCGTCTCCTGCTCGAGCAGCGCCGTGGCCGTCTCCTCAACCGTGCTCCAGTTGCGATCCAGGATCACCGCGGCGCGCGCCTCCGCGTCGCCGACGAGACGCTCGACCTCGTTGTCGATCACGTTGAGCGTCTCCGGTCCTACGGAGCCGAGATCCTGGAGGGAGGCACCGAGGAACACCTCGCCGCTCTTCTCGCCGATCGTCACGAGACCGAGGACCTCGGACATACCGAAGGAGGTCACCATGCTGCGAGCCAGCGCCGTCGCCGCGTGCAGGTCGTCGTTGACGCTCGTGGAGGTGAACCCGAACGCGATCCGCTCGCCCGCGAGACCCGAGGTGATCACGATCAGCTGGCTCTGCAGGTCGGGCTTGGTCATGATCGTCTGATCACGGTCTGAGAGCATGTGCGCCGCGGTCCCGAGCTGGCGTCCGCGCGCGACGATCGAGAGCTTGCGCGTCGAGGTGGTGTGCCCGAGCGCCTCGGTGACAACCGCGTGCGAGGACTCGTGGATCGCGATCAGCCAGCGCTCCTGCTCGCTGAGGATGTGGTGCTTGGCCGGGCCGGCGACGACGCGGTCAATCGCCTCGTCGAGCGTGGCCGCGTCGATCTGCCCGCGCCCGTCGCGGACGCTCAGCAGCGCAGCCTCGTTGATCACGTTCGCCAGCTCGGCGCCGCTGAAGCCCGGCGTCTGGCGCGCCACCTCCTCGAGCGAGGCGTCCGGAGCAAGCGGTCGCTTGGCCCCGTGCAAGCGCAGGATCTCCAGGCGCCCGTGCACGTCCGGCACGTCGATCACCACCTGGCGATCGAAGCGTCCCGGGCGCAGCAGCGCCGGGTCAAGGATGTCGGGCCGGTTGGTGGCGCCCATCACGACCAGTCCGCCGTCGCCCGCGAAGCCGTCCATCTCCACCAGGATCTGGTTGAGCGTCTGCTCACGCTCGTCGTTGCCCTGGCCGATCCCCGCGCCGCGCTTGCGCCCGGCGGCATCGAGCTCGTCGATGAAGATGATCGCGGGCGAGGATTTGCGGGCCTTGCGGAAGAGATCGCGCACGCGCGCTGCCCCGACGCCGACGAGCGACTCGACGAAGTCCGAGCCCGACACGGTGAAGAAGGCCGCGTCGGCTTCTCCGGCTACGGCCTTCGCGAGCAGCGTCTTGCCGGTGCCGGGCGGTCCCACCAACAGCACTCCCTTCGGGGCCGCAGCGCCCACGGCCAGGTACTTGCTCGGATCGGCCAGGTAGTCGCGGATCTCGCGCAGCTCCGCGAGCGCTTCGCCGGCGCCGGCGACGTCGGCGAAGGTGATCTTGTCGCGCGTGCCCTTGCCCTTCTTGCGTCCCTTCCCCGTGAACTCGGAGAAGCCGGCGATGCCTCCAGCGGCACCCTCTCCACCCTGGCGCATAAACAGTGAGAACAGGCACACGAGCAGCAGGATCGGGATCAGGAACTGGACGACGATCGTCTTCGTGCCCTTCCCCGACTGCTGGTCGACGGCCACGGTTCCGCCGCTCGCCGAGAGTTCCCTCAGCAGCTGCTGGGTGAGCGCTCCCGAGGCTGGGTACGCGGCCCACACGACCTGAGAAACGCCAGCGCCCGCGGGCGGGACGCTGACGGTTACCGTGTGCGCCTTCTTACCGTGCTTGCCCTTGACGATCTTGGTGCTCGTCACCGGCCCGGGCAGCGTCCCGCGCGTCGAGATCAGCGGCGCCGCCGTGGTCGTGCGCACCTCGACGCGGTTGTCGTGGTCGAGCAGCAGCGCACGGGCGACCTGGTGTTCCTTGGCGAGCGCCTGCACCGTGCTGATCGGAACCGGCAGACCGGCGCTGCTCGGCTTGATGTCCCCGAGCAGCGTCGCAAAGGCGATCGCGAGCAAGATCGAGGCCACGAGCAGAAACAGCGAGAGCGGGTCGCGCAGGATGAGGCGACGGACGTTGACGGCAAGGTCTCCGAGCCACACGAGCACGGGGTTGCGGCGGCGGGCAAGGCCCGAGCGCACGGCGGTCTGAGCACCGGGGGAGCCGGTGCTGTCGCTCGAGCCGGCGCCGTTGCTCGACGCGGACCTGGCTGGCGTGGGTTGATCGTCGTCTGTCATCAGCTGGCGGGCGGGGGTTCAGTTGGTCCAGGCACCGCCACTGCGGGCGGCGTCAGAGGCAGCCGTCGAGCGCAGCGCCCATCGAACCGCCGCCAGCGTCACACGAGCCGCGCGGAAAAGCAATGGCGTTCACAAAAACGACACATCGGCCCGACGGGCGTTCACAGAAAGTACACAAGCGAATGCTGGAGAGACGTTCACAAAAACGAAACACAACGGCGACCGCCGAGCGCCAGGCTTCCCGCGGGGTGACGTCCATCGCGCATTACCGCATCGATCCACACCTCGATCTGTTCCGCCCCCTAGGCGTCTAGGACGCCGAGTCGTATCCATCCTCCCCAAAGCAAAGGAGCAACAATCGTGCGCGCGCACCGCACCCTCATCGTCTCCGCGATCCTCGCGATCGCTTTGATCGCACCCGCAGGCGCGATGGCGAGCAAGCGCCTGGTCATCGCCGGCTCAACATCGATGCTGCCGCTGGTGGAAAAACTCTCGATCGCGTACCACAAGGCCTACCCGAAGATCCCCGGTCCGAAAGTCGAAGGCGGCCAGACGGACATCGGCATCGACGACGTCGCCGCCGGCAGAGTGGATATCGGCGACGCCTCGCGCGATCCGATCCCCGGCGTGGACCCTGAAGGCCTCGTCTTCAGCAAGATCGCGCGCGACGGCGTCTGCGTGATCACCAATACCGTCAACCCCCTGGCCAACCTCAGCCAGGAAACAGTCCAGAACATCTTCACCGGCAACGTCCGCGACTGGAGCGAAGTACTGGGGGCCCAGATCTCGGGCCCAATCAACCTGTTCGACCGCGAATCGGTCTCCGGTACTCAGGACGCCTTCCAGAACATCTTCCTGGGCGAAGCCCTGAAAATCTCACCCAGCGCGACCGCCGAGTCCTCCGAGGGTCTCGAGGTCAACGCCGTCGCAGCACAGAAGAGCGCGATCGGGTTTGTCTCGTTCGCCGCGACGCTCAATGGGGGCGTGCACACGGTCGACTACGAGGGCGTGCCGTGCACGCTGGCCAACGCCAAGTCCGGGCAATACGGCGGCGTGCGTAACTTCTGGATGGTCACCAAAGGCAGGCCCAAAGGCGAAGCCGCGAAGTTCATCGACTGGGTTACCAAGCCCGGCAACCTGACCGTACGCAAGATCGTCAGCTCCGAGTGGATCGCCATTCACTGACAGCAGTGCCTTCCCGCCTCCCCCACCGCCGCCGGCGCTGGGCCACGGGAAGGACCGACCGGCGCGTCGAGCTCACGCTCGGCGCGCTGGCGGCGGCGGCGTTCGTGCTGATCGGCGCGATGTTCGTCACGGTCGTCGTCAAAGCCTGGCCATCCTTCTCACACAACGGGTTGCGCTGGTTCGGCCCTGGCGGCAACGTCGAAACCCAGCTGCGCGCGATGGCCGAAAGCAAGGCGCTGCCTGGGCACTCGATCTTCTACTTCCGCGCATGGCCGCTGATCTGGGGAACGCTGCTGACGACCGCCTCGGCGGTGCTGATCGCGCTCGTGGTCTCGACGCTGGCGGCGATCTTCCTGACCGAGTTCGCGCCGCCGACCGTACGGCGGGTACTCGATCCGGTAATCCGGCTGCTCGCGGGGGTGCCGTCGGTGATCTACGGCCTGATCGGGATCCTCGTGCTGGCTCCCTACATCGACAACCATCTGATCAGCACCGGCCGCCGGCGGTCCGTGTCCTATGTCGTGCAGCTGAGCGGTGCCGATCTGATGACCGCCTCGCTGGTGCTGACCGTGATGATCCTGCCGATCATGGTCGCGATCAGCGCGGGCGCGCTCGCCGCCGTGCCGGCCAGCTGGCGTGAAGGCTCTCTGGCCCTGGGCGTCAACCGCTGGCGCACGATCTGGCGTGTATCGCTGCGCACGGCGCGCCCCGCGATCGTCGCGGCGACTGTGCTCGCCACCGCACGCGCGCTCGGGGAGGCGGTGATGCTCTCGATGCTCGCTGGGAGCCGTGGCTTTGCCCCGAACCTGCTCGACGGGCTCACCTTCTTCTTCGAGCCCGTGCGCCCACTGGCGGCGACGATCCTGCAGAACTCAGAAGGCCTCACGATCTCCGTGCTCGGCCACACGGTCTACGCGATCGGAGCCGTGTTGCTCGTCTCGGCGGCGATGCTCTCGCTCGCCGGCTGGGTCGCCAAGCAGCAGTTCAAGCGCTACGGCGTGAGAGCGTGATGTCGGTCGCCGAGCTCGCACCGGGACCGCCGCGAGGCGCCGCTGTCATCCGCTCCACGCGCGAGCGTACGAGCGCCTGGCCGCTGCTCGACCGCCTCGCCTATCTGCTCTGTTGGGCGGTAGGAGTTGGTCTGTTCCTGATCGCCCTGGCGATCGTCCTGTTCATGCTCATCAAGGGGATCTCATATCTGCGCCCCGGCCTGCTCGTGCAGTCGCCCGCGCCGTCGATCGTGCAAAGCCAGAGCGGTGGCTTTCTCGACCCGATCGTCGGCAGCCTGATCCTCGCCGTGCTCGGGACCGCGATCGCCGCTCCGCTGGGCGTGGCGATCGCCGTGTGGCTTTCGGAGTACAGACGCCCCGCGTCGCTCGCACGAGCGGTTGAGTCGGCGATCGAGATGATCGCGGGGGTGCCGAGCGTGGTGCTCGCGATCTTCGCTCTGCTGATCTTCGCGCGGCCAATCTTCGGTTTCCTGTCCGAGACCGACGCCGGCGGCGCCGTCTCCGGCAAGTCGTTCTTCGCGGCGGGCGCGGTGATGTCGCTGCTCGCGCTGCCGCTCGTCGTCGGCTCCACACGCGAGGGGCTCACCCAGCTGCCCGATCGCCTGCGAGAGGCCTCTTACGCCCTTGGCCGCACTCGCGCCACGACGATCCGCCGCGTGCTGCTGCCCGCGATCCGTTCGGAGGTCGCAACAGGCACCGTACTCGGCATGGGGCGGATCATCGGCGACACCGCGATCGTCACGATCGTGCTCGGCCTGACGCTGACGAACGAGAAGGTTGGCCACGTGCCCCTCATAAGCACGCTCCGCGGCACCGGCTCAACGCTGACCAGCTACATCTACACGAACTCGCCCGCGGGCGAAGGCAGCGCACCACAGAAGGCATATGCGGCAGCGTTCGTGCTGCTGCTGATGGTGCTGGCCCTCAACGGCGTCGTGACCCTCCTCAGCAACGAGAGCGGATCGGTGGGCGAACCAGGTCGGGCCTATCGCCTGCTTCGATTCGAGTGGTTGCCGTGGACCCGATGATGCCACCGCCCGTGCGGCGGATCGCGGTCGACCGCGATCCGTTCATCGCTCCACCGCGGCCCGCCGCCAACGGCGCCGCGCCCGCTCCCGCCGTGCCCATGCGCACGCGCACAACCAGACGAGCGGCGGCGCACGTGCGCGAGCGCATGAGCGTCGAGTCGGTGTGGCTGGCCTACGGTGAGAACTGGGTCGTACGCGATGTCAGCCTGCCAGTACGCCAGGGCGAGGTGCTCGCGATGATCGGCGCGTCCGGCTCCGGCAAGACGACCCTGCTGCGCTCGCTCAACCGCCTCACCGAGATCACCGCCGGTGCTGCGCGCAGCGGACGCATAACGCTCGACGGGCAGGACATCCACGAGCTCGAGGTCAACGAACTTCGCCGCCGCGTGACGATGGTCTTCCAACAGCCGAACCCCTTCCCGATGAGCATCTTCGACAACGTCGCTTATGCGCTCGCAGAGCGATCAGGGGGCGGGCGGCGACGCAGGCGCAGCTCAAAGATCGAGTACGCGGTCAACGACGCCTTGCACCGGGCGGGCCTTTATGACGAGGTCGCCAACGATCTCGATCGCTCCGCGCTGAGGCTTTCCGGCGGCCAACAGCAGCGGCTGTGCATAGCCCGCGCGCTCGCCGCCGAACCGGAGGTGTTGCTGCTCGACGAGCCGTGCTCGGCACTCGACCCGATCTCGACCGCGACGATCGAGGAGCTGATCGTGGAGCTCCGCGAGAGCGTTGCGATCGTGATGGTGACCCACAACCTGCAGCAGGCCTTTCGCGTCGCCGACCACGTCGCCTTCATGCACCTCGGCGAGCTCGTCGAGTACGGCACCAGTGAGCAGGTGTTCGATCGACCCGCCGTGCAGCGCACGCGCGACTACATCAGCGGGGCCTTCGGGTGAGGCTGGCGGTGCTCGCGCTGGTGGCGCTCGCGCTCACCGCCTGCGAGTCCAATCAGGAACGAAGCGCCAAGCTCGAAAAGGCAGCTGCGGTGCACAAGGGTCAAGCCGCACGCCAGCGGGCACTCGCCCAGCGCGCGTTGATCATCACACGCCGGAGCGCCAAGGTGAAGGTGACCGCGACGGCCGCCGTGAAGGGCGCCGAAGGAGCCGCCGCGATCGTCACGCTGCACAACATCTCGGGCACCTCGCTGCGGGATGTCCCAATTCAGATCACCGTCAGCAACGCGCGTGGGGCCCCCGTCTACAAGAACAACATTCCCGGCCTCTCGACCACGCTCGTGTCTGTAGCGCTCGTGCCGGCGCACGGCACGCTGACCTGGATCGACGACCAGGTTCAGGCCACGGGCGTGCCGGCGAGCGTCAGCGCCGAGGTCGGGGAAGGCACTCCCTCCGCCGGCGCGATCCCGCAGCTCAGCGTGCAGAGCCTGCACCTCTCCGAACAGCAGCTCGAAGGCAACCTCGTCAACCACTCGGCCGTCACCCAGCAGGAACTCGTGATCGACGCCCTCGCACGACGCTCCGGCACGGTCGTCGCAGCCGGACGCGCCGTAATCGCAGAGGCAGCGGCGGGCGCCTCGACGCCGTTTCAGATCTTCTTCGTCGGCAATCCGAGCGGCGCGAAGCTCGGAGTCACCGTGGTCGCCACGAGCCCTGGCTAAAGCACCCGGCGTGGACTCGCCCGCAGCCCCACGCCGCCCGACTCACGCCGCCAGCGGCTCTGGCATCGACTCCTCGACGAGCCGCTTGTCCATCGTCGCTATGGCATCGACTGGCTCCGCCGCGAGTCGATAGCCGATCCCGAAATGGGTGTGGATGTAGCGCCAGGAAGGGGACGCGCGCTCCAGCTTGCGGCGCAGCTTGTGCACGAACACGTCCACCGAGCGGTCGTTGCGAGCCATCTCGTAGCCCCACAGGCATTCGTAGATCGCCTCACGCGGCTGAACCTCGCTGCCAACGCGCGAGAGCAGCTCGATCAGCTGGTACTCGCGCCGGGTCAAGCGAAGATTGCGCCCACGCACGAACGCCTGATACAGGTCGGGCCGGATCTCCACCTCGCCGACCGTCACAGGCTCGAGGTCGCGTTGCTCGGGTCGGCGGCGGTGCGAGGTGATCGCCTCTACGCGCGCGATCAGCTCCTCCGGATGACACGGCTTGCTCAGCCAGTCATCTGCTCCGAGTCGCAAAGCGGCCACACGTTCGGCCACCGTCGAGGGGCCGGTGCACACGACCACCCGTAGGTCCGGCCGCTGCTCGCACACCCGCGCCAGCCATTTCCAACGCCGCGAGCCGAGAACCGCGACGTCGACAATCAACGCATCCACGTCTATCGCTTCAAGCGTCCTGTTCGATACCCGCGCGGACAGGACCCGATGCGTCCAGCCGAGCCGCTCGAGGCGATTCGCGAGAACCACGAGAAAGCCCGAGTCGCGATCGAGGATCGCGACTCGAAGCGGCGCCGGCTCCTCCTCGCCATCAGAACGTGCAGAAGTCTCCATACCCCACAACTCCGATTGTCAAACGGGACATTGGGGCCTTGTTTTACAGGAAAGTTCTTCACAATGCAAATCGACATTATGTCAAATGTGAACCAAATGTAAAAACTCGCGTCGGGCGGCCGCCTAAGACGATCGTGAGCCCCGGCGCCAGTCGACCTGGGCGCGCCGACCAGCGAGCTGCGCGCTTGTCGACCAGCTGGTCTCTTCAGCGAGCGCGACGGCGCTGCTTGAGCGTGATCCCCTCGAGCACGTGCGCGACCGTCTCGCACGCGTCGACAGCGGCCTCGAGCGACTCGAAGATGTCCTTCCAGCGGATCACGACCATCGGGTCGATGCCGCCCGCGAACAACGAAGCGACGCCATCGCGCTGGAGGCGGTCGCCCTCGTTCTCGAGGCGGTGGATCTCGACCAGATGTGGACCGAGCTCGGTGCCCGTCCTCAGGCAACGTAGCGCCTGGGCGATCTGCTCGCCGGCGCCGACGATCACCTCGGTGAAGTCGACCGCCTGCTCCATCGGCGCCTCAACGCCGTAGAGCCCCAGTTGTGCTGCCACCTGCTCGGAGTGATCGACGATGTCGTCGAGCGCAGTCGCCAGGGCGTAGCCGTCGCCCGCGCCGAACGGCGCCCGCACGCGCCCGCGCCCGGCGAGGCGGTGGATGATGTCGTGGGTGATGCGATCGCCGTCCTGCTCGCACACCTTCAGGTCCTGAGCGAGCGTCGCGCGCTCCGGGTACTCCCGCAGCAGGTCGTGCAGCAACAGACCGCAGCGTTGCACGTTGCGCCCGGATTCTTCGACCAGATCCATCAGCACCGTGTCGACACCGCGCAGGAAGCTCATGCAGCGAGAATATTGACCGCCGCCTCGCCGCGCCCCGCCAACGTCGCGGCTTTCACGGATTTTTCACCAATAGATCACGAGTTTGCAACTCCTTGGACGCCCACGCCTGCGACGCTCCGCGTCGTGGCGGCCTATCCGGAGAGCGCGGACATCACGACGGACGTGATCTACGCCGGTGAGCTCGAGATCAGACTCGAGGAAGGGCTGGTGCTCGCGACCGGACAGGCGCTGACGCTTTCGGTGCGCGAGTTCGAACTGCTGTCGGCGCTGGCGAAGCGCCTCGGCGCGATCATCACGCGCGAGGAGCTCTACCTGACCGTGTGGGGTGGCCCGCTGCGAGCAGGGGACCGCTCGGTCGACGTCTACGTGAGCAAGCTTCGCGGCAAGCTCGAGACGGCGCTGCCGGACCGTCGCTTCATCCACACGCATCCTGGCTTCGGCTACCGATTTCAGCCGCAGCCTTCACGAAATGTTCACACGGAGGCGACTGGCGGTTGAGAAGACTCCCTGTGGGTATGCCGCCCGGGCGGACGCGCGCACGTCAAGCGCGCCAAACCACCAACCATCCAGAGGGAGACGTTCGTGATCAAGAACAGGCTGACCGCGCTCGCAGCTTGCGCGGTGCTCACGTTGGGTATCGCCGCATGTGGAAGCTCCAGCACCTCGACCAACACGACTGCTTCGACGAGCTCCGCGACGATCTCCGGCGCCGGCTCCACGTTCGCTGCCCCCGTCTATGAACAGTGGGCCTCCTCGCTCGCGCCGCTGAAGGTCAACTACCAGGCCGTCGGCTCGGGCGCCGGGATCACCGCACTGGAGAGCAAGACCGTCGACTTCGGCGCCAGCGACCCGCCGTTGAAGCCGGCCGACGAAGAAGCGATCGCCAAGAACGGCAGCCCCGCTGTGCAGATCCCGATGTTCCTCGGCGCGATCACCGTCTCCTACAACCTGCCGGGGGTCAAGACCGGCCTGAAGCTCGAAGGCACGACGATCGCCAACATCTACCTCGGCAAGATCAAGACCTGGAACGACGCTGAAATCAAGGCGCTGAACCCAGGGGTCAACCTGCCGAGCACGGCGATCACCGTGATTCATCGCTCGGACTCCTCCGGCACCACCGCCGGGTTCACGAGCTTCCTCGCGACCGTCGACCCCGAATTCAAGGCCAAGGTCGGCGAAGGTAAGACCGTCCAGTGGCCTACGGGCACCGGCGAGAAGGGCAACGCGGGCGTTGCCGGCGGGGTCCAGCAGACGGTCGGCGCAGTCGGCTATGTCGAGCAGGCCTACGCGCTCGCACACAGCTTCACGTACGCGTCGGTGAAGAACAAGGCGGGCAACTTCGTGGAGCCGACGTTGGCCTCGACGAGCGCCGCCGCCGAAGGCGTCACGGTGCCGGCGAACCTCGGCATCAAAATCGACAACCCCTCCGCGCCGACCGCCTACCCGATCACCTCGCAGACGTTCATCGTCGTCAACAAGGACCTCTGCAAGGCCGGTATCCCGGGCGGCGAAGCGGCAGCCAAGGGCGTCGTCACGTTCCTCGACTACGGCCTCGGCAGCTCCGGCCAGTCGGTGCTCGCGCAGGCCGATTACGCGGCGCTTCCGGCCGCGATCCTGGCCAAGTCCAAGGAAGCGGCGGCGGGACTCGAATGCAACGGCGCCGCTATCGGCGGCAGCTGAGCAGGACGCCACGGCCACAGATCCGGTAGACAAGCGACCGTGGAGGCAGCATCCGTTCCCAGCGGTGATCGTGCGATGCTCGCGCGATCACCGCTGGCGCGCCTTCCCGACCGCGCGCTCAAGTACGGGCTGACGGCGCTCGCTGCCCTGATCCTGGCGCTGATCGTCTACTTCTTCATCCGCCTCGCCGGCGAAGCCCGTCCAGCATTCGCCAAGGAAGGCGTGCTCGGTTTCGTGTTCGGCAACGACTGGAACGTGAGCGCCGAACACTTCGGCGCCCTGCCGCTCCTGGTGGGCACGCTGATCACCTCCGTATTGGCATTGCTGATCGGGGTGCCCGTCGCCGTCGCCACCGCCGTCTACGCCACCGAGCTGTGCCCGCTGCGCCTGCGCTCGCCGCTGACCGTGCTGGTCGAGCTGCTCGCAGCTGTGCCCTCGGTCGTCTACGGCCTGTGGGGGATCTTCTTCCTGGCCCCCAAGCTGGAGGGCCCCGAGCAGTGGGTGGCCGACCGCCTGTCGTTCATCCCCTTCATCGGCGGCGGCCTCGTGACGATCCCCAACTACTTCGTCGCCGGCCTCGTCCTGGCAATCATGATCCTGCCGATCGTCAGCGCGATCGCGCGCGAGGTCATGAGCACGGTGCCCGCCGACCACAAGGAGGCCGCGCTCGGCTTGGGGGCCACGCGTTGGGAGATGATCCGCATCGCCGTGCTGCCCTACTGCCGCTCGGGCATCGTCGGCGGGGCGATGCTCGGACTCGGGCGCGCAATCGGTGAGACGATCGCCGTGACGATCCTGATCGGCGACGCCCCCAAGCTCGGCGACCACCTGTTCAATCAGGGCTACAGTCTCGCTGCGGTCATCGCCAACGAGTTCGGCGAAGCCCAGGGGCTGCACCGCTCGGCGCTGTTCGCCGCCGGCCTCGTCCTGTTCGTGCTGACGCTGCTCGTCAACGGCGTAGCGCGGCTGCTCGTCCTCCGCGCCGCACGGCCGAGCGCCCCCCGTGGCGGCGGCGGGGACACGCTCGGCGCCAGCGGGCCCCTCGCGGGAGCGGCGGCGGGCGCATGAGCAGCGGTCCGCCAAGCGACCTGTTGGTGCGCTTCGACGTCAGCCCGTCGCGCCGGCGCAAGGACCGAGCCGCGCGCGTCCTGATTCTCGCCGCCACATTGCTCGCGCTGGTCCCGCTCGTGTTGATCATCTACTACCTGCTGCACAAGGGCCTGAGCTCGTGGAGCACGAGCTTCTTCACGACCGACCCCACCGGCAACACGTTCTTCAAGAGCTCGAGCATCGGCGGAATCAAGAGCGCGATCCTCGGCACCATCGAGATCGTCGCGATCGCCTCGGCGATCGCGGTCCCGATCGGGCTGGGCGTCGCCATCTGGCTCGTCGAGTACGGCCGCAACAGCTGGTTCGCCAACACGGTGCGCTTCTTCGTCGACGTCCTCACCGGCGTGCCCTCGATCCTGTTCGGCCTGTTCATCTACATCGTGCTGATCGTCGGCACCGGCAGCTCCTACGCCGGCTACAAGGGCTCGCTCGCGCTTTCGCTGCTGATGCTTCCGATCGTGATCCGCTCGGCCGAGGTGATCCTGCTGCTCGTTCCCGCCGCGCTACGCGAGTCCGCGCTCGCGCTTGGCGCGCCCCGGTGGCGCGTGATCTTCAGCATCGTGCTGCCGACGGCGCTGCCGGGGATGGTCACCGGCGTGCTGCTCGCGATCGCGAGGGCAGCCGGCGAGACCGCGCCGCTGCTGTTCACCGCCGCCTACGCAAAGGCCACCACCCTGAACCCCGGCGAGTTCATGAACTCGCTGCCTGTGCAAATCTACAACGACGTCATATCCCCGACCACGGCGGTCGTGAACCGGGCGTGGGGAGCAGCGCTTACGCTTGTGACCATGATCCTGCTGCTCAACCTGATCGCCCGTCTGATCTCGCGAAGGAGTCGCCTTGCATGACGTCCGTCCGACCGACCTCAAAGTTGGCTGATGTGGACCCCGAGAGCGGCTCCCAAATCGAGCGCCAAGAGCAGATCTCAGGCGAGCCGGGCCTGGAGCCGAGCTCCCGGCGAATCACTCCGCCTCGTGCCGCGGGCTCACCGCCAAGCGACGGCACTGTCGAAGCCAAGCCCGGACTTGGCGTGAGGCTCGAGGAGCTGCGCGCCTTCTACGGCGACGCCGAACAGGTCAAGGGCATCGACCTCGAGTTCCGCGCCAACGAGGTGACCGCGATCATCGGCCCGTCGGGGTGCGGCAAGTCGACAATGGTTCGCTGCATCAACCGCATGCACGAGGAGATCCCAGGTGCGCACGCCAAGGGCAGGGTGATGCTCGAGGATCTCGACATCTACGGCCCCGGGGTCGATGTCGTAGCCGTGCGCCGCGCCGTCGGCATGGTCTTCCAGAAGCCGAACCCGTTCCCAACGATGTCGATCTTCGACAACGTCGCCGCCGGGCTGCGCCTGAGCTCGCGCCGCCGCGGCAACCTGCGCGCCCAGGTCGAGGCAGCGCTGCGCAGCGCGGGGCTGTGGGAGGAGGTCGCGGAGCGTCTCGACGAGCCGGGGGCCGGCCTGTCGGGGGGCCAGCAGCAGCGCCTTTGTATCGCGCGCTCGCTCGCCGTCGAACCAGAGGTGATCCTGATGGACGAGCCCTGCTCGGCGCTGGACCCGGTAGCGACGCTGAAGATCGAGGAGCTGATCGCGCAGCTCAAGCTCAGGGTCACGATCGTGATCGTCACCCACAACATGCAGCAGGCCGCGCGCGTGGCCGACCGCACCGCGTTCATGCTCGACGGCAAGCTCGTGGAGATCGGCCCGACACAGGAGATCTTCACGAACCCCAGCGATCCGCGAACCGAGGAATATGTCACCGGCAAGTTCGGCTGACGGCGAGTACCCACCCGCGGTCAGCCCCGCTGACCCGGCGAGCGAGAGCCCAGTGGCTCCGATCACGAGCGACGGCGCACACGCGCAAGGGCGGACACAATTCCAAGCCCAGCTGCGCGAGCTCGAGGGCAACGCGCTCGGCGGCTTGGACCTGATCGTCGAGCAGCTCGACCGCGTGCTCGAGGCACTGCACCACCAGGACGTCGAGCTCGCGCAGATGGTGATCGCCGACGATGACCGCGTCGACGGTCGCTACCTCGAGGTCCACCAGGGGATCCTCTCGCTCCTCGCCCTGCAGGCGCCTGTGGCCGGCGACCTGCGCCTGGTCGCGGCGCTGCTGCACATGATCAAGCACATCGAGCGTATGGGCGACCAGTGCGTGAACATCGCCAAGCTGATCCCGCTGTCGGGCTATGAGCCTCCGGTCAATCGGGAGATGCTCCACGCGCTCGCCAAGATGGGCGCGTTCGCGCGCTCGGAGGTCGTCCAGTCGAAGGCCGCGTTCGCCGCACGCGACGTCGGGCTGGCCGAAGATCTCGTCCGTCAGGATCGCGAGATCAACCGCCTCAACCGCGAGATCTTCCGCCTCGCGATCGAGATCGGAGATGACCCCGACCGACGCGAGTGGGCGATGCATATGACGCTCGTGGCGCGGGCGCTCGAGCGGATCGGCGACAACGCGGTCGACATCGGCGAGCAGGTGGCGTTCGTAGTCACCGGTCTGTTCCGCGAGTTCTCGGACTCCTCCAGGCCATCCAGTTAGGCCCACGCCGGCCTGTGAACATCCTGTTACGTTCGCTCGCGAGGGCTTGCCGGGCCGATCCGATCACGTACACTCCCCCGCGATGAGCGCAAGCGTAAGCGCCGCAGACCGGGGGGCCCCGTCGGCAGTCTCTGACGCCTCCCCGTCGCCGACGGCGCCCCTTCGCATCGCCGTCCTGGATCGCGACAGCGGTTTCATCCAGGTCCTGAGCAAGCGGCTCGACCGCCTCGCCTGGGAGCACCGCGTGCTCGCGAGCCCGGTACCGGCGGACGAGGTCGTCTCGATGCGGCTGAGCGCGCTTGTCGTCGACCTGGCCGTGCTCGGGCCGCAGGCGTGGGGCTGGCTGGAGCGCCTGTGCGAGGCACTTCCGGAGCTCGGCATCGTCGTCTGCACCGGGCCGTCCACCGTCGCCCAACGGGTGCGCGGGCTGCGGCTCGGGGCCGACGACTGGATCACCAAGCCGTGCCACCCGGAGGAAGTCATCGCGCGCGTGCAGAGCGTAGTTCGCCGCCGCCGCCACAGCGCGAGCCGCACCGAGGCCGAGCCGATCCTCGCCGGCGAGGTCGAGATTCGCTCCGACCGCTTCCAGGCGTTCGTCGGCGAGCACAGCATCGACCTGACGCGGCGCGAGTTCGAGCTGATCGAGCTCCTGGCCTGCGCCGAGGGCAGGGTGCTGGAGCGCGAGGAGATCTACTCGCGCCTATGGGGCTACACGATGGTGCGCGGCGACCGCTCGGTCGACGTGTTCGTGCGCAAGCTGCGTCAGAAGCTCGAGAAGGCCTCGCCGCGCTGGCGCTACATCCACACGCACTTCGGCATCGGCTACCGCTTCGCCGCTGAATCGGTGGAGGTCGTCGACCCGAACGCCGTGCCCTCGTCACTCCCCGCCGACTGGGACACCGGAGATCAGCGCGAGCTCCCGCGGTCGCATCAGCAGGACGAGCTCTCCGCCGGCGCCCTCTAGGCGCAGCACCGCCAGACCCCCCTTCTTGACGTCCGCGCGGGCCCCCGTCAGCTCGCCGACGACGCGCGAGAGGTCGGGCTCGTGCCCAACCATAAGCAGCCGCCCATCGGGCGACACAGCGGCCATCGCATCGAGTGCCTGGGCGCCGTCGAGCCCGCCGGCGAGAGGCTCGTAGACGCTCAGGCGCTCGCTCGCCGGGCGCTCCCATTGCGCTGCCGCCAGCTCCGCTGTCTCGCGCGCACGCACCTTGGGGCTGAACAAGACCGCCTCGAACTCCCCTCCCATGCGCGCGATCGCGATGCCGGCGCTGCGTGCCTGGCGTTCGCCGCGCTCCGTCAACCGGCGCTCGGAGTCCTCGCGAACGCCATGAGGCTCGGCGTCGGCGTGTCGAAGTAGCCAGAGCTGACGAGCCATGCCGATCGGCTGCAACCCTAGCGCGTCGTGTAGCTTGAGAGTGTATGGACGGCGATCCCGACGGTCACCAGAGCGCGCGTTCGGCAGCCCCGGCGGCGCCTGCGGCGGGCGTGAGCGACGGCCCCGAGCAGTCCTCGCTGTACCTCAACCGCGAGCTCTCGTGGCTTGACTTCAACGACCGCGTGCTGCAGCTCGCCGAGGACGAGCGTGTGCCGCTGCTGGAGCGGGTCAAGTTCTGCGCGATCTACACGACGAACCTGGACGAGTACTACATGGTGCGCGTCGCCGGGCTGCGCGATCAGATCGACGCCGGCGTGGAGAACCCCAGCCAGGACGGCCTGATTCCCTCCGCGACGATCGCGCTCATCCGTGAGCGCGTGCTCGGCCAAGGCAGCCGCTTGACCGACTGCTTCGAAGGCAGGCTACGCCCCGCCCTGGCCGAACACGACATCCGCGTGGTCGGCGTGCGTGAGCTCGACGATGAGCGCCGCGCGGAGCTCGCCAAGCACTTCCAGAAGGCGATCTTCCCGGCGCTCACCCCGCTCGCGGTCGCGCCGGGGCGCCCGTTCCCGTACATCTCGAACCTCTCCCTCAGCCTGGCCGTGCTCGTGCGCGATCCGATCACCGACCAGACGGTGTTCGCGCGCGTGAAGGTCCCAACCGAGATCCTCCCCCGCTTCGTCACGCTCAAGCAGCCCTCTCCCGAGCCCGCCCTGTTGGTGCCGCTCGAGGATGTGATCGCCAACCACCTCGACGCGCTCTTCCCCGGCATGGAGATCGCCGACTACGACGTGTTCCGCGTCACGCGCGACGCCGATCTCGAGGTCTCCGACGACGCCGCCGATCTGTTGCAGGCGGTCGAGGACGAGCTGCGGCGCAGGCGCTTCGGGGAGGTCGTGCGCGTAGAGGTCGGCGCCGGATGCTCAGAGCAGCTGCGCGAGTCGCTCGCCGCGCTGCTGGGGGTGCAGGACGAGGAGGTCTATCCCGTCGACGGCCTGCTCGACATGGGTGCGCTTTGGCAGATCGTCAAACTCCCCGGCCACGCCGAGCTGCGCGAGGAGCCGATCGTCGGGATCACGCACCCCCGTCTGTTGCGCCGCGAGGGCGAGCGTCCGGACGTGCTCGGCGCGATGCGCGAAGGCGACCTGCTCGTGCAGCATCCGTACGAGTCGTTCTCAACCTCCGTCGAGCGCTTCGTCGAGCAGGCTGTCGCGGACCCGAACGTGCTTGCGATCAAGCAGACGGTCTACCGCACGAGCGATGACTCGCCGCTCGTGCCGGCGCTGATCGACGCCACCGAACGCGGCAAGCAGGCGGTCGCGCTGGTGGAGCTGCAGGCGCGCTTCGACGAGCGCATGAACATCCACTGGGCGAAGGCGCTGGAGGAGGCGGGCGTCCACGTCGTCTACGGCCAGCCCGCGCTGAAGACCCATGCCAAGTGCGTGCTGGTCGTCCGTCGCGAGGGCGACGGCGTGCGCAACTACGTGCACATCGGCACCGGCAACTACCACTCGGCGACGGCGCGGCTTTACACGGACTTCGGCCTGTTCACGACCGACGAGCAGATCGGCGCGGACGTGGCCGACATGTTCAACTACCTCACCGGCTACGGACGGCCGCTGCACTACCGCAAGGTGCTGATCGCCCCCGCCTACCTGCGCGAGGGCATCATCGAGCAGATCGAGCGCACGATCGCCGCGCACTCGCCCGAGCGCCCCGCGCGGATCGCGATGAAGATGAACTCGCTCGTGGACGGGCGCTGCATCCGCGCGCTGTACGCCGCCTCGCGCGCGGGCGTGCGCGTGGACCTGAACGTGCGCGGCATCTGCTGCCTGCGACCGGGCGTGCGCGGGCTCTCGGAGAACATCCGCGTCGTCTCGATCGTCGGGCGCCTGCTCGAGCATTCGCGCATCTACGCCTTCGAGCGCGACGGCGAGCAGACGATCTACATCACCTCCGCCGACCTGATGCCGCGCAACCTCGACCACCGCGTCGAGCTGGCTGTCCCGATCGAGTCAGAAGCCCTGCAAGGTGAGCTGCTCGACACGCTCGAACGCGCCTTCGCCGACAACCAGAGCTCCTGGGAGCTAGACGGCGGGGGCGTTTGGCATCGGCGCGGGCGGGCGGGACTCGAATCGGGCGAAGAGCCGCGCAACTTGCAACTCGAGCTCGCCGAGCTGTACGCCGCCCGCGCCGCCGCGGAGCGACCCACCAACGAGCGAGAGCCCGGTATCTCTGGGGTCGCTGTTCGCTGAGCCAGGCGCCGCGGTCTAGACGGAACGCGGCAGGGGAAAGCACTCGAAGTAGCGATCGAGCGAGAATGCGCACATCGCGGCTATCACCGCGCGTCTGTGCTGGATGTCGCTCGCGGCCAATCGCTCGGCGGCCGCGGCGAAGCCCGGCAGCCGACTGGCGCGATCGGTGAACGCCTGCAGGCGAGCGGCGCTGCAGTGCAGTGCCGCGATGCGCAGGCGGTCATGCAGCAGCTCGACCTCGTCGTCGGCCTGCCGATCCTCGGCCTGCCCACTCCAGACCGCCACCTGCGGGGCGATGCAGCAGCGAAAGCCCATGCGCCACAAGCGCACGCTCAGCTCCGCCACCGCGGCGCTCGGCGAGCTGAAGCCCTGATCGAGCCCACCGGCCGCGGCTAGCACCTTGCGGTCATAGGCGCAATATGCATCTGACAACAAAGGCGCGGGAACGAACCCGGACACCTCATGAGCCGGAATCGAGCGCACCTGCAGATCTTCATCGGTGAAGCCCCGCCCGAAGAAGCGCTCCTCGGGACACGACTTGAAGCGCATCACGGGCCCCACTCCAGCGACCCTGTGCTCGTGCACCTCGAGCGCCTCCCTGATCGGCGCATACCACTCCTCGCATCGCAGTAGTGCGGGGGAGGCGAGCAACACAATCGCGCCGCGCGCGGCCTCGGCCGCGAGCGCCACCGCCTGTACCTCGCGCGGCCGGCGATCGCACTCGACGCGCAGCAGCGAGACCCCGTCGAGCTCTCCCAGCGCGCTCGCCAGCGAGGCCTCCGGGCCGACGAGGACGACCTCGCCGCCGGGCGGCAAGCTCGCCGCCAGCGCCAGGACCGACGCCTCGCCGCCAGCACCGGCGCCTACGAGCACGAGCGAAACCGGCGGCACCGGCGCCTGCCCGGCGTGTGAATCTGACACAACGTCGACGGTCAGGCCCCTGGGCAGACCTGCCGCGCGGCGCCGCGCCGCGCCCTTGCGCGGGGCAACGTGCTCGCGGATCTCACGCAGGATCGACTCGGTCTCGGGCGTCTCGGCGGGTAGCTCAGGTGGCGCATATGACTCCTGCGCGGTGAACACGCGCGCGACCTCGGCCAGCGCCACCTGCTCGCTTGAAATGAGTGAACCTGGCTGCAGCTCTGACCACGATTGGCGACTATGGCGCAAGTCCTCCATCGCAAACGCGCCAGCCACCGCCTCCTCGGCGCCGTCGAGGGTTAATCCGAGCTCACCGAGGAAGTCACCAAGGCGCGCGCACCACGTCAGCGGATCCGCGAGCACGTGATCGTAGGTGCAAACCATCGTCGGCCGACCCGCTGCGCCGAGAATCGCCTGGCGCGTGTAGCGCTCCCACAACGCGAGACTCACCGACGGGCTGTAGCCGTTGCGACGTGCCAATGAGTCACTGACCTCGATCGGGTGGCGGACCACGAGCAGGTATGCCGCCCTGCCTGCGAGCACGCGCGACCAGAAGGGCAGCAGCACGCACGTGCGTGGGTCCTTCCAAACCCAAGGTCGTTGAGGATGTGCGTACTCCAGCGTTGCCAGCGCGTCTGTGCCGTGGCGTTTGAGCATTCGCGAGACGTCGCTGGAGCTCAGCGCCGGTGGGCAAAACCACGTCGAGTCGCGCTCATCGAGCAAGCGGTTGTTGAACGCGACGAGCGACTTTGACTCCCAGTGTCCCCGCGGGTTGGCTCTCAGACCGACGAACAAATCCTCATCGCGACACAGCGACAAGCCCATCAGGCTGACGAGCCTGGTGATCAGAGACGTCCCGCTACGGTGCATCCCGAGGACGACGACGCCCTCCGGCACCTGCGGATCTGCGGGCGCCGGCGCGCCGCTCTGGGCTCTGGGGAATGCAAGCGCCAGCTTTCGCCGGTAGCCGCGGCCGTTCATTTGCTGCGGGTGCTACATGCATGCGGCCAAAGCGGCATCTCTCGCACCCTAGCGGATGGGCATTGGCCCGGCAAGCCAACCCAGCCCCCTGCTGCGCCTGACAGGGCTGGTTATACTCACCGTCTGGCTGTGACCATTAATGTGGAATTGTGAGCTCTCCGGCTGAACCGCAGCACGCGGATCTCCCGACCACGCTGCGGCTACCCGACTTCTTCATCGTCGGACACCCGAAGAGCGGTACGACGGCCCTGTATCGGATGCTGCGGGCTCACCCGCGGATCTTCATGCCGACGCTGAAGGAGCCTCTGTTCTTCTCGAGTGACATGCGCCTGCGCTTCCCGACGCCGAGATCAGAGAAGGTCCCGCAAACGCTCGACGCCTACCTCGCGCTGTTCGCCGAGGCCGAGCCGGAGCAACTGCTGGGAGAGGCCTCCTCGTCCTATCTGTGGTCTCACACGGCCGCTCACGCGATCGCCGACGCACAACCAGCGGCGCGCATCATCGCCGTCCTGCGCGAGCCCGCGAGCTTTCTGCGCTCGCTGCACCTGCAATACATGCAAATTCACGTCGAGGCGCAGGCCAACCTGCGCAAGGCGATCGCACTCGAGCCGGCTCGGCGTGAGGGCCGCCATATCCCGCGTCGCTCGCACCGACCGCAGCTGCTCCTGTACTCAGAGCATGTGCGTTACGTCGAGCAGCTGCGCCGCTACGAGGCCCTGTTTGCGCCCGAGCAGATGCTCGTCCTCATCTATGACGACTTCCGAGCTGACAACGAGGCGACCGTGCGCCGGATCCTGCGCTTTCTGGGCCTCGACGACGGCGCTCCGGTTCACACGAAGGAGGCCAACCCGACGGTGACCGTGCGCTCGCCGCGCCTGCACGGGCTCGCGCACGCCATCGCCCTCGGACAGGGCCCGGTGTCGCGAACGCTCAACAGGACGCTCAAGGCGCTCGGCCCGCGGCAGGTGAACCGGGCCGTCGCGATGCGCGAACGGCTGCTGATGGGACGCCCGGCTTCGGCCGATGACGACGTGATGCTCGAGCTACGACGTCGCTTCAAGCCCGAGGTCCTCGCCCTCAGCGAGCACCTCGACCGCGACCTCGTAAGCCAGTGGGGTTATGACGAGATCGATTGAGCAAACAGCGGGACCGGGTGCCGCCGGGGGCGGTAGGCCACGTGTCGCGATCCTGATCGTCAATGGCTTTCGCAGGCGCGGGCGCTGGGCTCAGTACAACCTCGAGCAGGCAATCACATATCCGTGGATCGACTTGTGTCTCAGCCAGGTCGAGCGCCACTCCCATGGATGGGACTATCAGGTGTTCATATTCGATAACTCCCACCTCGCGCAGCATCGGGCGCTGATGCAGAGACACGAGCGCGTGCGGGTGCTGCCCGGCAGCTCGCTTGGGAGGCTGGCCCACATCGTTGACCGCGTTCCGGTCCGCGGACTCGATCGACTGTTCGAACGATCTCACCCGGCAGCCCTCGACTATCTCGCGCACAGGGTCTCCGCGGACTTCGACTACGTCGTCACGCTCGACAATGACTCATTCCCGGTGCGCGGCGACTGGCTGGATGCCCTCGTCGGCGCATGTGAGAACGGGGCTGCGCTGGCGGGCGTGTACCGGGATGAGATGGCGCCGGCGATCGCTCCTTTCATACATGTCAGCGGACTCTGCATCCGTCCGCGCGATCTGCGCGATCTCAACGTGTCCTTCGGACGCGAGGCACGGCCTGAGGTCGAGCACAACCAGGACGTAGGGCAGAGGATCACCTACGAGCTCACCCGCAGCGGCCGCGCGATCGCTCCGCTGCGGCGCAGCAATGAAGTGAATCTTCACTTCCTCATCGGCGGTATCTACGGCGACGTGATCTACCACCATGGCGCGGGGAGCCGCAAGGGCAAGTTCTGGACCTCGACCGATCGCGAAAACGACGACCGGGTCAACGCCGCCCTGCGCGAGGCGGCATTCAAGGACCTCGACCATCTGATCGAGATCCTGCGAGGCGAGACTGCGAACGACCTCGAGCTGCAAACGCTCTGAGTCGAGCGAGCGCCCTCGGGGCGCTCAGCCGGCGTGCGCCGGCAACGCGTCGAGCATCGCTTTGAGCTCGTCCACCGACTGAAAGTCGAGCCCAAGCAGATGGTCGTGGCGATGGCGGACGATGCCGTGCTCGTCGATCAGGATCACCGCGCGCTTGACCCCGAGACGGCTCGAGAAGGCGTCGTATTTGCGCGCCACCTCCTTGTCGACGTCGGCGAGCAACGGCACGTTCAGCGCGTGCTTGGCGACGAAACCCTCATGCGAGGCTAGATCCTGGGCTGAGATCCCCACGACCGTCGCATCCAACGCGGCGAAGTCATCGGCGCGATCGCGATACGAGCAGAACTGTTTCGTACACACCATCGTGTTGTCGCCCGGGTAGAACAGCAGCACGACGCGCTCGCCGCGGTGCTCGGAGAGCTTGAACGGGCCGTCTGTGCCCTGCAGCTCGAAATCTGGTGCCTGCTCGCCGACCTGCGGGGTCTTCGCCATGCTCAGCACATTACCTAAAGGCGGTGATCTCCGAGCACCACAACCGCGCCGCACAGCGAGGTCGCGTGGAAGTCTCGAGCGCTGGGCGATAGCCTCGGAGGCGATGGCGCAATCGCTGGCCGGTCAGTTGCTGCTTGCCTCCCCGTCCCTGCTTGACCCCAACTTCGTGCGGACGGTGGTGCTCGTCGGCGTGCACAGCGAGGAGGGTGCGATGGGCGTGGTGCTGAACCGGCCGTCGACGGTCACCGTGGGCGAGGCGCTGCCACAACTCAACGAGGCAGTCGGGGCGTTCGAGACGGTGTTCGTCGGCGGCCCCGTGCAGACGAGCTCGATCGTCTTCCTCGCCGAGTTCCTCGACCCGCTGCAGGCTGGCCTGCTGGTGCTCGGGCGTATCGGCTTCCCCGCGCCGGACGCCGCCATCGAAGAGCTCGCCGAGCTGACGGCGCGCCGGCGGGTGTTCGCGGGGCATGCCGGTTGGGGCGAAGGACAGCTCGACGCCGAGCTCGACAACGGCGACTGGATCGCGCACCCGGCCGAGCCCGCAGACATATTCACGGAGGACCCGCAGGAGCTTTGGCGCGGTGTGCTGACACGCAAGGGCGGCAGCTATGCGCTGCTTGCCCGCATGCCGCTGGATCCCAGCCTCAACTGAGCGGGCTATCAGAAAGACGCGGGCTGTGCGTCAGCGACGCGGGCCGTTCACGGGCTACCCTTCGAGCTGAGCCTCCGTCAGCGACCCCCAACCGCCGACCGTCTGGAGCCCGCTTTGCTGAAACTCGCCCGCTGGTCAACCACCCATCGCCTGTACGTGGTCCTCGGCTGGATCGTGCTGCTGGTGGCGGTCAACGCAGTGGCCCACTCGGCGGGGACGGAATACTCCAACAACTTCACGCTGCCAAACTCCGACGCCCAGCGCGCCGCCGATCTGTTGCAGCGGAGCTTCCCAGCGCAGGCGGGGGATCGGGACACGATCGTCTTCAAGGTCGATTCCGGCACGGTCCTCGACCCCGCCGTGCGCGCGCGCATGAGCGCGATGTTCGACAAGGTCGCGACCCTGCCTCATGTGACGAGCGTGATCAGCCCCTACTCGGGCGCTGCGGCGGGCCGGGCGATCTCAGCCGACCGCGAGATCGCGTTCGCGACCGTCGTCTTCGACGAGAAAGCGAACCTGCTGCCGACGAGCGCCCCCGAACGCGTCGTCACCGTCGCTCGCGCCGCCGCACAGCCCGGTCTCGACGTGCAGCTCGGCGGGCAGGCGATCGAGGCCACCAAAAAACCCGGCTTCGGGCTGTCCACCGCGGTCGGCCTGCTGGCGGCGGTCGTGATCCTGCTGCTGACCTTCGGCTCGATGCTCGCGATGGGCCTGCCGATCGTGACGGCGCTGTTCGGCCTCGGCACGGGGCTGGGGCTGATCGCGCTGTTCACGCACGTGGTCGACACGCCCAACTTCTCCTCCGAGCTCGCCGCGATGATCGGGCTCGGCGTGGGGATCGACTACTCGCTGTTCATCCTCACGCGCTTTCGCGAGGCCTACGCGACCCCCGGACCCACCTTCCAGAACTCGCGCGAGTCGGTCGTACAGGCGCTCGATACGGCTGGACGGGCAGTGCTGTTCGCCGGCTCGACGGTCGTGATCGCGCTGCTCGGGATGATGCTGCTCGGCGTCGACTTTCTATACGGCGTCGCGATCTCGGCATCGATCGGCGTGCTGATGGTCATGCTCGCCTCGTTGACCCTGCTGCCCGCGCTGCTGAGCGCTGCCGGGGGGCGCGTGGCCGCGGGCTCCCGTCGGGCACGGGCCCGGGCCGCGGCGAGAGTCGCCGCGCAAGGCGACACGGCGCCGCCGAGCTCCAAGACTGCCGCACCGCAGGGCGGCGGCGCATGGCTTCGCTGGAGCGCCGTCGTCCAGCGCTGGCCATGGATCATCGCCTCCGTCGCAGCGCTGACGATGCTCGTGATCGCAGCACCGGCGATCGCTCTTCGCCTCGGCTCCAGCGACGCCTCGAACGACCCCGCCAACCAGACCACGCACAAGGCCTACGAGCTGCTCGCGCAGGGCTTTGGCGAAGGCTTCAACGGACCCTTGCTGGTGGTCGCGAAGGTGCCCAACCCCAAGCGGGAAGCCGCCGAAAACGGTGTCGTGCTCACTCAGGCGGTGCACAAGGAAGGCTCCGCCGTCGAACAGTTGCGCACGGCGATCGCTGCAACTCCCGGCGTCGTGGCGGTCACACCCGCGAAGCTCAATCCCAGCGGCGAGGTCGCGACTATCACCGTCTACCCCCACTCCTCACCCCAGGCGTATGCCACCAGCCAGCTGGTCTCGCGCCTGCGTGAACACGTGGTGCCGCCGCTCGAGAAGCGCACCGGCATGACCGTGTATGTCGGGGGCGTGACCGCCGGTGCGGTCGACTTCGCGACGACGCTCGCACACAAGCTGCCGCTGTTCATCGGGGTCGTCGTGCTGCTGTCGGCGTTGCTGCTGATGGTCGTGTTCCGCTCGCTCGTGATCCCAGTGCAGGCCGCCGTCATGAACCTGCTCAGCATCGGCGCATCGTTGGGGGTGATCGTCGCGATCTTCCAGTGGGGCTGGTTCGGGTCGCTGATGGGCACCCAGCCGGGACCGATCGAGTCGTTCATCCCGGTGATGCTGTTCGCGATCGTGTTCGGGCTGTCGATGGACTACGAGGTCTTCCTGATCTCGCGCATGCACGAACGCTGGACGATCACTCGCGATCACTCGCGCGCGGTGTCCGAGGGCCTGGCTCTGACCGGACGGGTGGTCACCGCGGCTGCCGCGATCATGGTGTGCGTGTTCCTATCGTTCGTGCTCGGCGAAGAACGCGTCATCAAGGAGTTCGGCCTGAGCCTTGCGAGCGCGGTCTTCCTGGACGCGCTGGTCGTGCGCTGCATGCTGCTCCCCGCGACGCTGAACATCATCGGCTCCATCACCTGGAGCCTTCCGGCGTGGCTGGATCGACTGCTGCCGAGGCTGAACATCGAGGGTGCGCTGCCGCAGACGGACGCCGCGCCGGAGGAGCGCGGCCCCGCGGGCGCGGCTCCGCGAGCGCGCCACGGGATTGCGACCGAGGGAGCAGAGGGCTGAGCCACTTGCGGCGTGTGGCGGCGCTCGCCCTCCTGCTGTGCGCCCTCGCCCTCGCCCTCGGCGGCGGCGATGCGGCCAGCGCCGCGGCGGCGCCGAGCGTGCCGGGCCAGCGCTCGGCGCTCGTGCTGTTCCTGCCAGCCGGCGAGTCGGAGCTCGCGAGCGTCCCCGGTCTTTCGGTGGGGATCATGTCCGCCAGCCAGGGCGAGTATTCGCGCGCTCAGCTCATGCTCGACCTCACGCAGGGCGCCCGCGTCGCGAGCTCCTCCTACCCCACGCCGACCCCACCTGAGCTGTCGCTGGCGCGCTCCGGCGGCGGCATCTTCGTGGACGGCTGGCGGGCGGCCCGCAGGCGTGCAGAACAGGCGCCCCAGCTGCTGAGGCCGGGTCTGCTCGCGGACGAGATCCCCGGTGGCGCCGGCTACGCGGGGGTCCTCGGCGTGAACGGCCTCGACGGCGTGCTCGCGGCCAACCGCGCGGGACGCCTCGCGGCTGCATCGTTCGGGCCCGCGCCCTCGCTGCTCGCGCGTATCGGCGCCCTGCTGGGTCACGAGCGCCTGGTCGTGGCCGATCTACCCGGCGGCAGCGAGGGCCGCGCGGAGCTGCTCGAGCTCAGCCGCGCGCGCGCCCCGGGAGAGCTCTTGATGGTCGTCCAGCGCGTCAACGACGCCCCAGCCGGCGAGCTGCTGTGGACGGCGGCGGGCGGCCTTGCCGGCGGCGGCGGGCGCGAGCTCAGCTCCGAGAGCACCGAGCAGGCGGGCCTGGTCGCATCGTTCGACCTCGCCCCCACGATCCTCGATCACCTCGGCCTCGCGATCCCCGCGGATGTCCGCGGTAAGCCGATCGTCACCGACGGCCCGCTGCACTCCGCGAGCCTGCGCGCGCGGATGGCGCGGCTGCGCGTGATCGCCGGGCGGCGCCTGAAGGCGCTCGGGCTCCTGCTCGGCGCGTGGCTGGCGCTGCTGGTGATCGCATCACCGTGGGCTGGCGCGCGCGCGCGGGCGATGCGCAGCGGCGCGCTCGGCGTCCTGTGGGCGCCCGTGGCGGTGCTCGTTCCCGCCAGCCTCGAGCCGAGCGCGCCCGTGGAGTACGCGATGATCGCGTTGCTCTGCATCGGACTCGGCGCGATCACGGACGCGCTCGTGCCGTGGCCGCGCGCCGTTATCGCCCCCGCGCTCGTGGCTGTGATCGCGCTCACCGTCGACGCCTTGGCGGGTACGCAGCTGCTGATGCGCTCGCTGCTGGGTCCCGATCCGATCCTCGGCGCGCGCTTCTACGGAATCGGCAACGAGCTGAAGTCCGGGCTGGCTGTGCTCGTGCTCGCGGCAATCGCCGCGGCGCTGTACCCCGCTGTGCGCGGTCGCCGCGCGGCGCTTGCCTTCCTCAGTGGCGGCATCGTGCTGGCGGTGGTGGAGGGCTCGGCCCGGATCGGCGCGGGTGTCGGAGGCGTGATCCTCGTGAGCTTTGGCTTCGCGGTTGCGAGCGTGATGCTGGCGCCCGGAGCGCTGACGCGCAGGCGCGCGCTGATCGTGCTGATCAGCCCGGTCATCGGGCTCGTGGCTCTTGCGGGAATCGATCTGGGCACCGCGCACGGCGCCGGGCACTTCACCGGCAGCATCCTTGACGCACACTCACCGGGCGAGATTCGCGACATCATCGTGCGCCGCTACGGCGCCGCCTGGGGCGAGCTGCACAACCACGCGATGCCGCTGGCAACGGCGTTGGCGCTGGCCCTCGCCGCCGTCGCGATACGCCGGCGCGAGCACCTGCTCGCCCCGGTCGGCGGAGACCCGGCGTGGCTCGCGGCGTTCGCGGGGGGTCTTGCGGCCGGGATCGTCGGCGCGCTCGTCGAGGACTCCGGTCCGGTCCTGCTCGTGGTGGCGGTGTTCGCGCTCGGCTGCATCGCCACCTATCTATGGGGCGGCCGCGCGCGCGGTAGCGATGGTGCTAGCCGGACTCGGCGTTCTGAGCGGCCGGTCTCGGCCGCGCGCCTCGCTTCGGTCGACTCGGCGGCGAGTTTGCCAGCCACAGCAAGATCGCGAGAACGGCGAGCAGGATGAGCAGCCCGAAAACGTGCGGCGCGTCTTCGGCCACCGCGTGCCACCACCACACATCGGGCACCTGCAGCGCCTTGGCCCCGTTCGCGGTGCCGATCCCCTTGCCGTGCACGATTCCTTCGAAGGCCGACTCCCACAGGCCGATGATGGGGTCGGGCGCGCGTGAGCTTTTCCCCACCACCGCGACGAGCGCGCTCCAGTTGGCCAGCACGAGCGGCAGCTGGGTGAGGACTCCGAAGCCCGCGAGCGCGTAGCCGATCGCTCGCGGGATCAGGCGATACTCGGCCGTGATCACACCGACGATGAACAGCGCCGGCATCAGCGGCACCAGGTAGCGCGGACCCCAGGCGAGGTTCGCCGCCCAGCCATGAAGCGCACACACCGCCGCGGCATAGCCGACCGCCGCCACGAGGCCGCCAACCCACGCGAGCCGCTGCAGGCCCGAGGTGCGCACGATGTAGACGATCGCGCCGAGGTACCCCAGCATGCACACGGGTGCGAAGAAGAGCATTCCACGCGTGAAGCCGAAGAACATCTTGTTCGTACCGAGCCAGTAGCTGGCGCTGAGGTGCAGCACGTTGTTCGCCGGGAACTCCGGCGCGGACTGGCCGGGGCGCCAGAACAGGCCGGTTCGCAGCTCGTTGTAGGCGAAGCTCGGCAGCACAAACACGAACAGCAGCAGCGCCGCCCCGGCGAGGTGGCGGCGGGGCACCGATTTGAGCAGCG
This sequence comes from uncultured Solirubrobacteraceae bacterium, assembly GCA_963759265.1. Classification (GTDB taxonomy): domain Bacteria; phylum Actinomycetota; class Thermoleophilia; order Solirubrobacterales; family Solirubrobacteraceae; genus Palsa-744. Next base: position 310,322 of record CAVWYR010000002.1, read on the forward strand.
GGAGCAGCACCGCGATCGTTGCCAGCGTCAGGAACGGGAGCAGCGTGTAGCGGAACAGCGAGGCGGCGCCGACCGCCGCCGCGGCCGCGTAGACGGTCCGTGTGGGCGTATCTCGGTGTCCCATCGATCTGATCACGATCCACGCGAGCACCGCAATGAAGGTCGCCGAGGGGAGCACGTTCCAGGCGCCCTTGACGTAGGCGAGAAAGCCGGTGCCGAACAGGAAGGCGAGCGACCACCACCACGCGTGCGCCGGATCCTCGAGCAGCTCGGCGAGCGCGAGGAACACGAACGCCACCGTGACTCCGCCGAGCAACGCGAAGGTCAGCGAGGCGCCGGCCTTGGCGACGGTTGTCAGCTGGCCGAGGCTGGCGGGGTCGTGCGCGCCGAAGACGACCGAGGCACAGGCCGCGGGAAGCATCAACAGCGTCGCGCCTATGTCGTTGGCGTCGTACCACGTTCCGCTGCCGGCGTGAAAGTCCTTTGGCGCGAAGTCGTGATCGATGCGGTGGTTGGCGCCGATTTTGCCGGTCGCGCAGAAGTGGACGCCTTGGGCCAGTTGCGAGCTGCCGTCGATCGAGGCGATTCGCCCCGAGGCGAGCAGCAGGCAGACGGCGATCAGGCACGCGCACGCAACCTTGCGGTTCCTGCCGAACCACGTGCGGCGCCTGGCCCCGCGCGCCGCGTCCGTCCGTCCGTCCACCGTCGGCCCGCCAACCGTCGACATCTCAGTCCCTCCGCTCGTAGGACACCCGCCCCCGCAGGATGCCCCTCCATCCGCGACAGGGCGCATCGTCCTCGTTCTGGCGAGCGACTATACAGCAACGATGTTGGGCCTCGGCAGGGCCGCTGAGCGTTCAGCAGAGGCTACGGAGCGCAGTTCTCGCACGCCCCGTGAAGCACGATCTCATGCTCTGAGACGGCCAGGGGCACGCGCTCTGAGAGGCTCGAGATCGCCCGCTCCAGAGCGGGGTCGGAGAAGGGCATGACGACGCCGCACGCGTCGCACACGAGGTGGTGGTGGTGCTCGGCGTGCTCGCAGACGCGCTCATAGCGGACCATCGCCTGGCCGGTTTCCACGCGCTGCACGAGCGCCAGCTCCTCGAGCTCATCGAGGATGCGGTAGACGCTCGCGCGGCTGACCGGGCGCGAGGAACGCGCCCGCAGCGCGTCCTCGATCTCCGGTGCGGTCAGCGCGCACTCCTCACGTTCGAGCAGCTCGAGCAGCGCGCGTCGTGCGCCGCCGCGCTTGCGCCCGGCGCCCGCCAGCGCGAGCTCGGCACGCCGCACCCACTCGCCGGCGGCCTCGGCTGGATCAGCTGCGTGGGCGGCGCGGGCGTTCATCGTCAAGATGGTAGAGACGGGGTCGTGAGCGCCTGTCCTCTGCCCTCCAGGCTCTGGGCGGCGGGGCGGCGGCGCCAGGCAGCCCACCCGCGTCCGAGCGCATAGGCGCCGGCGCTGACGGTGCCGACGAAGAAGCCGACGGGGTAGTCGGTCTCATACGAGGCGGCGATCGCGCTCCAGACGGTCAGCAGGGCGATCATCACCGACAGCGCCATCGCTACCGCGGGCCGGTCGGTGAGCGAGCGCGCGGCGGCGGGCGAGCCGATCATCAGGCTGAAGATCAAGAGCGTGCCGACGACCGGCACCGTCATCGTGCTCGCGAGCGCGACGACGGCGAGGAAGCACATCTCCATCGTGAAGGCGCTGACGCCGCGTGCCTCGCCGACCTCCGCGAGCACCGACGAGAGCATCAGCGGCCGATAGAGCAGCGCGATCGCGGCGACACACACGATCGCGAGCGCGGCCGTCGGCAGTACCTCGTTGGCGGAGATCCCGAGCACCTCGCCGAACAGCAGCGACTCGACCTCGGGCGCGTACTCGACGCTGAAGCTGAGAAACAGCGCACCGAGCCCGAGCATCATCACGAGCGCCAGCGCGGTGACGACGTCGTGGCGTCCGCGCCTGCCCAGCACGCCGATGCCGAGCGCGCCAAGCAGCGAGAAGACGCCGAGCCCGACGAGCGTGCTGACGCCGATCAGGCTCGCGCCGACGGCGCCGGCGAAGGAGCCGTTGGGCACCGCGTGCGCGACGAACGCCGAGCCGCGCAGCACGACGAAGAAGCCGACGATGCCGGCCACGACGGCGACGATGCTCGCGACCTCCCACGCGTTGACCATGAACCCGGAGAACACCTATGCAACTCGTGCGCTGCGCGCGATCAGCCCTGGCAGACCGGAGAGCAGGTAGCCGATGAAGATCAGGCTGACGACGAAGAAGCTGACCGGCCAGCCGGTGCCAACCGGCGCCCAGTCGAAGCTGTCGTAGGCGAGCACGATGCCCAGCCACATCGCTGCGACCCCGATCGCGGCGGCAGCGGCGATCGCCGTGGCGGGGCGCCTGGTGAGGCGCAGCGCGCTGGCGGCCGGCCCGACCAGCAGCGCGGTCGAGAGGATCGTGCCGATCGTGAGCGCCGCGAGCGCGACCGCGAGCGCGAGCGCGAGCAGATAGGCGAAGCCGATCGCGCGCACGTGCAGTCCGCGTGCGGCGGCCATCTCGGCGCTGACGGAGCTGAGCAGCAGCGGCCGGTAGAGCAGCCCCACCATTGCCAGCGCGAGCCCGCCCAGCAGCGCAACCAGCGGCAGCGTCGAGCTCGAGACGAGGAACACCGAGCCGAACAGGATCGTCTGGGTGGCGCCGGTGGTGTTCTCGAGGGTCGCCGACAGATACAGCAGCAGCGCCGCCAGGCCGAGAAAGAAGCCCAGCACGATGCCGGTCGCAAGGTCGCGCCCGCGCGGGCGCTGGATGCCGATCAGCTCCATCGCCCCGGCGGTCGCGACGCCGACCACGACGAACCCCCACAACGGGGTCACGCCGGCGAGGAACGCGGCCGATCCGCCGGCTGTGTTGGTGTCGCCCAGGGCCTCCCCGGCGAACGACTGGCCGCGTATCACCGTGAACACACCGACCGTCGCCGAGACGACCGCTACGACCGTGCCGACGAGCAGCGCCACCCTCACGACTTCGCTCGAGAAGAAGCCGGGCGCGATCAGCAGCGCGGGCACGGCGCTCATGAGACGATCTCCAGGCCGGGGACGACGACGTCGTGACCGTGCCCGGCGATCGACGATCGCTCGGACTCCTCGCCGGCGCCTGCCACCACGAGCACGCGCCCATGCACGTTGAGCACGTCGACGTGGCTGCCGTAGAGCTCGCTGAGCACGTCGGCGCGCACGACCTCCTCGGTGGTGCCGCTGGCGGCACGCCCGGCGGCGAGGTAGACGATGCGGTCGAGCACCGGCAGAAGCGGGTTCATCTCGTGGGCTGAGATCAGCACGGCTACGTCGCGTTGCTTGGCGATCGTGGCCAGCAGCTCGACGACCTCGCGCCCTGCGCGCAGGTCGAGGTTGGCCAGCGGCTCGTCGAGCAGCAACAGCTTCGGGCGCGCGATCAGGGCGTGAGCGATCAGCACGCGCTGCTGCTCGCCGCCGGAGAGCAGCCCCACGCGAGCGTCAGCGAAGCCGGCCGCATCGACCGCTTCGAGCATCTGCTCGACGCGCGCCCTGCGGGAGCGGGATGGCAGCGGGACGCCGAAGCGGTGTGCATCGAGCCCGAGGCCGACGAGGTCGCGGGCCCGCAGCGGGATGTCTGGGTCGAGCAGGAACTTCTGGGGCACGTAGCCGATCAGAGGGTTGCGCCGCGAGCGGGGCTGTCCGGCGAGCAGCACGCGCCCCGCGCTCGCGGACTGAAGCCCCAAGATCGTGCGAAACAGCGTCGTCTTGCCGGAGCCGTTGGAGCCGATCAAGCCCGTGAGCTCCCCCGGCTGGATCTCGAAGCTGACGTCGCGCAGCACGTCCCGAGCACCCAGGCGCACGCTGACGCCCTCGACGGAGAGGATCTCCCCCTCCCCCGCGAGCGGCCCAGCGTCCGGGGTCTTCTCACCGGGGGCGTTCACAGCTTCTCCGTCGAGACGCCTTCCGCGACCGCTCGGCGCAGCGCGCGGACCTCGGCGAGCATCCACGACTGGTAGTCGTAGCCCGGGGTGGGCATCGTCTCGTAGACGCCGACGACCGGAACGCCGGCGTGTTTGGCCGCTTGCAGGAACGACTGCGTGAGCGAGTCGGTCACCTGCTGGTTGTACACGAACACCTTCACGCGGTGAGCGCTGAACAGCGCCTTCTGGAGCGTGACGTCCTGCGGCGCGGGATCGACGCCGTTCATGATGTCCGCCTGCAGCGAGAAGGGCGTGAGGTTGGTGGCTCCGGCGGCTTCGAGCATATAGTCGCCGACCGGCTCGGTCGTGGCGACGAGCGTGCCCGGGTACGCGGACTTGAACTGCGCCAGCGCGCGATACCACGGCGTCAGCGAGCGTTCGAAGGCCGCTGCGTTCGCCTTGAAGTAGGCGGCGTGAGCGGGCTGCAGCGCTGCGAGATCCGCGGCGATCGCGCGCGCCACGGCGGGCATCGTCTGCGGTTTGTACCAAAGGTGCGGGTTGCCGGTGGAGTCCGGCAGCCCGAGCAGCTTCTGCACGTCGATGAGCTTGCGCCGAGAGCTCGGTGCGGCGGACTCGATCCGTTCCATGAACGAGTCGTAGCCGACGCCGTTCTGCACCACCAGCCCGGCGGCGGCGACGGTCTCGGCGACGCTCGGGCTGGCCTCGAACGTGTGCGGATCGGTGTTCGGGTTGCTCTCGATCGCGAGCGTGCTCACGTAGCGCCCGCCGACCTGCGCGATCACGTTCGCGTACTCGTTCTCAGCGCCGATCGCGAGGATCCTGCCGCCGGGCCTAGCGTCCAGCCGGGCGGCCCCGCAGCCGGCCGCGAGCGCGGCGGCGAGGACGAGCGTCACGGCGAGCTTCCACGTATTCACGCGCGCAACGTATCATAAGACTAAGTCTTATTCTTAGTCTTATGCGTCAGGCTATTCGTCGTAGTCGCGGGCTGCGCGCCGGCGACGACTGATGAGCACCACGCCGACGACGATCAGGATCAGCACGACCACCAACGCCCCTCCGGCGATGTAGCGGTTTTTGTGATTGATCTTGGGCTTCTTGACCGCCGGCAACGAAACGCCCTTCGCTTTGAGCGCGGCGCGAAGCTTCGGCTCGTCGCCGTGGACGTAGGTCACGCGCACGTGGCTTCCGTCCTTCAGCGTCAGGCGCATCGTGTGCTTGGCCGGGTTGAACTTCGCGACCACGATCTGCCCGTTTGCGAGCTGCTGTTCGTATGTCTGAATGCTCTCCTGCCCGAACTTCGCGCTGGCCTTGGCCTTCGCGTGGGCGAGGGCCGGACTGGAGGCGAGCAGCAGACAGACGCACGCCAGGAACGCGACGGCGAGGGCCCTCTGCAAGGCGCGGGATCGGCTAGAGGCTCGGGTCATCGGCGCGTACCTTATCGTCAGTTGATTGCCGGGGTGCCGCACACCTCCGTCCTGTCAGTCAGATACGTCCGGTGTCGCGTCGATAGGCGCGTGCGGCGAGCACGGCGAGGACGATCGTCCACGCGATCATCACGATCCACCCCATCGCGCCCCACGGGTGGCCACCGAAAGCCACATGGCTTGCCTGAACGAGCCAGTAGGAGGGGATGAACTGGGTCAGCTCGTGCAAGAAGCCATGCTGGGCGATCGGGAAATATACGCCGCCGAGCAGCGCCAGCAACGAGATCCCGCCACCCATCGCCGGGCCAATCGAATCCGGGGTCAACATGTGCCCGAGCATCACCCCGAGCGCCGCGAACGGCACCAGGCCGAGCAGGATCAGCCCGGTCATCTCCAGCCACTCGCTGGCGCTGAGGCTGACGCCGACCGAGGCGCCGGCCGCGTACAGGACGAGCAGCGTGATGCCCGCCATCATGTAGCCCGTCAGCACCTTTACGCGGAAGTACGCTCGCGGCGAGAGCGGGGTGATGCGCAGCTGCCGATTCCAGCCGACCGCGCGCTCGGCGGCGATGCGCGCGCCGCACGAGAGCATCGCGCTCATCGTCCCGAACACAGCCATTCCCACCATGTAGTAGAGCGGAAGCGAGATACCGCTTCCGTCGAAGTCGCGCACGTGTCGACCGGGCCCGGCGATCGCGAAGAACAGGATCAGCGGGAAGCCGAGCGAAAGCAGGAAGAAGCGCCGGTTGCGCAGCGTCCGCAGCAGCTCGTAGCGGACATACAGCAGCGGCATCACGCCTCCTCGGGCGCGCTCGCCCCGGCGGGGAGCGTTGGCGCGCCATCCTCGCCCGCGGCACGATCGCCGGTCAGCGCGAGGAACGCCTGCTCCAGCCCGGCCGCGTTGATCTCGAGGTCGCGCGCGCCCGCATGCGCGGCGAGCAGCGCCCTGATCGCCGCGTCGGAGTCCGCGCAGTGCATCAAGACCGCTTCGCCTCGGCGCTCGGCGCTGTTCACGCCCGGCAACGCCGCCAGCTCCGCGACGTCGACCGACGGCAGCGTCGCGCGGATCGTGCGCGTGCCGACCATCGCCCTGATCTCGTTCGTCGGCCCGTCCGCGACGACCGCGCCCTGCGCGATCAACACCGCCCGGTCGGCGTACGCGTCGGCCTCCTCGAGGTAGTGCGTTGCGAACAAGATCGTCTTGCCGCGCTCGGCGTAGGCGCGCATCGTCGTCCAAAACGCCCGGCGTCCTTCGACATCGAGTGCGACCGTCGGCTCGTCGAGCACCAGCAGCTCGGCGTCGCTGACGAGCGCGACCGCGAGGCGCACGCGCTGCGTTTGACCGCCGGAGAGCTTGTTCGTGCGCTGCCCGGCGATCTCGCTGATACCCGCGAGCTCGAGCGTCTCCTCGACGTCCAGCGGCGTGGGGTAGAGCGAGGCCATCATCGCGACCAGCTCGCGGACGCTGAGATCCCTGATCAGCTGGCCCGTCTGCAGCATCCCGCCGACGGCGCCGCGCGCGACCGCCTCAGAGGGCGGGGAACCGAACACCGAGACGGTGCCTGCGTCGGGGGCCAGCAGGCCGAGCAGCATGTCGATCGTCGTTGACTTGCCGGCGCCGTTTGGCCCGAGCAGCGCGACCGTCTCGCCTGCGGCGATCTCGATGTCGACGCCGCGCACGGCTCGGATCGGGCCGTCCGGGCCATGGAATGACTTCACAAGGCCGTGCAGCTGGATCTCCGCCGTCGACACCCGCGCTTACCCGTGTTCGCGCCCGGGGCTCACTTGCGCGCCATTTTGATGGCCTTCTGTCGTTCGAGCTTGGACAGGACCACCTTGCGCATGCGCACCGACACGGGCGTGGCCTCGACCGCCTCGTCCTCGCGCACGAACTCCAGCGCCTCATCGAGCGTCAGCTTGCGGTGGGCGTCCAGGCGCACGAGCACGTCGGAGGTCGAGGAGCGCATGTTCGTCAGGTGCTTCTCCTTGACCGGGTTCACGTCGAGGTCCTCCGCGCGGGCGTTCTCGCCGATGATCATGCCTTCATAGACCTCCTCCCCCGGGCCGACGAACAGCGAGCCGCGCTCCTGCAGCGTGAACAGCGAGAAGGTGACGGTCTCGCCGCGGCGATCGGCGACGAGCACGCCGCTCGTGCGCGTGAGGATCTCGCCCGCCCATGGCTCCCAGCGGTCGAACACGTGGTGCATGATCCCCGTGCCACGCGTCTCTGTCAGGAACTCGGTGCGAAAGCCGATCAGGCCGCGCGCAGGGACGAGGTAGTCCATACGCACCCAGCCGGTGCCGTGGTTGATCATGTGCTCCATGCGGCCCTTGCGGGCGGCGAGCAGCTGCGTGACGGTGCCGACGTGCTCCTCGGGCACGTCAACCGAAAGGCGCTCGACGGGCTCGTGGCGTTTGCCGTCGATCTCACGCTCGACCACGTGCGGCTGTCCGACAGTCAGCTCGAAGCCCTCGCGGCGCATCATCTCGACGAGCACCGCGAGCTGCAGCTCGCCGCGGCCCTGAACCTCGAATGTGTCCGGTCGCTCGGTCGCCACGACACGCAGGGACACGTTGCCCACGAGCTCCTGCGCAAGGCGCGCCTCGATCTGCCTGGCCGTGATCTTGTCACCGTCTTTGCCCGCCAGCGGCGAGGTGTTGACACCGAGCGTGATCGACATCGCGGGCTCATCGACGGTGATCACCGGCAGTGGCCGCGGGTCTCCGAGATCGGCGAGCGTCTCGCCGATCGTGACCTCGGCGATGCCGGCGACCGCGATGATCTCGCCGGGACCGGCCTCGAGCGCATCGACGCGGTTCAGGGCATCGGTCACGTAGAGCTCGGCCACCTGCGCCCGCTCGATCGAGCCATCGGCGCGACACCACGCGATCTGCTGGCCCTTGCCGATCGTGCCGTGGCGCACGCGGCAGATCGCCAGACGCCCGACGTACGGCGAGGCGTCGAGGTTCGTGACGAGTGCCTGCAGCGGGTGTTCGGGGTCATACGTCGGCGCGGGGATGCGCTCGAGCAGCAGATCCAACAGCGGCGCGAGGTTCTCCTCCTGGATCGGCTTGCCAGGGTCGTAGTGCAGCGAGGCGACTCCGGCCTTGGCGTTGCAGTACACGATCGGGAACTCGATCTGGTGCTCGTCGGCGTCGAGGTCGAGGAACAGCTCATAGACCTCGTCGACGACCTCTGCCACGCGCGCATCCGGGCGATCGACCTTGTTGATCACGAGGATCACCGGCAGCTTCGCCTCGAGCGCCTTGCGCAGCACGAAGCGCGTCTGCGGCAGCGGCCCCTCGGAGGCATCGACGAGCAGGAGCACCCCGTCGACCATCGTCAGGCCACGCTCGACCTCGCCACCGAAGTCAGCGTGCCCCGGCGTGTCGATGATGTTCAGCTTGACGTCCCTGTAGCGCAGCGAGGTGTTCTTGGCGAGGATCGTGATCCCCTTCTCGCGCTCGAGGTCCATCGAGTCGAGCACGCGCGTGGCCACGTCCTGGCCGACCCGGAAGGCGCCCGACTGCCACAGCATCGCGTCCACGAGCGTGGTCTTGCCGTGGTCGACGTGGGCCACGATTGCCACGTTGCGGATGTCATCTCTGGTTACGAGCACGGCTCGACAGGCTAGCGGCGTGAGTCGCCGGGACCGGCGGCGAGGCGAAACCTCCGCGCTCAACGCCCGACGCGCACCGCCCGCAGCCCGGTGCGCAACCCGAAGCGAGCGAGCGCGGCCGGGTAGTGCTCGGCGGCTGCGATCGTCTCCCGCAACGCGCTCGCGAATCGACGGATCTCCGACTCTTCGATCGTCAGCGCGGGCAGCGCCTTGATCACGTTCATGTGATGGCCCGCGACCTGGCAGAAGATCCGATGCTCGTGAAACAGGGGCACGGTCACCAACTGAGAGAAGAGCCCCGGCTGGCGACGCTCGACGCGCTCCCACAGCCGTCGGGCGCTGGCGCCGGCGGGCGGCCCGAATTCGATCGCCCACATCAGCCCCATCCCGCGCACGTCGCGGACGACCTCGAAGCGCTCCACCAGCGGCTCGGTCAGCTCCATCAGCAGCGCGCCCATGCGCTCGGCGCGGGCGACGAGATCCTCCTGGTCGATCACGCGCAGCGTGGCGAGCGCGGCGGCGGCGGCGAGATCGTTTCCCCCGAAGGTCGAGCCGTGACGCACAGCCCGCTCCATGCCGTCGAACACGCTGTCAAACGCGGCGCGCGAGACGAGCACGGCGCCGATCGGCACGAACCCGCCCGACAGCGCCTTCGCGACGCACACCATGTCCGGCTCGAGGCCCCAGTGCTCCAGCGCGAGAAAGCGCCCGGTGCGCGCGATCCCCGTCTGCACCTCGTCGCAGACGAACAGGGTGCCGGCCTCACGGCACAGCCGCTGAGCTTGCGCCAGATAGTCGGCCGGGGGCAGGTTGACACCCTTGCCCTGTATCGGCTCGACGATGAACGCCGCGACATCTCCGTGCGAGAGCTCGCGCTCGAGCGCGTCAAGATCGCCAAAGCCGACGGCGTCGCAGCCCGGCAGCAGCGGCCCGAAGCCCTCGCGAAACTCGACCCCTCCGTTGAGCGAGAGCGAGCCGAGCGTGAGCCCGTGGAAGGCGTGCTCGGCATAGAGCACCCGCGCCCTGCCGGTCGCCGCGCGGGCGATCTTGATCGCCGCCTCGACGGCCTCTGTCCCCGTGTTGGCGGGCACCATCGCCGCGACGCTGCCCGGCGCACGCGCGAGCAGCTGCTCGGCGAGCACTCCGCTCAGAAGCGTGACCCCGAGCTGCGGCAGGTTCCCGGTTCTCGCCGCCATCACCTGTTCGAGCGCCTCGATCACCGCCGGGTGGTTGCGCCCGATCGCGAACACGCCGTAGCCCCCGAACAGGTCCAGGTAGCGCTCGCCGTCAGCGTCGATCAGGTGCGCCCCGTCTCCCCCCGTCCAGACCTTGTCGAACCCGAGGGTCCGCACGATCCGTCCCATCTGCGGGTTCAGGTGGCGATCGTTGAGCGCCATCTCCTCGCCTGTGCGCGCGCCCAGTATCTCCTGCACGCTGGGAGGCGGCTCGCGGGGCATGCGCTGAGCGTAGCTCGCGGACGCTCGGGGCCATCCGCCGATGGCAACCAGGCGCTTGGTATTGTTCATTGACTTTGTGGGGTTTTCATTTTGCGCTGGCGACGATCAGCGGCCAGGGATGGCGGCAGGTCGGAGAGCTGGGCCTTGCGTTTGTGCTCTCTTCGCTGATCGGGTTGGAGCGCGAGTGGCGACAGAAGTCCGCTGGCCTTCGCACCCATGCTCTCGTGGGCCTCGGTGCGGCTCTCTTCCTCATCGTCGGCAAGTACGGCTTCAACGACGTGCTGAGCCCGGGCCGAGTCATCGTCGATCCCTCACGTGTGGCCGCCGGGGTCGTGTCCGGCATCGGTTTCATCGGCGGCGGGCTCATCTTCGTCCGCGGGGACATCGTCCGCGGCCTGACGACGGCTGCGATCGTGTGGACGACCGCAGCAATTGGAATGGCCTGCGGCGCCGGCCTGATCCTGCTCGCGCTGGCGGTGACGGCTGCGCACTTCGTGGTCGTCTTTCTGTATCCGCTGCTCGCCGCGCGCCTTCCCTCTTCGCGCTACCTCGGCTTTCGTCTGCGCGTCGTCTACGAGGATGGTCGGGGCGTCCTGCGCCAGATCATCACCGAGAGCACCGACCTCGGACTCGCGATCCACCGAATGGTCACCCAACAGATCGAGGGGGGACCGATCGCCGGCGTCCCGGCCGTCGCGGTCACCTTCGAGGTCCGCGGCAAGCCCACCATCGAGCAACTGACTGTTGCTCTGGACGGCCTCGACGGGGTGCTCGGCGTCGAAGCCACAGACTTCATGGATGACAGCGGCTAGGCCGCGTTCGGAAAAATGCAAGATTGGTCTCGGCGAAAGCGGGTAAACATCTGTACACTGGCTGCACCAAGCCGCATTTGGTGTTGTTCGCGATCGGGAAGGAAGTCCATATGCCCACGATGACCACCACCGCAACAGCCTCACCGACGACTTCGCGCACGAGCTCTGGCGTGCAGGACGATGCGCAGCAGCTGTTCGAGCGCTGGCAGCACGACGGCGATGTCGCCGCCCGCGAGGCCCTGGTGCGCCGCTACATGCCGCTTGCGCGCAGCCTCGCCCGACGCTACGGCCGCTCCTCCGAGCCATTCGAAGACCTTCTCCAGGTCGCGGCGCTCGGGCTCCTGAAGGCGCTTGACCGTTACGACGTCGAACGCGGACACTCGTTCGCGTCCTTCGCTGTGCCGACGATCCTCGGCGAGATGCGCCGCTACTTTCGGGACTCGGGATGGGCGATCCACGTGCCCCGTGGTGCCCAGGAGCGGGCCCTGAAGGTTCGCGACGCCCAGGAGCACCTTGCCAACCAGCTCGGCCGAGCTGCTACGGTCAACCAGCTCGCGGAGTATCTTGAGCTCGACACCGAGGACGTGATCGACGCGCTGCAGGCTCTACAGGCATACGAGACGCTGTCGCTCGACGCGCCGCGCCCGGGGGCGGACGGCGATGAGGGTCTGTCATACGGCGATGCGGTCGGTCACGATGACGAGCGCTACGAGCTGGTCGAGCTCGACGCAACCCTCACGGCGGTCCTTCATCACGTGCCCCCGCGCGAGCGCCTGATTCTGCAGATGCGCTTCGTCGAAGATCTCACGCAGACGGAGATCGCGGAACGCGTGGGCATCTCGCAGATGCAGGTCTCTCGCCTGCTGCGCCGCTCGCTGGAGCAGCTACGCAGCCTGACGCATGCGAGCTGAGGGCAGCACGGCTGCTCGATGGCCGAGCTTCCCAACGTCTGCCTGAATCTCCCCAACAGGCCCGAGAACGTCCTGGTCATACGCCAGGCGTTGACCGGGGTCGCCGAGAGCCTTGCTCTTGACGCGATCGCGAGCAACGACCTGAACACGGCGGTGACCGAGGCGTGCAATAACGTCGTGCTGCACGCCTACGGTGGTGCCGAAGGGCCGATGGAGGTCGAGCTGTACGTCCACGCCGATGCGATCACGGTCGTCGTGAGCGATCGTGGCGGAGGGATCCCGCCGCGCAAGACCGACGACGACGAGCTTCACGCCGGCATCGGCCTTCCGGTGATCCAAGCGCTCTCGCTCCAGGTCGAGATGCTCGAGCGCCCTGGTGGCGGGACCGCGGTGCGCATGGACTTCGCAGCCGCCAACGGGGCGCCGCTCGAGCCGCTCGAAGGCGCCGGGCGGGAACGACGGGCGCCCGCTGAGGGCGACCTCGCGAACACGGTCGCGATGAGCCTCGCGCCCACTGCCCTGGCGCGCGAGGTGCTGCCCCGGGTGCTGTGCGCCCTGGCCGCGCGCGCCTACTTCTCGACCGACCGTATCGGTGACGTGCAGCTCGTGGCCGATGTGCTTGCGGCGAACGCAGGCGACTCGATCACCGGCAGCCACCTCGACGTCGGTGTCACAGTCAAGCCGCGCAATCTCGAGCTGCGCCTCGGGCCGCTGCGGATCGGCCACGGCGAGAGCGTGATCGCAACCGCCGCCGACGGCATGGCACCGGTGATCGAACGACTGACCGACGAGCACCATCGAGTGGCGCGCGCGGACTCCGAGGACGAGGAGACGCTCGAGCTACGACTGGTCGAACACCGCTGAGCGCGTCAGCGCGCCGCGAGCGAGACAGCCGAGGTGTTGTGCCCTGCGCTCGGCGTGAAGCCGACCCGCAGCTCGCGCTTGCGGGTGCTCAGCGGGACACTGAGCTTGAGCTCGCGTGCCTTCCTCACGCGAGCTCCCACACCGTGAATCCCACGCGCACGGACGCTCACCCAGCCGGCTTCGGGTGCCCAGAATCTCGAGGATCATGTGTTTGCCGCGTCGCTTGTGTGAGATGAGCTGCAGCGCGCAGCCCTTGACCCCTATCTTCGTCGCCGCCGCCAGCTTGACGGCGCTTTGAGAGATGATCGTCGTAGGTGCCAGCAGGGTTGCCCGGCAAAGGGCGCCGTTGGCCGAGAGCGCCGAGTTCGAGCCTAGCGGCAGGCTCAGCGTGACGTTCGAGATGGGAACGTCGGGGAGGCTTTCGAAGGTCGTCGTCGTGATGCCCGACTTGATCTGGGTGTGGCCGACGAGCACGACCTCGACACCATCGCCCTCGAGGATCAGATCGAGATCGGGAAACGCCTCGCCGCCGTGGGAGACCAGATAGGCGGGTCCCGTGAGCTTTCCGGGCAGCACCGGCGTGGTCACGCTCACCGCGCCGACAACCGCCGCGTGACTGCACCCTCCTGGCGGCGGGCCCGCTTCGAAGCTCGCCGCGGGACAGGCTTTCTGGATCGTCGTCAGGCGCGAGACGAGCTGCTTTGGAAGCTGCAGCTGCACCTCACGGATGTTCGCCTCGTTGGGGCTCTGCGTGATCTTCACTTCAAGGCTCGCTCCGCCGGCTTTCGTCGGCCTACCCCCGCTCAGCGCGACGAGACTCGGCTGGAACGCGAGCGCGCCGCAGTCGCCGACCTGGAACGGGCTTGTGAGACTCTGGCTGCTCCCCGATGCCGAGCCGAACACCGATTCGCTGGCCAGCGCGGCGCAGCTCGTGGGGTTGAACAGGAAATCGTGCCGGTTGACAGCGACGTTGAGCGTGCGCAGGCGCAGAGGAACGCCTTCGACGATGCTCGGCAGCGTGCCGGTGACGGTCACCCTCCCGCTGTAGAGACCGACCGTGATCGCCGCACGCACGCGGACCGTGCCGAGGTTGTATGGGCCAGCCTGGGCCGGTACCACGACCGATAGCCCGTAGGGCGCTCCGTCATAGGGACCGGTCAGGTAGGCGTTGCCGCTGAACGTATACGGTTCGCCGCCGGCGCCGGCCTGTACCGAGACGGTGCCGACGCCGCTCGAGGGGGAACATTCTCCCGCGCCTGCCTGTGGTTCCTCGCACAGCGGAACCGAGGAGATCGAGCCGAGCAGACCCGCCGGCAGCGTGGTCGTGATCTGCGACAGGTACTGCTGCCCTTCGGGACGTGAGAGGCTGAACGTCGCCGGGTCGTAGGCGCCGGCCTGTCCCGGGGCCTGGGGCGTGAGGCTCTGGGTCAGCGAGAACGCCAGCGGTGAGGAGCATCCGCCGCCCGCGCCGTTGGCGTCGACGACGAACCCGGGATGGGGTTCGGCGGCTTTGGCGGCCTCTCCCCCATACGGCGTGATCGCCGCAGTGGCTTCGACGGACCCACAGGCGAGCGGGTTGGCGAGCGGGGCGCGCGCGCCGCCTCTGAAGTGCAGCGTGAGGTCTTCGAAGGGCACCTGCGGCGCGTTAGGGAAGACCGCCGTCAGGCGTCCCGTGCCGACGTTCGCGCTGATCCTGCCTTCGAGGTGCAGTCCGACGCCGTATTGCGTTGCCTCGCCGATCAGGAAGACGCGGAACTCTTCACCCGATTCAGGTCCCTTCCCCGCCGCGGGCGAGGCGACGTAGACGCCGCCGGTGAGCGACCCGTTCGGAATCCCGGGCGCGTTCAGCGAGAACGAACCCACCTCGGCAGCCTGCGGACAGGTTTCGCGTGCGAATTCTTCGCCGCTGCAGCCGACGAGGCCCTGCGCAGCCGCGGGGTTCAGGGTCATGCCTTCCGGCAGCGTGACTTCCGCGCTCTGCACATCGGGCGAGTTCGGCTGCGACGGTTCGTCGGTGCTCTGCGGTACGTGCAGGTCCGCACTCACGCCGTCGGGCTGGTCGGACTGCGTCGTTTCGGCAGCGAGCGACAGCGACGGGTGGAAGGCGAGCGCTTCGCAGCCCGTCGCCGCGACAGGCGTGGTGTTCTTGACTGGGACGAAGTTGCCGGGTTCTTCGTAGGAGTCGACGTGCAGGCTTGTGACGGGCTTGCTCGCGCAGGTGCTCGGGAGCGTGAGAAACGCGTGTCCGTCGACGACGCCGTCGAAGATCAGCCTCGATTCGATGATTTCCGGCTGTTCGGGGATGTTGTCGATCCTGAAGTACTCGTGGTAGTCGCCGCTTTCGACGCCGCTGTTTTCGGCGCTTTCGGCTTCCTTGTGCCAGCTGATCCCGCCTTCGAGATAGATCTCTCCTTGGAGGTGGTCCCCTTTCAACGCGAGCAGTTTGAGATTGCTGCTGTTGACTTCCACGCCGAAGCGCGCGGGCTCGCCGGGCTTGCGCACCATGTTGTAGACGGGAAAGTGTTCGGTGAGCGTCGCTGAGACGCCGAGCAGTTTGAACAGTTCCGCCGTGCCCTTCGCCTGGTCTTCGCCGACCCGGCTGTCTTCGGGACATTCGAACTTCTGCAGTTGCGCTTCGGCGCACGTCGGCGCCGCTTCGGGGTTGACCGCGAGCCCAGCAGGAAGATCCACCCGCACGTCCTTGACTTTGGTCAGCGGCTTTTCGTCATCGACGCCCTTCTGTTCTGTAGGGAACGAGAAGTCCGTGATCCCGAAGTTCGGGTGCCCCGCGGCCTGGGTGTAGAAAGCGGACGGCGAGCCCGCGTCCGTGCAGGTCGATTCCTTGCAGGTGCCGGCTTCCCATTCGACGTCAAAGGCCTGCGCACTCCCGGCGCAAGCCAGTGCCAGCAGACCGCCGGCGAGCACGGCCAGCACAGCCAGCCGCCGCCACCCCGTGCGCCAGCCGCGCGGCCTAGACGTGCGTGTCCTCTCCTGCATGTCCTCGCTCCCTTCCTGCCACTAAGACTACGCCTGACGAGTTTCCGTCCCCAGACATGAATCGTGCCCGATATGCCGACACCTGCGCGCCGGTCGCGCCGCAAAAAATGGGGCGACATGCCGGCAGAGGACCAAGGGGGCCAGGCCACGCCGGCATGCCGCCGTGCCACCCCCCCTTCAATGGGTGCCAGGAGCCGGGGGACGCTTCTCACACCCGACGGGGGGGAACGACACTGCACTGCTTCTATGCCCGGTCTCGCGAGGGCTAAACATGCCCCCGCGAGATCGCAAGAGCGCTTGCCTCTCCAACGCGGCGGGGGCGCCGGCTCCCGCTCGGCAGGCACCGTTTGGCGAGCGTCAGCTGCGGGCAGTCACCGAGAAACCGAGTTGCTGCATTCGAACTCCGACGAATCGAGGTTCACGAGATGGTCGCCCTACTAGCACTGGTCCTGATACTGGCAATCTTCGGAGGCTTGGGGTTCGCCGCGCACATCCTCTGGTACGTCCTCATCATCGCGATCCTGCTGTGGTTGATCGGCTTCTTCGTGGGCGGCATCGAGGGGGGAGGCCGGCGCTGGTACGGCCGCTGACGAACCGACGCCGAGGAGGGCGCGGCGCGGCTGGGTCGCCCAGCGATGGGCGCCCGCGCGCGCCCCGATCGGCACTCGGCGTTACGAGCGATCGTCGCCGAGACGCCTGGTCGGGCGCGTGCGGGTGGTTCGCGACCGCTGGGCACTAGACTGAAAGGCGCATGGAGACCGTTGACGCGCTGCGGATCGACTATCAGGCAGACGAGGGCCGCGTGGTCGTGCGCTTGGACGGGGAACTCGACATGGCCAGCGCGCCGGTGTTGGAGTCCGCGCTCGAGCGCGCCGAGAAGCACAAGAGCTCGACGCTCGTGATCGATCTGGGCCGCCTGCGCTTCATGGACTCCACGGGCCTGCGGATCATCCTGCTCGAGTGCGAGCGCTGCAGGAGCAGCGGTCGGCAGTTCGCGCTGACCCCGGCCTCCAGTCAGGTACAGCGCCTGTTTGCGGTCAGCGGCGTCGGCGAGCAGCTCCGCACGATCGCCGCAGCCGACGAAGCGTTCACCTAGCGCCCAGCGGCTCCTACGGCGCCTTTAGAGCTCGGCCAGGCGCCGGCGCAGGAAGCGCCGCTCGGGCTCCGAGCGCGCGAGTGCGAGCGCTCGCTCGTAGGCGACGCGGGCGTCCGCGCCGCGGCCGAGGCGTCGCAGAAAGTCCGCGCGGGTCGCGTGCAGGTAGTGATAGCCGTCGAGCTCGAGTCGTTCGAGGACGCGCAACCCCGCCTCGGGGCCTTCTGCCTCGCCGAGCGCGACCGCGCGGTTGAGCTCGACGACGGGAGAGCGCGTGAGCTGTGCGAGCTCGCCGTAGAGAACCGCGATCCGCGGCCAATCGCTGCGCTCCTGCGCGTGCAGCGAGGCGATCGCAGCCTGCAGGCGATAGACGCCCCCACGTGCGGCTCCGCCGAGCGACTCTGCGCGTTCCAGCGCGGCGCGACCGGCGAGGATCTGCGCGTGGTCCCACAGTGCCTGGTCCTGGTCGGCGAGCAGCACGATCTCGCCGTCACGCACGCGCGCAGCGCGGCGCGAGTCGTTGAGAAGCATCAACGCGAGCAGGCCGAAGGCCTCGGGCTCGTCGGGCATCAGCTCGGCGAGCGCGGCGCCCAACCTGATCGCCTCCGCGGCGAGCAGCTCGCCGCGGCCGTCGTAGCCCTCGTTGAAGATCAGGTAGACGACCGCCAGCACGGCAGCGAGCCGATCGGGAAGCAGGTGCGCAGGCGGGATCCTGAACGGGATGCCGGCGTCTCGGATCTTGCGCTTGGCTCGCACCAGACGCTGCGCCATCGTCGCCTCGGGGACGAGGAACGCGTGCGCGATCTCCTCCGTCCCGAGCCCTCCGAGCGCGCGCAGCGTGAGCGCCACCTGGGCGTCTGTCGCGAGCGCGGGGTGGCAGCAGGTGAAGATCAGCTCGAGCCGCTCGTCGCGGAACGTCGTCTCCTGCATCTGATCCTCCATCGCTTCGGGAACGTCGAGCAGCTTCGACTTCGCCGCGAGCGTGCTGCGGCGGCGAATCTGGTCGATCGCGCGGTTGCGCGCGGTCGCGGTCAGCCAGGCCGCCGGATTCTCTGGCGCACCCTCGCGCGGCCAGCGCTCGGCGGCGATCGCGAACGCCTCCTGGGCGGCGTCCTCGGCGAGGTCGAAGTCGCCGAGGTAGCCGACCAGCGCGGCGAGCACGCGCCCCCACTGCTCGCGGAAGACCTGCTCGATCAGCGCGCCACCACCGGGCGCACCTCGACCGCGCCGCCGAGACGCGCGGTGGGGACCCGCGCAGCGAGCTCGATCGCGGCGTCGAGGTGCTCGGCCTCGAACAGGTAGTAGCCGCCGAGCGCCTCCTTGGTCTCGGGAAAGGGCCCGTCGGTGGTGAGCGTCGCGCCGTCGTGCACGCGCACGGTCGTGGCCGTCATCGCCGGCTGCAGCTGGGCCCCGGCACTGACGCCGGGGGTCTGCATGATCGCCATGTACTCGGCGGTGATCGCGCGCTGCTCCTCCTCGGAGAGCTGCTCCCACCCGTCCATCGATTCACCTGTGTAGACCTGGAGCATGTACTGCATGGAAACCTCCTTTGCGGATTGTCGTCGCCTGTTAGACGATCGGCCGTCGCACCATGCGACATGTATCCCTTGACAAACATATAAGCATCTGATTATTTCTTTTTATGATGAGTGCGTTCGAGGTCGTTGCGGAGCCCGCGCGCAGGCAGATCCTCGACCTGCTGCTCGGCAAGGCGCGCACGGTCGGCGAGCTCGTCGCGCAGACGGGCCTGAGCCAGCCGAACACCTCGCGGCACCTGCGCATCCTGCGCGAGGCCGGCCTCGTCGAGTCGCACGCCGTTGGCCAGCGACGGGTCTACGCGCTGCGCGGCGAGGGCTTCGCCGAGCTCGCGCGCTGGTTGGCGCCGTACGTCTCGCTCTGGCAGGGCGGCTTGGACGCACTCGAACGTCATCTCGAGCGAAGGGAATGAGTCATGCCGGCACACGGCCATGCAGTCCTCGAAGATCACGACGGGCGCTGGGCCCTGCGCTTCGAGCGCACGTTCGACCATCCGCCGGCGCGCGTATGGAGAGCCCTGACAAGCCACGACGAGCTGCTCGACTGGCATCCGACGCCGTTCGATCTCGAGCCGCGCAACGGCGGACATGTCAGCTACAGCGCGATCGCGCACGCGCCGGAGATGCCGCGGGGACGGGTGCTCGCCTTCGAGCCACCACATCTGCTGGCGTATACCTGGGGCGAGGACGAACTGCGCTGGGAGCTGCGCGCGAGTGACGGCGGCTGCGTGCTGAGCCTCACGCACGTCTTCGACGATCGCTTCAAGGCCGCCCGCGACGCCGCCGGCTGGGAGCAATGCCTCGACGCGCTCTCGAGCGCGCTCGCCGCCGAGCCGCGCCCGCAGCGCGGCTCCGAGCCGCGGCTGCCACCGGGCTGGCAGGAGCTCAATGCCGCATACGAGGAGCGCTTCGGGATCACCCACGGCCAGGCCACGCCGCCGCCGCGCTCGTGATCGGCGTGGCGCACGCTGTACGGGGCGCGTGAACCGGCGCCATATCAGCTGATGACGAACGCCACCTCGTCGACGGCGCACCACGACCAGTCCTCCCCCAGCTCGATCGAGCTCAGGATCGGATGAGAGTCCTCCGCGGCGTGGCGCGAGGCATGACGGTTCGGAGAGGAGTCGCAGCAGCCGATCTTGCCGCACGTACGGCACACGCGCAGATGCAGCCAGCGTCCACCGATCTTCAGACACTCCTCGCAACCGGGCACCTCCGCCCGCGTGGGGACCTCCAGCACCTCGACCTGATCGAGATGCGAGCAAACCTCTGCCGCGCTCATGTCGTTGCTCCGCGGTCACTCACGGTGCGCTCATCCTAGACGGGAGGCGGGCAGGCTCGCGCGCGGGCGTCGCGAGCCGGCTAGGCGACGACTTCGTCACCCGTCGCGATCGTGGGCAGGTGCGCGGAGAGACCGGTCACGCTGAGCAGGCGCTGAACCTGCGGCGAACCGGGGGTGATCGCGAACTCCTGTCCACGCTCCTGGCAGCGCTCGAGCGCCGCGAGCACGCCGCGCAGGCCGGTGGAGTCGATGAACTCCAGCGCCTGGAGATCGAGGACGACCAGCCGCTCCCCGTTCTCAGCGGCGTCGATCGCCTGCTCGAGCAGCTCGGCGGTGGCCAAGTCCAGTTCTCCGGCGAGCGACAGCACGACCCTGTCGGCGTCGTGCCGCACGTCGATGCGCAACTGGTCCGTTACCCCCATGGCAGGGATTTTACCGGAGAAATCCTCAACGCAGGCGCAGCGCGAGCAGCGCGATGTCGTCGCGCAGCCTGCCCTCTGCGCGCACCAGCGCTGCCTGCTCGATCCGCGTGAGCATGTCGCCGAGCGTGGTTTGGAGCGTGAGGTGCCGGGGATCGACGAAGGTCTGCTCGTCCAACTGGCCTCCCACCCGGTCTGCCTCCGGCAGCCCGTCGGTGTACAGCAGCAGCGTCTGGCCAGCCTGAAGCCCTATATCGACTTCGCTGATCTCGATCGGGTCGAGCACGCCAAGCAGCGTGCCGGGTTTGCCGATCAGCGTCTGTGAGCCATCGGCGTCGATCAGCAACGGCGGGGGGTGCCCGGCGAGCGCGATCGTCAGTCGGGCGTTTGCGGGCAGAAGCTCGAGTGTGACCAGGCAGACGGTGCAAAGGTCAGAGCCCGATGGTTGCCGGCGCAGCGCCGCGTGCAACGTGCCGAGCATCGCGGTGGGCGTCTGGCCGAGCATCGCCGCGGCGCGCAACGTGTGGCGCGCGAGCGCGGTCACGCCGGCCGCGCGCGCGCCCTTGCCGCATACGTCGCCGATCACGAGCAGCCAGCGCTCGGCGTCGTAAGAGAGCACATCGTAGAAGTCGCCGCCAACGTCGTTGAGCTCACCGGCGGCGCGATACAGGGCCGCTATCTCCACGCCGGGGATCTCGGGCAGTGACTCGGGCAGCAGCGCGGCCTCGAGCATCCGTGCGATCTTCGTTCGCTCTGTGTAGAGGCGCGCGCTTTCGACGGCGGTCCCCGCGCGACGGCCGAGTCGCTCGGCGAGCGCGAGGTCGGCCACCGACAGCCGACGCGCCGACTCTGAGGAGACGAGCGTGATCGCTCCGATCGTGCCACCTGGCGCCGCCAGCGGAACGATGATCACAGCGGTTGCCTCGATCGCGCTCAGCAACGTCAGGTGCGCGTCGTCGCGAGCGTACTCGGCCAGGGCCTGTGGCTCGATGTCGGTGTAGATGCGAGCTTCGCCGCTGCGGATCACCTCCGGCACACCGAGGGGCTCGTCCAGTGCAGGACGGTAGCCGCGGTCGAGCGCCGCGGCCAACTCCAGCCTGCCCGGATCGCTGTGATGCACGGCTACGCGTTCAAGCTCGCCGCTCTCGTCGATCACGTCGACGGCGCACCAGTCGGCGAGCTGCGGCACCGCGAGCCGCGCGAGCAGCTGCAGCGTCTCGGCATAGTCCATCGAGGACGCGAGCGCGCGGCTCGCCTCCGCCATGAAGCTCTCCGCCAGCTGCGCGCGCTTGACCTCGGTGATGTTCTCGAAGACGTTGACGGCATACAGGATCTCGAGCGCTCTCGGGGTCGATGATCGGCGAGGAGCGCACGATCAGCCAGCGCTCCTCACCGGTCGCGCGCACGACGTTCCGGACCAGTAGC
This sequence comes from uncultured Solirubrobacteraceae bacterium, assembly GCA_963759265.1. Taxonomy (GTDB): domain Bacteria; phylum Actinomycetota; class Thermoleophilia; order Solirubrobacterales; family Solirubrobacteraceae; genus Palsa-744. Next base: position 332,116 of record CAVWYR010000002.1, read on the forward strand.
GGCTCGGGGCTCTCGCCGGCGAACAGACGTCTGGCGGGCATGCTCTCCAGGTCGAGCTCTCGTCCGTCCTCGTCGAGCACGAGAAAGCGCGACATGATCGTCCCTGGGCGGGCGCTGACGAGCTCCGCGGGGGTGCTCACGCCGAGCAGATCCGCGGCGGCCTGGTTGGCGAAGACGGTCTGTCCACGCGCGTCGATCAGCGTAATCGCCTCGGCCACGTTCACGAGCACGGCCTCCAGGCGCTGCTCGACGCGGCGAAGCGCCGAGAACAGGCGAGCGTTGTCGATCGCCATCGCGGCACGCCCGGCGAGCTCGCACGCGAGCGGCAGATCTGCGCGTGTGTACGGCTCTCCGTCGCCGATGCGCAGCAGCGAGAGGGCACCGAGCGTGCGTCCGTGCGCGCGCAGTGGCGCGACCGCCGCCGAGTGGTAGCGATGCTCGATCATGAACCGCGCATGCTCGGAGCCCTGTGCGAACGAGCGCAGCAACATGCTCGTCATCTCCTCCAACAGCTCCGGCTCGCCGCTGGCGATCACGCGCGCTACGGGGTGCTCCCCCCGAGGGTCGAGCGGAAACTCCCTGCGCATCGCCTCCAGGGCGGGTGCCAGCTGCGGGTCCGACGACGCGACCGCGACCTCTCTGATCGAACCATCCTCGTCGAGCAGATCGATCACGCACAGGTCGGCCAGACGCGGCACCGTCAGATGCGCGACCTGGTCCATCGTCGTCGCGAGATCGAGCGATGTCGCGAGGACGGCGCCCGCCTCCACGAGCAACTCGACCGTGAGGTCGTTCTGCGGCAGCGTCTGCTCGCTCACAGCTCTAACTCGGCGGCGGGTTCGCGATCTCGAACCACACGCGCGTGCCACCCTCCCGGTCCACTCCCCAGCGAGTCGCCTGCTTGTCCACGAGATACAGGCCGTAGCCGCCCTGCGGCCTGGCTTGCTCGCGGGGCTTTGCCGCGAAGCCGCTGCCGCGATCGATCACCTCGATCCGAACCGCGCCCCGATCCAGCAGGTGCGCGCAGAGCATGATCGCGCTCGCCGGCGGCGCGTCCGAATGCAGGACGGCGTTCGACACCAGCTCTGAGACGAGCAGCGTCAGCGTGGCGAGCTCGTCTGGCGGGAGCTCGCTGCTCTCGGTGAAGCCGGCGATCGCCGCGCGCGCCACCGACGGAGCCTGCGGCTCGCGTTGCAGCGTCAGCTGCAGGGTGCGCGCGTCCTCGGGATCTGCGGCGCGGTCGGAGATCGCGATCATGAGCTCCGAGCATCCTTGAACGGGAGCACGCTGTCGGCGCCTGTCATGCGCAGCACGAGGTTGGCAGACTCGTGCGAAGGCGCCACGAGCGACAGCGTCCACTGCTCGCGCTTGGCACGTTATCGAGCTCGATCAGCAGTCGCAGCCCAGAGGAATCCATAAAGGTGACGCCACTCAAGTCGACGGTCAAGGCTTTGCGCTCGCCTCCAATCTGGCCGTCGATGTGTTGAGCGAGCACTGGGATACTGCTGAGATCAAGCTCACCTTCGACGGCCAGGATTCGGTGTTCCCCGTCCGTCTGCTCCCTAACCTCGACTCTGATTGGTCTTACCATCGGTCCCCTTATGCCGGCGTTGTAATGGTGCCCGCTCGCAGCACCGCGTGTGTCTGAAGTTGCGCCCCGGCGGCGGCGCCGTCGGAAAGTCGACGAAGGGCGATCGCAGCGGTGTCGTCTGTGTACGTACCGGCCTGGAAGATCTCAAGCTCGCGAGTCAAGCCGTCCACGACCTCGGCTGCCGGGCGCTCGCGCACGCGTTCGAGCGTTTCGCGCAGCCGTGGCAGCCCGAAGCGCCCGTCTGCCTGCCCCTTCGCGTCGGTGACCCCGTCTGTGTATGCGACGACCGTGCTCCCCGCCTCCAGCTCGAGCGAGAAGTCACTCCAGCGCGCGCCCTGGAAGGCTCCAAGCAGCGGCCCGTGATCGGCCAGCTCGGCGACCGCCTGATCCGACAGCAGCAGCGGCAGGGGGTGACCGCCGACGGCAAGCGTCACGCTATCGCCCTCGAGTCGCATGCAGAGAGCGGTGCAGACCGACAGCGTGGCGCGCTTCTTGAGCGTCGCATCGACGAACGCGAGCAGCTCAGCAGGACTCGAGAGAAACTCCGACGCGGTTCGCAGCGTGTGGCGCACGAGCGCCGTCAGAGCGGCGGCCTCGATCCCCTTGCCGGTCACATCGCCAATCACGATCATCCAGCTGCCGCGGACCTCCCAGACGTCGTAGAAATCGCCACCGACCATGCTCGTCTCGACGGCCGGCAGATAAATGCTCGCAACTTCATATCCGGGGATCGGCGGCAGTTGCTCGGGTAGCAGGCTCTGCTGCAGCGTACGGGCGATCGATGAGCGCTCGCTGTAAAGCCTCGAGTTCTCGATCGCCACCGCAGCTCGCGAGGCGACCTGTTCTGCGAGCTCGCGGTCGAACTCGTCGAGGGCGCGGATCGACTCCGCGATGACGAGCGTCATCGCGCCGAGGATGCGGTCTCCCAATCGCATCGGCACGATCAGCACTGAGCGAAACCCGAGCGCGCGCAGCAGCCCCAGGTGGCGATCATCGATCGCCGCGTGCACGAGCATCTCGTCGGTGATCTCAGGGTAGATCACGGCTTCACCCGTACGCAGAACCCGGCCAAGGCCCTCGCCTGGGTTGACCCGGTCAGGGACGTAGCGGCGCAGTGTCTCGGCGAGGCTGACCATCTCGCGATCGCCGTGCGCGACCGCGACCGTGCGTCTGTCGCCGTCCTCGTCGAGCAGATCGACGGCGCACCAGTCGGCTATGCCAGGCACCGCCAGCTCGGCGACGTTACGAAGTGTCTGCTCATAGTCCAGAGAGGAGGCCAGCGCGGCGCTCGCCTCCGCAAGAAACGCGCTGCGCAGCTCGGCGCGCTTGCGCTCGGTGACGTCCTCGATGATCGTGATCGTCGCCTCGACCTCGCCCTGCTCGTCCAGCAGCGGCGCCGACTTCAGCAGGTTCCAGCGTCGTACGCCTGAGTGTCGATTGACCGTCTGGATGAGCAGCGGCTCGGCCGCCTCGCCTCGCAGCAGTCGCACCGACGGGATGTCGCTCATCGCGATCTCACGGCCGTCCTCGCCGCGGACCACGTAGTCGCTCATGATCTCCGACGGGGCGGTCTCGCGCAGCTCCTTCAAGGAGTCAAAGCCGAGATGTACGAGCGCGGCGCCGTTGGCGTACAAGAAGCGATGCTCACGATCGCGGATCGTGATGGGATCGGCGAGGGGACCGATGATCGCCTCGAAGCGACGCTCGCTTCCTCGCAGTGCCGCGCGCAGTTCCTCCACCAGGCGCTCTCGCTCGCCCTCCGCCTGCCTGCGCTCGGATATGTCTTGGATGAACGCATGAAAGAACCAGCGCTCGGTCGTGTCCCGGTGCGCCGAGATCGTCATCTCCACCGGAAACTCGCTGCCGTCGCCCCTGAGCGCCACAACCTCGATACGTTGGTCGAGCACCGGGCCGACCTCCTCGGCCACGAAGCGCCGCAGCCCAGCCAGGTGCAAGGCGCGAAAGCGCTCAGGAATGATCAGCTCAGCGACCGTACGTCCGAGCGCCTGCTCACGCGTCAGCTCGAATATGCGCTCCGCACTCGGATTCCAGTACGTGACAAATCCGTGCTCGTCCATCAGCACGGCGGCGTTGTGCGCGCGATCGAGGATGAGCTCCGTGAGATCCGACGCCATCGGGTCCATTATCTCCTACTTGTAAAGACGCAACGAGGGCGATCCACGAGCCGTACGATCCTGGACCGCGTCCGATCCCGTGGGCGCGCCACGCATGCTCGTGGCGGGGCTCGCGAGCCCTACGTGTCTGGCTGCGCGAAGCTACGAAACGTCGCGGCCATGCCGCGGTCGACGGCGACGCGCGTCGCGCGATCGAACTCCGCGGCGTCTTCGCCCTGCCTCGCAGAGATGTCCTCGCCGGCGTCGAGCTCGAGGTCGGAGTTGACCTGGAGCACGACGCTCTCGAGAAGATGACGAAGCTCTTCCGCTGATCCCTCCAGCACATCTGCAACCTCGATCCGGTTCTTCCTGATCGTGACGCCTCCCCATCCTTGGTTGCCGCTCTGTAGGAGCGCCAGCACGCCATCGAAGTCCTTGACCCACCCCTTCGGGGCATCGCCGGTCAACTCCACCGTGAGGCTGCCGTCGCGGACCTCCGCGCTGGCCCAATCGATCTCTCGTGCGCGGACCTGCTGAGCCGACCGCTTGCGTGTCATGAGCCCGCGCTACCCTCCGACACCTTGCGGGCGCTCGACCGGCCCGTGATGCTTCGTTGAGCCGACTCGGCGTAACGGATTGCCGCGGCAAACGAGCGAGCCTCCTCCAGCGTGATCTGCGACGGCACCGCTGCGCCGCGTGGCTGCGCGCGCTTGGGGTCTCGCTCTCTCGCAAGGCGGCTGAACATGTAGTCGGCGACGCTTTCACTCATCTCCTCGTCCTTTCACATCGGCACGTCGGAACTCATCCCTCCCGCGAGCTACCCCGCCGCTCCGCGGCCGAAACGACGCGACTGACGCAGCCGAGACGATGCGTCGAAGTTTCGGTGTCAGCGGCCGGGGTATAGGTGCTTCATGACAACTGGAAGCTCCATATTCCTGATAGCCGTGGGTGCCATTCTGCGCTATGCCGTGACAGCGACCGTCTCGGGCATCTCGCTCCAGACAATCGGGCTGATTCTCATCATCGCGGGGGTCCTTGGGCTCGTGCTCTCGCTCTTCTACACGCTCGCCTGGGGCCCTCGACGCGGACAGGTCGTTCGCGACCGCGTGGTCGAACGTGAGCCCTACGAAGAGCCGCCGGTCGGCCTTTAGCGGCTGGCGGCGCCCACTCAACAGCCGCGACAGAAGGAGGCGTGTGACGATGCCACCAAGTGGCGTGAAGAAAGGCAGCAAGCGCGACCGTCAATATGAGCACGTCAAGCAGGCCGAGCGCGAGCGCGGCGTCTCCGAGAGCCGCGCAGAGGAGATTGCCGCGCGTACGGTCAACAAGGAACGTGCGCGCAACGGTGAGGCCCGCACGAGCTCCCGGACCTCCACGAACAAGAAACGCTAGCGACCGGTAGCGGTCCCGGCACGGCTGCGCGCGATGAGCGTTCGAGAACAGGCGCTCCACGGTGCTGAGCGCGGGGAGGCCTCACGCGCGCAGACCGCGCCCCGGGCGAGTTCGCCTTCGCACGACGGTCGCAGAGAGACATCGCTCGAGCGCGCCGATCGCAACATGGAAGAGCTCAACGGCGAGTTGCGCGTAGTCGTTACAGGCGTGCAGGTGCTGTTCGCGTTCCTGCTGGTGGTCCCATTTGACACCGGATTCGCGACGGTCGGGCACTTCGAGCGGACCGTTTACTTCGTCACCCTCGTATTCGCCGCGTTGTCCGCGGCGTGCACGATCGCGCCGTCCGCGCAGCATCGCTTCCTGTTTCGCCACGATGACAAGCCACACCTCGTGCTGTTCTCCAACCGCGTCGTGATAGCGGGGCTGGCATGTCTTGCCATGGCGATGTGCGGCGCGCTCCTGCTGGTCGCAACGAAGCTGTTCGGAGAAGGCGCCGGCGTCCTTGCGACAGCTGTGGGAGCGATCGCGTTCGGTGGGCTCTGGTTCGCAGTCCCGCTGCAGCGCAGGCGAGTGCTCGACGGCGACGGCGACGCCAACGTGCGATCGGACGTCCGGCGCGATCGCTGAGCGCACACGTCGCGCTTGCTGAGGCGATGGTAGGCTTTCGCGACTAGAGCGATCTATCTAGTCGGCGAGAAGACGGAGGTGTGCAGCTGATGCCCGCATTGCAGTTGACCGCAGAGCATGCACCGGCTGCGCCTATCGGGCCGCCTCACGGCCACCGTCCGCACGGCTTCGTGCGCCACTATGCGAGGCTCCTCGGGCCGGGAGGATCGGTGGCGGCGAAGCTGGCGTTCGAACGCAACCGCGGGCAGCGTGCGAAGCGACTCCTCGGCGCCGTCGAGGCGCGACGCCGGGCGCCCGCGAGCACGCGGCGCATGCGCGCGCTGCTGGCCGCGCCCGGTGGGCGACTCCGTTGGCAGGAGGTGCCTGCACCGGCGGCTCCCGCACCTGATGCGGCGATCGTGCACCCGATCGCCGCCTCGACTTGTGACCTGGACTGCGCCCTCTCGCTCGGCGCGACGCAGCTGCCCCTGCCCCTGCACCTCGGCCACGAATGTGTCGCGGAGGTCCTCGATGTGGGCGCGCGCGTCGCCACGGTGAAGCCCGGTGACCGGGTGATCGTCCCCTTCCAGGTGAGCTGCGGTGAGTGCCCTCCGTGCGTGAACGGGCACACCGGTAACTGTGCCTCGGTGCCTCCGATCTCGATGTATGGCTTCGGCCTCGCGGGCGGTCATTGGGGCGGCGCGTTCTCCGATCGGCTCGCTGTCCCCTATGCCGACGCGATGCTGGTTGCGCTGCCCGACGGCGTTGAGCCGGCCGCCGCAAGCGGCCTCGCGGACAATGTCTGCGACGCCTACCGCCACGTCGCCCCCCACCTGCCGGCGTTGCTCGAGCGAGACAGCGACGCTGAGGTGCTGATCGTGTCGGTCAGCGATCACGACTCGAGGTTCAGCGGCAGCGTCCAGCTCTACACGGGCCTCGTCGCCCGCGCGATGGGCGCCCGTCGCGTCGTGCTCGCTGACGCGCGCGCGCACATCCGAGCAGAAGCCGAGCGCCTTGGCATGCAGACGCTGGAGCCGCGCGAGCTGCGACGGCGGGCACCGGCGCCGCTGGTCGTCGACATGACCTTCGACGCGCTCGAGACCTCGCTTTCGAGCACGGCGCCGGACGGGGTCTGCTCGAGCTCGGGAAGCCTCCATCGCAGCGCGCGCATCCCGGCGCTGCTGATGTACGGACGCAACATGACGCTGCACGTTGGCCGCACGCACGCTCGCGCGCTGATCCCGCGCGTGCTCGAGCTGATGCTGCAGGCGAACCTGAGTCCGCTCGAGGTGAGCACGCGCGTCGCATCGATCGACGAGGCACCGATCGTGCTGGCCGAGCACTTCCGTGGCGGCGTCATCAAGACGGTGCTGACCGAGTAGGCGCCTGCAGCTCCTTGCTCAGCATCGCCACGACCTTCACCTGTCCATGCGCGACGCGCTCGATCTCCACGTATCCGCGGGCAGCGTGAAACGCCAGCGATGGCTCGTTTGCGGGACGCACGTTGACCTCGCACACCATCCGCTCGAGCGGCTGCGCGGCGGCCTCGATCGCGTCGTAGAGCTGCGCGCCGATTCCGTGCCTGCGCAGCGGGTCGGCGACGACGATCCGATCGAGATACAAAAAACGCTCGAAGCGAGCGGTGAACCAGCGATAGTTCTCGCTGTCGTAGGCGGTCCCCGGCGCGATCGCCACGGCGAACGCCGCCACCTCGCCCTCGTGCTCGACGACGAGTGCGCGGTATGCGAGCGAGAGGATCCACTCCAGCCGTTGCTCATCCATCTCACTCAGCTCCTGCACCGAGGCACGATTCAGCGACAGCAGCAGCGGCCAGTCGGCACGTGTGATCTCCCGCGTCGGCATCCTCACGGAGGCGACGCCAGCCCCAGCGCACGACGCAACTCATCCAACGTCACACCCTCGACGCGCACGACCTTCTCGCGCGAGCGCTCGCCGCGGATCACGCTGACCCGAGCGCGCGCCACCCCGGCGCGCTTGGCGATCAGCTTGCACAGCGCCGCGTTTGCCTGACCCTCGACAGGTGCGGCCGCAACGCTCACGCGCAGAACACCGTCGCGGTCCCCCACGATCGCGTTTCGCTTCGCCCGCGGCTGCAGGCGAACCGCCAGCTCTACGCCGGACAGGACGAGCCTCGGCGTCTCACGGAGCCTCGGGCACAGGGACGGCGACCACCTCGAGCCCGTCGATGCCGCTGAAATCTCCCGGGTTGCAGGTGTAGATCGGCAGATCGTTGGCGATCGCGATGGCGGCGATCATCGCGTCGTAGGCGCGCGCGTTGGCCTTGCGACCGGAGCGCCGCAGCGAGACCGCGACACCTCCGAACGCCCGAGCGGCACCTGCATCGAAGGGGAGCGGCTCGAAGTCAGCCTCGGCCTGCTGAAGATGGGCTTGACGAGCAGCGCGCTCGCTCTCCTCAGCGGCCAAGAGCGGGCCAACGGAGAGCTCCGCGAGGGTCACAGCGGTGATCAGGGGCTCGGCCGGCAATGCTGTCTCGTCGCTGAGGCGCTGCAGGAAGATCACCGTTGAGGTGTCGAGGATCCCACGAACCGACCGTGCCGCCGACACGCCGGATGATGCGCTCACAGGCTCATGTCGAGCAGCCGGTCGATGTCGGCACGCAGGGCGCTCGGATCGACTGCGGGCAGCTGACGCCAGTTGCTCAAGATTGCGCCAGCAGCAAGTGGGGAGCGCGATATCGCACGCAGTTCGGCTACCGCCCTCCCGGAGCGCGTGATCGTGATCTGCTCCCCCCGCGTGGCTCGATCGACCACCTCGCCCCCGTGATTGCGCAGATCGCGAATGCTGACGTCAGCCATCACCGAGAGTGTATCACGCGTGATACACTCTCGGAAGCGGGCTCCTGGGGCCTCCTTGCCCGTTGACACCTTCAGCCCGCGCGCGCCTGAGCCTCGGCGATCTCCTGGACCGCCTCGGCCCGCGATTGCCAGCCGCCGATGATCACCTCCTTGCCTTCGAGGTCCTTGTAGATCGAGAAGAACTGCTCGATCTCCTGGCGCAGCGGCAACGGCAGGTCGTCGAGCTCCTGATACTCGTTCCAGTATGGATCGTTGAGTGGAACGCAGATGATCTTGTCGTCGATCCCCTTCTCATCGCGCATCATGAACATGCCGACCGGCTTGACCGGTATCAGACAGCCGGGGAACGTGGGCTCGGAAAGACACACGAGCGCATCGAGCGGGTCTCCATCCTGCCCCATCGTCTCGCGCAGGTACCCGTAGTCGGTCGGATAGGTCGCGGCGCTGATCAGCAGGCGGTCGAACTTGATACCGCCCAGGTCGGGGTCGTGCTCGTACTTGTTGCGCCCCCCCTTCGGGATCTCCACAACGCAGATCAGCGCTTGCTCTGGCGGGCTCGTCGACTCGTTCTCTGCTCGCGCGGGCATCACCGTTGAAAGCTACCGGCATGCCGCCCGAGGATGCGCCCACTGTCGAGCGTCCTACGCCGCCGGCGAGCCGGGGCCGACCAGCTCGGCCGATGCCTGTGCTCTGCCGGACTTCTCCTTGTAGAGATCGAGATCGGCGGCGTGGGTGATCTCGTCGGGGCTCGTGAGCGTCGCGGTAGCGCAGCCGATGCTCATTCTCACCCCGTCGGGAAGCCCGATGTCGCTCAGCTTGGCTCGCGGTGCCGCCGCACGCAGGCGGGTGACGACGGCACGGGCTTGGCTCGCGTCGGCGATCGGCAGCACGACGATGAACTCGTCTCCGCCCCAGCGACCGGGCAGATCCTCGGCACGCAGTGCCTCACGCAGACAGTCGGCGACGGCACGCAGCACGCGATCGCCGGCGGCATGCCCGTAGCGGTCGTTGGTCTCCTTGAAGCGGTCGAGGTCGATCATCAGCAGGGACATCGGCTCACCGTGGCGGCGAGCGTACGCCGTCGCTCGCGTCAAGTGCTCCTCGATCGCGCGACGATTGGGCAGAGCGGTGAGCGCGTCAGTGCGCGCGCTCGTGGCCATCCTTTGCGAGAGGGCACTGAGACGCGCGAACAGAGTCACGAGCGCGACCCCGAGGATACTCACGAGCGCGAAAACGATCCAGGGGATCCACTTCGTCCATCCGTCGACGGAGACGTAGAGCTTGCTGTCGGGGACGGCGATCACCAAGCGCCAAAGAGTTCCCGGCACCTGCAGAGCAGTAAACGTGCTCGGCGTGCGCGCTCCCGGCACAGGGCCGAGCGAGGAACGCGCGATCGCCCGTGCAAGCAGTGGGTCGGCGCCGCTCAGCGTGGCCGCGTGCTGCTGTGGGCTCGCCGCTATCAGGCGGTCGGCGGAGTCGATGAGGAATACCTTGTGTTGGCGATAGGTGATCGTGTGGGCGACAAACGCTTCGAGCGTGGAGCCGTACACGCCGTAGGCCGCGCTGAACACGCGTCGGCCACGGGTGCTGGCGAACGGCACGGCGATCGCAGTGACGGGCAGGTGCTGCGCGGCTGACGGAACGACATTGGAGATCGCGACCTGGCCGCGCTCGGCGGCGGCGAGGTGCGCGTATCGCCCTGCGATCGGCTTTCCGAGCAAAGAGCGATCGGCGGGGACGATGTCGAGCACGCGCCCCGTGGAGTCCAACAGCACGGCGGCACCGCTGCCGAACGCGGCGACGACTCCCTGGAAGCGTTCGTGCGAGACGTGAGGCACGGCGAGCAGCTGTTGCGCCGCATCGGTCTCGCGATCTGCCTGCTGGGAAACGAAGGTCGAGACGAACGTCGCCGAGGTCATGCCTCGCAGCGCGAAGTTGCTCAGGATGTGCGAGCGCGACTGGCGCTGGGTGAGCACGATGCCCACGGCGATCATCCCCAGCAGCACCGCCAGCAGCACGGTTGCGAGCACGGTCGCCCTACGGCGCAACAGCGCCAGCGACGCAGTCCACGCAGACGGGGCACTCCTATTGGCAGCGGCGAGGCTCATGGCTTGGGGGCGCTGCTGGCCGCTTGCGGGGAGCTGGGGGACGGCAACACCTCCCGATCGGCGGGGAGCGACGCTCGCGTACACGAGAAAGCAAGGGGACTGGACGAGCGTACTAGCCGGGCGACGGAGCTCGTCGCGGTGCGTGCACGGCCCGCCCGAGCGGAGCCACGCCTGCGAGCACAGCATCCGTACGATCCCGGCTGAATGCCCGGACCGCCGACCAAACACGTGCGCCATCCATTGTTCGCCCGCGTCTATGAGCGGATCGCGATCGTCGGCGAGAAGCGGGGGACGGGCGAGCACCGGCGCGCGCTGCTCGACGGCTGCGCGGGACGCGTGATCGAGGTGGGCGCCGGCAGCGGCGCGAACTTCGCGTACTACCCGACGTCGGTCAGCGAGGTCCTCGCGATCGAGCCCGAGAGCTACCTGCGCGCGCAGGCACGCCGCGCCTGTCTCGATGCCCCGGTCCCGGTCTCTGTCGCCGACGGGAACGCCGATCGCTTGTCGGTGGCAGCTGCGTCCTTCGACGTTGGCGTTGTCTCGCTGGTGCTCTGCTCCGTCGCCGACCAGCAGCGAGCGCTCGCTGAGCTCTTTGGCGCGATTCGCCCGGGCGGTGAACTGCGCTTCTATGAGCACGTCGTCGCTCACACGTCCCGCCAGGCTGGAGCGCAGCGCCTGGCCGACGCAACATTCTGGCCGCATATCGCGGGCGGCTGTCACCTCGCTCGCGACACGACACGCGCGATCGAGCTCGCCGGCTTTGAGATCGAGACCTGCCGACGCTTCGCCTACAGTCCGGCGCCGTTGACCCCCAGGCTGCCCCACATCCTCGGTCGCGCGATCCGACCCTGAGGCACCAATTGCCCGCGCCCACGAGCCGCCGAGCCGCGCTTCGGCGGCGGCGCCATCCGTGTCAAGCTGGCGGCGGATGAGTCCGCGCGCGATCCGCTCCTGGCTGATGGACATGGACGGCGTGCTCGTGCGCGAGGAGCAGCCGATCCCCGGCGCCGACCGCTTCCTCGCACGCCTGCGCGAGCTCGGCGCACCCTTCCTCGTGCTGACGAACAACTCGATCTACACGCCGCGCGACCTGGCCGCGCGCCTGGCGGCAAACGGCCTGCAGGTTCCCGAGCAGGCGATCTGGACATCGGCGCTGGCGACCGCCCGCTTCCTCCGCGACCAGCGGCCGGGCGGCTCGGCGTTCGTGATCGGCGAGTCCGGGCTGACGACAGCGCTGCACGACGCCGGCTACACGCTGACCGAGCGCTCGCCCGACTATGTGGTGCTCGGTGAGACGCGAACCTATTCGTTCGAGCGCATCACCAGGGCGATCCGGCTGATCGCCGGCGGCGCGCGCTTCATCGCGACCAACCCCGACGCCACGGGGCCGTCGCTCGACGGTCCGCTGCCAGCGACCGGGTCGGTCGCCGCGCTGATCAGCCGCGCGACGGGTGTCGAGCCCTACTACGTCGGCAAGCCCAACCCGCTGATGATGCGCTCGGCGCTGAACGCGATCGACGCGCATTCCGAGACGGCGGCGATGATCGGCGACCGCATGGACACCGACATCGTCTCCGGGCTCGAGGCCGGCATGGAGACGATCCTCGTGTTGACGGGCGTCACCACTCGCGAGGAGGCGGAGCGTCACCCTTATCGCGCCGCGCGCATCCTCGAGACGATCGCCGATCTGCTCGACGACCTCGGCTAGCGACCGGCAGTGGGCAGCGACCGGCGCCCGCACCGCGCCGGCGCCGGCTAGCGCTGCTCGACCCAGTCAAAGGAACGCGTGACGGCCTTCTTCCATTGCGCGTACTCGCGCTCGCGCCGGCGCGCATCCATTTGCGGCTCCCAGCGCCTGTCCTCTGACCAGCGCTCGCGCAGCTCGTCCTTGTCCGACCAGAACGCAACCGCGAGACCGGCCGCGAAGGCTGCGCCCAGCGCCGTCGTCTCGGTCACCACCGGTCGCACCACGGGCACGCCCAGCACGTCGGCCTGGAACTGCATCAACAGCTCGTTGGCGGTCATGCCACCGTCGACCCTCAGCTCGGTGAACGGGACGCCGGCTACGGCGTTCGCCTCATCAACGACCTCACGGCTCTGCCACGCGGTCGCCTCCAGCGCCGCCCGCGCGATGTGCCCGCGGTTGGCGTAGGCGGTGAGCCCGACGATCACGCCACGGGCGTCGTCGCGCCAGTAGGGCGCGAACAGACCGGAGAACGCGGGCACGAAGTAGACGCCGCCGTTGTCCTTGACGGTGCGCGCGAGATCCTCGACTTCCGCGGCGCTCCTGATCAGCTGCAGGCGATCGCGCAGCCACTGGATCAGCGCCCCGGTGACGGCGATCGAGCCCTCCAGCACGTACGCCGGCTCGCCCTCGCCGAGCTGGTACGCGAGCGTCGTCAGGAGCTTCTGCGAGCGCACGATCTCCGCGCCCGTGTTGAGCAGCAGGAAAGAGCCGGTGCCGTAGGTGTTCTTTGCCTCGCCGCGCGCGAAGCACGTCTGGCCGAACAGCGCCGCCTGCTGGTCACCGAGGATGCCCGCGATCGGAACGCCGGCGGCGGCGGTGCCCGACGCCTCGCCGTAGACCTCGCTCGAGGAGCGGATCTCGGGCAGCATCGAGCGCGGGATGCCCATCAGCTCGAGGCTCGGCTCGTGCCAGTCGAGGCTCTCGAGATCCATCAACATCGTGCGACTCGCGTTGGTCACGTCGGTCACGTGCACGCCGCCTTTGCTTGCACCTGTGAGGTTCCAGAGCACCCACGCGTCCATCGTGCCGAACGCCAGCTCGCCGTTCTCCGCGCGCTCGCGCGCGCCCTCGACATGCTCGAGCAGCCACGACACCTTCGGACCGGAGAAGTACGTCGAGAGCGGCAGGCCGACACGATCGCGCAGGCGGTCGGGGCCCTCCTCGCCCGCGAGCTCGCGCACGAGCTGGTCGGTGCGCGTGTCCTGCCACACGAGTGCGTTGTGGATCGGCTGACCGCTGGCGCGATCCCACACGACAGTGCTCTCGCGCTGGTTGGTTATGCCGAGCGCCGCGATGTCGCCGATGGCGACGTCGGACTTCGCGAGGGCGCCGGCGATCACCTCGCGGGTGCGCTGCCAGAATCTCGCCCGCGTCGTGCTCGACCCAACCCGCCTTCGGAGTGATCTGCTCGTGCTCGCGCTGGTCGAGCGCGACGATCCGCCCGTCCCTGTCGAACAGGATGAAGCGCGTGCTCGTCGTCCCCTGATCGATCGCTCCGACGTACTTCGCCATCCTCTGCGTGGCCCTCCTCGATTGAGCTCAGCCAGATCACGCAGCCACGAGGCTGCCCTGCCGCGGCCGTGCGAGCTTGGCAGATGTGCGCTGATCGGGCGGCGGCGCGCGGAGGACCAAGCGCTGCTCGCTGCTGGAGACCCCGATAGGCCCTGCCTATCGCAGGGTCGCCAATGTCTATTTGACTGTGCACCTCGGCGCGATCAATCTCCCCCGCGACGGTTTCCTCATTATGTCGATTGTCTTCGTTGGATATGCGTCGCCGCGGGGCATCCGCGCCGGGCGCTGTCAGCGGGAAAAGCCGACGGGGAGTGAAGCTCTTGTCAACGATCGCTCAACCAAAAAGGAGACCACGAAGCGATGAGCACCCTCCAACAAGCACCCGCTCGGGCAAAAGCCGGCATCGACCTCGACGACCCGATCGCCGTGGCGAGCGAGCTGCGCGACCAGTTTCGCGTCGGCGCCGCCGAGCGCGATCTCAAGCGGCAGTTCCCTCACGAGCAATGCGCCGCCTTCCGCGCCTCAGGGCTGCTCGGATTGATGGTCCCACGCGAGTTCGGCGGCCACGGTGGCACCTTCAGCGAGTTGATGCGAGTCGTGATCCTGATCTCCGCGGGCGACTCGAACATCGGGCAGATGTACCAGTTGCACACCGGCGGCATCAGGCTGCTCGAAGAGTTCGCCCCGCCCGAGGTGCAGGCCAAGTGGCTGCCGCGCTTCGCCAACGGCGAGCTGTGGATCGCCAACGCCTACTCGGAGATCGGCACGCCGAGCGTCAACGACTTCAACACGACCGTTCGCAAGGTCGACGACGGCTGGCGCCTGAACGGGACCAAGTTCTACTGCACCGGCAGCCTCGCCGGGGATGTCACCTTCGGGCCCTGCCGCGTCGCCGACTCCGATGAGGTGCGCGTGTTCTTCACCAAAACCGACGCCGGCGGTGTGACCATCCACGACGACTGGAGCGGCTTCGGCCAGCGCACCACGGCGAGTGGCACAACCGACTTCAAGGATGTGTTCATCCCCGACGAGCTGTGCCTGTCCACCGCGCAGGACGGCGGCGGTGGAGGCGGGCAGATCACGTCGCTGAACTATCAGGCGGTGCACACAGGAGTCTTCGTCGGGATCGCGCAGAACGCCCTCGACGACGCCGTCGATTTCATCCAGACGCGGGCCCGCGTGTGGTATGAGAGCGACGCGTCCAGCGCCAGCGAGGACGCCTACACGAAGCTTCGCGTAGGCGAGATGAAGACCGCCGTGCTGGCAGCCGATCTCTTGGCGATGCGAGCGGCCGAGCTGTGCGATGACGCGGTCGAGCATCCGGGCGACCTCGAGCGCAGGGGCCTCGCCTCGGTCGTGACCGGAGAGGCGCGACGCGCGGGCGCCGACGCGGCATTGGAGGTCGGATCGACGCTCTTCAAGGTCTGCGGCGCAGGGAGCGTGCTCGAGCGCTACGGCTTCGACAGGCATTGGCGCAACGCGCGCACGCTGTCACTGCACAACCCGCTCGACTTCAAGTCGATGCACGCCGGCGACTACCTCCTCAACGACCGGCTCCCCCCGGTCGACTCCTACAACTAGCGGCGCACGCGAGGGCGGGCGCGATAACCACCACTCAAAGGAGGCAAGATCAAATGTCGTCCGTAGGGCTCATGTTCGTAGGCGCCGTGTTGTTCGTCAACGGCCTGTTGTTCCTGGGCAAGGTCGATGCGAAGAGCGCAGGCGTGTTCAACCTGTTCGTCGGCGGCCTGCAGACGGCGATCCCGTTCTACCTGATCTCCCATGCCAAGACGCCTGACGAAATCCTGCTCGCGTCAGGGATCTTCCTGTTCGGCTTCACCTACCTGTACGTCGGCGTCTGCAACCTCGCCGGCTACCAACCGCTCGGGCTGGGCTGGTATTCCGCCTGGGTCGCGATCATGGCGTGCGCCTTCGGCGTCACCGACATCGTCAAGTTCAACGATCCGACGATTGGCCTGTTGTGGCTGCAGTGGTCGGTGCTGTGGGGCATGTTCTTCCTGGTGCTCGGTCTCGGCATCGAGCGCCTCACCGCCCTCGCCGGCTGGGCCACCCTGATCCTCTCGTTCACCACCTGCACGATCCCCGGATTCCTGCTGCTGCTCGGTGAGTGGGAGGGCGTTCACACCTGGCTCGTTCTCGCCGTCATCGCGGGGACCGTCGCGGCGCTCACGCCGATCGCGCTGCGCAGCGCGCGCTCGCCTGCCCTCACTCGCCGAGCCGAGGCGGAGGTGGCGGTCTCCGTCGGATAACGCTACGGCAGGTGGCTTTAGGTGTATGCCGGGCGGCTCGTGACTGAGCGAGCCGCTCGGTCTGGGGTATCTGCAGTAGAGTCGCCGCGGAAGGCGGGCCCGGGAGCGGCGGTGAGATCTACAACGTGGAAGGCTTCGGGGAACCGTTCACGTTCACCCGATCGGTTGTCTTCCTCAACGGTCCAGAAAACTGCCACTCCACGATCGAGTGTCCCGTTTAGCCCCGGCAAGCGGCGACCGATTATCGATCCAAGGCCGCGCAAGCTTCGCCGATCGACCCAGGAGGAATCACGATGAGCACCACCCAGCTGGTAACCGGCGTCGACTTCGTCGCCATGCCGACACGCGATATGGAGACGGCGGTTGAGTTCTACGGCTCGACCGTCGGCCTGGCGCGATCGGTGTACATAAAAGACCGTCACTACGCAGAGTTCGAGACGGGCAACCTGACACTGAGCGTGTTCGACCCCGAGAAGATGGGCCTCGAGCACAACGTCAATCCCAACGCACTGGCACTGCACGTCGACGATGTCGCGCAGGCGCGGGCGGCACTAGAGGAGCGCGGTGTCGAGTTCGCAGGCGAGACGCTCGACACCGGCGTCTGCCACATGGCGTTCTTCGCCGATCCCGACGGAAACGGGCTGATGCTGCACCACCGCTACGCCCCGCGCGGACCGGATGCCTAGCAGGCTCCGATCTCCTGCATGAGCGCACCCAAGCGCTTCCTGTATCGTCCGCGCCGTGGGTAACGGAATTGGTGAGCCCTCTGCGCAGCAGGAAGTACGCCCTCTGAAAGTCGTGATGGACGCCGCCCTCGGGCTCGTCCCGTGGCTGCGACCCCGGGCGGAAAAGCTCGGTTGGCGGATTCTCTACGAGATCGTGGCGCTGCGGGGAGGGCGGCCGATCGCAGGCGGCGGCTTCAACTACGGGTACGTCGCACCCGATCGGGACGCGGCCGACACGAGCGGCAACCAGGCTGGGCTGGACCTGTACGCGGCGACCATCGGCGAGGCCGATCTCAGCGGCAAGGACGTCCTCGAGGTCGGTTGCGGCCCCGGCCACGGCTGCGCGTTCGTCGCCGAGCGGTATCGACCACGCTCGGTCACCGGCCTCGACCTCGCGTATCTGGGAGTGCGGCGCTGCCGGCGCAGGCACGTCCGCGCCGGCCTGAAGTTCGTGGCCGGCGACGCCGAGCGACTGCCGTTCGCCGATGCCAGCTTCGACGCGGTGATCAACGTCGAGTCCTCGCACTGCTACCCGCACATGACGAAGTTCCTCGCGGAGGTCCGGCGGGTGCTGAGGCCCGGCGGGCTGCTGCTGGTCGCCGACCTGCGGCCCACGGCCAACCCGCCTTCGCAGGGCGTGCAGAAAGACGACCTGCCTGAGCTGCGCCGGCAGCTGCAGAGCTCGGGGCTGCGGACCCTCCATGAGCAGGACATCACCGCCGAGGTCCTCAGAGCCATGATCCTGACGACGCCGTCGGTGCGCGCCTACGTCAGCCGCGCGCCCAAGCGCCTTCAGCGTGAGGCCTTCGACTACTCCGGCAGCGAGGGCAGCCTCCGCTTCCGCGAATTCCAGGATGGCACCCTCACCTACGCCAGGTTCGCGCTCGAGAAGGCCTAGCGGCTGCGCCGGCGGTGGGCGCTCGGCGCAACCTCCGACCCGGGCGCAGCGCTCTCGCCGTGGTAGGCTTGCGCGATTCCCGAGCTTTATGATCGAAATTGTTGACGGCGCGTCCCGATGCGCATCGAGCAGCTCGAATACGCCGCCGCTGTCGCACGCTTTGGCTCCTTTCGCAGGGCTGCCGAAGAGCTGCACATCTCTCAGCCTGCGCTGAGTGAGACCGTACGCAAGCTGGAGGCCGAGCTCGGCGTCGACCTGCTCGACCGCCAGCGCACCGGTGCGACGATCAGCGACGAGGGGCGCGAGCTGCTGCCTCATCTGCTGGATGTGATCGAAGCCGCCAAGCGGCTGCGTTACGCCGCCGATGAGCAGCACAAGAGCAGTCGCATGATCCGACTCGGGACCGTCAGCGCCGCCACCTCGCCACTGCTGACCGCTACGATCCGCGCCTTTCGCGATACCCACCCCACGACGCAGGTCGAGGTCCTGCTCGTGCAGCAGCAGCGCTTGCACCGCCTGCTGCTGGAGGGTGGTCTCGACCTCGGGCTCGTCAACTACCTCGACGGCGACGAGGTCGCCCCCGAGCTGCACACCGTCGAGCTGCTGCGCGGCTACCCGGTCGTCTGCATGCACATCGACAGCCCACTCGCTGAGCGTGCGACCGTCAGCCCCACACAGCTCATCAGCGAGCCGCTCGTCGTGATGCGCTCCGGCTATGCCATGCACCGCTATCTGAACCGGCTGCTTGGCGGCGACGAGCCGTCGTTCTCGTATTCAGCCGACGGAGCCGAGATGGGCAAGTTGATGGTCGCCGCCGGGCTCGGGGCCACCGTGCTCCCCAGCTACAGCGTCATCGGGGACCCGCTCGAGCAGCGCGGCGCGATCACCTACCGCAAGATCGACGGCGACGACACGAGCGTACGGCTCGTCGTCCAGCGCAGACGCGCCGGCTCGCCCACGCTCGCCACGCGAGACCTGCACGGCCTGTTCGTGCAGGAGGCCTCCGTCTACGCCGCCACCGCCGCCGAGGCGAGCGCAGCCGAGGCGCTCCCGCCACCAGCCGCGAAGCGCGCCCCCCGCGCTCGCGCCAAGCGTGCCCCTCGCGCGCCCCGCGCGGCCGCGTGAGACGCGCGCCCCTCGCGCTCGCGTCAAAGGACAGCCCTATCACCTCTTCCAGAATCCCTATTTGACCACGGCGCCCGCAGGCACCATCCTCGTCTGCATGAGCACCAACTCAGCGGGACGACCAACATGAGCTCGCCGTTTCAGTCGCTCGACGAGGCCACCTCGCCGTTCGATCCGATCGAGGATGCGCTCGCCGACATCCGCGACGGGCGCATGATCGTCGTGTGCGACGGCGAGGATCGCGAGAACGAGGGAGACCTCGTGATGGCCGCACAGTTCGCGACCCCCGAGGCGATCAACTTCATGGCCGGCGAGGCGCGCGGCCTGATCTGCCTGGCGCTCAGCTCCGAGCGCTGCGACGAGCTCGGGCTGCGACCGATGACGCGCCGCAACGAGTCCCTTCACGGCACCGCCTTCACCGTCTCGATCGAGTCACGCGAGGGCGTCACGACCGGCATCTCCGCACACGACCGCTCGCGCACTGTGCAGACCGCGATCGATCCGCGGCGCGGCGCCGAGGACCTCGTGCAGCCCGGGCACATCTTTCCCCTGCGTGCGCGTCCCGGCGGCGTGCTCGAGCGCTCCGGACACACCGAGGCATCCGTCGACCTCGCGCGCCTCGCCGGCGTGCTGCCGGCAGGTGTCATCTGCGAGATCCTCAACGACGACGGCACCATGGCGCGCGTCGGCGACCTGATCGGATATGCGCGCCGCCATGACCTGAAGATGGTCACCGTCGCCCAGCTGATCGCCTACCGCAGGCAGGCCGAGAGCCTCGTCGAGCGCGTCGCAAGCGCCCGCCTGCCGACGCGCTTCGGCGTCTTTCGCCTGCACGGCTACCGCTCGCTCGTGGACGGCGGCCAGCACCTCGCGCTCGTATACGGCGAGGTCGCAGGCGTCGAGGACGTGCTCGTGCGCGTGCACTCCGAGTGCGTCACCGGCGAGGTGTTCGGCTCGCTGCGCTGCGACTGCGGTCCGCAGCTGCACGAGGCGATGCGCCAGATCGCGGCCGACGGCCGCGGCGCGCTTGTCTACCTCGCCCAGGAGGGGCGCGGCATCGGGCTGCTCAACAAGGTGCGCGCCTACGCGCTACAGGACACCGAGGGCCTCGACACCGTCGATGCCAACCTCGCGCTGGGATTCCCCGCAGACCAACGCGACTTCGGCATCGGCGCGCAGATCCTCGCCGATCTCGGGCTCTCGAGCATCCGCCTGCTCACCAACAACCCACGCAAGCTCGTCGGCCTCGAGGGCTACGGCCTCCAGGTCAGCGGCCAGGTCCCGATCGAGGTCGCGACTCACCCCGAGTCCGAGCCGTACATGCTCTCAAAGGCGCTGCGTCTCGGGCACCGCCTCAGCTCGATCGATATCCCGCTCGCACTCGACGCGGACGTCGCATGAGTGCCGCCAAGCACGACATGCGCGCTGTCATGGGCCACTTCGCCACCGGCGTCTGCGTCGTCAGCGCGCGCCGCGCGCGACGGCAGCCCCGTCGCCACGACCGTCAACGCCGTCACCTCCGTGTCGCTCGAGCCGCCGCTGCTGCTCGTCTGCCTCGCCCACGACAGCGAGACGCTCGCCGCGGTCACGGCGTGCTCCCACTTCGCCGTCAGCATCCTCGCCGAAAGCCAGCGCGAGCACTCGATCCGCTTCGCCGCCAAGGGCGAGAGCGCGCGGCCGCACGAGGTCGAGTTCAGCGAGCACGGCCCCGGCCTGCCGTGCCTGCCGGACGCACTCGCCACCCTCGCCTGCCGCGTGAGCGCGATCCACGAGGGCGGCGATCACATGATCGTCATCGGCGAGGCGCTCTCGATGTCCAGCCTCGAAAGGGACGCGGCGCCGCTGCTGTTCTTCCGCGGCAGCTACTCGCGACTCGCGCGCGAGCGCCCCGCGGCGCCCAAGCGCGCGCCGGCGCGCCGGCGGGTGGCCGTGCTCGAACGCGTCAGCTGAGGTTCGCTCCAGGCACGCGCCGATCGTCGCCACGCCATGCAAAGTTCATAAAAAACGTCAAAAAACCACGGAAAGGGAAGCCCGCAGATGACAATCGCAACCACGGATCCGCTCAGGTTCGCCTACTGGGTGCCCAACGTCAGCGGCGGTCTTGTCGTCAGCAAGATCGAGCAACGCACCGACTGGGGCATCGAGTACAACCGCCAGCTCGCCCAGCTAGCCGAGCAGCGCGGCTTCGAGTACGCGCTCAGCCAGGTCCGCTACATGGCCAGCTACGGCGCCGAGTACCAGCACGAGTCCACCGGCTTCAGCCTCGCGCTGCTGCTCGCCACCGAGAAACTGAAGGTGATCGCCGCGATCCACCCCGGGCTGTGGCAGCCCGGGGTGTTTGCCAAGCTCGGCGCCTCCGCCGACGTCATCTCCGGCGGGCGCTTCGCCGTCAACGTCGTCTCAGGCTGGTTCAAGGGCGAGTTCAACGCGCTCGGCGAGCCGTGGCTCGAGCACGACGAGCGCTACCGGCGCTCGGAGGAGTTCATCCGCGTGCTCAAGGCGAGCTGGACGCAGGACGAGGCCGAGTTCTCCGGAGACTTCTACAACCTGCACGGCTACTCGCTCAAACCCAAGCCGCTGCAGAAGCCGCACCCGCAGATCTTCCAGGGCGGCAACTCGACCGCCGCGCGACAGATGGCAGCGCGCGTTTCCGACTGGTACTTCATGAACGGCAACTCCTTCGAGGGAGTGCGAGCACAGGTCGAGGAGGTCTCCCAGTACGCCGTCGCCGCGGGACGCAAGCCCGGCAGCGATGTCCGCTTCGGCCTCAACGCCTTCATCGTCGCCCGCGACAGCGAGGCCGAGGCGCGCGCGGTCGTCGAGGAGATCATCGCCAACGCCGACCGCGAGGCCGTCGAGGGCTTCGGCGCCGCCGTCAAGCAGGCCGGGCAGTCGACCGGCGACAAGCGCGGCATGTGGCAGGACTCCGAGTTCAAGGACCTGGTCCAGTACAACGACGGCTTTCGCAGCGGCCTCATCGGCACCCCCGAGCAGGTGGCCCGACGCATCGTCGAGTACCGCAAGCTCGGCGTCGGGCTGATCCTCGCCGGCTTCCTGCATTTCCAAGAGGAGGTCGACTACTTCGGGCTGAAGGTGCTGCCGATCGTGCGCGAGCTCGAGGCCGAGCTCGGCCTCGAGGCGCAACCGCCGCTCGCCGCCGACGGCGCGCGCCTGAACGGCAAGCTCCCTGAGCCCACGCTGTCGCGATGAGCACCCGCGAGCTGCACTCCGCCGCCGCTGCCGACGCGCAGCGGATCGACTCCGACGAGCACGCGCTCGAGCGGACGCGTGCCGTACGCGCGCAGATCGCCGCCGGCGCCGCCGCGCGCGACCGCCTGCGCGAGCTGCCCGCCGCCGAGATCGAGCTGCTCTCCCGAGAGGGCCTGCTCGCGATCACCGTGCCGCGCGCACACGGCGGGGCTGAGGTCTCGCTCGAGACGCTCGCGCACGTCGTGAGCGTGCTCGCGAGCGCCGACCCCAACGTCGCGCAGATCCCGCAGAGCCAGTTCGTCTATCTCGAGCTCGCACGCCAGGTCGGCTCAGCGGCGCAGCAGGAGCTGCTGTTCGGCGAGGTCCTCGACGGCCGGCGCATCGCCAACGCGCAATCGGAGGCCGGCTCGAAGACCGTCGCCGACATCCGCACCAGCCTGCGAGCACGCCCCGACGGGAGCTACCTGCTCGAGGGCCAGAAGTTCTACTGCACCGGCTCGCTGCTCGCGCACTGGCTGACCGTGCTCGCCAAGGACGAGGACGGCCGCACGCGCGTCGCGATCGTCCCCCGCGACGCCGTCGGTGTCAGCGTGCTCGACGACTGGGCGGGCATGGGCCAGCGCACGACCGCGAGCGGGACCGTCAAGCTCGAGCGCGTGATCGTCCCCCGCGAGATGGTCATCCCGCACCACCGCATGTTCGAACGCCCACAGGTGTATGGGGCGCGCGCGCAGCTGCTGCACACCGCGATCGACGTCGGCATCGCCGACGGCGCACTCGAGGACGCCGTCGAGTTCGTGCGCACCGCCAGCCGCCCGTGGTTCGAGGCCAACGTCGAGCGCGCGGAGGAAGATCCGCTGCTGATCCAGCGCGTCGGCGAGCTCGCGATCGGCGTGCGTGCCGCCCAGGCCCTGCTCAGCGACGCGGCGCGCACGATCGACGCGGTAGAACGCGATCGCGTCGACGAGGCCGGCTCGGCGCGCGCCTCGATCGCCGTCGCGACCGCCAAGGCGTTCGCCGATCGCGTCTGTGTCGAGACCGCCAGCGCTCTTTTCGAGCTCGCCGGCACCCGCTCGGCGGTCGACGACCTCGACCTCCATCGCCACTGGCGCAACGCTCGCACGCACACGCTCCACGATCCCGTCCGCTGGAAGCTCCAGCACATCGGCCGCTACACGCTCAACGGGACCTACCCGCCACAGCACGGACAGGTGTGAGCGAACTCGCCTTCCACTGGTTCCTGCCCACGCAGGGCGACGGACGCCGGTTGATCGAGCAGGCGCGCCCCACGGGCGTCGCCGGCCGTGCGCGCCCCGCGTCGCTCGGCTATCTGACGCAGGTTGCGCTCGCCGCCGAGGAACTCGGGTTCGAGGGCGCGCTCACCCCCACCGGGCTGTGGTGCGACGACGCCTGGGTGAGCACCGCGATGCTCAGTCAGAAGACCGAGCGCCTGAAGTTCATGATCGCCTTTCGGCCCGGCCTCGTCAGCCCGACGCTCGCCGCCCAGATGGCGGCAACGTTCCAGCGACATAGCCGCGGGCGCCTGCTTTTGAACGTCGTCACCGGCGGCGACGGCGAGGAACAACGGGCCCTCGGCGACGGCCTCGAGAAGAGCGGGCGCTACGCGCGCACGGCTGAGTTCCTGGAGGTCGTGCGCGAGCTGTGGCACGGCGAGAGCGTCGACTTCGACGGAGAGCACGTGACCGTCGCGGCAGCCCAGCTCGAACAGCTGCCGACCCCGCCACCGCCCGTCTACTTCGGCGGGTCGTCTCCCCCGGCGCTCGCCGTGGCCGCACGCCTCGTCGACGTCTACCTCAGCTGGGGCGAGCCTCCCACACCACTGCGCGAGAAGCTCGACGCGGTCAGCGCGCTGGCCAGCGCCGAAGGACGCGCCCTAGGCCTGGGGATCCGCCTGCACGTCGTCTGTCGCGACAGCGCCAGGGAGGCGTGGCGCGAGGCCGAGCGCCTGCTCGACGGCATCGACCCGGCGACGATCGAGCAGGTTCAAGAGCGCCTGCGGCGCAGCGAGTCCGAGGGACAGCGCCGGATGATGGCGCTCCACAACGGCTCGGCCTCGAGCCTCGAGGTCGCGCCCAACCTGTGGGCCGGTGTCGGGCTCGCACGCGGCGGCGCCGGCACAGCGCTCGTCGGCAGCCACGCGGAAGTCGCTGCGCGCATCGAGGAGTACGCCGCGCTCGGGATCAGCGAGTTCGTCCTCTCCGGCTACCCGCACCTCGAGGAGGCGTACTGGTTCGGCGAGGGCGTGCTGCCGATCCTCGCCGAGCATGGGCTGTGGTCGATGCCCGCCGCCGAGCAGCTCTCGCCGGCGCACGCGCCAGAGCCGAGCGTCCCGTTTGCAGCCAGCGCACAGACGCAATCGGCGAGGGCGCTCGAGCTGCGGCGCTAATCTCCGCGCATGAGCGTATCGACGGCCGCGGCCACGGAGGCGATGGCCGTGGCCGCCGCATCTGACCTGGAGGCGCTGGTCGCGATCTCCAGCCCCTCGGGCGACGCAGACGGCGCGCAGGCCGCGCTGGCGCTGTGCGCCCAGCGACTCCCCGCAGCGGCCACGATCGAACGGGTCCCCTGCTCCTCGCCCGGGCACGTCGATGACCTGATCGCGCGCGTGAGCGGCTCGGGATCCGGGCGGGTTCTGCTGCTCGGCCATGTCGATACGGTGATCGCGCACGCCGAGCACACGCCGCTGCTGCGCGATGGCGAGCGCTGGCTCGGCTCGGGGAGCGTCGACATGAAGGGCGGCGTCGCGCTCGCGCTCGCGCTCGCACGCCGTCTCGCGGAGCGACCCGATGGCTTCGCCGAGCTAGGTGTGCTCCTCGTCGTCGACGAGGAGTGGCGCCTGGAGCCGTTCGCTCACGTCGATCGCTTCGCCGGCTACGACGCCTGCCTGTGCTTCGAGGCGGGCGAGCGCACGCCCGCGAGACAGGAGGGTGTGGTCGTCAGGCGCAAGGCCGCTGGCACGCTGCGCGTGACGGCACATGGGCGTGCCGCACACGCCGGCTCAAATCCCGACGCCGGGGCGAATGCGCTGCTCGCCCTGGCCGAGGCCGCGCGCGCCGCCGCGGCGCTGCACGAGCCGCGCGGGACGCAGGCGCTGAGCGTGGTCCCCACCAGAATCCGCGCCGGTGCGGCGGTCAACGTGGTCCCCGCCGAGGGCGAGCTGATCGTGGACATGCGTGCCACGAGCGAGCGATCGTTCGCCGCCGTCATGCAAGCGATCCGCGAGTCCGCGCAGACGGCGCGGCTGGAGGTCGAGCTGATTCGCTGCTGGCCGGGGATGGACACCAGTGAGGCGAGCAGCGACCTGCTCGAGGCGGCGGGCGCCCGCGTCGGCTATCAGATCGTCGGCGTCGCCCGAGGCGGAGCCAGCGACGCCAGCCACTTCGCGAGCGCTATCCCGCTCACGATCGACGGCCTCGGGCCACGTGGCGGCCACGCCCACTCCCCCGAGGAGTACGTGTATGCGCCGTCGTTGCGCGAGCGCGCCGAGCTCGCGCTCGCGATCGCGGAGGAGTTGCTTGCGCAATGTGCGCAGCCCCAGCCGTGAAGTCTCAGCGATCGCTTCCGCGCTCGATCCTCGAGCTGGTCGTGATCGTCGCCGCAGCGCTCGCGCTGGCGCTCGCCGTCGAGGCGGTCGTCGTCAAGCCATACCGGATCCCGAGCGGCTCGATGGAGCCGACGCTCGCGATCGGGCAACGTGTCCTGGTCAACCGCATCGGCATGAGCTTCGCCGGCCCGCACGTCGGCGAGATCGCTGTGTTTCACCCGCCGCAAGGCGCCAGGAGCCAGCAGTGCGGGCCGACACCGCACTCGGTGCTGATCGGTGGCGCGCCGTGCTCGCAGCCGATCCCAAGGGAGTCGGGCGAAAACTTCATCAAGCGCATCGTCGCCGGCCCCGGCGACGAGATCTATGTCAAGGAAGGACACGTGTTCCGCAAGCCCTCCGGCGGGAAGTCGTTCGCCGAGGAGCAGGCGCCCTACAGCAAAGCCTGCGGCTCGAGCCCGGAGTGCAACTTCACCACGCCGATCAAGATCCCCGCCGGGCACTGGTTCATGATGGGCGATAATCGCGGTGACTCCGACGACAGCCGCTTCTGGGGCCCGGTGCCAACCGGCTGGATCATCGGACAGGCAATCGCAACCTACTGGCCACCCGACCGCATCGGCATCTTCTAGCGCGCGGCGGTCGCGTGCCGCACGCGCCGCCGAGCGGCATTCGCGACGGGAGAGTCGCCGACGAAGTGATAGGAACCTGACCGTGGACTCCGACACGGAGACAGCCGCCTACGCCGGGCGCACGGCCTGGGCGCGCAACCTGGCCGCGCCCGTTCGCGACTTCCTCGGCACAGAGACCGGCGGCGCGAGCGTGCTCCTGGCGGGGGCGATCCTCGCGCTGGTGTGGGCGAACTCGCCCTGGTCGCACTCATACGAGTCGCTGTGGAGCACGAAGCTCGCGATCACGATCGGTGACGCCGGCATCTCGGCGGACCTGCGCCACTGGGTCAACGAGGGGCTGATGACGTTCTTCTTCCTCGTCGTCGGCTTGGAGGCCAAGCGCGAGCTCGACCTCGGCGAGCTGCGCGATCGCCAGCGCCTTACGATCCCCGTGTTCGCGGCGCTCGGCGGCATGACCGTGCCGGTCTTGATCTACCTCGCCTTCAACGCCGGCGGCGCCGGCGCGCACGGCTGGGGGGCGGCGATGTCAACCGACACCGCCTTTGCCCTCGGCGCGTTGGCGCTGCTGACGCCGCGCTCGGCCACCAGGCTGCGCGTGTTCCTGCTGACGCTCGCCGTCGTCGACGACCTCTCGGCGCTGCTCGTGATCGCGACCGTGTACACGACCCACGTCTCGGTGATCGCGCTCGCGGTCGCGGTGCTGCTGTTCGTGGCGCTGCTGGCGCTCCGCTACGCCCCCGAGTGGCGCCGCCCCGCCTCGGGCGTGGTCGCCGTCGGCCTGTGGGTGGCGATGTTCAAGTCGGGGATCGACCCCGTCATCTCAGGGCTCGCGGTCGGGCTGGCGACGAGCGCCTACCCTCCCTCGCGCGATGACCTCGAGCGCGCAACCGTGCTCGCACGCTCGTTTCGCGAGCAGCCGACGCCCGAGCTCGCTCGCTCAGCGCAGCAGGGGGTGATCTCCGCGATCTCACCAAACGAGCGCCTGCAGTACACCCTGCACCCCTGGACCAGCTACGTGATCGTGCCGCTGTTCGCGCTCGCAAACGCCGGCGTCCACGTCACGGGAGCACTGATCAGCGACGCGGCCAGCTCGCCGATCACGCTCGGCATCCTGATCGGCTATCTGATCGGCAAGCCCGTCGGCATCGCCAGCGCGTCATGGATCGCCTCGCGCCGGGCCTTCCACGGGCCGCGCTCGCCGCTGAGCCCGCCGCTGCTCGCAGCCGGCGGTGCGTTCGCCGGGATCGGCTTCACCGTGTCACTGCTGATCTCGAGCCTCGCCTTCAGCGGGACAGCATCTCGCCGAGGCGAAGCTCGGCGCGCTGCTGACGGTGCCGTTGGCGCCGCTGCTCGGGTGGATCGTGCTGCGCGTGGTCAAACGTCTGCCCGCGAGCGTGCGGGCGCGCCAGCTCGCCGGCACGGCCGAGGACATCATCGACCTTGCCGTCGAGGTCGATCCCGAGCGCGACCACATCCGCGGACCCGAAGACGCGCTCGTCACGCTCGTCGAGTACGGCGACTTCGAGTGCCCCTACTGCGGGCAGGCCGAGCAGGTCATCCGTGAGCTGCTGACGTCCTTCGACGACGACCTTCGCTACGTGTGGCGCCACCTCCCGCTCAACGACGTGCATCCGACCGCGCAGCTGGCGGCCGAGGCATCTGAGGCGGCCGGCGCGCAGGGCGAGTTCTGGGAGGCGCACGACAGCCTGCTCGCGCACCAGGGCGATCTCCGTCCAGGCCATCTCGCCGACTACGCCAACGAGCTCGGCCTCGACTCCGAGCGCCTGCTCGACGAGGTGCGCCGCCGCGTGTATGCGCCGCGCGTCAGCGAGGACGTCGCCAGCGCGGACGAGAGCGGCGTCTCGGGAACGCCGAGCTTCTTCGTCAACGGGCGCCGACACTACGGCGCCTACGACATCGCGACGCTCACCGACACCGTCACCGCCGCGCGCCGACGTGCACAGGTGGCGTCTGCGAGCTCCCGCGTGCCGGGGTAGTCGCCGCAGCGCGGTTACGCGTGATGGCCCACATATGATGTTCATCCTGGCCGGCTGACTCGGCGACTGACACGGAAGGCAACGGCGGCCAGGCTCCTCCATGCCCAACCGCCAGCGGAATGACCTCGCAAGCGACCGCAGCGCCCAGGCGCCGGCGTATCTGAGCGAGTCCGCTGCAGCGGTGCCGGCCTCGGTCGCGTGGGCACGCGGCGTGCTCACGGCGTTCGCGGCCGCCGCCGGGGTGCACGGCGCGCGCCTGGAAGATGTGCGCCTCGCGGTCTCCGAGGCCGTCACGAACGCGGTCGCCTACGCCTACGAGGACTCGCCCGGCGAGGTTCATCTGATCGCAGCCGCGCACGCGGGAGAGCTGTGGATCGTCGTCGCCGACGACGGCAGCGGCATGCGCACGAGGCCCAGCGAGACCCGCGGGCTCGGACTCGGCCTGGGCCTGATGGCGCGGCTGAGCGATGCCTTGACGATCCTCACGCGCTCGAGCGGAGGTGTCGAGGTGAGGATGCGCTTCGATCTGAGCGCGTAGCCGCCGGCGCGATCAGAGAATGCTCGCGAGCGCCTGCTCGCCCACCGCCGCCGCGCTCACGAGCAGCACCAGCACAGCGAGCACGCGGCTTGCGCCCCTTGCCGGCGCCGGCAAGGACCGTCGCAGGGCTACCCGCTCGACCGAGTAGCCGAGCAGACGCTGGAAGTACTGCTGCCCGGGCGCCATCAGAAAAGCATCGTGAGAGTTCGTCAGCAGCTGGCGACAGCCACGGTCACAGAGCTGCTCGATGATGGCCGCGTGCAGAAGCCAGCGCACGTCGGTTTCGCTTGTCACCATCGCGTGCATCAGCGCGCACTCCGCGTCGACCGTCAGCCAAGCCTCGCCGACGAGACTGCCCGCCCGGTTCGTCGCCTGCCAGCGCTCGACCGGTGCCGGCTGATCACACGAGTGTCCATTCGACAGTCCCTCGCGGACGATGGTGTGGGTACATTCGACGCTGCGGGCCCGTGCCCGGGCGACGTTCGTGCGCAGGGCTTGGCGCCTGCGACCGCGCAGATAGCTCGCGTAGTCCTCGGGCAGGTGCAGGACCCCCTGCGCGAGGCGAAATCGCGGCAGCCCCCAGCGCCGCAGCCGCAGGTGCGCGCGAATGCGCTGACCGGACGGGCACTCGCTCACGTTGAGCCGCGTGCGGGGCGCGAGGCAGAGCAACCCGATCAGGTACGGAAGCGTGCACACGCCCAGCGTGAAGCTCGCGGCCGAGGAGTCGCCGGCGTAGCGCAGCGCGCGGGCGCAGTAACTCGCCTTCGTAAGCAACGCACTGCCATAGCCGGTCGCCCGCCGCCGGCGCGACCCGCCGTCCCAACCGGCTCGCGCGCCGCGTGTTCGAGCGCATGCGCGTCGCGCCGAGCGCCAAGGAACGACTCGTGCCAGCGTAAGCTTCGCGGCTCGCGGGGCCATCCTCCACGTATCGACGCGATCTCAGCGCAGCTTGAAGGCCGCTCAACCTAAACGTTGGGAAGCCCCCACGGCGCGTCGATCGCCACCCGCCAGCAGCCGTCCGCACCTTTCGAGTACACGACGAGCGATTGGCTGCGAGCGCTGTAAGGGCTGCCGTCGGCGCCGGTACCGCTCATCGTCAGGGTGCCCAACACGATCGCTACGTCAGCCGTGGCGAAGACCTTCGCGACGTCGATCTCCACGTCCGCGCCGCTGCCGACGAGCACGCGCAGTGCCGCGCCGATCGCCTCCTTGCCGCGCAGAACCTGCCCGTCGGCCTGCACGATCGCCGCGTCCTCAGTCCACAGCGCAAGCGCCGCCGGTACGTCGCGAGCATCGATCGCGGCCCCGAAAGCGGCCGCGAGAGCCTCGGGTGAGCTGGGCGGCATCGGCGGACAATAATCAGCCTCGCGCGATCAAGCCCGGCGGGCCGCGTTCCGCTCGAGGGCTCCGAGCCCGAACCGGCGCGCCGATCACCTGCTCGACCGGGCCTGGCCGGGCGATGTGGAAGCCCTGGACATGGTCCACACCGAGCTGGCGCAAGACATCGAGCGTCGGCTCGTCCTCGACCCCCTCCGCGATCGTCTGCTGTCCGAATCCGCGGGCGAGGCTTACCATTGCTTCGATCACGTGGCAGCTCGCGGCGCTCTCTGAGACGTCGTTGACGAATTCGCGATCGATCTTCAGGTAGCTGATCGGCAGGAGCTTCAGATAGGTGAACGCGCCGTAGCCCGTGCCGAAGTCATCGAGCGCGAACGTGCATCCGAGCGACGCCATGCGCTTCGCGAACGCGCAGGCCAGGCGCGGGTGTTCCGTCAGCGCGGTCTCGGTGATCTCGAACGTGACCAGCCTCGGATCGGCGCCCGCGTCCGCGAGCGTGCGCTCGATCAGCACCGCCAGCTCAGGATCGCCCAGCGAGTGCGCAGAGAGGTTCACGTTGACGCTGTGGCCGCGCGCGAGCAGACGAGCGGCCCGCCCGAGAACCCAGCGGTCGAGCTCTCTGACCAGGCCGAAGCGCTCGGCCGCGGGCAGGAACCTGCCAGGCATGACGAGCTGGGCGGCGCGATCACGGAGGCGCAGAAGCAGCTCGTGAGCGACCACGTCGCGGCTCGCCAACGACACGATCGGCTGTGCCGCGAGCACCAAGCGCTCCTCGTCCATCGCGTCGCGCAAACGCCCGATCCAAGTCAGTTCCTCGAGCTCGAGCGCACCGTGCTCGCTCGCCGCCTTACGCTCGCTGATGTCCTGGAAGACGACCACGTGTCCGCTCGGCAGCCTGCGATCGCAGCGCAGCGGCGCGACGCTGAGCGCGACCGCCAGCTTGCTCCCGTCCTTGCGCGTGAACAGCTCGTCCTCAAAGCGCACAGGCTCGCTGCTCGCGTCGACCGCCGTACGCCAGCAAGCCGCCAGCGGGCATGACCGCGGATCCTCGCGTCGACAGCCCAGGCAGTCGCACAGCGTCCTGCCGGCCAGAGCCTCGCGCTCGTATCCGAGCATCTGTTCCGCCGCGCCGTTGGCGGTCACGATCAGACCGTCCGCGTCGAGGGTCAGCAGCCCCTCCTCCATGCTCGCGGCCAAGCCGGCGAGGAACGTCTCGACCTCGGTCCAGGTCACGATCCGCCGGGCGCGATCGCTCGCAGTGATCGCGTCGCGCGCAGAGTCCGCGATCCGCAGCGCACAGTCGGTCGTGCGCCTGTTAGCCGCCATGGGTTATGTGTCGTAACGAATCCCCGGCACCTCAATAGGCCAGGCGGCCGATCTTCGGCGGGATCGCTATTCGATCAGTCCGGCGCGGAGAGCCTGCGCAACGGCCGCCGTGCGGTCGCGTACTCCGATCTTCCGATAGATGTGTTCGAGATGGGTCTTGACCGTGGCCGGGCTGATCGTCAGCTCGGCGGCGATCCCGCGGACCGACAGCCCCTGCGCGGCGAGCGTCAAGACTTCGACCTCGCGCAAGCTCAGGGGCGTGAGGCTGAGCTCGCCGCGTCGGCGCGCGAAGAACACCCCGAAACCTCGCCCTGCATACCCGAGCACACGCAGGAGATGGCTGCTCAGCTGGGCCATCGCCGTCGAGTACAGCTCCACGACAGCGAGCACCTCGCCGCCATTCGAGCATGGGATCGCGATCGTCGGCTTCAGGCCCTGCGACGCCTCATCACAGCCGGAGAGGCGCTCGCCGCGCCCGGGGGTGGGCCGGTCGAGCACCTCGCCGAGCTCCCACGCGCAGCCGGCGAGGCCCAGGCCCGACGGGACACGCCGTCTGCCCAGCGAGCGCTCGAGCGCCTGGCGGTCGACGCTCGGCATGCTCCAGGTCGTTCTCGTGATGAGAAGATCGCCCTTCGGCAACCACAGCGCGCCGGCCATCTGCCCGAGGGCGCCGGCGAGCTCGCGCAGCAGCAGCTCGCTCCCCTGCGCAAAGCACTCCCACGCCGTCAGCGTCTGCAAGACCGCCGTCATCACCGCCAGCTCGCGCTCGGCGTCGTCCAGAGCAGCCTGCGGGCGCGCATCGTCGGTTGCGCACGAGCCGACGAGCTCAGAGGCGTACGCATGTGTCTCTCGGCCACTAGACATACAGGTCTGTCTAGTTGACTATACATACCTGTCTGGCTACCCTTGCACGGCATGTCAACCAGCCACGGAGGTGGGGTCTCCAGGGGGGACCTCCACGGCCACGATCCGCTGCGGGTGCACGAGGCTCGCGAGCGCATCCTCGACGCCGCATATGCGCTGTTCTCGCGCGACGGCATCCACGCGGTCGGCATCGACAGGATCATCGCCGAGGCAGACGTCGCGAAGGCGACGCTCTACCACCACTTCTCCTCCAAGGAGGCGTTGGTGATCGCGTTCCTCGAGCTGCGCGAGCGCCGCTGGACCCGCGGCTGGCTCGAACGCGAAGCCGAGCAGCGCGCGACGAGCCCTCGGGGGCGGGGGCTCGCGGTCTTCGACGCGCTCGACGAGTGGTTTCATCGGCCGGACTTCGAGGGCTGCTCGTTCATCAACACGCTGCTGGAGATCAACGACCCACACAACCCGGTCCACGAAGCGACGATTCGCCACATGGACGTCGTCCGAGGCATACTCCAGCGCTACGCCGAACACGCGCACGCGAGCGATCCGGAGCAGACCGGCTACCAGCTGCAAATCCTGCTGATGGGCGCGATCGTGTCGGCGAGCCGCGGCGATGTGGACGCTGCGCGCAGGGCGCGCCCACCGGCCGCGATGCTGCTCGCGCAATCAGCTTGACGTGAGCTTGTGCGCCACGACAAACGTGCGCGTGAAGCCGAACACGGTCCCGTAGGGCCGCGGCGGGTACGCCGCGCGCAACAGCTCGCCGTATTGCGAGCTGAACTCGCCGACCTGGTCTTCGGGAAGTGCGGCGAGCACGGGGCGCAAGCCGGTGCCGCGCATCCATTCGAGCACCGGGTCCTGCCCGTGGAGAACGTGGAGGTACTGCGTCTGCCAGACGTCGACATGCATCCCGAGGGGGGCGAGCAGCGCCAGATACTCGGCGGGCTCAGCAACCGGGGTCGCGCCCCGCAGCGCGCCGCCCAGGAGCTCGCGCCATCGCGATGACCCGGCCAGATCGTGCATCAGCCGATGCGACGGCGCGTCGAAGTTGGCCGGTACCTGGAAAGCGAGCCACCCGCCCGCGTTGAGCTGCGCCGCCCACCTGCCGAGGAGCTCGAGATGGCCAGGAACCCATTGCAGCAGCGCGTTGCTGATCAACACATCCGTGCCGGTCGCGTCGAGCTGCCGTGCGTCGGCGAGCGCGAACGTGACTCCGCGCGCAGACGGCGCGCGCTCGATCATCTCCGGCGAGGAGTCGACGCCGCGAACGAGCGCTCGCGGCCAGCGCCCGGCGAGCGAGATCGTGAGCTCGCCGGAGCCACAGCCGACGTCGATGATCGTGGCGGGTGACTCCGCCTGCACCTGCGCGAGCAGGTCAAAGAACGGGCGGCTGCGTTGATCGGAGTAGCGCTGGTACTGAGCAGGGTCCCATCGCATCGCGCTCGCAGCAGCGGCTTGGGCGTCCGCGGTCGTGGGCGCGGGCGAGCTCATCTCGCGCTCTCCGTCGCGAGATACAGCAACCGCCACGGCGAGCGCGCGTTGCGGTGCACCTGCACTCGAGCAAAGCCGGCCTGCCCGAGCCAGTCGACGAGCTCGCCGCGCGTGTAGTTGCGGGTCGCGCTGGAGACGAAGTAGACGAGACCGCTCATCGCCCCGTTGAGGCTCACCGGCTGGCCCGGCTCCGTTCGCTCCGTCTCCCCCACCACGAGCCAGCCTCCAGGGCGCAGCGCGCGGCGCGCGCGTCCCAACAGGTCCAGCACCGCCTGCGGCGAGAGATGGTGCAGGAGGTTGAACATCGATACGACATCCCAATCACTGCCCAGGTCGCTCTCGAGCGCGTCTCCCTCGAGGAAGCTCACCTGCCCGGCGAAGCCCTCCTCGGCGACGATGCTTCGTCCCACCCTGACGCTCGCCGGGAGATCCAACACCGTCGCCCGCAGATGCTCGTGTCCTGCGCACATCGCCATCGCGAATCCGCCATGGCCGCCGGCGATGTCCAGCAGCGTTCGCGGGTGTGCCGCAGGGACGCGCTGCACGTTCTCCTCGTGCTCGTCGCGGGCCAGCTCGAACAGCCCGCGGATGTAGGAGTCCCAGAAGGGGTCCTCGAGCGCGCGGGCGTGCGATTCGGGCGTGTGCTCGCCGCGCAGAGCCTCATCGAGGTGACCCAGCATCTCCCACGCGTGGGCGTTGTAGTCACCGACGAAGCTCGCGACCGATGCGCTCTCGCCGGGGACGAGCTGCGCCCCGGCAGCGGTGGGACGATGCACCCCGGAGCCGTCGACGGCGAGGTAGCCAAGCGTTCTCAGCGCCGTCAGCAGCGCCTCGGTTCCTGACGCGGACAGCCCCAGCCGGCTCGCGAGTTCACCCGGCGTGCACGGCTCCTCGGCGAGCGAGGCGACGACGCCCAGGCGCGTGGCGGAGATGATCGCCCGCGCGCCGGCCATCGCCACGAAGGTGTCATCGAAGGCGTTCGGTTGCAGAGCGTCGCCCACCACCGCGATCATCGCACCCTCTACTCGTACTGCAGCGCCTCGAGTACGTTCAGCCGCGCCGCGCGCCTGGCCGGGAAGATCGCCGCGAGCAGGCCGACGACGATCGCGGCGATCACGAACACCACGAGCGTGCCGATCGGGATCGTGAACGCGGGGTATTCGATCGCCTGCCCGACCATCAGCGCAAGCACGATCCCGAGCGGGATCCCGAGCGCCGCACCGATCAGCGCCGTCACGACGCTCTCCGCGCGAATCATGCGCCGAAGCTGGCGGCGGGTCATGCCGACTGCGCGCAGCATCCCGATCTCGCGTGTGCGTTCGAACACGGTCAGCACGAGCGTGTTTACGATGCCGAACAGGCTGACGATGATCGACAGCGAGAGCAGCACGTACAGGAGGTTCAGCAGCGTGTCGATGCCTTTCTCCTGATTGTGCTTGAACTGGGTCTCCGTCTGGATCTTCGCGTCCGGATACCCCGTCAGCGCGGCTTCGAGCTTTTGCGTGTTCGCGGCGCTCGCGCCGCCCGCGATGTCCACGAACGTGAACACGCTCTGCGGGTTCTCGTATTCGGCGTTGAAGCGCGTGTTCGAGATCGTCACGTCGCCGTACGGCGAGCCTCCCTTCGGCGGCGAGGTGAGACCGCGCACGTGCAGCTGCATGTCCGCGCCCGCGGGCGTCTCGACGAGCAGCGTCGAGCCCACGCGGAGATGGTGGCTTTTCGCGTATTCCTTGGACATGAACGTGCCGTCTTCGCCCAGCTCGGCGGGGACCGCCTGCGATCCGCTGTGCCACTTGACCTTGATGACCCTGCTGATGTCGGGCGCCACGCCGCTGACGGTGATTTTTTCGCCGAACGCCTTGCCCGAGCCGGCGAGCACGCCCGAGACGACTTCCACTCCCGGCACGCCCTTCAGCGCCTGCCCCGCCGTCGCCGAGATCGGCGTGAAGTTGTTCGTCGCCGTGAGCGCGTAGTCGGCGTTGAAGACTTCGTTGACCGACCCTTCGAAGGTCGACTTCAGCCCCGCCGCGAGCACCGACACGAGCGTCACCAGCGCGAGCCCGATCATCAGCGCCGACGCCGTCGAGGCGGTGCGCGTCGGGTTGCGCATGGCGTTGGCGCGCGCCAGCCGCCCGCCAGCCCCGCCGAGCTTGCTCGCGGGCCATCCGAGGACCGAGGCAAGCGGACGTACGAGCGTCTTCGCGAGCATCGCCACGCCGACGAACAGAGCAGCCGCCCCCACGCCGATCGCGAGCAGGCGCTGCCCCGTCGACAGCGAGTTGAGGAACAGCCCGATCAACATCAGCGCGACCGCGACCGCGATCGTCAGCAGAGCGGCGTAGGGCCCGAAGCGCGCGAAACGTGACGGCGGCAGCAGCGCCCCCTCGCGCACGGCTGCGATCGGCGGCACCCGCGTCGCGCGGACGGCGGGGCGCAGCGCGGCGAGCATCGTGATCACGACGCCGACGAGGATCGAGACGATCACCGTCCTCGTCGCAAACACCGTCGCGGCCTGGGGAAGGTCGATCCCGAACGACACGAACAGCGAGTTCAGCCCCTTCGCCAGCCCCAGCCCGAGGAACAGCCCCACGACGGAGGCGAGCAGGCCGAGGATGAAGGCTTCCACCAGCACCGAGCGCAGCACCTGGCGGCGAGTTGCCCCGAGCGTGCGCAGCGTGGCGAGCTCGCGCGTTCGCTGCGCGATCGTGATCGACAGCGTGTTCGCGATCACGAAGCTGCCGACGAACAGCGCGACGCCGGCGAACGCGAGCAGGAAGTCCTGGATGATCGTGAGGAAGCCGTTGGTGTTGCTCGTCGCCTTCTGCGCCTGCTGTTGGCCCGTGCGCACCTGGGTGTTCGAGGGCAGCAGCGGTCGCACTTCGCGCACGAGCTGCGCCGACGTGTAGCCATGCTTGGCGGCGATCGAGATCGTGTCGAGCTCGCCCTGCTTGTGGAACAGCTGCTGCGCGACCGGGAAGTCGAAGATCGCCATCGTCGCGCCCCCCAGCGAGGAGACGCCGCCGATCTTGGCGATCCCGGCGATGCGGTACTGCTGCTCGGCGCCGCGGGCGATCACGCCGATCGACTGACCCACGGCGTAGTGATGCTTTTCAGCGGTGTTGGCGTCGATCACGACCTGATCGGGTCCCGACGGCCACGTGCCGGCGACGAGCGTGAGTGGGTTGAAGCGCTGGTCTCCGTGCGGGTGGACGCTGTAGGCGAGACCGGGTGCGCCGCCGGTCCCGATCACCTTGCCGTTGCGTCCCACGAGGTGCGCGCGATCCTGAACCCCTCCCTGTGCTTCGGCGACGCTCGGCAGGGCCCGCACCTTTGCCAGCAGCGATTCGGAGAACGCGGGCGTCTCGCCTTCTTCCTGTTCTTCGCTTTCGCCGATCGCGCTCTTACCCGTGATGACGCCGTCGGTGTTCTTGTAGACCTGCGTGAAGACGGTCCCGAAGGCGCTCTTGATCGTGTCCGTGAGGATGTAGGTGCCGCTGATCATCGCGACGCCGAGGACGATCGCGAGCGCGGTCAGGGCCGCGCGCAGCTTGCGCCCGGCGAGGCCTTTGAGGGCGACGCGGATCACGCCGAGAGTTCGGCCATCACGGCGAGCACCTCCGCCGCGGTCGCGCCGGCGAGCTGCTTGACGATCTGCCCGTCGGCGATGAACAGGATCCGGTCCGCGATCGCCGCCGCGCGGGGGTCGTGCGTCACCATGATCGTCGTTTGACCGTAGGCGTCGACCGAGTCGCGCATCAGCGCGAGAATCTCCTCGCCGGTTTTCGAGTCGAGGTTGCCGGTCGGCTCGTCCGCGAGCAGGATCGTCGGTCGGGTGACGAGGGCGCGGGCGATCGCCACGCGTTGCTGCTCGCCTCCAGAGAGCTCGGATGGCCGGTGGCTGCGCCGCCCCGCGAGGCCCACCTTCGAGATCAGCTCCTCGACCCACTCGCCGTCGGGCTTCTCGCCGGCGATCGACAGCGGCAGCACGATGTTCTCCTCGGCGTCGAGCATCGGCAGCAGGTTGAAGAACTGGAAGATGAAGCCGATGTGCGCGCGGCGCAATCGCGTCAGGGCCGAGTCGTCGAGCGTGCCGAGCTCCGTCCCGGCGATCTTGACCGTGCCCGAGGTCGGCTTGTCGAGACCGGCAAGGAGGTGCATCAGCGTCGACTTGCCCGAGCCCGAGGGGCCCATCACGGCGACGAGCTCGCGCGACAGGACATCGAGATCGACGCCGCGCAGGGCTTGGACCGCCGTAGCGCCCTCGCCGTAGCTGCGCGCGAGCGCACGCGCTGCCACGGGTGCGGCTGCGGGCGCCTCGGCGGTGGTCGGTGCGGCTGTAGACATCGGCTCATCAAGCTAGCTGATGTGGCCGGCGGTATGCCGCTACTCTTGCCTCCTCGCCGTGTTCCCGGTGGAAGTGACCCTGTCCCCGCCACGTTCGGAAAGGAAATCCATGAAGCGATTCAGCCGCGTCGCAGCCATTGCACTCGTGCTCGCAGCAGCGACAGTTGCCCCCGCCGCGGCCTCTGGCGGGATTTCAGGCACCTACACGACGACCGTCACCTCGGGCAGCCTCAAGGGCACGTACAAGATCCTCTTCACCCCAGGGCACTTCGAAGTCAAAGCCCCCTACGGGATCACCGGCAAGGGCACCGACACGATCTCCGGATCGAAGATCACGCTGCACGGTCCCAGCAAAGAATGCACGACGCCTGGCCTGTACGAATTCAAAATCTCCGGCTCATCGTTGACGTTCAAGAAGATCAAGGACTCGTGCCCGCGGGTGACCGTCATGGTCGGTCATACGTTCAAGAAGATCTAGGCGCGTAGCGCCGAGAAGATCTAGGCCCGCAGCGCCGCCGACCATTCGGCGTCCTCGAGCGGTCCACGTGTGATCCTGCTGCCCCAGCTGCGTTCGTTGGCGCGATCGAGCCACAGCGCGCGCGCCACGTGCTCGCGTGTCTCGCTCGGCGCGATCACGGCGTCGATCGCGCCGGAGGCGACGGCTGACTCCGGCGAGAGGCTCTCTTCGGCGTAGCGGCGGATCAGCCGGCCACGCAGCGCGCCGTTCGCCGTCGCGAGCAGCTTGCGGCGGTGGATGATTTCGACGGCCGCCTCCGGGCCCATGATCCCGATTTCTGCTCGCGGCCAGCAGTACGACGCGTCGGCGCCGAGATCCTTGGAGTTCATCGTGATAAACGCACCGCCGAAGGCCTTGCGCAGGATCACTGTCGCCCGCGGTGAGCGGGCGGCGGCGAAAGCCTGGACCAGTTCTGCGCCGTGCCTGATCACTCCCGCCGACTCCTGACGGCTGCCTGGCATGAAGCCCGGCGTGTCCACGAGCACCAGCATCGGGACGCGATAAGCGGCACACGTTCGCACGAACTTCGCACCCTTCTTCGATGCTTCGACGTCGATGATGCCGCCACGATGACGAGCCTGATTGGCGATGATCGCGACCGCCTGCCCGTCGATGCGGGCAAAGCCGACGACGATGCTGCGCGCCCACAGCTCCGAGACCTCCAGGAAGCGACCTCCATCGACCAGTCGCTCGATGACGTCTCGCACGTCGTAGTAGTTGCGGCTCTTCGGCGGCAGCACGTCCGCCGGGTCACCTCCCATGGGGGGCTCCGCGGGCGCGGCCGGTGAGGACTCCGATGCATTCTGTGGCAGGTAGCCGAGCAGCTCGCGCAGCATCGCGATCGCGCTGTGATCGTCAGGAGCGACGAGGTCGCAAACGCCGTTGCGAGCGTGCACGTTCACGCCACCGAGAGCCGCCGTGCTGACCTCCTCGCCGAGCGCGAGCTCGACGATGCGGGGGCCGGTCAGGAACATCGAGGACTTGGCGGTCATCATGATGAAGTCGGTCAGCGCCGGCGAGTAGCAGCCGCCACCCGCGGCGGTCCCGGTGACCACCGAGATCTGTGGTGAGCGACCGCTGAGCGCGACGTTTTCCGAGAAGATCCGCCCGAAGCCGCCGAGCGCAGCGGCACCCTCCTGCAGCCGCGCCCCGGCGGACTCGAGAAAGGCCACTAGCGGAACCTGCGCGCGGCGGCTGTAGCGCAGCGCGCGCACGATCACCTCGGCCTCGGCGACGCCGACCGACCCCCCGGCGATGGCCGAGTCCTGCGCGTAACAGACGATCGGGCGCCCCGCCACGCGCCCGCATGCCGCATACACACCGACGTCGCGGCCGCTGGGCTCCGATACCGACTCCAGCGGCCCCAGGCTGCGCGGGTCGCACAGCCACTCCATCCGCTGATAGGGCAGGGGCCGATCTTGATGTGATGGCGGCGGCGACATGAGAAGAGAGCGCGGTGCCCGCGCTTTGACGAGACGTGCTGCCTGGACCCGAGGTGGCCGATGGTCTCAATCGGAGATACGGCCGTCCCTGACCCGAAGTAGCCGTAACAGATTAGGGTCGCTCACAAGGCCCGGTCAATGCGATTTGCACCTTTGGGCAAAGATGGTTTGGAGCGCTTGACCACTCAACCACCTTGGGCCAAAGTCCTGTCCCGAAGGAGATTTTCCAACTGCAGGAAGCGACGGAGGGCGCAGCTTGTTCGACTTCATCATCCTGTGCCCGTCCGGGTCTCCGGACGCCACAGTCCCGATAGCGGGCAGCCGCGCCGGTGCACTTGGTCTCGTGAACCTCGAGTTCGCCGCCGACCTCGATGCCGGGCTCGCCCAGCTGCGCAGGCTCTGCGAGCTCGGTCGCGGACGATGCGGTGCATTGGTCGACGATCAGGAGGTGCTCGCGGCCGTGCTCGATGCCGCGCTCGAGGGCCTCGACGTGGTCGTGCTCGCGAACACCCCGTTCGATCAGCTGAGCGTGCTCGTGCAACGCGTGCACGAGGCGGGGCTGCAGGCCTACGTCGTGGCGACGCGCTACGACGAGGCCGTGGCCGCGGAGGACGCCGGAGCGGACGCCGTCATCGCCAAGGGCCACGAGGCGGGCGGATGGATCAGTGACGAAGGCTCGTTCGTGCTCTGCCAGCGACTGCTCGCGAAGCTGAGCACGCCTGTATACGTACACGGGGGCATCGGCGCACACACGGTCGCGGCAGCGTACGTGTGCGGCGCCGCGGGCGCGGTGCTCGACGCGCAGCTGCTGCTTGCGCGCGAGTCGCCGCTGCCCGAGGGCCTGAAGGCGGCGCTCGCGGGGGTCGACGGAAGCGAGACGGTGACACTCGGCGCCGAGCTTGGCGCGACGTTCCGGGCCTACAGCCGGCAGGGCCCCGGCGAGCTCGAACAGCTGCGCGCGCTGGAGCACGAGCTCACGCCGAGCGCGGAGTCGCTGCGAAGGTGGCGCAGCGAGGTCAAGACGCTCGTCGGTGAGAGCCCCGTCGACGCGGGGGTGCTCGCGCTCGGGCAGGACGCCGCGCTCGCGGACGATCTGGCGCGGCGCTTCGGCAACGTCGCCGGGATGATCGACGGTCTGCTGCGCGGCGATCGAGAGCTCATGCGAGACGCTCGCGCAGGGCAACCCGCTGGCGGAGGGCGCCGGCGTGGCAGAGGCCCACCGCAGCCGCTATCCGATCGTGCAGGGGCCGATGACGCGCGTCAGCGACCGCGCGGAGTTCGCCGCCGCGGTGGCCGCCGGCGGCGCGCTGCCGTTCCTGGCGCTCGCGCTGATGCGCGCCCCGGAAGCCGACGCGCTGCTGGCCCGCACCGCCGAGCTGGCCGGCGAGCAATCGTGGGGGGTTGGCCTGCTCGGCTTCGTGCCCGCGGCCCTGCGCGCGGAGCAGCTGCAGGTCGTACGCGCGCACAAACCGCCGTTTGCGCTGATCGCCGGCGGGCGTCCCGACCAGGCGCGCGAGCTCGAAGCCGACGGAATCGAGACCTACCTGCACGTGCCATCGCCGGGGCTGCTTGAAGCTGTACCTGGCCGATGGGGCGCGACGTTTCGTGTTCGAGGGGCGC
Organism: uncultured Solirubrobacteraceae bacterium; assembly: GCA_963759265.1. Lineage (GTDB taxonomy): Bacteria > Actinomycetota > Thermoleophilia > Solirubrobacterales > Solirubrobacteraceae > Palsa-744. The sequence goes on from CAVWYR010000002.1 coordinate 373,919, forward strand.
GAGTGTGGCGGCCACGTCGGGCCGCGCACGAGCTTCGTGTTGTGGGACACGATGTTTCGAGTGCTGCTGGAGGAGTGCTCAGGGGACATGTCCGACTGCCAGGTGCTGCTCGCCGGCGGGATCCACGACGCGAGATCGGCCGCGATGGCGGCCGCGACGGCCGCAGGCGCAAGTGCGCGTGGAGCCCGGATCGGAGCGTTGATGGGCACCGCCTACCTGTTCACGCGCGAGGCGACCGAGTGCGGAGCGATCACGCCGCTGTTCCAGGAGGCGGCGATCAAGGCCGATGACACCTCGCTGCTGGAAAGCGGCCCAGGCCACGCCACGCGCTGCCTGCCCTCGCCGTTCGTCGAGTACTTCGACGACGAGCGGCGCAGCATGCGCGCGGCGGGTCTCGACGCGGAGGAGCTGCGCGGCCGGCTCGAGGAGCTGAACATCGGACGCCTGCGGGTCGCGTCAAAGGGGCTCGACCGCAACAGCGAGTCCGAGCTCGTCGACGTCGATGCCTCCGAGCAGTGGCAGCGCGGCATGTACATGATCGGCCAGGTCGCGGCGCTGCGCGATCAGGTGACGACCGTCGCGGAGCTGCACGGCGAGGTCTCGCTCGCCAGCAGCGAGCTGCTGGCGGAGCTCGCTGCACCCGAGCCACGGTCCGAGCCGCAGCCGCCAGCCGCCCGCGGACGTGGCGATCGTCGGCCTCGGCTGCATCCTGCCGAGCGCCCCGGAGGTCGGGACCTTCTGGGCGAACATCCTCGACAAGGTCGACGCAATCGGCGAGATACCCGCTGAGCGCTGGGACTGGCGTGTCATGTTCGACCCCGACCCGAGCGCGCGCGACAAGGTCTACTCACGCTGGGGCGGGTTCATCGACCCGGTGGCGCTCGAACCCGATGGCGCTCGGGCTGCCGCCCAAGTCGCTCGACTCGATCGAGCCCTTCCAGCTGCTCGCGCTGCTGTGCGCGCAGGCCGCTCTCGACGACGCGGGCTATGCGACGCGGCCGTTCGACCGCGAGCGCACCTCGGTGATCCTCGGTGCCGGCGGCGGGGGGGCCGACAAGTCGGTCGGCTACACCGTGCGCTCGGCGCTGCCATCGCTGCTCGGCGACGCCCACCCGCAGCTGCAAGAGCAGATCTTCGACGCGCTCCCCGAGTGGACCGAGGACAGCTTCGCCGGGCTGCTGATGAACGTCGCCTCGGGACGCATCGCCAACCGCCTCGACTTCGGCGGCACCAACTACACCGTCGACGCGGCGTGCGCGTCCTCGCTGAGCGCGATCGGCCTCGGCGCGCGCGAGCTGCAGATGGGCACCAGCGACATGGTGCTCGCGGGCGGCGTCGATGCGATCCAGAACCCGTTCGCGTACCTGTGCTTCGCCAAGACCCACGCGCTCTCGCCGACCGGGCACTGCCGGCCGTTCGACGCGGCCGCGGACGGGATCGCGATCAGCGAGGGGTTCGCGACTGTCGTGCTCAAGCGCCTTGCCGACGCCGAGCGCGACGGCGATCGCATCTACGCCGTGATCCGCGGCGTCGGCGCCGCCAGCGACGGGCGCGACCGCAGCCTCACCGCGCCGCGGCCCGAGGGCCAGATGCGGGCGCTGCGCCGCGCCTACGCGCAGGCGCGCTTCTCACCGGCGACGGTCGGGCTCGTGGAGGCGCACGGAACCGGCACCGTGGCCGGCGACGGGGCGGAGATCAAGGCGCTCAGCACCGTCTTCAGCGAGCACTCCGACGAGCGCCAGTGGTGCGCGGTCGGCTCGGTCAAGTCGATGATCGGGCACACGAAGGCGACGGCCGGCGTGGCGGGCATCGTCAAGGCCGCGCTCGCGCTGCACCATCGCGTGCTGCCGCCGACGATCGGCGTGAGCGAGCCCAACCCGAAGGCCGACTTCCCCGCGAGCCCGTTCTACGTCAACACCGAAGCGCGCCCGTGGCTGACCGGCGGCGCGCCGCATCCGCGCCGGGCCGGCGTGAGCGCCTTCGGCTTCGGCGGAACCGACTTCCACATCGTGCTCGAGGAGTACACCGGCGCCTACCTCGAGCAGCCGGAGGCCGCGATCTCGAGGTGGCCCGGCGAGCTGCTGTTGTGGCGCGGATCGCGCGCCGAGGTGATGGGCGCGCTCGACGTACTCGCGGCCGAGCTCGCGGCCGAGGAGCACTCGCGGCTGGACGCGCTCGCGCACAAGCTCTCGCTCGCATTTCACGCAGGCCCGGCCGAGGGCCACGTGCTCGCGCTGGTGGCCGAGTCGCTCGAGGGTCTGCCCGAGCAAGCTCGTCCGGGCGCTGGAGCTGCTCGCCGCAGGCGGCCCGCGGGTCCACGAGCGCGAGCGGGATCCACTGGTCCGAGCAGCCGCTGAGCGCCGACGGACGCGTGGCGTTCCTGTTCCCGGGACAGGGATCGCAGATGGTCGACATGGGGCGCGAGCTCGCGCTCGCCTTCCCCGAGGCACGCGAGCAGTTCGAGCTCGCCGACCGCGGTGCTCGGCGAGCACTACGAGCGGCCCCTCAGCAGCTACATCTTCCCGCCGCCGTCGTTCACGCCGGAGGAGAAGCGCCAGCGTCAGAGCGAGCTGACCGACACGCACGTGGCGCAGGCGGCGCTCGGAGCGACCGAGCTCGCGTACCTGCGCGTGCTCGCAGGCGCTCGGGGTCGAGCCGGAGCTGACCGCCGGGCACAGCTACGGCGAGTTCGTGGCGCTCGCGGCCGCCGGCGGGATCGACGTCGAGCAGCTGCTGCGCGTCTCCGAGGCGCGCGGGCGATTCATGAAGCAGGCCGCCGAGGCGGAGGCCGGGGCGATGGCCGCGGTAGATGCCGCCGCCCGACGCGCTCGCGTCGCTGCTCGAGGGCGGCGGGGTCGTCGCCGCGAACCTCAACTCACCGCGCCAGACCGTGCTCTCGGGGCCGCGCGAGCACGTCGAGGCGGCGCTCGAGTGGTGCCGCGAGCGCAACATCGGCGCGCGCATGCTGCCGGTCGCATGCGCGTTTCACTCCCCCCACGTGGCCGGCGCCCAGCAGCGCTTCGCGGAGCTGCTCGCAGGCGCACCAGCCTTCGCCGTCCCGCGCGTGCCGGTGTACTCCAACACGACCGGCGAAGCGCACGAGCAGCAGACCGACGACGATCGCGGAGGTGCTCTCCGAGCACCTCGATCCGACCGGTCGAGTTCGTGCGCGAGATCGAGGCGATGTACGACGACGGCGCGCGCATCTTCGTCGAGGTCGGGCCGCGCTCGGTGCTCACCGGCCTCGTGCCACAGATCCTCGGCGAGCGCGAGCACCTCGCGGTGCCCGATGGACCGGCCGGGCCGCTCGGGCCTGCTCTCGCTGCTGCACTGCCTCGCCGCGCTCGCCGCCGAGGGCGTGCCGGTGCACACCGAGCGCCTCTTCAGTGGACGTCCCGCCGCGCGTGTCGATCCGCGCGGCAACGGCCATACCGACGAGACGCCAGGCGCCGCCTGGCTGGTCGACGGCGGCCGTGCCTGGCCCGCCGGCACGCAGCGCACGCCGGCGAGCGCCAATTCCCGTCACCAATCCAGAGGAGCAGAGTCACGTGATCACCACAAGCACAAACGGCGGCGGGTCGCTTGCACCCGCCGCGACGCCACGAGCAGTTCGAGCTGACCGAACGGTCACCCCGATCGTTCGCCACCGCCACCTCCACCGTCAACGCCCGCGCCGGCGGCAGAGCTGTCCGTGCCGGCGCAACACGCGGCGGAGATCGCCGGGCCGGCGCTCGCCGGCGACCGCGTCGCCGACGTGATGCTGCGCCACCAGCAGGTGATGCAGCAGTTCCTCGAGACGCAGCGCGCCGTGATGCTCGGCTATCTCGGGGCCGCGCGTGGCAGCCTCGGCGCCACGCGCCGGCGTCGGGGATCGCCCGGCAGGCGATCGCGCCCGCGCGCCCGACCGCGCCGGCGCTGCTCGCGGCACCGGCGGCGTCCGCCCAGCCGGCGCCAGCGGCGCCTGCACCCGTCGCAGCGGCGCCCGTGCCTGCGCCGCCCGCTGGAGCCGCACCCGCCGCGCCGGCACCCGCGCAGCCGGCGCCGGCCGCGGCACGCCGGCGAGCACCGAGGCGACGCTGACGCGCGAGCAGATCGCAGGAGCGGCTGCTGGCGGTCGTGAGCGAGCGCACGGGCTATCCCGCCGAGATGCTCGGGCTCGACGCCGACCTCGAGGGCGACCTGGGGATCGACTCGATCAAGCGCGTGGAGATCGCCGGCACGTTCACGCAGGGCCTGCGGCCAGCGAGCGCGAAGCGATCGACCTGGAGGAGCTGACGGCCAGCCGCACGCTGACGGGCGGTGATCGACATCCTCGAGGCGGCGATCAACGGCTCGCTCGTGGGCGGCGACGGCGGCACCACCGGGCGGCATGCAGGCGGGAGACGCAGCGCCCTTTTATCAGGGGCCGGCCGAGGAGGAGCGCATCGGCCGGTTCGTCGTGCAGGCAGCGAGCGCTCCCGCGATCACCACGACCGCGGGGCTCGCCGCGGCCGGCGCGGTGGTGATCGTCGATGACGAGCACGGCGTGGGCGAGGAGCTCGCGGGCGCGCTCGCGCGGGCGGGGCGAGACCGTCGTGCGCGTCTCGCGCCAGCGAGCGGCCAGAGGACGCGGAGCAGGCGCTGCGCGCTCGCGGCGCGCATGCGCGAGCACGGCGGGGCGAAGGCGCTCGTCCACCTCGCGGCGCTCGGCGACGGACCGTCCGACTACGGCGCGGCTCACGACGCTGCTGCTGCTCGCGCAGGCGCTGCGCGAGGACCTGGAGGCGGCGGCCGCGCGCCGGCGGCGCGGCGATCCTCGGCGCGAGCAGCCTCGGCGGCGCGTTCGGCGTCGGACGGGGCTCGCCCCGCCGGCGCGGCGCCCGCAGGGGGCGATTCACGGCTTCCTCAAGACGCGTCGCGCAGGAGTGGCCGCAGGTGCGGGTCAAGTCCGTCGACCTGTCGGAGATGCCGGCCGCGCTCGCAGCCACGCACGCTGCTCGCCGAGCTGGCGGCGGCGGACGGGCTGGTCGAGGTCGGCTACCGCGAGCGCGAGCGCACGCAGCTGACGCTCGCTGCCGGCGCCGCTGGCCGAGCGCCCCGGCGGCCGAGGCGCTCGACGAGGAGTGCGTGCTGCTCGTGACCGGCGGCGCGCGCGGGATCACCGCGCGCGTCGCGCTGACGCTCGCCGAGCGCTACCGCCCGACGCTGGTGCTCGTCGGGCCGCACCGCCGATCGAGGAGGAGAGCGCCGAGACCGCGGCGGCTGAGCGAGCTCGACAGAGCTGCGCCAGGCGATGATCGAGCGCGCGCAAGCGCGAGCAGCGCGAGCTGAAGCCGGCGCTCGTGGAGCGGGACTGCCAGCGCATCCTCAACGCACGCGAGGTGCGCGAGAACCTCGAGCGCCTGCGCGCCAGGCGGGGGCGCGCGTCGAGTATCTCGAGCTGCGACGTGTCCGATCGCGGGCGCGTTCGGCGAGCTGATCGACTCCGTCTACGAGCGCCACGGCCGCATCGACGGCGTGGTGCACGGCGCCGGCGTGATCGAGGACAGCCTGATCCGCGACAAGCAGCTCGACTCGCTCGAGCGGGTGATCGCGACCAAGGCCGGCGCCGCGCAAACGCTGGCCGAGCGCCTGCGCCGCGAGGCGCTGCGCTTCCTCGTGCTGTTCAGCTCGGTCTCCGGGCGCTTCGGCAATCGCGGCCAGGCCGACTACGCGGCCGCGAGCGAGGTTCTCGGCAAGCTCGCGCACGAGCTCGACGCGCGCTGGCCGGCGCGGGTCGTGGCGGTCGACTGGGGGCCGTGGCGCGCGGCGGGCATGGTCTCCCCGTGGCTCGAGGAGGAGTTCGCCCGCCGCGGCGTCGCGCTGATCGGGCTCGACCAGGGCGCGCGCATGCTGGAGGAGGAGCTCAGCCGCGGACGCAAGGGCGAGGCCGAGATCGTGATCGGTGCCGCACCGGGCTGGCCGGTGCTGACGCCGTCGCCGGCCGCTGCGCGAGACGGCGGCCGTCCGGGCGCGAGCACCGGGCCGCTCACGGCCGGCGGCGCGAGCGAGCTGAGAGGCCTGCCGCTGCTCGCCGGCGCGGGCGAGATCGTCGCGCCGGTCGGATGGCGAGGCTCACGGCGACGGTGGGCTCGAGCTCGCTCTACACGTTCGAGCTCGAGCGCGACCGCTACCTCGGCGATCACCGCATCGACGGGCGGCCGGTGCTGCCGTTCGCGGTCGCGATGGAGCTGATGGCGGAGGCCGCGGTCGCCGGCAGACCCGCCGAAGAGGTTCGCCGGCCTGAGCGAGATCCGGCTGCTGGCGGGCCTGGCGCTGCGAGCACGACCAGCCGGCGAGCGTGCGCATCGACGCGCGCGTCGCGGCCGGACGCAGGCGAGGTCGACGGTGACGATCAAGCCGGCGAGCGCAAGGACGACCGCACTATCGCGCGCGCGTCCAGCTCGGCGATCCGATGCGGCCCGCGCGATCTGCCAGGGCTGCACGACCCGGGCAAGCCCGGGATCGCGCGCGCGCCCCGCGCCGCTCGCGGAGCTGAAGCCGTTCCCGCTGACGCATCGAGGACGCCTACCGCGACCTGCTGTTCCACGGCCCGCTGTTCCAGGGGATCGTCGCGATCGACGGCATGGATGAGCGCGGCGTCGAGCGCCGACGCTGCGCGCCTCGCAGCCGGCGCAGTGCGTGGCCGGCGCCGACGGGCTGCGCTGGCTGCTCGACCCGGTGCTGCTCGACAGCGCGCTGCAGATGCAGGTGCTGTGGGCGCGCCTGCAGTGGGAGGTCACGCTGCTGCCGGCCGAGATCGGCGGCTACGTGCGGCTGGCCGCGGCGGCCGAGGGCGAGCGTCGTGCGCCACGAGCTGCGCATCCGCCCGTCGAGCAGCCCGCCGCTGTGCCACGCCGACCACTGGTTCTACGGATCCGACGGGCGCCTGCTGGCGCTGCTGCACGACGTCGTCGGCGTGGGCACGCAGGCGCTGAACCGCCTCGCGGGGGCGCAGGCGTGATGCGCGCTCGCAGGCGAGCAGCGGCGGGCGTCGCGATCATCGGCATGGCGTGCCTGTTCCCGGGCGCACCGCGACGTCGACGCCTACTGGCGGAACATCCTCGGCAAGGTCGACGCGACCTCCGACCCGCCGCCGGAGGCGTGGGACCCCGACGTCTACTACGACCCCGACTTCACAGACGAGGACCGCACCTACTGCAAGCGCGGCGGCTACCTCGGCGCGATGGCGAAGTTCGACCCGCTCGACGCACGGCATCCCGCCGGTCGCCGTCGGCGGCGAGCCCGACCAGTGGCTCGCGCTGCAGATCGCCAGCGACGCGCTCGCGGACGCCGGCGCCAGCCGAGCTGCCCGGACGAGGTCCGCGCGCGCACGGCGGTCATCTTCGGCAAGGGCACCTACCTGAACGGCGGCAACGCGATCGCGCTGCAGCGAGGCCTGGTCGATCGGCCAGACGCTCGACCTGCTGCGCCAGCTGGACCCGGAGCGCTCCGAGGAGGAGCTCGAGCGGCTGCGCGTCGAGCTGCAGCGGGTGCTGCCGCCGCTCGGCCCGGAAACCGTCCCCGGGCTGATCCCGAACATCATCGTCGGGCGGATCGCGAACCGGCTCGACCTGATGGGCCCCGCCTACACCGTCGACGCGGCCTGCGCGTCCTCGCTGGTGGCGGTCCAGCACGCCGTGCGCGACCTGCTCGCCGGCGACTGCGACCTCGCGCTCGCAGGCGGCTCGCAGGTGTGGATGCCGGTCGCGACGCTGAACCTGTTCTGCCGGCTCGGCGCGCTCTCGCGCCGCCAGCAGCTGCGCGCCTTCGACAAGGACGCCGACGGCACGCTGCTGGGCGAGGGCATCGGCGCGGTCGTGCTCAAGCGCGCGGAGGACGCGCGTCCGCGACGGCGACCGCGTGTACGCGGTGATCCGCGGCGTCGGCGTCTCCAGCGACGGGCGCGGGATGAGCGTGATGGCGCCGCGCATCGAGGGCGAGGAGCTGGCGCTGCGGCGCGCCTACGCCGCCGCCGGGGTCTCGCCGGACAGCGTCGGCCTGATCGAGGCGCACGGCACCGGCACACCGGTCGGGGACGTGACCGAGGTGCAGGCGCTGACGCGCGTGTTCGGGGAGCGCGAAGGCGAGCTGCCGCGCTGCGCGCTGGGGACGGTCAAGTCGATGATCGGCCACACGATCCCGGCCGCCGGCGTCGCCGGCCTGATCAAGACGGCGCTCGCGCTGCACCACCGCGTGCTGCCGCCGACGCTCGCGGTGCGACGCAGCCAAACCCCGAGCTCGAGCTCGAGCGCACGCCGTTCTACATCAACACCGAGACGCGACCGTGGATCCACGGCGGCGGCGAGCCGCGGCGCGCCGGCATCAACGCGTTCGGCTTCGGTGGCATCAACGCCCACGCCGTGCTCGAGGACTGGGAAGGTGCGCGCAGCCGCCGACCACCGGCCGCCGTGGGACAGCGAGGTCTGCATCCTCGAGGGCGACTCGCCGCGGGCGCTGGCCGACGCGGCGAGCGAGCTGTTGGGCGCGCTCGCAGGCCGAACCGCGAGCTCGCGCTCGCGGACCTCGCGTTCACGCTCAGCCAGGAGCTCGGCGCCACGCCCGCAGCCGCGGCGCCTGGCGCTCGTCGCCTCCTCGATCGAGGATCTGCAGCAACAAGCTCGGCCAGGCGATCGAGAAGCTGCGCGACGCCCGACTGCCCGCGGATCAAGACGACCTCCGGGATCTACTACGAGGGCGAGCCGCTCGGGCCGCGAGGGCAAGATCGTGCTACGTGTTCCCCGGCGAGGGCGCGCAGTACCCGAACATGCTCGCCGACCTGTGCCTGCAGTTCGCGGAGGCACGCGCGGTGTTCGACCGCATCGACCGCATCTACGCGCGAGCATCCGCGCGGCCATCTGCTGAGCGACTGGGTGTTCCCACGCCCGGCGTTCTCCGACGAGGAGCGCCAGCTCACCGAGGCGCGGCTGATGGAGCTCGACATCGCGGTCGAGGCGGTGCTGACCGCGAACGCCGCCGTCTACGAGGTGATGCGGCGGCTGGTGCCACGCTGCGACGCGATGCTCGGGCACTCGCAGCGGCGAGCACTCAGCGGCGATGGCGGCGGGCGCGCTCGACGTCGAGACCGACGAGCGGCTGGCGGCGTTCTCCCACGGTCTGAACGCCTCCTACGCCGACGCCGCCGCGCGCCACGAGGTGCCGGCGGCGGTGCTGCTGGCGCTCGGAGCCGACGCCGACAGCGCGCGGCGGATCGCCGAGTCAGGCCGGCGGCGAGCTGTATCTGGCGATGGACAACTGCCCCCACCAGGCGGTGCTCGTCGGCGAGGCCGCAGGCGGCCGCGCGGGCGCGCGAGATCGCGATCGGCGAGGGGCTGATGTGCGAGCAGCTCCCCTACGACCGCGCCGTGCACACGCCGCTGTTCGCCCCGTTCGCGGAGGATCTGCGCCCGATCTTCGCCTGGCTTCCGGTGCGCGCGCGCGAGCGACGCGCGCTGTGGTCGTGCACGACCGCCGCCGCCTATCCTCAGGACCCGCAGGCGATCCGCGAGCTGCTCGTCGAGCACTGGACCCAGCCCGGTGCGCTTCCGCGAGACGATCGAGGCGCTGCACGACGACGGCGCGCGGATGTTCATCGAGGTCGGGCCGCGCGGGAACATGACCTCGTTCATGCAGGACATCCTGCGCGGACGCCCGGCTTGCGCCGTCGCCCCGGACCTCATGCGCCGCTCCGGGCACCACGCAGCTGAACCACTCGTCGGCGATGCTCGCCGCCCACGACGTCGAGCTCGACCTCGGCTACCTGTACGCGCGCGCGCGACGTGCATACGCTCGACTGGCGCGACGCTGCCCCGTCAGGGCGAGCGCGAAGCCGGTCACACGGTCGCGCTGTCGACCACCTGGCCGATGCTGCGCCTCTCCGAGGAGGCGCTCGAGCGAGTGCGCCCGCGCGCCTCCGCCAACGGCTCTGCGAACGCTCACTCCGAGCCAGAGCGCTCGCACGCGCCGAGCAACGGCGCAGCGAGCGCGGGGCCAACGCCGGAGTTGGCGCCCGCCCAAGGCAACGGCTCTCAGCCCGCACTCCCTGGCGCGGGCCTGCTCGCTGCGCAGGCGCCACCACCGTCCACGCCTGCTCCCCAGCCGCAGCCGCTGGCGCCGGTGGCAAGCGTGGCCGAGCACGACGAGGCGGCGATCGCCCTCGACGGCTTCCTGGAGACGATGGAGCGCTTTCTCGTGGCCAACGAGCAGGTGATGAGTGCCTACCTCGGTGGCGGCGCCGCGGTCGCGCTCGAGCAGGCGCGGCGCCCGCTCGTAGGCACGTCGTGTCGTGGGAGCCTGAGGTCGAGCTCGTGGCACGTCGGGTGGTCGATCCGACCGAGGACCTGCTACTTGCTCGATCACACGCTCGGGCGCACGGTCTCGCGTACCGATCCGGCGCTGCACGCGCTCGCGCTGATGCCACTCGCGATGAGCGTCGAGATCCTCGCCGAGGGCGCGTCGTGCCTGCTGCCGGACCGGGTCGTGACGGGGCTGCGCGATCTGCGCGCGCACCGTTGGCTGGCGTTCGGCGAGGCACCGAAGACGCTCGAGGTGCACGTTCGCCGGCTCGCCGGTGCCGGCGAGGGCGGCTGCGAGCGCGTGCGCGTCGAGCTGCGCGACCTCGGCGACGGCATCTGAGGCGCCGGACCCGGTGGTCGAGGCGACCGTGCTGCTCGACGATCGCTTCCCGTCCGCGCCGGCCCCGATCGCGGTCTCGCTCGACGGTGGCCGGCCGTCGCGGTGGCGCAGCGAGGAGCTTTACGAGGAGGCGATGTTCCATCAGCCGCTGTGGCAGGGAGTGCGTAACGTCGACACGATCGCGCCCGGCCGGTGCGCGGGCGCAGCTCGAGGTGCTCCCGCGTGCGGGCCTGCTCCGCGACACCCCCGAGCCGGGCTTCGTGCTCGACCCGGTGGTGCTCGACGCCGCCGGCCAGGTGATCGGCTTCTGGGCGGCCGAGATGCTCGAGCGGGCGCGGGTCGTGTTCCCCTTCCGGCTGGCCGCGCTCGACCTCTACGGACCGCCGTTGCCTGCTGGCGAAGAGCTTTCGTGCGTTGCGGCGATCACGCTCGAGGGCGATCAGCTCGTGCAGCTCTGACATCGACGTGCTCGACGCGAGCGGGCGCTGCTGGATGCGGCTGAGCGGCTGGGACGACAAGCGCTTCGATGTCCCCGAGCGGTTTGCGCCGCTGGCGCGCCCGGCCGAGCTGACGCCGCTGTCGACGCCGTGGCCGGCGCCGCTGGCGCGCTATCCCGGGCTGCGCGTCGACGTGCCGGCGCCTGGACGCACGGCTGCCGGCCGACCGGGCGTTGTGGAAGCCGGTGTGGGCGAGCCGCGTGCTCGGGCGGCGCGAGCGCGAGCTGTTCGAGGCGCTCGACGCTGCCCGAGAATCGGCAGCTCGAGTGGCTCGCCGCGCGCACCGCCGCGAAGGAGGGCGTGGCCGAGCTGCTGCGCGGCGCCTACGGCCTCGAGCTGCTGCCCGCGGAAATCGAGATCCTGCCCGACGAGCGGGGCGCGCCGGTCGTCGTCGCCCCCGGGCTCGAGGGGCTGGCGGAGCTGCCGCTCGTCTCGCTCACGCACGCCACGGCCGCGCGGCGGCATTCGTCACGCTCGCGGCGCACGGCAGCGGAAGCGGCGTCGGCATCGACATCGAGCCGCTCGTCGCACGACCGCCCGGCTTCGCGCAGGCGGCGCTGAGCGAGGCCGAGCGCCAGCCTGCTCGATGCCGCTGCCCGCGGACGCCGCCGAGGAGTGGCTGCTGCGGCTATGGTGCGCGCGAGAGGCAGCCGGCAAGGCGCATCGGGTCTGGACTCGGCGGCGGCTCGGACGCGCCGCGCGTGTGCGCGATCGACGCCGAGCAACGAGGCGGTGTTGGTGGACGTAGCCGGCCGACGGCTCGTCGCATGGACGCAACGCGAGGAGAACCTGATCGTCGCGACCGCCGCGTACCCGGGCCCATCAGGCGATGACGAGATCTCGGAGGCAACGACATGACCGACGCTCGATCCGCAGGTGACTGCAGGGAATCCTCGAGCTTCTGGGCGAGGCGCAGGGCGACTGGGAGTACACGGGCGAGATCGGCCCGGACACGCGCTTCGTCGCCGACCTCGGTCTCGAGTCGCTCGAGATCGTGGTGCTCTCGACGATGGTCCAGCAGCGCTACGGACGCCTGCCGTTCCCCCAGTTCTTCGACGAAATCGGGCAGCGCCCGGTCGATGAGCGCGACCTGACCGTCGCGGACCTCGCGATGTTCGTGTGCGAGCACCGCCAACCGACCCACCTGGAGGTGTGACATGGGACCGACGCTGCTGATCGGCCTGGACGGCGCGACGTTCACGATGCTCGATCCGTACATGGAGCAGCGGCGTGATGCCGAACCTGGCGGAGCTGTGCGGGCGCGGCACGCGCGCGGTGCTGCGCTCGATCATGCCGCCCGCTGACGCCGCCGGCGTGGACCTCGCTGGTCACCGGCAAGCACCCCGGCCAACACGGCATCTTCGACTTCTTCCAAAAGGAAGAGCCGGGCAGCGTGTACTTCTCCTTCGCCACCTCCCAGGAGGTCAGGAGCGCGACGATCTGGACGCTCGCCAGCGAACAGCAACGGCGCGTCATCTCGCTGAACTTCCCGCTGATGTTCCCGCCGCCGCCGGTCGAGGGCGCCGTCGTGCCTGGCGGGATGATGCCGTGGCGCCAGCTGCGCCTCGGCTGCCACCCGCCCGGGCTGTTCGAGCGACTGAAGGCGCTGCCGGGCTTCAACCCGCGCGAGATGCTCGACATGGAGCTCGAGATCAAGGCGATCGACGGGTGCCCGGAGGACGAGCACGCCGAGTTCGTCGAGCTGCACATCCGCCGCGAGCAGCGCTGGGCGGAGGTCCTGCGCTATCTGATGGAGTCCGAACCGGCCGACCTGATGGCGGTGATGTTCGACGGCGTCGACAAGCTCCAGCACCTGTGCTGGCGCTTCATCGATCCCGCGTGCCGCCCGGAGCACCCGAGCGACTGGGAGCAGCAGATGATCGAGCTCTGCGAGAGCTACTTCCGCTCGCTGGACGGGTTGATCGCGGGGATCGTCGAGGCCGCCGGGCCCGAGGCGACGGTCGTGCTCGCCTCCGATCACGGCTTCGGGCCGACCCAGGACGTGTTCCACGTCAACTCGTGGCTCGAGCAGAACGGCTACCTCGCGTGGGCGGCCGAGGACCAGTCCGACGGGCGCTCGGAGACGGACGTCGGCTTCGCCGAGATGACACGCCACGTGCACGCACTTGACTGGTCGCGCACTGTCGCTTACGCTGCGACGCCGTCGAGTCAGGGGATCAACATCGTCGACCGCCTGCCCGGCAGCGAGGACCCGATGCCAGAGGACGTCCGCGCGAAGATCGCACAGGACATCGCCGCAGCTCTGCGCGAGGTCCGACGTCCCTCCGACGAGCAGCCGCTGGTCGAGGAGGTGTGGACGCGCGATCAGGCATTCTCCGGGCCGTTCGAGGAGCTCGGTCCCGACCTCTCGCTCGTGCTCGCCGACGGCGGCACGATGTCGATCCTGCCCTCGGACGACCGTCGTCGCGCGACGCCCGCAGCCGCGCGGCCACCATCGCTGGGAGGGCATCTTCATCGCGTCCGGGCCCGGCATCCGCGCCGGCGAGTCGGTCGAGGAACTGTCGATCGTCGACGTCGCGCCGCTGCTGCTGCACCAGCTCGGCCTGCGGCGTGCCGGAAGACATGGCCGGGAGCGTGCCTGAGGCGATCTTCAACGCCGGCGAGCTCGAACGCCGACCCGTGCTGCACGTACCCGCGGCGCCGGCGCCAGAGCCGGTGTCGAGCCTCGCGGCGAACGTCGAGCTCGAGCCCGAGGAGCAGGCCGCCCTGATGGAGCGGCTGCGCGCGCTGGGGTACGTCGAATGAGCCGCGAACGGGACCGCTGATGGCGAAGGTAGTCCTGCGCAACGGCGTGCAAGGTCCACTACCAGCAGGTCGGCGAAGGCCCTGACCTGGTGATGATCCACGGCCTCACCGGCAACCTGGCCGTGTGGCATCTGCAGATCGTGCCCGAGCTGTCTGAGCAGCTTCCGCGTCCTCACGTACGACCTGCGCGGCCACGGCCACAGCGACACGCCGCCGTCGGGCTACACGCTCGACACGATGGCCGACGACCTGCTGGAGCTGCTCGACGCGCTGGAGATCGAGCAGCCGCTGATCGCCGGACACAGCTACGGCGCCGACATCGCTCTCTACCACGCGCTGCACCACCCGCAGCGCGTGCGCGAGGTGATCGCGATCGAGGCCGCGCTGCCGGCGCTCGAGGAGAGTCGCCGGCCCGAGGACTGGGTCGGCTGGTCGTACTGGGCGAAGGCGCTCGAGGAAGCCGGACATCCCGTCCCCGCCGAGAAGCGCTCGGACATGCGCTACATGATCAGGGCGACGATCGACCTGCCGAAGCAGTGGGGGCCGCTGAAGGGCCTACCGCGCAACCCCAAGCCGCTGTTGCGTCTGCTCGACGAGACGACACTGGCGCAGGACTACCGACAGGTCGGTACGCTGACTCTTGACCGTGTCGGCTCGATCCACACGCCGGTCGTGCTGATCTACACCGAACACTCGGCCTTCATCGACACCTACGAGTTCCTCAAAGAGCGCCTTCCGAATGTGCAAGGGGTGCTGATGCCGAAGACCGAATGGGGCCACTTCGGACCGATGGAGCAGCCGGAGCTGGTTGCGCAGGCGATCACGGCGCGGCTGTCGCCGTGCGGGGCAGCGACACCCATTGCGGATGCGATTCCATGAGCCGTCGCCTGCTGTTCACCGCGTGGCCGTTCCCCGGCCACCTGCTGCCGATGCTGAGCATCGGCATCGCGCTGCGTGAACGCGGCCACGAGGTCGCCTTCTACAGCGGCGAGACGGCGCGCGAGACGATTGAGCAGGCGGGCTTTGAGCTGTTCGGGTTCGAGCGCGTCAGCGAGGAGCACGTCGCGCAGACGCTGCGCGCGGTCGACGGCGCCGGCCGGCGGGGGCGTCCCGAGGGCGCGCGCATGCTGGGCCTGCTGCGCGAGTGGCTCGTAGAGACGATCCCCGATCAGGTCGCGGACCTGCGTGGCGTGCTCGCGCGCTGGCAGCCGGATTCGATCTTCACCGACATGTCGCTGTGGGGCCCGATGCTCGTGCTGTGGGAGGCCGAGCAGATTCCCGTGGCGCTGTCCTCGACGATCATGGGACCACAGATCCCGGGCCCGGACGCACCCGCGCTGAGCTATGGCCTGCGTCCCCCGCGGACGCCCTGGGGCCGTCTGGCCTCAGCCGCGCTGACGCGCGCGTCCGAGCTCTGCGCGATCCCGATCCGCCGGCGCGTGGATGCGGTGCGGGCCCAGTATGGGCTGGCGCCGTTGGGGGAATCGATCAACCGCTTCACCGCACGCCTGCCGCTTTACATCGTCAGCAACGTGCGCGAGCTCGACTACAACCGCAGCGACCTGCCCGACAGCGTCCACTATGTCGGGCACTGCATCTGGTACCCCGAGCGTGCCGGCAGCGAGCAGTGGCTCGACGCGATCCCGAGCGAGCGCCCGTGGGTTCACGTGACCGAGAGCACGATGGCCTCGGGCGACCCGTTTCTGCTGCGAACCGCGATCGCCGCGCTCGCGCAGGAGCCGGTAGAGGTGATCCTCACGACGGGCGAGCAACGCTACGCGACGGTGCTCGCCGGCGGCGCGATGCCCGCCAACGTTCACGTTGCCCCCTGGATCAGCCACGGCGAGCTGCTGCCGCGCTGCTCGGCGTTGGTGACACTCGGGGGTAAGTCGACGGTGCTCGCCGCGGCGCAGGCGGGTGTGCCGATGGTGCTCGTCCCCAACAACTGGGACAAGCCGAACAACGCTCGTCGAGTGACCGAGGCAGGCGCCGGGATCCGGCTGTCCGCGCGGCGCCTGGACGCGCAGACACTGCGCGCGGCGGTGCGCGAGCTCCTCGTCGAGCCCTCCTACCGGGAAGCAGCGCAGCGGCTCGCCTCTCTGCTTGCCGGTGCCCCGGGGCCGGCGCGCGCGGCCGAGCTGCTCGAACAGCTCACGCCCGCCGCGAGCGTGCGCCTGGCGCGCCCCGCGCTGCCTATCGACACCGCCACCATCACCGACAACCGACGCGTGCTCTCACACCGAGGGGCGAGATGAGCGCTGTCGCATCAGCGACCCTCAACGGGACGCGTGAGCCGGGCGTGCGGGCGCGCGACCCGTTCGCCGGACCCATGCCTGGGCGGGCCCCGAGTCGACCACGGCTGCTCTCCTACGGCGGGCGCTGGGGCCGGGCACGTCGCTGGCTGCCTGCCGACGCGATGCGCGTGCTCGACGTGGGTTGCGCCTTCGGCTTCGGCTCTGCCGCGATCGTCGCACGCGGGCCGCGGGCGCGGATGATCGTAGGGGTGGAGCGCGATCGACCGATGTTGCAGCGTGCGCAGCGCGATTTCCCGTGGTTGCCGATGATCGACGCCGACGCCGCCGAGCTGCCGATCGCCGACAGCTGCGCGGACGCGCTGTTGCTCCTCGACGTGATCGAGCACGTGGCCGAGCCCGAACGGGTATTGCAAGAGGCCTACCGGGTCCTGCGACCCGGAGGCACGATCATCGTCAGCGTGCCCCACCACGGTCCAACACGCATGCTCGACGCGGTCAACGTCGACGGCGCGCTGCGTCGCGGTCGCCCTTCGTGGCCATCGCTCGAGGGCGTGGTCGGGACCGACGACGGCGGCGAACACCGCCACTTCAGCGTCGAGGAGCTCGAGGGCTTGCTCGAGCCGCAGTTCACGCTCGATCGGATCGCGCGCACCGGCGTCGGCCTGCAGGAGCTGATCACGCTCAGCATCTTGGCGCTGCGAACGCCACTGCGTGTCCTCAGGGCGGGGCGCGTGCTGGCCCCGATGCACCTGATCGCCTACCTGATCGACGACGTGCTGCCAACGGGGCGCTTCAGCTACCACCTCGCCGTGAGGGCGCAGAGCAACAAGCGGCGTAGTGAACCATCGACGCCGGCCGTGCGTAGCCCTGAGGGGGCATCCGCGCGTGCCAATGGAACCGCGGCGTCCGGACTGCGAGGGGCAATCGAAAGGAATCGGCTATGAGGTTTTCAAGGAACGCGAAACGTGGGCTGCGCGCGCTGGCGGTGCTCGTTGCGGCGATCGCGCTCGCCGGCGCCGCAACGACAACGAGCTTGGCCGGCGAACCGGGACGCAACCTCATCGCTCAGAACGGCTTCGGCGAACACGAGAACTCCTACGCATGGTCGATGGGATGGTTCAAGAACAAGCTCTACGTCGGCACCGGACGCGACGTGCTGTGCGTCGAAGACGAGACCACGCAGTTCTTCGTCCCGCTCGAGCAGAAGTACTCGACCAGCCCGTCGCTGAACGTGCGCTGCCCGCCGAACCCCTACGAAATGGACCTTCGCGCCGAGATCTGGCAGTACACGCCGCAGACCCGCCACTGGAAGCGCGTGTACCGCGCTCCGACAGAGCGCAACCCTGAGGATCTGAAGCTCGCCGGTCTCCAAGGACATCGCCTATCGCGGCATGCTCACCTACAAGCAGGGCAGCAAAGAAGCGCTGTTCGCGGCCGGCGTCAGCGCCGACGAGTACCTGCCGTCGCTGCTGAAGACGCATCCGCCGCGGATCCTGCGCAGCTTCGACGGCGTGCACTGGCAGCCGCTGAACCTGCCGGACGTGGTCGTCCACGATCCCGAAGGCGCCACCAGACCGATGGGCTTCCGCGCGCTGGTTGTCTGGAGAGGCCACCTGTACGTGACCGCGACGCCGGACTTGACCGGCAACGGCTCGCTGTTCGAGATCACGCAACCCGATGTCCGCGCATCCCGGCCTCGTGCAGGTCACCCCCTCGAACCTGAACGTGTTTGAAACGGTGGAGTTCAACGGCGACCTCTACGTCGGCTGCGGCAGCGAGAAGTCGGGCTACTCGGTGTGGGAGGCCAGCGGTGAAGACCGACCGTGGGTGCCGATCGTCACGGGCGGCGCCGGGCGTGGCGATGACATCACCTCAGTCGTCTCGATGCACGTCTACCGCGGCCAGCTGTACGTCGGCGCCAGCGGCTGGTACCAGAACACGCTGCCGCAGTCAGAGATGATCCGCATCTCGCCGAGCGGCCAGTGGACGCTCGTGGTCGGCAACCCGCGCAAGCTTCCGAACGGCAAAACCGCGTACCCGACGAGCGGTCTCGACGATGGCTTCGACAGCCTCTTCAACGCGCATTTCTGGCGCATGGGGGTCTACGGCGGCGGACTGTACGTGGGCACGAACAGCTGGGCCGACCTCGTCAAAAGCTACAAAGGCAAAGGCTGGGCGGAGGACCTGCTCGCGGACGCCTCCGGCTACCAGCTGTGGGCCACCTGCGAAGGCGAAAACTGGTTCCCCGTGAGCCGTGACGCCTTCGGCTACGGCGAATACGACTTCGGAGCGCGAACACTGGTGACCGGCAACGGTCCCAACGGCGAAGAACTGTTCATCGGCAGTGCCAACCAGGCGCAGGGCACGGAGATTCTCGATGACCACGAATCGCTGTGCTCGTCGTTGGTCAACAGCACGCGCAAGGTGGCGGCCCCCAGCGCGATGATCGCCGAGGCCGCGAGCAAGGGCAAGAGCACCTTGCTCTCCTGGAAGCCATCGTCCTCGGCGACTCGCTACGAAGTGCTCGCCGCGAGCGAAACCAAGTTCACGCTGTACCTGCAGCCCCAGCCCTCGGCTACGCACGACGCCTTCCAGTTCGAAGGCGCGCAGCCGCTCCTGAGCACCCCCGAAACCCCAGGCTCGGTGCCGGTCTCACTGTCGCTGCCGGGAGAATTCGAATCGGTCGGGTCGACGAGCAACTCGTACTTCGTCGCGCACACGAACGCTCATCGCGTCTACGAGGTGATCGCCGAGAACGCCGATGGCGAGCAGTCAAGCCCCTCGAACATCCAGCTCGTGCCGACGCCGGAGCCGCCGGCCACGTTCGGCTCTGTGCGCGCAGCCATCGGACCCTCGGGCGCGGGCAAGCACAGCGCGGCGCGAGCGGCAACCGTCTCGACGGCGCAGCGACTGCTGGACAGCGCTCAGGCTGCATCGGCGCGCGGCGATCGCGCGGGCGCGCTGGCCGATCTGCAGCGGCTCCAGAGCCTTGAAGGCGGCCAACACGATGAACTGTCCGCGCTCGCCGCCCGCCTCGAACGCATGCTCGAGTACGGCGCAGCGGCCGGGGAACCGTGATCGGAGGCGCCTGATGCGGATCACGCTCCTGAGCGTTGGCTCCCGCGGCGATGTCCAGCCGCTGCTCGGATTCGGGCTGGGCCTGCTCGCGGCCGGGCACGCCGTGCGTGTAGCCGCGTTTCCCAGCTTCGAGCAGCAGGTGAGCGCCGTCGGACTGGAGTTCGCGCCGCTGGCTGAGGGGCGCGTGAGCCGGCGCTCGGCAAGCGCCGAGGATCGCCGCTGGCTCGAGCGTGGTCGCGGCCGCATGCCCGCGCTCGTCGGCTTCATCAAGGACGCACGTTCGGTCGCCGGGCCGCGACTAAAAGACGCGCTCGCGGCGTGCGAGGGGGCCGACGCGATCGTCACCAACGAGCTCGCGCTGCTGCTCGGATGGCAAGCCTCCGAGCACTTCGCCGCCCAGCTCGTGCGCGTCCGCCTGTGCCCGCCGCCGCGGATGGCACAGCGTCCGGCGGCCCGCGTCGTGCGCCAGCTCGCGTGGCTCGTGATGCGACGCTGGCTGACCCCCGCCCGACGCGAGGCAGGACTGCCGTCGCTGCCGCGGCGCGAGCCACTCGGTCGGCTCGCAGCCCACGGAACGCTGGAACTGCGGGCGTACAGCCCCGCTGTCGTGACCACGCAGGCACAGGCGGGGCAGTTGACGCACGTAACCGGCTACTGGTTCCTCGAGAGCGACCTTGACCCCGAGCCACCGCAGGGGCTGGAGACGTTCCTCGCGGACGGCCCGCCCCCAGTCTGTATCGGCTTCGGCAGCATGGTCGACGCCGACCCCGCAGAGACGACCCGCCTCGTGCTCGACGCGCTCGACGGCGCCGGCCAGCGAGGCGTGCTGATCCGCGGCCAGCACGGCTTCGGCGAGCTGGAGCTGCCCGAGAGCGTGTTCGCCGTAGAGACGATCAGCCACGACTGGCTGTTCGCGCGCTGCGCTGCGGTCGTCCACCACGGCGGCGCGGGCACGACCGCCGCCGCGCTGAAGGCCGGCGTGCCATCGGTGGTGGTGCCGCATATGATCGATCAGCACGCCTGGGGCCGAGCGATCCACGAGCTGGGCGCGGGGCCTGCGCCGATCTCGCGGCGAAAGCTGACCAAGGAGCGTCTGCAGCAGGCGATCGCGACAGCCGTCAACGACGGGGCGATCCGCGAGCACGCTGAGGCGCTCGGCAAGCAAATCCGTGCGGAAGACGGAATCGCTTGCGCAGTTGACGTGTTTCAGCGACACATGGCACGGAACGCCGAGCCCTCGGCACTGGAACTGACCAATGGATAGACCACGGAGGCATAAATTGATGTTCCCCAGAACTGCATTGACCGGACTGCTCGCAGTTGCCGTCGCGGCGATACTGCCGGCCGCCGCGACGGCAACTGTTGCTCCGAGTCTGGCCATCACTCAGGGGAACGGCGCGACCGCCGGCTCGACCGCCACGACGGTGCTCGACGTCACGTTCGCCAACAAAGGCGGGGACGCGCCGAAGGCGATCACCGTCACATTCCCGCCGGGCTTCCTGCTGAACCTCGGCCAGAACGAAGGCAAATGCCTCGCCTCGACCGCGCCGAGCCCGTCCTGCCTGCTCGGCTCCATCACCTACACCGACGCCGGGGGCGAAGAGGCGGGGGCGGGCCTGTACCTCGTCTCGCCGCCAACGATCGGCGACGTGGCCGGGATCGCGCTCGACAACGGCACCAGCACCACGCTCGGGACCGCCGCCGTCACGCTCATCACCACCCCCGCGGTCGAGCTCAAGGCCGAATTCCCAGCGTTTCCGACGAACAAGCCTGAAGGCGGTAACAACGGCGGGATCATCGCAGCGGAAGTCAAACTTCAGAGCCCACGGATGCCCACCGCCTGCGGCGCGCCGTTGTTCTTCAACCTCAGCACGACGACGTACAACGCCACCACCGCCGCCACGAACGCGCTGCTGGAAGTGACCGGCTGCGGCGCGCTGCCGTACGCCCCGCAGATCGCGGCGACCGTCACCAAGGTGACCGGCGAAGAAGGGGCTGATGTCGCGATCACGCTCACACAGCCGAACGCCGAGGGAGAAGCGGCGACGAACAGCTTTGAATTCGGCAACCCGAAGGGCGTGAAAACCAACAAAGTGCTCGCGCCGTGCTTCAAAGGCGCGACCTGCACGGTCGGCACGGTAAGCGCGAGCTCCCCCACGCTCGCCCCGTCCGAGCTGTCCAGCGGCGAACTGACGCTCGCCGGCTCGATCGACACGGGCAACCTCGCGGCTGAGATCACCGGCGCGGTCACGATGTCGTTCCCGCCGCCGTTCCAGTTCTCGGTGGCCGGCCCGATCAACGTCAGCGAACACACGATCACGTTCCTGAACCTGCCCGACATCCCGTTCAGCACGCTCACCTACAACTTCCTGGGCGTTCCCGCCGGGCCTGCGTTCGTGACGAGCTGCGAACCGTCATCGACGATCAGCGCGACCCTGAGCCCTGAGGACGGCGGTCCGCCGGTGAAGGTCACCGGGCCCGTCACCAACCTCAACTGCCCGCCTCCGAGCATGAAGCCGAGGGCGTCAGCTTCGCTGAGCGGGCTCGTGTTCGGCAAGCCGAAGCTGCAATCCGCGCCACCCACGACAAGAGCGCTCCAGACCTCGCGTCACTGTCAATCGGCCTGCCCTCGGGTCTCAGCTTCAGCCGCGTGGCGCTGGCCCCGAAGCAGGTCTGCAAAGGCAGCGCCGGGCACCGCAAGTGCAAGATCGGCACGTCGCTCAGCGGCCTGTCGCTTTCCGGCGCAGCGATCAAGAGCGCACACCTGCACGGCGGCAGGCTCGTGGTCGTGTTCAAGCAGCCAGCCGCCAGCGTGTCGCTGACGGCTCGCGGTCCGCTGCTGCGCGAGAGCTCGACGCTCCGGCACAAGGCGAACCAGCACACGCCCGGAAACCTGCCCACGCAGCTGCGCATCACCGACGCCGACGGGCACGCCACCACGCTAAGCGCGGAATGATCCGCACGCGCAGTCGGTGAGCGGCGCCGCGCTAGAGCGAGCGCGCGGCCTCAGCGAGGACGCGACCGCGCATGGCCTCGTCCGGCGCGAGGCCGGCCTGGGCTAGGATCGTCGGCGCGACGTCGTAGATCATCAGGTCCTCGCGCCGCTCGACCGGCACTCCGGGACCGGTGACGATGCACAGGCCGTTGCGGTCGTGGTTGGCGTCGTCGGGGCCGGTGTCGTTCTCGTATGTCCAGTGGCGGCCGTGGCCGAGGCTGCCGTTGCTGCGCCAACCGAGATCACCGAAGTAGACGATCAGGTCGGGCGGCAGCCCTCGCTGCTCCCGCCACAGCTCGCGCGGGCGGAACGTGCGCGTCCCGATCTGCTCACCGTCTGGCCCGGGCAGGAGCTCGAGGCGCCCCGCGAGCTCGTCGAGCAGCTGCTCGTATTCCTCGGGTGCGACGATGCCCTGCGGCTCGCGCCCTGCGACGTTCAGGCACAGACGGCAGTAGTAGCCGCCCTCGCCCCACGCGCGTGTCCGGCTCCAGTCGACCCGCGCCTCGCTGAACGGCGTCGGCCCGACCGGCGTCTCCTCGAGCACCAGGTAGCCCTCCTGGGCGAGCCATTCGTTGACGCAGATCGCGCCCTGCATCGGTCGCGCGCCGTGATCGGAGACGACCATCACCGTCGTGTCCTCGTCGAAGCGCTCGAGCAGCTCGCCGATCTCTTCGTCGAGATAGAGGTAGTAGTTGCGGATCGCGTCCTGGTAGCGGTGGCCCGGCTCGTGGCGGCGATGCTCGGGGTCGAGGTAGCTCCAGAAGGCGTGGTGCATGCGATCGAGCCCGATCTCGACCATCATGAAGAAGTCCCACGGCCTGGTGTCGAGAAGGTGCCTGCAGACGGTGAAGCGCTTTTCGGTCATCTCGTAGACCTCTGCGAGGATGCGGTCTCGATCGTCGCTGCGAAAGCTGCGCACATCGACCTTGTAGGAGCCGACGAGCGACTCGATCTCGGCACGCAGCTCAGCTGGATAGGTGTACGGATCTGTGCGTGTGTCGCTGGTCAAGAAGCACGACACGAGCTCGCCGTTGACCGCCACCGGCGGCGAGGTCTGGGGAACGCCGACGGTGATCACGTGCTTGCCGGCGCGCGATAGGTGATCCCAGACGCGATCGATCTTGACAGCGCTCGAGTCGGCGACGGTGAGTGAGTGGTAGTCGTACGCGCTGCGGTTGCGGAAGCCGTAGATGCCCAGCTCGCCGGGATCGCGGCCCGTCATCATGCAGCTCCAGGCGGGCACGGTGATCGGGGGATCGACGCTGCGAAGCGGTCCCCACGTGCCGGCGTCCATCAGCCGGCTGAAGCTCGGAAGCTCGTCGCGCCAGCGGTCGAAGACCAGCCGCGGCTCAGCGCAGTCAAGTCCGATGACCGCGACCCTGCCGCTCACGAGGTGCCCGCCAATCCGATTTCAGATCACCCCGTGCCGCACGGCGAGCGCGACGGCATGGGCTCTCGTCTTGCAGTTCAGCTTGACGAGCAGGTCACGCACGATGTTCTTGACCGTTCGCTCTGAATAACTCAGCCGCTCCGCGATCCCGCGCGTGGTCTCGCCATCGGCGAGCATCCGCAGCACGTCGTATTCGCGCTCGGTCAGCTGTGGCTCGCCCGGGTCCGAGCGCTTGCCGTCGTTGATCGCGAGCAACTGACCGAGCAGCTCGCGAGAGATCGACCCGCCGCCGCTGGTCGCCGCGCGGACCGTGGAGACGACCCGCGAGGGTGTCACGTCGCGCAGGATCAGCACCGCCGTGACCTCGCCGCCGTCGGAGTCCCATACCTGCTCGGCCGAGGAGTCTCGCACGGAGCGAACCAGGCGCACATCGCAGCGACGCGCAGGCGCGCCGGCGGCGTCGACGACGTCGACCTTGACGACCAGCACGGGGCGCACGGCCGGCCCGTGCTTGCTGCGCGACAGGTGCTGGTGGGAGCCGCCCCGACGCAGGTGTGGGTTTCGCGAGCGCTCGGCGCTGGCAAGATTGCCGCCCTTCACGTCAGCGATCACCGCAGCACTGCCAATCGCGCGGGACGTGCGTTCGAGCCGGCTTAGCCAAGCTCACTGGGCTTTCGAAGGTCATCGTCAGACCAACGCAGCCACGACATAGTTTTTTGCAACCAACCAAAACGGACCCCCCTGATCGTCCTTAATCTCCGAGTCCAGGCTAAAGGGAGCAAGCCCAACTCCGCTATTAGCAAACATTTGATATCACGGCGCTACTGCAGTGTCAAGCTGGCGAGAGCCCCCAGCCGGGACGCAAGGCCGCCGCGTTGGCTCAGCTCTTCTCGAGGGCGAAGCGCAGATAGGTGCGCTCGCCACCCGCGAACGAGCGGAAGATCGCGCTGCCCTCGACGGCCGAGAACTCGAGCGCTTTGCCGCGCAGCAGCCTCGGCACGCGCCGCTGGATCCTCGCACGCACGGCCGGCGTGGCGAGCGACAGAGCACGTAGGACCTCGGCCGTGATGTCCTCTTCATCGACGGTCCGAAAGCCCGCATCGGCCAGCTGTTGGCGTAGCGCGCGGACGTCATCCTGGGAACCGGCGCCAGTCGCCGAGGACTCGGTCGGACGGAAGTCGGCGAGCAGCAGCTGCCCGCCGGGGCGCAACACGCGGCGAACCTCGCCCAGGAACAGGGCCATGTCGGGGTAGCAGTGCGAGGACTCGACGTTGATCACTGCATCGAACGCCTCGGCGGGGAGCGGCAGGCTCTGCGCATCGCCGCTCACGAACGTCAGGCCGGGCCTGCCGTAGCGCCGCCGGCAACGTTCGATCGCGCTGTGGGCGAGATCCACGCCGGTCATCGAGCTGGGATGGAAATGCTCGAACACGAACGCCGAGCCACCGCCCCGGCCGCAGCCGACCTCGAGCACGTCCTTGCCGGACAGATCGCCCGCGCCTGCGACCGCTCCGTAGAGCGCCAAGCCGAAGCGGTCCTCGCCGTCACCGCCGTCGAGCTCCTGCGAGGTCGCGTAGCCGTAGTTCATCAACGCGGTGCCGATGTTCCTGCCCCTGGCGCTGGCGATCTCGTAGAAGGCGCGCCACAGCAGCCGTTCGATCGACGGCTGCAACTGCGGGGCGGCGCGCACGAGCGCACGTATCGCCGCCGGCACCGGGCGCACGCGCCGTGACGGCCGGACGCCGGCTTCAGGAGTCATGCCAGAAACGATATGGCATCGCGCGCTCGTTGTCGCGCGGCGTCCGCGAGGCGCGGCTCGTCCCGCGGTCAAGGCCCGGCACGTCCCGCGACGCTCGATCCAGCGCTCTCAGTCCTGTGGCAGCTGGAGGTTTTCCGGCGAGACGATGCTCAGGCACGAGCCGGCCGGCGCCGCCTGCGCCTCGCCCCCTGCAGAGGCGCTGCTCGGATGACAGAGGCCTTCGATGTCCGATTCCCACGCGGCGTTGAACGCCGCTTCGTAGTCGCCTTCTTCGGGGAAAGGCGGGACACCGGCCGTGGGTTCCGCTTCGCCGCCAGCATTCGTTTCAGAGGCGCCACCGCTTTCACCGGTGTTCGTCAGAACCCCGTTGGTAACGGCGCTGGTTGTCCCGTGCGAGCTCACCGCGGCTCGGTAGTGAGCACCGATGCACGCTCCGTTTCTGCCCGTCGCCAGATCGCCGCGGATGCTCGCCCCGTGAATCGTCCCCGTGAGCGTCGCCCACCGACGGACCGGCTTGCCCGAGCGGTCGCGGGGGAAGTACTGGTAGCTGATCTCGAGCTTGAAGCGCCCCCGCTCGAGCTCGCCGGAGCCGTGTGCCGGCAGGGCGCCAGCGGGCTTCGGGCAGTCAACGGCGATCTCGCGAGCCGTCACCCGATGGCCGGACACGGACAGCATCACAGCCCCGCGCGCAGGCGCTGACTGCGAGCCGATGTAGGTGCTCGCCTCGGCAGCGCCCGCCGAGACGCCCAGCACGAGGGCAATGAGCAAGCCGAGCACGACCGGCACACCGTGGTTCTCTCTCAGGGCGCGGCGCAGGTCTCTCATGCCCGGGGTATCGGCGGAAACGCAGGCATCCGAGCCGCCGTCGCCGGGTCCTAGACGCGTGTACTACCGTGCTCGGGGCCGCGCCCGCAGCGACGCCGAGCATCGCTTCAAACCAGACCGGAGGCACGATGAGCTCGCAGACCAGTCCCTCGTCACACCTCGTCAGCACGACTGCGGCGGCGCGCATTCACAAGCCTCGAGCCGCGCTGTTCGAGTACTTCATCCCGATCGAGCTCCCGCGAATACTCCTCGGCTACGGGCCGGTCCCCGCAGTCGTCTCGACTTCCGAGCAGAGCGGCCCCTGGGATGTTCCAGGCTCGACGAGGACCGTACACCTCGCCGACGGCAGCAGCGCGCGAGAGCGGGTGACCGATTGCGAGCCAAGCCACTACTTCGCCTACCGAGTCGCTGATTTCTCGAACCAGATCAGGCACCTCGCGCGCGAAGCCCGCGGGGAGTGGTTGTTCACCGAGGCAGGCGAGGATGCCACCGACGTCGTGTGGAAGTACTCGTTCGTTGCGCGCTCGGCCCCCGCTCAGCTGGTCCTGACGCCGGTGGTCAAGCTTGCGTGGCGTGGCTACATGCGCGGCGCGATGCGCTCATTCAGCGAGCTCGCGCAAGCGGAGCTCTGATGAGCCGGGGCGCGCTGGATATCGGGCGGGGATCGCTGCGCGATCGAGATCGCGATCGGGCAGCGGGGGTGCCTTGATCACCACGAGCATGATGCCGGCGAGCATCAGCGACATGCCCAACGTCTGCTGAACGCCGCAGGGATCGTGGAAGGCGAGGATGCCGAGGACTCCGCCGACGAGCGCCTCGAGGTTGAGGAATGCGCCGGCGACCTCGCTGTGAACCCGCGTCTGACCCCACGCATAGAGCGTGAAGGGCAGCAGCGAGCCGATCACCACCAGGCCGACGATCGCGAGCAACGCGGAGCCGTGGACGTGTGGGGCAGGCTCGGCGAAGAGCGCGAGCGGCAGCGTGAGGATCGACGCGGCGCCCATCTGCACCGCGGTCAGCGCCACCGGCGTGCGCCCGCCGAGCAGCCGCGGCTGAGCGACGATATAGAGAGCGGAGAGCACGCTCGCGAGCAGCACGAGCGCGTCACCCTCGAGGCTCGCATGACCACCGCCGGCACCGGCGATGAGAGTGGCACCGGCGAGAGCTCCGAGCAGGCCGAGGACCACGGCAGGAGAGGGACGCCGCCCGCCACGGGCCATCGCCATCGCCACGACCAGCACGGGCACGCTGCCGCCGAGCACCGCGGCGTGACTGACGCTCGTCCGCTCAATCGCCTCCCCCTGCAAGACGATCACGCCCGCGTAGCCGAGCGCCCCCCAGCCGAGGACCTTCGCGTCGAGCGCTGCTCTCAGGTTCTCGCGGCCGGCCACCAAGGCGAGCAGCAGCGCGGCGACACCGAAGCGGATGCTCGCGAGCCACGCTGGTGGCACAGAATGAAGCGCGATCGCCGACAGGGGCAGCGTCAGACCCCAGGTGCTCCCAGCGAGCGTCAGGGCGATCAGCGCGCGGCGGCGCTCGGCGAGAGAGGTGATTCGCGACATGGAAACATCGTGTCGCCGCGACGGTCAAAAGATCGCCGTGATCGCTCATCTGCCGCTTGAGACGCAATATAATTGCGCGTTGTGGCGCTTTCTGTGGATGATATTGATCGGGCCCTCATCCGTGAGCTGCAGCAGAACGCCGACAGAACCAACGTCGAGCTGGCGCGCGTCGTGGGGCTCTCCCCCGCGGCGACGCTCCATCGCATCCGTCGCCTGAAGGACAGCGGCGTGATCCTCGGCATCCATGCTCGCGTCGACCCCGCCGCCGCTGGTCTCCCGCTCCAGGTCCACGTCGAGGTCACGCTCGGCGCCCACAACGCGGCGGCGGACAGGCGTTTTCGTCAGGTCGTCAACGAGACGCCGCAGATCATCGCCGGCGATCTCGTCGCCGGTGAGACCGACGCGATCCTGCACGTCGTCGCGCACGACATCCGCGAGCTTCAGTCGGTGATCCTCGCGCTCTCGCTCAAAGGCGGAGCACAGCGCGTGGTGACGCTCCTGCACCTCGAGCAGCTGAAGGCGCCCAGCCCGCTTCCCCTCGCCGCGGAGCCCGAGCTAGGAACGGGTTAGCGTCGGCGCGAGCGCGCGCCATTGCTCGACCGGCAGCTCAAACCCGTTTGCGCCGAGCGCCTGGATCATGACGTGATCGGCGCCGGCGGCGATGTGCTCGTGCACGCGCGCGGCGATCTGCTCCGCGTCGCCCCACGCGACCATCGCCTCCTTCAAGCGCTGCGAGCCGCCGCGAACGAAGTCCTCCTCGCTGAAACCCTGGGTTTCCCAGGAGCCGCGATAGTTGGGCAGCCCGGTGTAGATCTCCAGATGCCAGTGGGCGCGTTTCATGAACTCGTCGCGGTCGCTCGTCAAAGCCACGGCTTGCTCGACGCACAGAATCGGCGCGGGGCCGAGGATCTCGCGTGTCCGACGCGTGTGTTCGGGAGTCACGAGGTAAGGGTGCGCGCCGTCGGCGAGCGCTCCCGACAGCTCGATCATCTTTGGGCGAAGCGCCGCCAGCACCCGCGGCGGAGCGCTGTCGGCACCGGCGGCGAAGTACGGCGCCTCATCGAGCGCCTGCAGATACTCGCGCATCGTGCTGAGCGGCTTGGCGTAGTCGTGACCGCGCATGCGCTCGACGATCGGCACGTGCGAGACGCCCCAGCCGACGACCAGCCGTCCTGGATATGCGTCGTGCAGCGTGCGTCCTGCCGCGTTGCCGGTGACTGCGTCGCGTCCGTAGATGTTCGCTATCCCGGTCGCGACGACGAGCTTCTCGGTCGCAGCGAGCAGCAGCGCGGCGTTGGTGAACGCCTCGCGCCCGTAGGCCTCACCGAACCACAGCGACCCATAGCCGAGCGCCTCGATCTCAGCCGCGTACTCGCCGGCCTCGCTCGCGGACACCGCTTCCAGGCTGACGGTCCAGATACCGACGGGCTTGGCGCGCAGCGCCTCGAGGGCTGCGGGATCGCGGGGTGGTGTAGGCATACGCCGCCATCCAAGCAGATCTGCGCTCAGCCACCGAAGCTCGACTGCGAGCGCCCGACGAGGCGCCGCAGCCGTCCCTGAGAGCGGCGCCGCCCCGAGGCAATCGCGGGTGGACGCAGATCACTTGCCCGCATGGACGCGTCGCCGGCGATGGCCTGCGCTTCCCGGTCGAGCGGACGCGCGATCGTCCGCTTGCGCAAGTCGGGGGTCAGGTCTCGCTGGTTCTCCTCAGCGAGCGCAAGCGAGATGTGGTGACTGAGCATGTGATCAGTTTCGGGCGGCGATGGCGCTCGCCCAACACATTTAGCTCGACCTAAGAGGCGGTTTTGCGTCGGTGGCGAGCGTCGAGAGCGGCGCTCGCGGGGAGGTGGCGCGCGGCGTGGATCTCAGGCGGGCGCTGCGGCCGCTTCGACGAGAGAGGTCCCGTCGATCGTGCGTAGATAGAGCACGTGGCGGCTGACTCGCCTGCGGTTGACGAGACCCGCCTCGGCGAGCACCGCGAGCTGTTGGGAGACGCCGCCGCTCGTGACACCGAGCAGGCCGGCGAGCTCGGTCGTGGAGCGCGGGCAGTCGAGCGCCATCAACACAGCGGCGCGGTTTCGACCCAGCAGCCGCGAGAGTGCGTCGGGCGCATGGTCTCGCTGGGACTCCCACAGCATCCCGATCCCGCGCACCGGATAGATCAGGGTCGGCTGCCATGGCGGCGCGGTCACGAGGCGGACGTGCGGCCAGGCGAAGGCGCTCGGGATCAGCAACAGGCCGCGGTCATCGAGCTCGAGACTGCCGCTGTCGCAGTCCTTGTCGATGCGCAGAACCCCGTCGTCCCAGCGAACGGACTCGTCGAGATCGCCGAACAGCGCCCGCGTGCCGCCGTCGGCGATCTGGCGGGCACGGTAGAGGACGTCGTGCTCCAGGAGGGCGCGAATCCGCTCCCAATCATCGGCGATCGCACTCTCCCAGTAACGGCGCATCAGCTCGGCCAGCTCGCGGACCGCGGCTCGCGGCTCGGTCAGGAACGGGCGCAGCACCGCAGGGATCGGCTGCCCCTCGTAGGCGACGCGAATCTCCGCCAGGATCTGCTCGGGCGGCGTTGCGACCATCGTCGCCAGCTGCTCCTCGAAACGCGTGAGCGGGCTCGTCGGCAGCGGATGGATGAAGTCCGGGCTGTAGGTACCCGAGGTCTGCAGGGCACGTATCGGTGCGAGGTCGAGCTCTGCGGCTTTGGCTCGCGCGCGCTCGACCCACGGGAGATGGAGCGCGCCGCGGCTTGGGTCCTTCAATACGGCCACGCTCGCCACCAGCTCGATCGTCGGCGAGATCGCGAAGCGAACGCGCGTGAGAGCCTCGGTGTCAAAGACGATCTCGATCATGCTCCAAGCCTCGTCGACGCTGGGCCAAGGGTCGAGAGATTCAGCTGTGGCTAAATATATCGCCGAGCCTGCTCCAGCCAGGTGGGCTCTGCGCGGTGACGTTCACGGCGCACTGGGCCCGGGGCTATGGCGCCGCCGGCTGAGAGGGCGGGTAGCCTCCCGGTGGCCTGGGACCTGCCGGCAAGCCCCCGCCGGCGGCCTCGATCCGCCCCTGCCACACCGCTTTCGCACCGAGGTCGCCGGTCCTGAAGACGAGGTAGCCGGCTCCGATCGAGAGCAGCACGAGCATCATCCGCAGCGTCGCGAAGACAGCCTTCGAGGACAGCAGATCGTCGAGGACGCCGAGGCCGGTCGGCATGCCGGTGGAGATGCGCTGCGCGGCGAAGGTCACGATCAGCACCGCCGTAAAGAGCACGTAGACGATCGCGAGGTAGTGCGCCGCCTGGGAGTGTTCGGATATCAGCTTTGCGGCCTGGCCCTGCAGGTGCAGGGCGCCCCGCAGCGCGGCGCCGGCCTGCATCGCCAGGAAGATCGAGCTCATCGCGACGATCGACACGAGCGCGAGCGCGATCCCGTAGCGAGCGAGCCAAGCTCGCTTGAGCATGAACACGAGCGCGGCGATGATGGTCGAGGGAATCAGGATCACCGGCACGTGCACGAACAGCGGATGCGCCGGCAGCCCGCTGTAGATCGTCGTGATCCGGATCGGCAGCGTGATGAAGCCGAGGAACGCGAGTGCCGTCAGAACGAACTCGGCGCGTCGCCAGTCCACCCCACCGCGGCCTGCTGCCGCAAGGCGCTCACTGCTCACAGCGGCTGTGCTCGATGCCGCGCGCTGAGGACCGGGACATCGATCATCTCGCCACGGTAAGACGTGCGACCATCTTGCGCAACGCCCATCAGGACGATCTTGCGCCTCACGTGTGTTCGACTCAGGTAGCACGGGGCCTCCACCAAAGTCGCAGGCAGCGGCGCCCGATCGCGAGCTGTAGGGGGTCCGACCCGCACACGCTCAGAGCTACTTCCGCGCTGGAGGACAATGGCGGCAATGAGCGCAACGGAGATCGGGCTGGCGCTGTCGGTGTTCCTCGCCTGCACGGTTGAGGCGGTCGAGGCGTTGACGATCGTGCTCGCGGTCGGGACGACGCGCAGCTGGCCGTCGGCGATGAGCGGGGTCGGCGTCGCGCTCGTGCTCCTGGGCGTGGTCGTCGCAGCGCTTGGCCCGGCGCTCACACACCTGCCGATCGACCTACTGAGGGTGCTCGTCGGCGGACTGCTGCTGGTGTTCGGTCTGCAGTGGCTGCGCAAGGCGGTCCTGCGCTCGGCCCGACTGAAGCCAAAGCACGACGAGCGTCAGATCTTTCTGCACGAGCTCGATGCGGCACGCGAGGCGGGCGCTCGCACCTCTGACTTCGACGGCTACGCGTTCGCCGTGTCGTTCAAGGGGGTGCTGCTGGAGGGCCTCGAGGTCGCGTTCATCGTGATCACGTTCGGAGCAAACCAACACCGCGTCGGCTTGGCCGCCGCGTCCGCGGGGCTCGCGATCGTCGTGGTCGTCGCTGCGGGCGCCGCGGCGCGGGCTCCGTTGGCGCGAGTGCCGGAGAACACGATGAAGTTCGCGGTCGGCGTGATGCTCACCTCGTTCGGGATGTTCTGGGGAGCGGAGGGCGCCGGCGCGAGCTGGCCGGGTGGTGAGGCGGCGTTGCTCGTGATCATCGCGGCCGTGCTGCTGGTCGCGGTCGTGATGAGCGCGCGTGTGAGCGCCTCCTTGCAGCGGCAGACAGCGCCCGACGGCGCTCGCGCGAGCACTGCGGCAAGCGCCCCTACCGGGCACGAGGCGCGCTGGCGCCGTCTGCTCCTCGGCGTGTGGGACTTTGTCGTCGGCGATGACTGGCGCACCGCAGTCGGGGTCGCGCTCGCGCTCGCGCTGACGGCGGTGCTCGCGCAAACGACCAGCTCCTCCTGGTGGGTCATGGCGCTCGCGGTGCTCGGCCTCCTGACCCGCTCGATCCAGCGAGCGGCGGCTGAATGACCAGCGTGCCGAGCGCAGCAGGCCGCTCGCGAGTGCCTGCGACGGCCGCCACAGCGTCAGCTCTGTGATGGCGTGATCAGGCCGGTCTCGTAGGCGAAGACGACGATCTGCACGCGGTCGCGCAGCCCGAGCTTGGAAAGGATCCTCCCGACGTGGGACTTCACGGTCGCCTCCGAGAGCACGAGGCGCTCGGCGATCTCGGCGTTCGAGAGGCTGCCGGCGACCTGGATCAGGACTTCGTGCTCGCGTGCTGTCAGCTGCGCAAGGCGATCATGCTGGTCGTGATCGGGCCGCCCGGGGACTGGCAGGCGGTGGGCATAGGCGGAAAGCAGCCGGCGTGTGACCCGCGGCGCCACCACAGCGTCGCCGCTGGCGACGGCACGGATACCCGACAGGAGGTCAGCGGGGGGCGTGTCCTTGAGCAGGAAGCCGCTAGCCCCAGCCCGCAAGGCGGCGTAGACGTACTCGTCGAGGTCGAACGTCGTGAGGATGATCACGCGTGCGCTGCTTTCGGACTCGATGATCATGCGCGTGGCCTCGACACCGTCCATCTCCGGCATCCGCACATCCATCAACACGACATCGGGCGCCAGCCGCTTGGTGGCGTCGACGGCCTCCCGGCCGTTTGACGCCTCGCCGACGATCTCGATGTCGGGCTGGGTGTCCATCACCATGCGAAACGCCATCCGCATCAGCTCCTGGTCATCGGCAAGCAGCACGCCGGTCGTCATCGCGGCACAGCCTCGGCATCGGGCCGGAGATGAAGGTGCACCCGCCAGCCGCCATCGCGGCTCGGGCCAGCTTCGAGCCTGCCGCCGTAAGCGGCCGCGCGCTCGCGCATCCCGCGCAGGCCGCGACCGCCGGGCGCCGCCGTGGTGGCGCCCACCGACGCCTTGTCGATGAGGCCGTTTCCGGTGTCGGTCACCTCGAGCTCGACCTGCTGTGGATCGCAGCTGAGCGAGAGATGTGCATGCGTCGGACGCTCGGCGTGCTTGAGCGTGTTCGTCAGTGCCTCCTGAGCTACGCGGAAGACCGTCAGCTGGACACCGTCGGGCAGCTCGCTCGGGTCGCCCTCCAAATCCATCGTCACCGGGATCCCCGCAGCGTGAACCTGTGCGAGGAGCTCGTCGAGGCGACCGAGGCTCGGTTGCGGTTCGAGCGGATGCGCGGAGGACTCCTCGCCGAGCACACCGAGCAGCCTGCGCATCTCGACGAGCGCCTGACGGCCGGTGGCCGATACCCGCTGCGTCGCTTGCCTCGCACGCTCCGGCGATGCCTGCATCGCGTAGGTCGCGCCGTCGGCCAAGGCGATCATCACGCTGAGGTTGTGCGCGACGATGTCGTGCATCTCGCGCGCGATGCGCGCCCTCTCGGCGGCGGCACCAAGGCGCCCCTCCTGATCGCGCTCGATTTCCAGGCGCGCCGCCTTCTCCTGGAGAGAGACCAACAGCGCCCTGCGCTGGCGGATCGAGACGCCGAGCACGCCGGCGGCTGCCGTCAGGCCGCTGAGCCCGACCCAAACCTTCAGCGGCTCAGACGGCGACCACCGTACCGCCGCCATGATCGCGCCAAGCTCGGCCGTGCCGGCGGCGAGCGCGGCCGCGATCGGACTCCCATCCAAGGTCACCCCGTAGAGGGCGATGAGGACGGCTGCGTCGGCCAGCTGCGGCGGGGCGAGCAGCCATTGTGCGAAGGCGATCGTCGCGATCAACGCAAAGCACAGCACCGGCCTCGCGCGGCGCAGGAGCAGCGGCGCGCACAGCGCCGCGCAGAAGACGACGGTGAGCGCGTCGAGGCGCTGCTGCCTGATCAAGGTCGCGACGCTCAACGCCGCGAGCGCCGCGCAGATCGCCACGTCGACGAGCAATGGATGATCGGCGCTCACTCGAGCCAAGCGCCGCGCGCGCTCGGTCAGCCACGCCTGGGTGGGATCGTCTGCAGAGGCCTTCATCAGCTCTAGTTTGCCGCTTCGCGCCGAGCGGACACGAGCGCGCCTGCTCATCGGCCGGCGTCCCGGAGGCCGCCTACTCGAGCTCGGCGTCCAGCAGCAACCGCGGGTCGGGATGCTGAGCGCGAGCGCGTTCACCCTGGACGTCGCACCTGGTGATCGTGACGTAGCTGACGAGCGCGATGAAAACGACCAGCGCGAGCGCGCTGACGGTCCCGTCGCCCAGTCCGAGGCCGCTGATCGAAGGCGGCTTGCTGAGCCAGTCGGCAAACGACGCGCCGATCGGGCGCGTCACGATGTAGGCGAACCAGAAGGCGACGATCGGGTTCATGTTGAAGCGCCACCACCCGATCGCCGGGATCGCGATGATCCCGATGAAGAGCATTGCCGAGGCGAAGAAGCCGAGGCCCAGCTGAGTCGCCGTGAGGTCACCCGCGGCGGTGCCGAGCGCGAACGTCGCGAGCACCGCCGCCCAGTAATAGCCCTCGCGCCTGCGGGTCGTGATGCTGTGGATCGAGAGCGTTCCCTCGCTGCGGTACCACAGCAAGAAGATCACCGACATGATCAGCGCGAACAGTGGCGTGGTGACCGAGTAGGGGATGCTCGCGCCATCGTGGATGGCATCGGCCGCCATCGTGCCGAAGATGGCCACCATCATCACGGCGAACCAATACACGGGTGCCCTGTACTCGCGCTGGCGCATCTGCAGCCAGATCGCGAACCAGAGCCCGAAGAAGCCGATCGCCCCGGCGATCGGAACGCTTTTGCTGCCGAGGAAGTCCGACATCGCCTCGCCCATTCCCGTGGTCAGGAGCTTCAGGGCCCAGAAGATCCCCGCGATCTCCGGGACCTTCGTGAGCGCCACCTTCGCGGACGGGTAGGCGCGCTCAGACATCGCTCGCCACCGGTAGCCGGTGCAGGGAGGGAACGTCGCTCACACGAAAACGGTAGGGGCCAAGGTGCGCGCCGACAACACCCGGCAGGCTCATCTTGCCCCACGGGCGCATACGACTCAGGTCGGATCGGACTGCTACCAAGGTCGCATGCGGCGGCTGAGGCGCCCGGAGCCTGCGCTAGCTTGGGCCGATGCTCGCGCTCGATCCAGATGCCCACCGCCACGGCGCTCGCTTGCACAGCCACGCCCACGCCGGCGCCCATCGCCATCTGACGCTGCCGCAGCGATCGGCGCCAGCCGCGCCCAGGCGCGCACACGAGCACTCTCACCATCACGGCTCCAGTGAGGGCGCCGGTGGGCATTCCCATGGGCTGATCGACGAAAGCATCAAGCGCTCTCGCGAGGGGATTCGCGCCGTCTCGCTGTCGCTCGCGGTCCTCGCGCTCGCTGCAATCGCCCAGACGTTCGTGTTCATCGCGAGCGGCAGCATCGCGCTTTTGGCGGACCTGATTCACAACTTCGGCGATGCGCTGACGGCCGTGCCCTTGGGCATCGCCTTCGCGCTGCGATCGCCGAGCGCCGAGCGCCACGCCGGTCTCGCGGTGGTGGCGGTCATCTTCATCAGCGCCTGCGTGGTCGGCGCAGAGGCGATCGTGCGCCTGGTTCACCCCTCGACACCGACCCACCTGGCGGCGCTCGCGCTCGCTGGAGCGATCGGGTACGCAGGCAACCTGATCGCGGCTCGCATCCGTCTGAACGCCGGGCGAAGGCTCGCCAGCCCCGCGCTGATCGCCGACGGCAACCACGCCCGCGCCGACGCCTACGTGAGCCTCGCGGTGATCGCGTCCGCGATCGTAGTGGCACTCGGAGCGCCGATCGCCGATCCGCTGATCGGCCTTGGGATCACGTTCGTGATCCTGCGCATCACGTGGCAGTCGTGGATCACGGTGCGCGGGCACCGCGTCGCGTAGCGGAATACGCGACCGGGGCGCTACGCCGTCGCGGAAGCCGTTCGCTACCGCCTACGCGGCGGCGGAAATCGGACGAACGGCCTGATTGAACTCTGTGTCGATGGCCGTGCGCACGGCGACCAGGGAGCTGCCACGTGCGCGCAGCTTGGTCGCCTTGTGCGCCGCCGGGTCCAGCGCAGCGAGCTGCGCGGCGCCTTCGAGACTCGCTGCGCGCAGCTCGCCGGCGGCGACGACGTGGTCCAGGAAGCCCGCCGCGGCGGCTTCGTCGGGGCGATATATCGCGGCGTTGATGACCGCGCGCGAAAAGGCCGCCGGCTGCAGGCGCTGGCGAGCAAGCTCAATCGCGAACCACGGCATCGTGAGGCCGATCTTTACCTCGTTGAGAGCGATCTGAAACGGCCCTTCAGCTCCGATGCGCAGATCGGCTGCCAGCAGCAGAAACGAACCAGCGCCGACCGCGTGACCGCTGCACGCGGCGAGCACCGGTGTCGGAAATGCCAGGATTCGCTCTGCAAGCGTCGCCCCTAGCGTGAGCATCTCGAACAACGGGTCGGGCTCGCCGGCGGCGAAGACCTTGAGGTCGAAACCCACCGAGAAGTAGCTCTCGCGCCCGCCGAGCACGACCACCGCGCCGTCGCGCTCGGCGCGATCGAAGGCTGTGTGGAGCGCTTGCAGCATCGCGACCGACAACGCGTTGACCTTGCCGTCATCCATCGTGATCGTGGCGACGCGTTTCTCCAGCTCGTATCTCGCTAGCTCGCTCATGGTCATCTCCTGTTCGTGGTTGATCTCGGCTATATTGTAACGATGTTCCGAAACAACGTTCCGAAACCACTTTGTGCGATCGCGTCGCGGCCGACGAGCGGCGCTGCCTGCACGTCGATCGCGGCGTGAGAGGCGAGCATGCCGAGGCAAAAGCAGCGAACACCGGAGCTGCGCGACCAGGTCCTCTCAGCGGCGGTTGAGCTCCTGGGACGCGAAGGCGTCTCCGGGTTCACGACCAGGAGCGTCGCGCGCGACGCCGACACTTCGACGCCCGCGCTCTATGAGCTCTTCGGCGACCGCGCAGGCCTGCTGCGGGAGGTTTTCTTCCAGGGGTTTGGCCTCCTGCGACGCGAGCTGGACGAGCTCCCCCCGGCCGAGGATCCCCGCGCCGGACTGATCGCGCTCGCCGACGCATACCGCGGTTTCCTGCGCCGGCAGCCGGTGCTCGCGCAGCTGATGTTCTCGCGCCCTTTCTCCGATTTCGATCCGAGCCGATCAGAGCTCGAGGCGGGGGCGTCGGTGAGGACCTTCATCCTCGAGCGCGTTCGCGGCGCAATCGACGCTGGGCTCCTCGAGGGCGATGAGACCGACGTCGCACATGTGCTCGTCGCGCTCGTGCAAGGGCTCGTCGCGGCCGAGAACAGCGAGCGACTTGGCAGCACGCAGGCATCGATCGAGCGCCGCTGGTCGCTCGCCATCAACGCCATGCTCGACGGCCTGCGACGCTCGCCCAGCTGAGACGGCTTGGCGGTAAACGCCAAGCCGTCTGTGCCGGAGTCGGGAAGCGCAAGCGGAGCACCCGATAGCAATAGGCTGTGCGCATCGCCTACGCGCCTCGACAAGAGATCCTCGACCGGTATGCGTCAGTGCTCGTCGACTTCGCGCTCGGCGGCGGAAGCGGCGTGCAGCCCGGCGAGGTCGTCCGCGTGGTGGCGACGGAGAGCGCGAAGCCGCTCTATGCGGCGCTCAACAGGGCCGTATGGCGCGCGGGTGGTCACGTGATCGGTGGCTACCAACCTGACGACGATCACGAGATCAATCTCGCACGTGACTTCTACGAGGCCGCGAGCCCGCAGCAGCTCGATTACTTCCCCAGCTCATACATGCGTGGCCTGGTCGACCAGATCGATCACCAGGTGACGGTGATCGCCCCGAGCGAACCGCGCTCGCTCGACACCGTCGATCCGG
The DNA here is from genome assembly GCA_963759265.1 of uncultured Solirubrobacteraceae bacterium. Classification (GTDB taxonomy): domain Bacteria; phylum Actinomycetota; class Thermoleophilia; order Solirubrobacterales; family Solirubrobacteraceae; genus Palsa-744. Next base: position 412,347 of record CAVWYR010000002.1, read on the forward strand.
CGTTGATCATGCGCCGGGGCGAGTCGTTGCGGACGCTGCTCGACTGGCGCAACGAGAAGGAGAACGCGGGACGTTTCAGCTGGACGCTCGGGCTGTACGGCACACCCGGCATGGCCGCAGAGGCGGGCATGGACGTAGAGGAGTACTGGGAGCAGATCGTGCACGCGTGCTTCTTGGACAGCGACGAGCCGCTCGCGCGCTGGCGCGAGGTCGGCAAGCGCATCGAGGACACGCGCAGCTGGCTCGACTCGCTCGAGATCGAGCGCGTGCACGTCGAGGGCGAGGACGCCGACCTGTGGGTGAGCATCGGCGAGCAACGCCGCTGGCTCGGAGGCCGGGGGCGCAACATCCCCAGCTTCGAGTTGTTCACGAGCCCGGACTGGCGCGGCACGAGCGGCTGGATCTACTGCAACCAGCCCTTGTACCGATACGGCAGCCTCGTCAAGGGCATCCGCCTCGAGTTCGCCGACGGGCGTGTGAGCGCAGCGAGCGCCGAGGAGAACGAGCGCGTGCTCACGGAGATGATCGCGACCGAGGGGGCCGATCGCGTGGGCGAGTTCTCCCTCACCGACCGTCGCTTCTCGCGGATCACGCGCTTCATGGCCCAGACGCTCTACGATGAGAACGTGGGCGGGAGCTTCGGCAACACCCACATCGCGCTCGGGCGCTCCTACCAGGACGCCTATGACGGTGATCCCGCGCCCGTGGGCGACGAGGAGTGGCAACGCCTCGGCTTCAACAACTCGAGCGTTCACACCGACATCGTCTCCACCAGCGACCGCGTCGTGACCGCCTCGCTGCGCGGTGGCGGCGAACGTGTGATCTACCGCGACGGCGAGTTCCAGCTCGACTGAAGGCCACCGCCCCGCGGCGGGCCGCACGCACGATCTCGAGGAGGAGCGCAATGCCGTATCGCAGCCCCAACAGTGCCGCTGACGTGATTGTCATCGGCGGCGGATTGGCCGGACTAGTGGCGACCGCGGAGCTGACCGACGCGGGACAGAAGGTGCTGCTCGTCGATCAGGAGCCGGAGGCCTCGCTCGGGGGTCAGGCATTCTGGTCCTTCGGCGGACTGTTCCTCATCGATAGCCCCGAGCAGCGAAGAATGGGCATCCGCGACTCGCGCGAGCTGGCCTGGCAGGACTGGCTTGGCACCGCCGGCTTCGACCGTGCCGAGGATGAGTGGCCGCGCCGCTGGGCTGAGGCATACGTCGACTTCGCAGCCGGGGAGAAGCGCGCGTGGCTGCACGCGCAGGGCATGCGCTTCGTGCCGAACGTCGGTTGGGCCGAGCGCGGCGGCTACCTCGCCACCGGCCACGGCAACTCCGTTCCGCGCTTCCACGTCACCTGGGGGACCGGCCCGGGCGTGCTCGAGCCGTTCGTGCGCCGCGTGCGCGCAGCCCAGCGCCGAGGCCTGGTCGATCTTCGCTTTCGCCATCGCGTCGACCGTCTCGTCACAGACGGTGCGACGGTGACGGGTGTCAGCGGCCACGTGCTCGAGCCGAGCGCGATCAAGCGGGGCCAGAAGAGCTCTCGCGTCGAGGTCGATGACTTCGAGCTGCGCGCACAGGCGGTGATCGTGACCTCCGGCGGGATCGGCGCCAACCACGAGCTCGTTCGTGCGAACTGGCCGAAACGTCTCGGTGAGGCTCCCAAGCAGATGATCAGCGGCGTCCCCGACCACGTCGACGGGCGCATGCTCGCGATCAGCCAGGCGGCGGGCGCGAACATCATCAACCCGGATCGCATGTGGCACTACACCGAGGGGATCCGCAACTGGGATCCGATCTGGACGCTGCACGGGATTCGTATCCTCCCCGGGCCCTCCTCGGTGTGGCTGGATGCCACCGGCAAGCGCCTGCCGGTGCCGCTGTTCCCCGGCTTCGACACGCTCGGCACGCTCGAGCACATCATGCAAACGGGCCACGAGCACACGTGGTTCGTGCTCACGCAGAAGATCATCGAAAAAGAGTTCGCGCTGTCGGGGTCCGAGCAGAACCCCGACCTCACGAGCAAGAGCATCCGCGAGGTCCTGAAGGCGCGCGTGAGCAAGGGCGCGCCCGCGCCGGTCGAGGCTTTCATGCGCCACGGTGCGGACTTCGTCGTCGAGCGCGACCTTGCGGCCCTCGTCGGCGGGATGAACGCGATCACCGATCAGCCGCTGCTGGAGCTGGCCGACGTCGAGAGAGAGATCGTCGCGCGCGACCGCGAGATAGCCAACCCCTACACCAAGGATTACAGGTGACGGCGATCCGCGGCTCCCGCCGCTACCTGGCAGACCGGATCACGCGCGTGGCCGCGCCCCATCGGATCCTCGATCCTGCAGCCGGCCCGCTGATTGCCGTTCGGCTGAACATCCTCACGCGCAAGACGCTCGGCGGACTGCAGACCGACCTCTCGAGCCGCGTGCTGCAGAGCTCCGGAGAGCGTCTGCCCGGGCTGTACGCCGCCGGTGAGGTGGCCGGCTTCGGCGGCGGCGGCGTGCACGGTTACCGCTCGCTCGAGGGAACCTTCCTCGGCGGCTGCATCTTCTCCGGGCGCGTCGCCGGCAGAGCCGCGGCAGCCGAGGTCCGCTGACGGCGGCGCCGCGAGAGCCCTCGCCGCGAGCGGGCTAGAGGACCTGCGCGTCGAGCTCGCGCGCGGGAGCGCACACGCCGTGGAGGATCAGCTGGACGTGACGACGCCAGTTGGCCGCGCCGGGCTGGTAGTACATCGTGGCGGTGATCCCGCACATCATCATCCCGAAGTCCTCGAAGGTGAAGTCCGCGCGGACGACACCAGCCGCGGCCGCGCGGGAGATGATCCTCGAGAGAACCTCAGCGAGGGCGGCCTTGTCCTGCTCGATCCCCTCCCACTCCAGCTCGTTTGAGCCCATCATCGCGAGCTGGAATCCAGAGTCGCCCTCGACCGCCTCAGCCGAGGTGAAGATGACGCTCTCGAGCGCCTCGCGCGGGTCCGGTATCTCCTCCGCGACCTTCGCGACCTCGGCGAACTCCTGGAAGCGTTCGCGGACCATCGCGGTCAGCAGCGCCTCCTTGGTGGGAAAGTGGCGGTAGACGGTGCCGATGCCGACACCGGCGTGGGCGGCGATATCGTCCATCTGCGCGTGCGGACCCTCGCGGGCGAACAGCTCGCGCCCAGCGGACATGATCCGCTCGCGATTGCGCCGGGCATCCGCCCGCAATGTCCTCTGATCTGTGGCCATGAGATCTACAAACGGAATCTTAGCTCCGTATCGTGCTATAAACAAGTGGAACCGTACTTCCGCTTCCGGATCACCCCGGCCGCTCGACTCCTGAGAGGACCAGCATGACGACGACGACAGCCAAGAGCGAAGGCGCAGTGCAACGATCGAGCGCGCGGCGCACACCCAGGAAAGCAGCTGATCTCAGCTCCAAACGCGGCAAGGACCTCGCGCTGATGCTGCTGGCGATGACGCAGTTCGTGATCGTGATCGACGCGTCGATCGTCAACGTCGCGCTCCCTTCGATCGGCGCGCACCTGCACTTCTCCCGCGACGACCTCTCGTGGGTGGTGAACGCTTACACGCTCACGTTCGGCGGCTTCCTGCTGCTGGGCGGGCGTCTGGCCGACCTGCTCGGGCGCAGGCGCATGTTCATGATCGGCCTGGTGGTGTTCTCGCTGGCCTCGCTCGCCGGCGGCCTCGCGCAATCGGAGGCCTGGCTGATCGCCGCTCGCGCGACTCAGGGTCTCGGGGCAGCGATCGTCTCGCCGGCTGCGCTCTCGATCATCACGACGACGTTCGCGGAAGGCTCCGAGCGCAACCGCGCGCTGGGCATCTGGGGCGCCGTCGCGGGGGCGGGCGGTGCAGCGGGAGTGCTCTTGGGCGGCATCCTCACGAGCGGCCTGAGCTGGCGCTGGGTGCTGTTCGTGAACGTCCCGATCGGGATCGCCGCGGCAACGATGGCCCCGAGGCTCCTGCTCGAGAGCCACGCGGAAGATGGGACGGAAGGCTTTGACATCCCCGGCGCGGTGACGGTGACGGCGGGTCTGGCGCTCTTGGTGTACACGGTGGTCGACGCCGTCAACGTCGGCTGGGGCTCGACGGGCACGCTGCTCAGATTCGCCGGGTCGGCGATCCTGCTCGGGGCGTTCGTCGTGATCGAGCGTCGCCAGCGCCACCCGCTGTTGCCATTCTCGATCTTCAGGCTGCGGACGCTGCGGGGATCGGACATCGTTGGGCTGCTGGTCGGGATGTCGCTGTTCTCGATGTTCTTCTTCATCTCGCTGTACCTACAGGACGTCCTGCACTTCTCGCCGATCAAAGCCGGCCTCTCCTACCTGCCGCTGGCCGTCGGCATCATCGTCTCCGCCGGCATCGGCTCGCAGTTGGTGACACGCATCGGCTTCAAGCCGGTGCTGATCACCGGTCTGTTGCTGATCGCGAGCGGGCTGTTGTGGTTCTCGCGCGTACCGGCTCCCGGCGGCTCCTTCGGCGCCGACGTGCTTGGACCGTCACTGCTCGCCGCCTTCGGCCTAGGCTTCTCGTTCGTCTCGGTCACGATCGGCGCGGTGACGGGAACGAAGCCGCACGAGGCGGGCCTGGCGTCGGGCTTGATCAATACCGCCCAACAAGTGGGCGGAGCGCTTGGCCTTGCGATCCTCGCGACCGTCGCCAACAGCCGCACACAAAGCCTGCTGGGCTCCGGTGTGCACAACTCGTCAGTGGCCCTGACGAAAGGCTATGACCGAGCGTTCCTCGTGGGGGCGGGCTTTGCGATCGTCGGCGCGATTCTCGCGACGGTCCTGATCTCCTCGCGTGACAGCCGCGAGCAGGCGGCGGCTGCGCGCGCAGGCGAGCCCGTGACGGTCGCCGCGTGAGCTCTCGGGCCGGCGGCTCACGCGATCCCGTCGAGCTCGACGAGATCCTGCTCGGAGAGGACGAGCCCGGCGCCGGCGACGTTCTCGCGCAGGTGCGCGAGCGACGAGGTGCCGGGGATCAGCAAGATGTTGGGCGAGCGCTGCAGCAGCCACGCGAGCGCGACGGACATCGGTGTTGCCTGTAAACGCGCAGCGACGGACTCCAGCGTGCTCGACTGCAGCGGGGTGAAGCCGCCGAGCGGGAAGTAGGGCACGTAGGCGACCCCCTGCGCGGCGAGCGCGTCGATCAGCGCATCGTCGAGACGCTGCGCGACGTTGTAGAAGTTCTGCACGCACACGACCGGCGCGATCGTCTGCGCCTCGGCGATCTGCTCGGCAGAGACGGTGCTGAGGCCGAGGTGCCTGATCAGCCCCTCCTGCTGCATCTGCGCGAGCGCCGTGAACTGCTCCTCGACGGAACCCGGCTCGGGGCCGTCGAAGGCGCCAAGACGGAGGTTGACGGCGTCGAGCACGTCGAGGCCGAGGTTGCGCAGGTTGTCGTGGACCGCATCGCGCAGCTCCTGCGGTGATCGCGCGTGCGGCCAGCCGCCCTCGGCGTCTCGCCGGGCTCCGACCTTGGTCACGATGCGCAGCCCATCGGCGTAGGGGTGCAAGGCCTCCTTGATGATCTCGTTGGTGACGTGCGGGCCGTAGAAGTCGCTCGTGTCGATGTGGGTGATGCCGAGCTCGACGACCTCGCGCAGCACGGCGATGGCGCCATCGCGGTCCTTCGGCGGCCCGAATACACCGGGGCCGGCCAACTGCATCGCGCCGTAGCCCATGCGAGTGACGGTCAGATCCTCGGCCATCGTGAAGGCTCCGCCGGGAAGGGTGTTCGCTGCCATGAGAGCTCCTCTGTTCGTTGCTCGCAGTCGGCGGCCCAGCTGCTCGGCTGGAGCCGCGGCTCAATGATGAGGCCCACTATGGCGCAGGCGATCGTGATTCACCTCGCGACGATGTGAGACCCTTCTCGGATGCCGTGGGTGCCTGAGCTGTTCTCCGCGCCCGCGCTCGAGAGCGTGCTGGAGAAGCGCGGGCGCCAGCTCGTCGCGATCCCCTACTTCGACGGGTTGATGACAGGCGAGCCCGAGGCGTTGATCGAGTCCTTCAGCGGGGAGCCCGAGGTGCACGTCCCCGTACGCGGGCGCGTCAAGGGGACACGGGCATTCACCGCGTTCGCGTCCGAGACACGCGCCTGGCTGAAGCGACACGACGTCTCCGTCGAGGACGTCGAGCACGTGATCACCGAGCGGCGCGGCTTCGAGGAGGTGATTCTGCACCTCGACGGCGAGACCGGACGAGTCGATCTCCCGCTCGCGATCGTGGCCGACCGACGCCCCGACGGGCGGATCGAGGAGCTGCGGATGTACTTCAGCAACAGGGCACTGCGCGGCCGCCATGCCGACCGTCCACCTCTGCTGCAGCTCGATCCGGACATGCCCGAGCTGGACGTCGTGGGCGATTATCAGCGTGCTCTGGCGGCGGGCGACGTCGAGGCGGTGCTCGCGGCATTCGAACCGGATGGCTACGCCCGCGAGGCGGCGGGTGCCACCTACGTCCAGGGCGCGAGCGGTGAACTGCGCTCGTTCTATGAGCTGCTGTTCTCAAACGGCGGCGGCATCCCGTTGGAGCGCTGCGCGGTCATCGACAACGGGCATGCATGCGCGCTGGAGTACAACCTGGTGCGCTGGGGCAAGACCGAGCTGGCGCCGCAGGCGGGCCTCGCGGTCTACGCGCGCGGCCCCAGCGGCAGGCTGGCCGCGGCCCGCACCTACGCCGACCTCGACCCTCCGCTCCCTCGGGTTAGCTAGCCGGCATCGGTGGTCCGGCGGCGGGTGCCTTGGTCGCTACCGCGATCTGGCTTCGGAGTGCCTTCAGCGCGGCGACGTAGATCTCCGAGAAGGTTGGGAACGGCTGGATCGTGTCGGTGAGGACATCGAGTGGGATGTGGGCGCGGATCGCGAGCGTTGCCTGCTGGAGCCACTCGCCTGCCTCGGGGCCGAGCGCGAAGGCGCCGGTGAGTCGCTGGCCGTCGCTGAGCAGGGTCAGGAAGCCGTTCTCTTCGGCGTAGGAGCGGCTGTAGGTCGCTGTCTTCGCTATCCCAGACAGCGGCAGCATCGCGCTGAAACGACCGGCCGAGGCACCGACCGCCGCGGCTTGCGGGTCGGTGTAGACGACCCGAGGAACGGCCTCGTAGTCGACCTTGCGTGGATCGCCGAGGATGTTCGCGGCAACGACCTCGCCCTCGTACTTGCCGACATGCGTCAAAGGCCAGCGCCCGTTGACGTCACCGATCGCCCATAGTCGCTCCGCCGCACGCAGATGCGCGTCGACGGGAACCCCGTGCGCGTCAGGCTCGACGCCGACCGTCTCGAGGCCGACCCCCTGTACCCGCGGACGCCGCCCGGTCGCGACGAGCAGACGATCACCGCGCAGCTCGCGCCCGTCGTCGATCTCGAGCACGAAGCCCTCACCGTCACGGCGCGCGGCGATCGCGTTCGCCGAGAGCACCAGCTCGATCCCGTCGCGGAGCAGAACCTCGCCGAGCGCCTCACCGAGCGGTGCCGGCTCGCGGGCGAGCACGTGCTCGGCCATGTCGATCACCACAGCCTCGCCGCCGAGCCTACGAACGGCCTGCGCCATCTCCACACCGACCGGCCCGCCACCGAGGATCAGCAGTCGCCGCGGGATCTCCTTCATCGAGGTCACCTCGCGGTTGCTCCAGACGCCGTCGAGCTCGCGCAAACCCGGCACCGGCGGTACCACCGGATCGGCACCGTTCGCGAGCACCACGTGCTCGGCGGTATGCCGCACGCCATCGACCTCCACAACACCCGTGCCGGCGAGCCGCCCCGTGCCACGCAGCAGCTCGATGCCGTGCTCAGCCAGCCAGCTCACCTGCCCGGCATCTGAATCATTCGAGACCATGAAGTCACGCCACGCGAGGGCCGCCTCGACGTCGACCTCCGCGCTCGCCGCCGCGTTCCGCGCCCCGTGGACCGCCTCGCCTGGACGCAGCAGCGTCTTTGACGGGATGCAGGCCCAGTAGGAGCACTCCCCGCCGACCAGCTCGCGCTCCACGACCGCCACGCGAAGGCCGCCCTCCGCGAGCGCACCCGCACAGTGCTCGCCCGGCGAGCCGCCACCGAGCACGATCACGTCATAGTCGCTGCTCATGCGACGGCCTCCTTCAGCGGCCCGGCAGCCGTGTCGTGATCTCCTGAAGCAGCCAGCCGTTGCCATCCGGATCGCTGAAGGCCGCGAACGAACCGTAAGTCCTGTGCTCCGGCGCCGGCCCGGGTACACGACCGGGGTCGTGAAAGCGAGCGCCGAGCGCCTCCTCGTGGAAGACCTCGCCCACCTCGACGCCACGGGCGAGGAGGTCCTCACGCGCGGCTTCGATGTCGGGGACGGAGAGGTACGAGCTCTCGGCCGACCCCGGCACGGCCGACGCGACGTTCCGGCCAAATTGGATCGAGCAGCCGGAGCCGGGGGGCGTGAACTGAACCAGACGCAGGTCCTCGCCGCGGTCGATGTCGGCGTCGAGCCTCCACCCGAGGCTTGCGTAGAACTCCTTCGCGCGCTCGACGTCCGCGACCGGCAGGACCAGCACCTCGAGCTTGAACTCCCCGGCCTTCAATGGCGGGGTGCCCGCCGCGCCTTCGCTGCTCACCTCGCCGGTGCTCCTCTCGCCTCGATCGGGGACGATCTCGTGGGGTCGCGGACACTCTCGCTCGCATCGGCTTAGAAGTCAAGTCCGGGGCCGCGAACCGCTAGCCCCCGCGATCCAGCAAAGCCTCGAGGCGTGAAGGCCGGGAGCCAGAAAGACGAGGACCCTGCCGCGGCGTACCGTTCATCAGCACGTGCCGGAGCAATCATGAGCATTCAACTGCCGGATCCACGCCTGCGCAAGGTCTACCGCCTCGAGGCGACGCTCGGCCAAGCGTTGGATCTCGGCGACGTCACAAGCGGTCACCGGCGGATCGTGCCGCAGACGGGCGGGACCTTCGTAGGCCCTGAGCTGAGCGGCAAGCTGCTCGCGGGCGCCAGCGCAGACTGGCAGATCGTTCTCCCCGACGGCACCGCTCTCGGCGACATCCGCTACACGCTGCAGACGGACCGCGGCGACCTGCTCTACGTACGGTCTCGTAGCGTTCGCCACGGTAGCGCCGAGGTGCTCGCGCGCCTGGGGCGCGGCGAGGATGTCGACGCGAGCGAGTACATCTTCCGTGCGTCGACCCAGATCGAGAGCGCCGCCCCGGACCTCGACTGGCTCAACAAAGGCGTGTTCGTCAGCGTCGGCGGCCGCCAGGCCACAGGCGTGATCTATGAGACCTACCTGCTCGAATGAGCGAGCAGGCCGGACCCAACAGCGAGAAGGTCGCGATCGTCACCGGCGCCTCACAGGGCATCGGCGAGGGTATCGCGAGGGCTTACCGCGAGCTCGGATATGGCGTGGTCGCGACCGCCCGCTCGATCGCGTCCAAAGACCCCGGCACTGTGGCGGTGCAGGGCGACATTGCCGACCCTGACACGGCCGAGCGCGTCGTACAGGCGGCGCTCACGCGCTTTGGCCGGATCGACACGCTCATCAACAACGCGGGGATCTACATCGGCAAGCCCTTCACCGACTACACGCTCGAAGACTTCACCGCGCTCGTCGCAGTCAACCTCGCCGGCTTCTTTCACATCACGACGCGAGCCGTCAAACACATGCTCGACCGTGGCAGCGGGCACGTCGTCAACGTCTCGACAACTCTTGTCGAGCAGGCGGAAAGCAGCACACCGGCCGCGCTGCAGGCGCTGACCAAGGGTGGTCTGGTCGCGGTCACGAGATCGCTCGCGATCGAGTACGCCTCACGCGGCCTGCGTATGAACGCCGTCTCGCTCGGGGTCATCAAAACGCCCTTGCACGAGGAGAGCTCCTACGCGGGGATGGGCGCCCTGCACCCTCTCGGCCGGGTCGGTGAGATCGAGGATGTGGTCGGCGGAGTCCTCTACCTCGAGTCGGCATCATTTGTGACCGGCGAGATCCTGCACATCGACGGTGGCCAGAGCGCGGGACACTGAGCGACCCGCGCGCCGACGCGTCCCTGCTACTGATCCGCGTTGAGCAGCGCCCGCAGGATCGCGACAGCCTCGTCGGTTTGGGGCTCCTCGCCGATCGCGAGGGTTGCCCACTGGAGCGTCGTGCCCACGCGCACGACGACGTCGATGTTGTGGTGCAGGGCCTGCGCTCGCTGGGGAGAGTCGGTTTCGGCGATGACCTCGGAGACGGCCTGCACGATGCTGTCGTGGATCGCCCCGCGCGATCCGATCAGCAGTCGCAGCGCAAGCTGCGGCTCGCGCTCGACGAAGCTGCGCAGCGGGTGCGATTTGGCCGTTGCCTGCATGAGGCGCCGCGTGAAGTCGAGGATCCGCTCGTCGCCGTCGCCCTCGGCTTCCGCCCTGCCGGCGGCGACGAATCCCCCGGCTAGCTGGACGAGCACCTGCTCGAGCAGCTTCTCGCGCGTTCCGAACCAGCGGTAGAGCGTTACCCGCGAGATCGATAGCTGCGCGGCAAGCACGCCGATCTCCACGCGCGCTTCCTCCATGAAAGCCGCGCAGGCGAAGTCCAGCGCGTCCTCGCGCGTGGGCCGGCGGAAGACGGGCAGCGGCTTGTCTGCTTCGGTCGCGTGAGTCGGGGCCATCGCTGCTCCACGTGTGTCGGCCAGGTTGCGGGCGTCTTGAAGCATAGTTTAGCGTTCGGTCTTGCACATCAATTGACCATTATTGTGCAGAAGGCACGTTAGCTCAAGAATTGTTGTTACGCAACGATCTTGACACTAGTTGCATCAGTCTGTTACGGTCGCTCCCTCGCAATGCAATCGACGACTCATCGGAGAGATTGGGGAGAGGACTGATGCAAGGACTGAGAACACCTGGACGCGCCGAGAGCGCGTCCCGCGGCGGCAGTAACGGGCGCTCTTGGCTGGCGGCCTGGCTCGGCGTGCTCGGCTTCGTGCTCGCGCTGGCGGCCCTGCCTGGCGCGGCGCTCGCCGCGGGCGGCACGCCAGCGGTGAACCCGGGGTCACAGGGCGAAGGCCCGACACCCGGATGCTTCTGGGGCCCAGGGGAGATGAACGTCGGGCCGCTCGACGAACCCAACGAGACCTACCCCTACCGTGGGCTTGCTCCGGACACCAACACCGACTACTACGCCACGACCTTCAAACTGGCCCCGGGCGCGACGGTGACGCTGCACGGCCGGTTCCCGTACGCGCGGTTCTTCTCGCTCACGACGTACAAGAACCTGAACGGCGAACCGGGAATCCCGGCCGACTCGGTTCTCGATGAAAACATCGCCCCTGACCCCGGATCGGTGAACCCGTACAAGGCGGGGGAAAACCGCAACGCGAGCAACCGCTCGTACACGATCACGATCAGCGGCGCCGTCGAGCCTGCCGAACCGGCTGCGAACACGCTGTATGTCGGCCAGGAAGGCCACACCGAAGAAACCCAGAACGTCGAAGTGATCGAGCGCATCTACCGCGCCGACCGCGGCTTGGAAGCCAACGGCGGCGTGGCGCTGCCAGCGCCGACGTACAACCCCACCGAAGGCAGCCCGGTCAGCGACGAAGCAGAAGCCTGCAGCGATCTGTCGGTCGTCAGCGGCGTGGAATCGCTCAACGAGACGAAATTCGGTGTCCCCGCGGCGCAGTACAAAGCGCTTCGCTCGGGACTGCCGGGGACCAAAGAACCGGCGACGCACCCGGCCGTGAACCCGATCCGTTGGGAAAAGTTCTTCAACAGCGGATATCTGGTCGCGCCGTTCTACCGCGGCACAGCCGATGAACCCGCGATCGCCGGCCTGAACTCGACGCCGACCTCCGGGCTGTATGCGACGCCCGCCAACGCGTACGCGATTGGGTACGCCAGCCGTCTCTTCGGGCCGAACGCCGAAGGCCAGAACATCCTGGTGCTGCACGCCAAAATGCCGACGCACCCGCAGACGTACAACGGCAACGCGCTGAGCGAAGACGGAGCCACGCAGGTGCGCTACTGGTCGCTGTGCAACTACACGGGCATCTCGAAAGGCGCGTTGCTCGCGGCGAACTCAGGCTGTCTGTTTGACCAGGAGGTGCCGACGAACGCAAACGGCGAATACACGATCGTCGTGAGCCTGCCCCAGGACCGTCCGGCAGACGCGCGCCCAGGATGCGGGGTCGCGTGGATGAACTGGGGTACAGCCGGCGACGGCGAAGGCCGTCCGGACCTCGACCTGCTGATGGTACGAAACCAGGTCTCGAACCCGACGTTCGCGCAGTCGATCGCGAAGGTCGAACACCCTGGTGAAGAGGAAGCCGTGATGGGCGCCTACTACCCGCACGGGACCTACACCGACAAGGAACAGTACGAATCCAGCAACACCTGCGAACCGGCTACGCCGGGTGTGCCGCACCTGACCTCGGGCAGCTCGCCGAACAAAGGCGCGTTCACGCTCGCCTGGACCCCAGCAGGGGAAGCGGAAAACGTCGAAGGCGTGACCTACACGCTGCAACACAAGCAAGCAAACGGCCCGTGGTCGACGGTTGCCAGTGGCTTGACGAGCCCCGAATACACGTTCCCTGGGGGCTCACCGGAGGCCGAGGGCACATGGGCGTATCGCGTCCAGGCAAGCGGCGAAGCCGCGAGCTCCTACTCGAATGAATCGGGTGCGGTGTTGGTGGACAGGACCCCACCGAGCCTGACGCTGACATGCCCGGCAACCGCCGAGCTCGACGCCCGCGGCGTAACGGCGAGCTACAGCGCCTCAGACGGCCAGTCCGGTCTCGCGTCAAGCCCATCGGGGACGATCGCGATAGCGACCGCCAGCCTCGGCGAGCAGACCGTAAACGAGACCGCCACCGACAACGCCGGCAACCAGACCACGAGCAGCTGCAGCACGAACGTGGTCTACGGCTTCTCGAAGCTGATGCCGAAAGCCGGCAAGAAAATGCGGCTGGGATCGACAGTCGCGGTGTCCTTCCACCTCGCTGACGCCCTCGGGTACGTCACCGACGGCGCCGCGACGCTGGAAATCGCCCCCGCCAGCGGAGCCGAAGCCGGCATCTACCGGCCCGCCAGCTCCAACAGCAACCCGGGCGACCACTTCCAGGCCGCACGCAAAGGGCTCTACAGCTACAGCCTCAAAACAGCAGGACTCAGCAAAGGCACATGGACACTGCGGGTCAACGCCAGCGACGGCACCACCCACACCACCAACATCACGCTCAAGTAGCGATACCACGGCCAACACGGCCGTGCCCGGACCCCTGCATGAGGGTCCGGGCACGGCACGCCGGTAAGCGCAAAACACACGAACCTCGGAGGACCGACATGACCGCCGTCGCTGCGCACGACATCGATCTCACGAACATCGATCTCGGCAACCTCGATCTGTGGCAGGACGGACCCCCCCACGAGCTGTTCGCGCGGATGCGCGCGATCGACGGGCTGCACTGGAGCCCGCTTGACGCGTTCCCCGAGGAGAGCGGCTTCTGGTCGGTCGTGCGCGCCGAGGACATCGCGACGGTCGGCCGCGACCACGCGACCTTCTCCTCCAAACGCAGCATCGTCGTCGTCGACAAACTCGCATGGGACCCAGCGACGCCCGACCCGATGGATCTCGTCGAGACGATGCTGATCACCCAGGACCCGCCCCGCCACGACCGCCTGAAGGCGCTCGTGCAGCGCGCGTTCACACCCAAGCGCGCGCTCGAGCACACCGAGCGGATGCGCGAAATCATCAACCTCGTCTTTGACCGCGCTCTCGCCGCGAACCCCGACGGCCATCTCGACCTCGTCCAGGACGTCGGCATCTACGTACCCTCGATGGTGATCGGCGACATGCTCGGTGTCCCCCGCGAGGACGCCCCCAAACTCGTCGACTGGACCAACCGCACGAGCGCCTTTGAGGACCCGCGCCTCGTGCCCGACCTCGGCGACGTGTGGCGCGCGCTTGAAGAGTTCGTGCCCTACGTCAACGCGATGCTCGAGGAGCGCACGGCCACTCCGACCGACGACCTCACCACAGCTGTACTCGAGGCCGAAGTGGAAGGCGGACGGCTCGCACCCGAGGAGGTGCTGAGCTTCTTCTTCCTGCTGATGATCGCCGGCAACGACTCCACCCGCGCGGTGTTCACGAGCGGCATGAAGAACCTGCTGGAAGACCCCGAGCAGATGCAGCTTGTGCGCTCCGGTGCGGTGGCGCTCGAGCAGGTCGTCGAGGAGTTTGTCCGCTACAACCCCGCGTTCGCCTACATGCGCCGCACCGCGACGTGCGACACGGAGCTGGCCGGCCAGCAGATCGAGGCGGGGGACAAGCTCGCGCTCTGGTATGTCGCGGGCAATCGTGACGAGTCCGCCTTCGAGGACCCGCAGCGCTTCGACGTGCGCCGTGAGACAGACCACCAGGGCTTCGGGGGCGGCGGACGCCACTTCTGTCTCGGCGCCGGGCTCGCACGGCTCGAGCTGAAGCTGTGGATCGAAGAAACGCTACGGCGCTTTCCCGACCTGGCACTCGACGGCGAAGCCACGCGTGTCAGCTCGACGTTCCTGAACCAGTACCGCACCATCCCCGTCGCGCTCGCCGGCTGAGACGCTCAGGGACGAGCGCCGAGTCGGCAACGCTTCCCGACTGTAGGATCACGCTCGATGCTTGCCCGCCTCGGAATCCGCGCCGGCACGTCGCTCGCCGGCATCGCGATCGGGCTGCTGGTCTCAAGCGCCGTGCTCGACAAATTCTCGCTCAACGCGACCGCCGTGATCGAGGCGACTCTCGTCTTCTGGGTCGTCCACGTCGCCGTCGCGTTCGTGGCTTTGAAAGTGCTCGTCCGCGAGCCGTCCCTGGCACTGGCGGGATTGCTCGCGCTTGGGTCGACGATCGTCTCGCTGATCATCGTCAACGTAATCGTGAGCGGGCTGTTCATCAGCGGCCTGCAGACCTATGTCCTCGCGACCGCGATCGTGTGGCTGACGACAGCAACCAGCGACACGATCGGACGGCGCATGATTCGAGCGCGGCGCGCGGAGCGCTAGTCGCCCAGCCAACGGGCTGCGCGACGAAGAAGGAGAGCACCACGATGACGATTCAGCGGATGGACAACGTGGGCATTGTCGTCGAAGACCTCGATGCCGCGATCGCGTTCTTCAGCGAGCTTGGCATGGAGCTGGAGGGCAAAGCTCAGATCGAGGGCCTCTGGGCCGACCGCACCGTCGGACTCGACGGCGTCCGCAGCGACATCGCGATGATGCGGGCCCCGGACGGTCATGGCAGGCTGGAGCTGACGAAGTACCACGCCCCCGCGGCGCTGAGCGCCGGGGCGGAGAACCCACCGCCGAACACGATCGGCCTGCATCGTGTGATGTTCGCCGTCGATGACATCGACGACACCGTCGCCCGCCTGCGCACGCACGGCGCCGAGCTCCTCGGCGAGGTGGCGCGATACGAGGACAGCTACCGGCTGTGCTACCTCCGCGGCCCCGCGGGCATCATCGTCGCCCTGGCCGAGCGGATCGGCTAGCGGCCGGCCACGGACGGTCGACCCCGGCCAAAGCCAGCACCTGGCGCGGCGAGCAGCACCTTCGCGGCTTTTCGCTGCCTATTCGCCGCAATTCGCGAACCTACGAAATATCGGGGCGAACGGTTCAGATCGGCTTTGTTATGGGGTTTTCGGAGCCTCTGCGGTCCTTTTGCGGTCCCAAATCACGAGGCGTCCCGCGCGCTTTCATCGAGCAGCGCCTTAGCCCAGCGGCAAGCGCTCTCGGCGGCGGCGACTGCGGCAGCACGATCGAGTGCGGTCGTAGGCTCGTCGTAGCGCAACGCGACCGCCCAAGGCGTAAGCCAATCGACGCCGGCAAGCTCGTTAGGCAGCGACGCGCGAACTGCGGCTTGCTCGGCGAGCATTTCAAGGTCGTGGCTGCGCGGGAGTTCGATTTCCGCGAGCACGATCGCCACCTTGAGCGCCTTCTCGACGGCCTGCTGCGCATGGAAGCCGACAGCCCTGTCGGCAACGTCGTCGTGCCCGGCGAGCACGCGGCAGGCTGCGGGTCCGCGTCGGCGAGCCGCAGCAGCGTCTCGGCGTACTCGACGTGCTCAGGACTCGGCGACAACGCGACCCTCGCGCAGCGCGCGCTCGATCATCGTGCCCCGGACCTTCGCTCGACGCTGCGCTAGCGCCTCGTCAATCACGATCACGTCCACGGCGGCGCCGAAGCCCCGCAGCGCGCGCCGCAGCCGGACGGACTCGGCGGCACGATCGTCAACCTCGCGCTCGATCACGAGGAAGTCAAGATCGCTTCCGTCGCTCGCATCCCCGCGAGCGTGCGAGCCGAACAGGATCACCCGCGCGGGCGACGATGCCGCGTCGAGCAGCACACGACCGGCGCGCTCGATCAGCTCATCAGCGACAACGCTGCTCATCAGCGGAGCGTACTCGCCTAGGACCCAGAAGCGCTCGACCAATTGCGGCTCAGCCCGAGATAGACGACCGCGGATCGGTAGATATACGATGCCTGATAATATGATTTACGGTAGTGATCTATGTATCTATCGACCAACTACACGGAGCGAACAGATGCCGGCTAGATCTGGCAACCACCACAACCCGCCCGGTCGCCCAGAGGTCGGCCCCATCGTCAATGCACGCATGCCGCAGGACCTAATCGACTGGTTGGACGAGCAGGCCAAGGAGGACGGGGTGTCGCGGGCCGCCTTCCTGCGCAGCGTTGCGGAGCGGGCGCGGGGCAACGCCACCGAGCCAGAGCGGATTTTTGACCCGGCACCCGGCTGGGTCTTCTCGGCGCGTGTCTACGCCAACGGCAGGCTGGAGGATCACTTCTCCGATGAGGACCCCGATCTGGTCTACCACCAAGGACGGTACCTAGTGGACAACGTGCTCATCGATTCGGACGTCGACGCTGCGTTGGAGGCTGATGACCGTAGGCGCACGTCGTCGCTCACGCTCAAGTTCACCCGGCATCGCGCGCATCCGAATGACGTCGTGCGTGATTTGATGGCCGAGAACTACCCAGAGATTCGGCAATGAGCATTTACACACAAAGCGGGCCTACCGCGTCGGCTTCGCTCACGGCTCGCTCTCGCACTGCTCGTTGTGTCAATTGAGCGGAGTGCAGCCCAAGAGAACGATGTCAGACCGAACGACAGGCAAACGCAAGCGAGGAAACGGACCGTCGCGGCGCACCTGGGCGTGGCTGAGCCAGGCCGGTTGTGGCGGAGGCTTTGATCTGACACGCTCTCCGTCAACGCCGGTCCGGCTCAGCGGGTCATGCAGGCGTCTTTGAGAGCGGATCTAGTCGGCCTTCCCGGAGGGACATGTAGCGTACGGACGGTGGCTATGACACGTCGGACCTTCAATGATCTCCTCAACGCTCTCGATCCGCGTCAAGAGGTTCGCTCCCGCCAGTTCGAGCGCATCACCCGCTGGTTCCTGCTCAACGCCCCTGGATATCGCGAGCGGATAAGCAAGGTATGGCTTTGGGCAGAGTGGCCGGACGCGTGGGGCCCCGACGTAGGTATCGATCTCGTAGCTCGCGAGCACAACGGTGAGTTGTGGGCGATTCAGGCGAAGCTCTATCACCCAGCATACGCGGTCCGGAAGTCGGACATCGACTCGTTTCTTAGCGAGTCGGGGCGATATGACTTCGCCTACCGGCTGCTGATCGCCACAACGGACCGCCTGGGACCGACAGCGCGCAAGACGCTCGACTCCCAGCGCAAGCCGGCAGGCTATGTACTCCGATCTCAACTCGGAGACGCACCCGTCTCCTGGCCCGCGTCGCCAGCCGATTTGCGCCCGCGCCGCCCACCGCGCAAGAACCCACTACCGCACGTAAGCGAAGCGGTCAAAGCCACGCTCGCCGGCTTCACCCATTCAGACCGCGGGCAAGTCACGATGGCATGTGGGACGGGCAAGACACGGGTAGGGCAGGAGGTCTGTGAGTGCATGGACGCCAGTCGTACTCTCGTGCTCGTGCCTTCGCTGTCACTCCTGGCGCAGACCTTGCAGGAGTGGAGTATCAACGCCACAAAAGCCTTCGATTATCTCGCCGTGTGCTCAGACCAGACGGTCGTAGATGAGGATGGCCTCGTCCAGCAGACCTCAGAACTTGGACTACCGGTCACCTCTGATCCAAAGGTGATCGCTGCTTTCCTACGTCGTCGTGACTGCCGACGCGTCATCTTCGCCACCTACAAGTCCTCTCCCAAGATCGCCGAAGCATACAAGTTGGGCTGGGTACCCCGACTTGATTTGGCAATCGCGGATGAGGCTCACCGCTGTGTGGGCAGGGCATCGGGCAACTTCGCCACTGTTCTCGATGGTGTAGCGATTCGCGCGCGGCGTCGGTTGTTCATGACCGCCACCCCGCGCTACTGCACTGGTCGCCTCGTCAGGGAAGCAAGCGCAGCCGACTTCGAGATCGTCTCAATGGACGACCACCGCGCCTTCGGCCCCCTCTTTCATCGCCTCGGCTTCAGCGAGGCGATCGCGCGCGGCCTGCTCAGCGACTATCGAGTCGTGGTCATCGGCGTCGACGACTCCATCGTTAGAGACTGGGTCAAGCGTGGCCGGCTTGTGACAACCGATGGCAAAGTCGTGACTGATGCCCGCACGCTGGCGAGTCAAATCGGCTTGGCAAAGGCCATGCAACGTTACAACCTACGCCGCACGATCTCCTTCCACGCTCGGGTGGCACGCGCACGGGACTTCAGCCAGGCGATGACAAAGATGATGGAGTGGATGCCAGCAGATCAACGACCGAAGGGCTCTCTGCGGGCGCAGCACGTCTCAGGGACTATGTCGGCGGGCAGTCGGACACATAGGATTGAGCAGCTGCGGAACGTCAGCGACGGCTCAATAGGACTGCTCGCCAATGCGCGATGCCTGGCAGAGGGTGTCAACCTTCCAAACCTCGATGGAATTGCGTTCATCGATCCGCGCGGATCAGACGTTGACATCATCCAGGCCGTCGGCCGAGTGATTCGCAACGACGTGAACAAGAAGATCGGCACCATTGTGATTCCTGTCTTCGTCGACACCGATGAGGACCCTGAGGCAGCACTCGATGACTCTATGTTCAAACCCGTGTGGAACGTAATCCGCGCCTTGCGTGCTCACGACACAGATCTTGCCGAAGAACTGGATTCACTCCGTCGAGCATTGGGTCGGGGTGCAGCCTCAGTGAAGATACCTCCTAAGATTCACCTCGATCTGCCGCGCCACATGGAATCCTCCTTCGCGTCAGCGTTCGAGGTTCGATTGGTCGAGCAAACTACAGCGACATGGGAGTTCTGGCTTGGCTTGCTCGCCAGACATGTTCGCGAGCACGGCGACGCCCGCGTGCGCCCTGGCTATACAACCGCCAGCGGCCACCGGCTCGCAAGCTGGTGCGGTACTTGTCGCACATCGCGCAAATCCGGCAAGCTCAGCCCCGAGCGAATTGCCGCGCTCGATGCGCTCGGCTTCGTTTGGGATATGCGCCATGGCGCACATGAGCGTGGCCTCGCTGAGCTGGTCGCTTACGTCCGTGAATACGGAGACGCACGAGTACCTTTCCTATTCCAGGCGTCGAGCGGTTTCCCACTGGGCCATTGGTGCGCGAATCGAAGGGCTGGCCATAAGGCCGGCACGCTCGATCCGGAACTGATGGCTACCTTGGATGCACTCGGCTTCGTTTGGGAATGCCCCAAGAACGCATTCGACCGCGGCGTGGCAATATTTGCGGAATATGTTAGAGAATACGGAACTGGTCGTATTTCGGTGAACCATTCGATGCCAAGCGGCTTCCGCCTTGGTCTTTGGTGTACTAACCGGCGAACAGAACGTAGGCGTGGCAAGATGCCCACCGAGCAGATCAGCATTCTCGATGCCCTCGGATTCGTCTGGTATCCGTTCCAATACGATTTCGAGCGGGGCGTCGTGGAGTTCGCTACCTACCTCGAGACCTACGAGCATCCGCATGTGAGCGGCACCTACATGACAGAGGATGGCTTCCAACTCGGTGCATGGTGCTCCACACAGCGGGCGCGCCGTAGGCGCGGAAAGCTCGAGACTGAGCAGATCGTTACTCTTGATGCCCTTGGCTTCATGTGGGAGTTCCGTGTCAAATCGAGCTTTACCCAGCACGTCGCTGAATTCGCCACATACACCGCCACCAATCGACACGCTCGGGTACCTTATCTGTACTCAACGGAAGGTGGCTTTCGTCTCGGAGTCTGGTGTACGACCCTACGCAGGCAACGTCGGACAGGCAATCTCGGCGCCGAGCAGATCCTCGCACTAGACGAACTTGGATTCATCTGGGACGTTCACGGACACGGTGTCGACCGTGGCCTAGCCAGCCTTGTCAGCTACATCAGTGCCAACGGGGACGCTCGTGTGCCGGACGGCTACTCAACGGCCGACGGCTTTCAACTCGGAGGCTGGTGCGGGACGCAGCGATCTAATCGAAAGCGTGGCAAACTCGCGGCCGAGCGGATCGCCGAGTTGGATGCACTCGGCTTCGTGTGGAGCTACCCAGAGGAGAACTTCGCCCGGGGAATCGCCGAGCTTTCGACATACATCCAGTGTCACGGAGATTCGTTCGTACCCTTTGGTTACTCAACTCCTGCCGACTTCAACCTAGGTGAGTGGTGCGCAAAGCGCCGTCAGGCACGCAGAGTCGGCAGGCTCAGCGCCAAGAGAATTGACACCCTAGATGCGCTCGGGTTCGTCTGGGACGATCCCCGTAGAGCGCGCAAAAGACAACCCAGTAAAGGCTCCGACAACGCCGCATGTCAATTCGTGCCGCAAGGTTGACACCAGCGGGCGTCATCACAGGATCTGGTCGATTCCGACGGTCCTTGGGGTCAGCGATCAGCGCATCTCCGCAATAACTCGGGATGCCATGATTGAGGCACTGCGAGAGCGATAGTTGGCCACGACGACGACTGCTATCTCATCGCCACCGTCTACGCCCAGCCTTCATCTCGACTATGTGCCCGTCGCGGATCGTCACGACCATGTAAGCGATCCCGTCGTCCACCGGACGGTCAAGCTGCGCCGGCTGCTCGGGACGAAACGCCACGATCACGCGCGACCCGACTTGGATGGTCTCCTCGATTCGGCCTCGCAAGCGGCCAGCGAGGTTGCGACTCATCACGTCGATGATTGCCTTGCGGCCCTCGCAGAGCTGCCCGTCCTCCACGCCATACCACTGTGCATCGGGCGCCAGCACTTCGCCCAAGACCTCCGGGCCGTCCTGCGCCAAGGCATCCCACGCCCAGCGCACAAGCTCAATCTCAGGGCTCTCAGCCATAGCCGTGATTGTCGCGCATCCACTCGCGGACGGCTGCGGTCCTTTTGCGGTCTCTTTTCGCTCTCCCGGCGGTCTGTTTGCGTCTCCAGACCCACGAACAGCCGCGAACACAAGCGAACACGCTCCTCCGATGTCCAGCGTTTTCGGGGATTTTCGCCCGTGTTCGCGGCTGTTCGTGGTTCTCTAATCAATCGGGGCGCCGAGATTCGAACTCGGGACCTCACCGACCCGAATCGCTCGTTCGTTCATGCGATTCGTCATAAAAACTCCTGCTAATCGGTTGTTTGTTGTAACCGTTCAGTCCGTTGGCTGTTAGGCGAGGGATGGTGTTGGGTCGCCGCGGGCGTGGGTGGCGAGCAAGTCGGTGAGGTAGGCGAATAGTGAGCGGTGTTGTAGGCGGCAGGTGATCGAGGCTGAGAGCAGCCGCTCGATGCGTCGCTCGCCAGCCTCGGATTGGCTTCCCAGGGAGAGCTTTCGGTAGATGACGGCGCCGCGGAGAGCCCGCTCGGCGTGGTTGTTGGTCGGCTGCACGCCGTCGTGGGTGGCGAAGGTCCATAGCGCGGGCCAGGCCTTCAGGAGGTTGCGTGCGATGCCGCGACAGTGCCTGTTGCGTGCTCTCTTGGAGGCGTAGCCGCGGATGATCGGCTTGTAGGTGTGTTGCAGCTGGCGGGTCGTGCGCTTCAGTTCGGGCCGGTCGTGGGTGTGTTGGTAGACCTCCCACGCCCAGAACACCCGCTCGCATAGCTGTAGGCCGTGCTCGCCGAACTCCTTCTCGGCCGCCAAGCCTTCGGCGTGCGCGGTGAAGTCACGCCGCAGGTGTGACCAGCAGAGCTGTCGGCGTGCGAGCGGTAGATGTGCGTAGGCCCACCAGCGGTCGGACGTCACGATGCCCGTGTGCCCCGCGAGCAGCCGTTTGGCGTGTTGCTCGTGCCGGTCTGGGGCGAGGTGAAAGAAAGCGTGGTGGCTGGTGAACATGCCCCACAGCGCGCGGCGCTCGCCGGCGGTGCGCCAGCCCGTCTCGTCCATGTTGAGGCTCTCGCTGGCGCGCACGCGCTCTCTGAGCTGCTGGTAGGGGTCCGCCAGCGCCTGGCCGGCGCGCTGCAAGATCGCCTCGACGGTGCCGGCGCATAGGCGCACACCGAACAGCTCTTCGCCGAGCTCCACGACATCACGGCGGCTGACGCGGTTGCGCACCGAGAGCACCGCCACGGCCGCTTCAAAACGCGGGCCGAACGCGCTGTTTGCGACATCGGCGGGCAGCAGTGCCCGTGTCCGCTCGCCGCAGCCGGGGCAGCGCACCCGCGGACAGCGATGCTCGATCACCCGCGCAGCGATGACCGGCAGCTCTTCGATCTGATGGCGCACCGGCTCACCGATGCCGAGCATCTCCGGGGCAACGAAGACGTGGCCGCACTCGCAGCGCTCAGGCCAATGCTCGATGACCTCGTCCACTGCGCACAGAGGCAGCAACTCGCGGCCACGGCCATCGTGCCCCGGCTGGGCACCCCGCGAACGCCCCGAGCGATCCTTTCCTCGTTGTGGCTGTGACGCGCTCGGCGGATCCGAGCTCGGGGGCCGCGAAGAGTTACGGGAGTTCTTCGCGAGTTCTCGCTCCAGCTTCTCCACCCGCGCTTCGAGCTGCTGAATGCGGCGGTCCATCGCCAGCAGCACCTCGACTACAGCCTCGCGCCCCGCGTCATAGACCGCCTCCGCCTCCGCGCGCTCCACACCTCGGGATTCGACGAAGCAGAGTTATGTCCCCCTACCAACTGAACGGTTACTGTTTGTTGTGCTGGTTGCTTGCGCTTGAACTCTCGAGAAATTGTGGTCGATTCAGGGGGTTTGGGCAGTGAGATGTAGTTACTGCCCAAACCTCGAATGGTCATACGCCACCGACCCGTCTGACGTGCGTTGTCGACCTATGAACCGTAGCGCCTCGGGCGGCTGCGCCGCAGATCGGGTGATGGCTTAGCTGTGTCCGAGCGGCTGGAAGGCGACCTGGAGCAGGGTTGGGTCGACGTGGTCGAGATCGACGTCGACGAGATGGTCTAGGAAGCGGCTGAAGGTCACCGCGCTGACGTGCCGATCAGTGCCTGGTAGCCGATACTCGGTGATGCTCTCTGGCTGGGTGCAGATGTGCTTGGTGTCATCTGCGATCAGCCAGGTCGCGTCGGCGAGCAGGGCGGTATGGACCACCGGGTCGTCGTTGCGGTCGGTGGTGTAGGCGGGGATGATCTCAGGGTCGAAGTCGTCGGTTACCTCGGCGCACACCGCGGTGATCTGGTGGCGCACGGTGTCGATGTCGGCCTCGCGCAGCGTCGGGTCAAGCCTTGGCCCCGCCTCTCGTAGCTTGCGCTCGTACTCGGTTAGCAGCGGGTGGGAGACGATCAGCCTCCAGTCGTATGGGCATCCCGTCGGCAATGCATCCCGCAGCCGCAGGTACTTGGCCTCGGCTTGCTCGGCAAGCGCATCGAGCGCCGCCCCGCCGAGCTGTCTGCCGGCGCTAGCGGCTTCGGCGCGAAGCATGTCGGCGTCTTGGCGTAGATGCTCGCGGCGTGCGGCGAGTGCTCCGAGCGCGAGGACGATCAGGAAGCGGCGACGGTAGCCGCGCGGGGAAAGCACCGCGGGCAAGACCACGCTGGTGTCGAGCACAACCGGCCGCATCTCGCGGCACTCTACGTGCGTGCCAGGAGCCTAGTCGCCGCTGTTGAGCGCTCGTTGTACGTCGGCGTCGCTGACGGCGGCGTAGCGCTCGTCGAGAGCCCGGATCTCCTCGTCGAGCTGGTAGGTGCCCGACAGCGACGCGAGCAGTCCGGCGAGCGGGATGCGGTAGTCGCCGCCCGGCAGCTTGACGTAGGGGATCCTCTCGCTCTCGATCCAGTTGAGGATCGTGCGCTTGCTGACATTCAGCAGCTCCGCAGCTTGCTTGGTGGAGAGCAGCTTGGGTTGTGAGCGAACGGCCGGCATCGAGTTCCTTCGGTCGTGTGCGAGCAGAGTTTAGCGCAATACACGCGTTTTACGCATTAATCGAGTTATGCGCGATTTTCTTGATATGCCTCTACTCGCTGTCCAGCTACAGCGACGACAGTTCGATCGATCGAGGTGCTTGAGCCCGGTCGTGCTGATCGGCTCGCTGGATAAGCTCGGCGACGTCGGGCCCGGGATCGCGAGCCTGAGGACCGCGAATGCAATCTGCCCGGTAGGTTCGCGTCCGCCGTCCCGGACACATGCTGGATCAACAGCTTCCGCCGACGTCAAGAAGGCATTTCGGGACCTGGCTGGCAAGCTGGCCGAGCCGCGTTCCACCCCTCGTCCCCACACGACATAGGCCCCGCCAGGATCCTGGATCGGCCTTGGCTGTCATGTCTTCCGAAGCAGGAGTAGACAACCTGACGACATGGACGGCGGATGTAACACCGTCCATCTACGATGGGGCAGTTGCAGAGCAATCCTCAGAACTCGAACAAGTCCTTCATCCTGGACATAGTCCCGCCGCTGCCCTTCGAGCAGACCGTCGAGCTCGAGCGAGACACCAGCGCCTACCTGCAGGATCGTGGGCTTCGCGCGGGTCCATGCTCTCGCGAGCAACTCACGGACGCTCTTAAGGAGCGTGTCAGGTTCCTGACGGAGGCATCGTTCTCGCTCGCCGCTCGATGCGAGCCGGTGTCGCTGCTACGCGCGCTCGTCGCCGCCAACGAGGGCGTACGAGCCTGCCTCTCCTCCCTGACGTGGGCCGCTACCGACCGCCCGGACGTACGCGATCGACGAAGCAATGGGCACGTGCGGAAATGCCTGTGCTCACGCCGCTCTCCGTGTCGTTGCGCTTGGTCGTCGAAATGATCAGCGCAAGGCCTCCACAGGGAAACGCCGAGGCGTCGCCGGAGCTGCTGACCGCCTTGTGGGGCCACGCCGACGAGGTCCTGCGCCTGGGCATCGCAAGCGACCTCATCCATAACGAACTGCTGCCGAGCGAGCTATCCATGGAACGAGGCTTGCTTGAGCTACCACGGCTCGCCGACGCTCCCCAGCACGAAGATCGCGCGATTCGGGTCCTCCGTGAGATGCCCAATCCGCTCGCGACGCTCTTCGACCATCCGGGCAAAGCCTTTGAGCTGACTGCGGCCGAGACGGCAGAAGAACGCGACCTCTTCAACAGCCTCGCGGCTGCGACCGCGCAAGTCGGGGGCGTCGATCTGTTCGCGGGCGCCGTGATTGTCGGTCGACTGTCCGAACTCGCGGGCCTTCGATCTGCCAACCACCCAGACGGCTACAACCCAGGCGGGATCTATCAGACCTCGGAGGACGAGCTCGTCAGCAAACTGTCTACGCGCTTGAATCAGGAGCCCGCGCGCGTGAGGAAGTTCATCCGCTTCCTCTGCCTCGAGCCGAGCCCCGGCTACCCGGGAAAGCCAGACGAGCCGTGGATGTATCAGCGTCGCCGCTCTTATCAAGCGAGGCCACTGGTCAGGGCTCCCGCGGAGCGGGATCTGATCTGGAGCGGATTTCACACTTATGCGGCCATGGAGGTCATACTCGGTCAACTCGCCCACGCCAATCTGCCGGGCGTAGACCGCGATAGTGAGCTGGGACGCGCAATGAACGCCTTCTCAAAGTGGGGCGGCAAGGTGTTCGAGGCGAAGGTGCTCGACGTCGCGAGACGCGACTTTCGTCTCAAAGCGCGGAAAATCGATGAGCTCAACGGCAGACGCCTCTCTCGGGCAAACGGAAATCATTTGGGCGACATCGACGTGCTCGTCGCCGAGCCCGTATCGCGAACGTTGCTCAATATCGAGGCGAAGTCTGGCTCCGCTGCCCGCACTCCTCACGAAGCCCACAGCGAGCTTGCGCGTTTTAGAGTCACCGGCAAGGACAACACCTATGCCGACCGCACTCTGGAACGTGCCAAACTCGTAGAAGAAGCCCTTCCGGACGCCCTGAGGCAACTGGGCGTCGAGTCGAGTGCCGACGGCTGGCGCGTCCGCTCGGCGATCGTCCTCAAATCGCCACCGGTCGCAGGCCTGCTCGACCCGTCAACGCTGCCGATACTCGGCTTCGCTGAGCTCGCCCAGCTCGATCTCCAGAAATGGATAGCGCAGCTGCCCTAGCAAGCTGCTGATAAGTAGCGTCTTGTCTGTTTACGTCCTGTCTACCCATCTGGAAGGGTGGGGGCATGGCCGGGGGCACAGAGCAGGCTGGACGGAGCGATGCACGCGCACGCGTCGAGCGCGAGCGGTTCGAGGAGGCGCTCGCTGAGGCGGAGTTCGTCGACAGGGTCGCTGGCCTTGTTGCGGATCGTGTGGTTGAGCGTCTTGTGCCCTATCTGGGCACTGGAGGCACACCGTCGGAGGGTTTGGTCGATGCGAGCGAGGTCGCGCGGATGGCGGGCCGGACTCGTCGATGGGTCTATGAGCACGCGGGTGTTCTGGGTGCCGTGCCGCTCGGCGGTGGGGAGCGGCCGCGGCTGGGGTTCCATCCCGCGCGGGTGCGCGACTATCTGAGCCGCAACGTGGGCAAGCCCGAGCCGCATCCGGCGCCGCAATACGCGACCCCGCGCCGGCGGAAAGCGCGCTCTCTCAGCCCGACCGCCCTTGAACTCGCGGGCGAAGCCCCTCCTGACTCGCTTTGAGCTCGATTGCCCGAGAAGGCGTCGGTCGCGTGCTGTCGGGAAGGCAGCGGGGCGATGGTCCCCAATAGTCGGATATGGCGGGAAATTGCGGGTTCTTTGACCATCCGAGCTGCCCGTTCAGTCGATCGGGCTCCCCTGGTCCGGCGCGGCTGCCGGCGAGGAACGAGGAGGATCGTGGGCTTGAGCGGCTCGTGGATCTGCTCGCCGGCCGGGTGGCCGAGCGGCTCGCGCCGCTGCTCACCTCCGGGGCTTCGGGGCAGCCGGAGGGGTTGGTCGACGCGCACGAGATCGCGCGGCGTACAGGCCGTTCGCGCTGGTGGGTCTATGAGCATGCGGGCGAGCTCGGCGCGGTCAGGCTCGGGGCTGGCCCACGAGCGCGGCTGGAGTTCTGGCCCGCCCGCGTGGAGGCCTACGTACAGGGCGCCGCTGATCTGCGCGCACCCGCGCCCTCTCCCCCACGCACGCATACGAGACGTCGCCGCACTACACGCACGCCCGTCGAGCTGCTCGCGTTCACCAGGGACGACGAGCAAGCCACTGGCCCTCCGTCGGCATTTGGGCGAGACTAATGGGTCGGGGTCGTCCAGCAACCGGAAACATTGTCAAGCCGACCGACAAGCAACCGTCCTTTGCGCTGCGGTTCACCGCCTACGGCAATCGCGAGTACCTCACGCTCGGTCGCCCCGAGGATGGATGGACACTGCTCAGAGCAGAACGCGAGCTCGCCACGGTGCTGCGCGACGTCGAACTCGGCACCTGGCAGCCCTCACGCCGCCAACCACCACAGCCCCGACAGGACCCAAGGTTTCTCGAGTTCGCCTCTGATTGGTTCGCGCTCAAGCGCTTCGAGCTCGCACCGAATACCGCTCGCAGCTACCGCAACGACCTGACCAAGCATCTGCTGCCGTTCTTCGCCGAGCACAGGCTCTCCGAGATCACCATCGCGGAGGTCGATCGCTACCGCCAGGAGAAGGTCTCCCATGCCAGTCGGCTCGCTGCCTCCGCGAGGAAAGGGAAGGCACCGACGGTCCAAGTCGTGGATCGTCTCGGACGAAGCTACGCGCGCAGCGTGCGGCCCTTGTCGAACCGCTCGATCAACATGCACCTCTTCCTGCTCGCGCAGATCCTCGAGGTCGCCGTCGAGCACGACCTGATCCCAAGCAACCCCGCGAAGGGCAGGCGCAGGCGCCTGAAGGTCTCAAAGCCGCGGGCCGTCTATCTCGACAGCGTCGAGCACATCCAGGTCATGCTCGAGGCAGCAGGCGAACTCGACCGCGACCCAGCCTCGCGCACCACGGGACGGCGCGCCGCGATCGCATTGCTCATGCTCGGAGGCCCCCGCGCAGCCGCGAGCGGATCGCTGTTGGAACGCGATGTCGATCTCGCCAACGGTCGCTTCCTCGTCAGGCAAGACAAGACCGACGCCGGCATGCGCGAGGTCGACATGCTCCCTCTCCTACGAGAGATCCTGACCGAACATCGGGCCCAGAAGATTCAGGAAGGCCTCCCGACCGGTCCCGAAGATCACCTGCTGATTACCGCGACCGGTAAACCGCGTGATCGCCACAACGTCCGGCAACGCGTCGTCGCGCCCGTCGTCGCCAAAGCCGAGCAGCTGCTAGCCCAACGTGGCGGCCAGCCCCTACCCGAAGGAATCAGCCCTCACAAGCTCAGGCACACCTTTGCCTCCGTGCTGATCGCGATCGGTAAGGACCCCGCCTACGTCATGCACCAACTCGGGCACACCGACCCCGCGTTCACCCTCCGCGTCTACGCCCACGTTATGCGCCGCAGCCCCCAAGAGCGCGAGATGCTCAAAGCCCTC
Organism: uncultured Solirubrobacteraceae bacterium; assembly: GCA_963759265.1. Taxonomy (GTDB): domain Bacteria; phylum Actinomycetota; class Thermoleophilia; order Solirubrobacterales; family Solirubrobacteraceae; genus Palsa-744. The sequence continues at coordinate 441,017 of CAVWYR010000002.1, forward strand.
GTCGAAGGACACAACTGCACGCCCGGCGCAGACCAGGGCCAAGACGAAGCGGAACAGCCGTAGCAGGCACGGCTCGCAACTCGATCGCCCTCGTGGCGCGCGCACTCCGAGGTCATTCGTACGAGAACTTACTGGCGGCGGTCACATTGCCTGTCGCTGACGGATGTGCAAGACCAAGCTGCTTCGCGTGATACTGCGCTAGGGGTACCGTTGCTCGATCATGGCGACGACCAGAGACAGCAAGGATGTTGGGTGGGCAAAGCTCGCAAGCGTGCTTGCGGAGGCCGCGCGGGGCGGACGCGTTGACCCGCAGGACGCGCGGACCGTCCTGGTTCATGCGCTGAGGGTGCGCCAGAACAACGCCAAGCTCCAGATCCGACCTCGCTCCAGGGGTGCCCAGGCGTCCATCGACAAGTACGCGCCGGCTCCGCCACCTCCGAACGGGTCTCCCGATTCGCTCCACGCCGATCACGTCTACTGCTTTCCCCACACCGGCCCAAAACTGAGCGAGTTTCTCAGCCACGTGACAACCGTCGACGCGTGGCTCCGCGAGCTGCGACGGCTAGATCAAGTTGTCTGCCTGACCGCCGCCGAGAACGAGACCGTACGGCGAGTGGAGGCCGCCTTCACTGGTCCTGAGAAGTACGACCGCGCCGGCATCGTTTTCGCGGACCCGACGCCATGGGATAACCGGCGCACGACGCCGAGCCGCATAGAGCCACTGCCGTAATAGGCATTCCCAGACCCACCCGGGTCGTCTCCACCGCACTGGGAAACTGCAGCCGCCCCGCGAGTAGCCTTGCCAAGCGTGGTAGATGCCATCCCACTCCGGAGCCTGATCGGCGACCTCGATCCGACAGAATGCAAGCTGCACTGCGCCGTGTGGAACGGCGAGGAGTATCCGATCGACGTTCTAGCTCGCTCGTGGGATGCGTGGGTCGGGTGGAACTCGTGGCGCGGCTCGCGAGACGACTTCAACCGGCAGTTTGTCTTCTCGCTTGCGCAGGCCCACGAGAGCCCGTCGCACTGGCTATTCGGCGGGGTCTTCGAGATTCTCGCTCGCCGGCCGACACCTCGCGCCGTCTCATACGACGTGGCCCTTCGGGAGGACTACATGGGTGCCTTCATCAAGCGGCTCATGGTGGCGTTCCCGCTGCCGGGTCGCTCGGTGCGCCTCAACTTTGAGAGTTTCCTGGACCGAATCGAGATCGTGTCGATCCTGCCAGAGCCCTACGCGGGCGAGCCGTTTCCCGGCCACGATCAGATCAACCACACGCTCGGCGAACTGGAGATCGTCGTCGTGCAGCGGCGACCCGACTGGCTCGGCGCGCTCACGCATATGAAGGGCGTCTACGTCATCCACGATCAAGTTACCGGCAAGCCCTATGTCGGCTCGGCCTGCGGCGACACCGGCATCTGGGCACGCCTAGGCGAGTACGTTGCGTCTTTGCATGGGGCAACGTCGCCCTTCGTGAGCTGGTAGGCCGAAAGGGGCCCGAGTATGCCCGCGCAAATCTCCGCTTCTCGCTCCTCGAGTTCTGGTCGATGCGGGCATCAGACGAGCACGTGCTCGCGCGTGAGAGCTACTGGAAGGACGTCCTGCTCTCGAGGGAGTTCGGCAACAACAGGAACTGATGTTCTCCGGCGGTGAGACGGGAGCGACCATCCAATGACCGAGGAATTCTGCGGTACGTCTGTCAACTCGAGCGCTTGAACAACAAATAGTGCCGTCTCGTGGCGTCGAGCTGAGGGTTGCGAGCGAGCGAGCGCTGGAGCGCCTCGTTGAGCAAGCCGCCCGCCGCACCGCCAGCCGTGCCAGCACCAGCGCCTCCAGCCGTCCCTGCGAGAGCACCTCCGAGCGCGCCGGCGATGAAAGACACCCAGCCTGCCTTGCCGAGCAGGGCCGACCGGCTGGCTTCGATCGATAGACGCTCGCGGGCGTCGGCCATGACCTCGTCGACTGCGGCTGCGAGATCGACGTCGGGACCGAGCTCCTCGCGTAGTCGATGAGCACGTTCGAGTCCGATGCTCAACCGGGACCGCCAGGTCGCAAATGCCTCGCTGCCCTGCCGAATCGCAACCACGTCGCGCACGTCGAGCTGCTCGATGTTCGGGACTGGGGTCTGTGCGAGCTGTCGTACGCGCAGCTCGGCTGCTGGATCGGCGCTGCCGACGAACAGAAGCCGTGCGAAGAGGTCGGAAGCGCAAAGGATGTCGTGGCGGTAGCCGAGTCGGCGCTGATCTTCGCGTGCGGATGTCACGATCGCCATCGTGTTGTCGATCACAGCGCTGGGGCGCAGCGACGCGACGACGTCGATGAACACCTTCACGACCTCCACGTCTGTCTCGGTCAGCGCCTCCTCGACGAGGTCAAGTGGTGGGTTGCGATCGCCGGACCTGATCTTCTTCCACAATCGCCGGAGCGCCGGGTTCAGTCCGTCGACATAGCCCGCCTCGAATGCCTCCCAGAGTTCATCGCGGCCGGTCGCGGCGAGCGCAGCGTTGATCTGCGCCTCGCTCGGCGACTCCTCGGTCCGCTGGTCCATCCCGACGAAGAAGGTCTCCACGATTCCTTCGTCGATCAACGCGTCGACTTCGAACAGAGAGACGCTCGCGGCTTCGAGGAACTGACGAGAAGCGGCACGTAGCTCGGTCCGGGTTGTCTCGTGCATCTCCGCGGCGAGCAGCACGGGATCCTCGATCACGAGGCCGTGGCTGTAAAGCAGGGCGCGGATCACACTGTTGGAAAACGTGTTTCTTCCGATCTGACGAGGGTCCATTGCCTCCATCACGTTCAAGCCGGCAGGCCCTACTCCATCGACGTAGCCCTGCGCGCCGCGCGAGAGCAGCGACGAGCGGGCATTGATCAGCGGCCATACCTCGTTCTCTGCGACCTCACGACGTGGACCGGCCGGAGACGCGAGGAGACGGTCGGCAAGCGAATCGATCGAGCCTTGGGGGGCCCGTCGCAGTGCGTCGATGACCGAGGGTCCGTCCTGCTCTTCGGTGTGCTCGCGCAGCACATCGAGGGTTGTGGAAGGCATGCGACGAGTATCCCTACCAGTGAGGCAGCCGCTGCTGCAGCTTAACGGTCACGGTTCTGGTAGTCGCCCGAAGCGGCGGTGGATATCGGACGCGAATGTCTGGAACGCATCGGTCTGCCGCGCTCTGAATTCGCGTATGTGGCGGGCTTGATCCTCGGAGTCGGCGATCGCGGTGCGCAGCGCGTCCTGGAGCTCGTTGGTCAGCTCGCTGATCGAGAAGGCGAGTCTCCCTTCACGGACGTGTAGCCTTGGGAAGGTGGCAGGCTGATTGCCGAAGATGTTTTGTGTCTGTGTCAGCTCCTCCTGGCCTCGGCCCCCGACCCGGATCTCAAGCAGTGCGAACCAGCCGAACGTGCCGAGCCATTCATCGTTGACGACGTGTACCTCACCAAATAGAGCGGGTCTGTCACCTCGGGTCGAGTCGATGAACTCACGCAACGCAACCTCAAGCTGTTGACGTGCGAGCTCACGCCCGGCGGACTCGGCAGCCTGCTCGGCATAGCGCTCACCAGCCAACGCTACGGCACGCTCGAGGACATCACCGACCGTGTCTGAATCTGCATCGACGGGGGCGTGAACGACCAGCGTCCCTGACAGGTACCACTGGCTATCCAAGAACAGGCCTCCGCTATCAGCTTGCCGGGCACACTCTGCCAGCGCGTCGCGTAGCGCGATGTTCCAGGGCGATCGACCTCGACCTGGCACGTTCGCCAGCGCCACGTAGATCACGTTGCGCGCCGGGCGCCCTGGCACTTCGGCAAGAAACTCGACCTGTGTCCCGATGATCTTTGGCGGCTCTCCGTCGCCGGTGATGGGCGGCTGGATCCCTTCGCGATGGGCCTCCCAGCGATCGGTCGGGTAGCCGCTGTCGAAGATCTCCCAGCGCACGATCCAGCCGGCCACGAATAGCAGCGCTCGCTGCGCATCCGGTTCGCTTGGGAGCCATCCTGCACGGTCTAGCTCTTGGCGTGCTCGGCGCAGCCACGTGTACTCGCTGGGATCGCCAGCAAACGGCTGCACCTCGAGGAAGTCCTCAATATCCTGCAGCGGCTGTGTGAGGTCCGGCGGCGGCGGATCGCCGGCAGGTGATGGCGCGAACACCGGCGAGCGATGCTGCGCGCGCCATCGGCTGCGAGCCTCATCGAACGCGCCGACTGAGAGCGCGAAGCTCTGCGCCGGGTTCATCGTGAGTTGCTCCTCACTCCACCGCAACTGGGTGCGAAGCCTCGGATCACGCACAACCTCGGCGAGCATGATCTCTGCGAGCGGGATGCCGAACGCCACCACGCAAAGGCTGTCGATGAACGCGATCGTGGCATCGGCCCAGATGGGCAGCTGGATGGCGTCGTGCGCTACGCCGGCGTGCTGTGCGGCGTTGCGTGCCTGGTGCATCTGGCTGACGCCCGGCCACCCCTTGGCCTGCCAGGTCTCCAGCGCTTCGTTCACGACGCTGTAGAGCTCGGGCACTCCTGCGCGCTCCTTCACCTGCAAAGCGTGCTCGCGGCTGGCGAGCCAAAGCGCATACTCGCATGCGCCGTCAAGCGCGATCAGTGCCAGGTGCCGACCAGCCTCGGATGTGTCATCCGCGCGCGCCCGAGCGTCTTCGACAAGCAGCCGCAACCGAACGAGCGCCGCGACAGTCGGGAGGTCCAATGAATCGGTCGCGGACACGAAGCTAAGTCAGACGCGAGACTGGCCTGCGCGTCACGCTGCCGCGCGCGCCGCTGGCTTGTCCAGATGCTCCTCGGCGTGCAGCTTGAGCACCTGACCGGCGGCGGCCAACGGGTACGCGCACCATTGGTGCGCAAGCGCGACAGGAATGGTCGCGTTCTCGTAGAGCCGTGTGCCGATACGGTCAAGCACCTCGCACGTCGCCCTGAGCGTCGGATAGTCGTTGAGTGCGAACGAGTCGGTAGGAGTTGCACCGAGCCGCCCGAGAGGCGGGACTGTGAGCGTGAAGATCGACCCGTTGCGTGCCCGGTAGAAGAAGTGTCGGCCATAGTAGGTGTCGCTCCCGTGCGCGTCCTTAAACGTGATGTATCGCGTCACGTAGTCGTCTGTGAGCACCATCAGGCGGCCCTCGGGGATGTGTTCGCGGATTGCCTGTGCGTGCTCGCTGAACTGCCCGGACTTCTCGAGCCCGACTATCACCGGCAGGCCAAACTTGCGTGTCGTCTGCTCAGCCGCCAGTCGCTGCAGGCGTCGTAGCAGTGGGCGCTTGATCGGGGCGACCTCGCCGAAGAGAGCCAGTGGTCCGTCCGTGACGAAGGCCATCTGCCCTAGCGCTGATGGGCGCCGCTGCTGGAGATGGCCCAGGAGCGTGAAGAGGATCAGTCGCTCTGCGACGGAGAGGACGCGCCCGCATGCCTCGAGGTTGCTGCCGTTCTCCTTGAAGATCTCGTGGACGCGCAGCGCGTCGGTCGCCAGCAGTTGCTCGCCACAGGCTGGGCAGATGGCTCCATTGACACCAACTGGCACGAAGCTCCCCTTCTCTTTGTCGTCGAGAATCGTGTTGCAGGCCGTGTTCGGGCAGCGGTGTATGACCAGCGTTTCGGCTGGGGTGCTGATGTCCTGGCGCTCGGCCTCGACCTCGATGAGAACGTCGAGCAGGCTGCGGCCCTCGACTCTGCTGTTGGCGAACAGGCTGGCGACCTCTTCGCGGAACGCTCGGCGCGGGGGTGTGCCATCGGTGCGGATGAGGTTCGATGAGGGCAGCACGCCGGCGATCACGTCGGCTCGTTGCGCCTCCCTGATCGCGACAGGGTCGGCGAATGGTCCACTGCGCTCGCGCATCTTCGCGAGGTCGACGATCACCGCGGCCATCTGCATGAACAGGACCCGTGTCGAGGGGAAGTGAGGGTCGACCTCGGCCTCGAACGGGCTGGAGTCGGTAGCAATCGTCCACCGGACGGTGTGTGTCGGCTGCGCGAGCGTGGCCGGGTCAACGAGGCTTTCGCTGATCGCCGAGACGTCCTTCACCCGTTCAGCGGGCATCTGGTAGCGCCCGAGCGCCTGCTGGACCAGCGGGTGCGCGACGGTCGGGACGTGCCCGAGCGAGCTGGCCCGCTCGAACCCGCCGTTGGCTGTGCGGTAGGGCATCGTCTACACCCCCTCGGCCGCGACCGGCACGGCGTTGCGCGCGGCCGCGACCATGTCGGCGTCGAAGAGCCTCACCTGCACGGGGATGATGTATCGCGAGCTCTGCGTCTTCACGCGCACGAACCCGACGTCCTCGGCGCGCAGGATCTGCTCGGCGAAGCGATCGAACTCGTAGCGTCCGCGCAGGAGCTTGACCTCCGCTTCGGAGTTCAGATGTGCGACGACCCAGTTGGCGGTGTTGTCGAGCACGTCGGGCTCGACCGAGCTGACCTGCTGGGTGGAGTAGATCATCCCGATCTTGTACTTGCCGGCCTCCCGCGCAAGCCTGACGTAGGGATCGCGGTCGGCCATTTTCTCGGTGAACTTCGCGCGGTCGAACAGCCGCTGGGCCTCCTCGAGGAACAGCTGGATGCGGTGCGGGCCGAGCCCGGCGCGGAAACGCTCGGCGGCGCTGGCGAGCAGTAGGTTGATGATGCGCTCTGAGGCGTACTGCAGTACGCCCTCACTGCCACGCGAGAGGTCCACGATCACGATCTTCCCCTGGACGAGATCGTCGTAGACCTTCGGCGCATAGTCCTCGCTAGCGTTCGTGGAGTGGTAGCCCTCGTTGAGGGTATAGAGCACCTTGAAGCCTCCGCCTTTGCGAGCAAGCAGAAACTCGGCGATGTGCTTGGTGTGATCCTCGGGTGAGGTAATCCAGTCGGCGATGTCAGGCTCCGGGTTATCCGACAGGCCATTGGCAGCAAGCGCCTCAGCCACGATCGCCAGCTGCTGAGCGCCCAGCTTGGCGCTATCGCCTTTGCGGCTGAGCTCAGCGGTGTTCAGGAACGAGAGATCCTCCCCGCGGCGGCCACCAACGCGTACCAGCGCCTCTCGTACCGCACGCTTGAGCGGGACGTACATCGCCCAGCGGTCGGGCGGTTTCAGTCCCGCGCGCAGGAAGCACGCGTAGGTCAATGCGCGGGCGCGGCGAGCGTGTGACAGCGCACGCCAGTCGTCGTTGGTCTGCGGGTCGGCGGGCCCGACGATGTCGGCTGCGAGGAACGCCTGGACGTACTGCGCATTGTTGATGCGGATCACGAAGTCCTGGACCAGCTCCCAGACGATCGGGATCGAGCCTTCGTCGAAGAAGTTCAGCGCGAGCGAGCGCAGCCCGGTGTCTGTAGCGAGCTCTTGGTCTGTGGCGCCGAGTCGGTAGCGCACGACGTGCTCCGGCCCGATCTGGGCGAGCGCGGTGCCATCCTGGACGTTCGCGTTGGCGTACTCGCCGGCTGGGTCGAAGATCAACTGACCGATCTTCAGGCTCTGCTCCTTGGCGTACTGGTGGGTCATGGCTGCCATCACCTTGTTCGTGTTCGACTTGCCCTTGCGGGTCATGCCGAGCACGGCGGTCTTGTGCGCGACGATGTCTGAGATGTCGATCTCGACCGGGACCGCGGTTGTGCGGCCGGCGTCCTCAGCGAGCCGCTCCCGACGGCGGGTCGAGGCGTAGCGGACGGTGCCGATCGTGAATGTGCGACGCGGCTCGTCGCTGTTGTGCTCGGCCATGTAGCTGACGATCGTCTCCAGGCTCTGACCGTAGGGCTTGTAGACCCACAGGCGCGAGGCTGCGTACACGTTGTCGATGTCCGAGCCGAACGCGAGCCGTGGCCCTGTCGTCGTGTCGTGGTCGTAGAAGGTGCCGAGGATCGCGCACCGCAGGCCCGCGGTCTGCATGCGCTCCTCGGTGAGCGGGTCGATCATCACCTCGCGCGAGCGAGGCTCGGGCCTGGCGGCCTCGATCACCAGATCGATACCCGCAGCCGCGCGCATCAGCTCGAGGTCGCTCTCCTGTGGCACCGGCGCGTTACCGGTCACGCGCAGGAGCACAAGCTCCTCATCATCGGGGTGCGTCTGCCCGGAACGGGCCGGATCAGCCAGATCGGCGGTCGAGGCGATCAAGAACGCGTGCAGCGGTATGCCGTGCGCCTGCCTGACGAACTCGTCGTTGGTGATGACGAGCGCCTCGCTGAAGCCGACCTGCCGATAGACAGCGCCTACACGGTCGGCGTGAGCAAGAAGCTCCCTGATGGGAGAGTGAGCGGCTAGCAGCTCCCCAGTTAGCGAGGGGGAGATGCCGGCCTGGGCCAGCGTGGACACGAGAGAGTACCTCCGTGAGTCCGTGGTTTATGAGGTTCGGGTACTGCCTAGACCTTGGATGGTCCTCGCCTCGCCGGACGGATAGCCGCAAACTGCGCTTTGGGGTGGACTCTGAGCAGTGTTCTGGCGCTGCGCGCGGACACGAGCAGCCTTCCGCGCGTCCGACCACTCCGCGTCCGGGTGCCATAGGCGCGTCTCGGCCGGCAGCCGGTCGAGATTCGATATCACCAGCTCATGGCCTGCGGAACGGGCAGATCCTGTGTACAGCAGCTCGATCTCGGCCGTGGTCACGGTGCGGTGCCCTCTGTAGAGCTCGACGATCTCTGATGCCGCGTCGTAGGAGAGTAGGTACGGGTCGGCGACCCAGTGCAGCGCCTCCGCGAGGCGCTCGTGGTCGAGCTCGGTGAACGACCGGCGGTAGAGCAGCTCGCTCTTGGCCCAGAACGGCGGGTCCAAGTAGAAGAACACGCTGACTTCTTCGCGATGCGCCCGTTCGCGTGTTTCGCGAAGCGTCTGCATCGCGTCCTGCGCCGGCACGACCTCAATCCGATCGCTCATCGCCGCACACGCGCGCAGCCGCCGGATCAGCCGCTCCCTTGGGAAGCGGCACCCGATCGCGTAGTCGCCGGCCTGCGCCTTGCCGCCGATCGGCCCGGCGCGCCGATGCAGCGAGCCATTGAAGCTGGTCCGGTTCAGATACAGACACGCCAAAGCGAGGCTCCGGCGCGAGCGGAAGCGACCGCGCTTCATCTGTTCCCACGTGGCCAAGTCCAGCTCGATCTCCTCAACCTGCTTGCACAGCCACTCGACGTCATCGACGACCGTCTGCCAGAACGCCGTGATCAGCGGATCCCGATCACCGAGCACGACACGATCGACCAGGTCGAAATGCAGAAGCTCGAGCGCCACGCTCGCTCCACCCGCATACGGCTCGACAAACAAGCCCGGCCGCAACCCGTTCTCCGCCAACGCAGCCGCGACATACGGAGCCAGCCGACGCTTCCCCCCCGGGTAACGCAGCGGGCTGAGCACCGTACGCCGACGGATGAACAGATCGAAGATCTCTTGGCTGGAGACCGACACAAGCCGAACCTACTGATCTCTTCGGCGATCTTCCAGCCATCGGTTTGACGTCGCCAGCCCTCTGCCTTCTGACCGCGCTGTCATCAAGCCCATGTACCCGCAGCGATTCGAGCGTCCGACTACGACGCGGAGAGCTGCGAGACGGCGGAGTGCTGCGTTCGACCTTGACCCGCTGGTCCTGTCGGGCTGATCGGCTTCACTTTGTCCCATGGCGCTCACAGAAGACGATGAGGGACTCGTTCGCGAGCTCCGCGAGCTCCTGGCGGAGAATGGAGCGGAGTGGATCGCGGAGCAGGTCGACGTCGACCTGGCGTCGGCGCAAGAGACCCAGATCGACCCAACGATTGAGGCGGAGGCGCTGCTAGTCGGGATATCGCAGTCGCTTGGCGCTATCCCCGAGATGCTGCTCGACGCAAACGAGACGCTGAGCAGCCCCCGCTGGAATGCGGAAGGCGTGCTACTCGGCGAGAACGAGATCTCGTTCAGGGGAGCGGAAACCGAGCTGCGACTCATGGCTGAGGCCGCAGCGATCATCGCGGCACCAGTCGCGCACCTTCTTCCAGACCCCACGATCGATGAGTAGCCCTCGGGGAACCACACCGCCGGCCATCAAGAAGCAGGACCTCGTCAAGGCCGCGAACCGACTGCTGGGTGGTCTGGCGTCGCTTCGCATCGCGGCCAAAGCGGGGGCAGATGATGCGTTTGAGTATTGGCTGTGGGCACGCACGCTCAGCATTGCTCGAGGAATGGGGCTGACCGTCCAGATCAGAAAACGGCAGGGTGGCCTCATTTGGTTGCGTACAACGCCCAGCAGCATCACCTCTGGGACCTACTCACACGCGGAGATCTCAAGCTCGACGAATCGGATCGAGCTCCACACCGGCGTCTACGTCGAAGGGGGCTCTGGCGCCCGCCACGAGGTGGACGTGGTGGCAATCGATAAAGGCGCGGGGACAAGTAATCCCTTGGGTTATGCAAGCCTGCAATGGGGATTCGAGGCGAAGCTCTATAGCGCGACGCTTCCACTGTCTATCCCTCGTGCGGTGCTTGGCACCGCATACGACCTCAAGGCACTCCCTGCCTACGTTCGTGGGCCGGCGCGACTAGCGCTGGTTTCGAGTGCCCCGCTCTCGGTCACCGGCCAGACCCTTCTGGCAAATAAACGTCCCTCACATCCGAGGGTTCCTACCGCAGAGTCCGTAAGGATCGGTAACTGCCAGGCCGTCGATGCGTTCGTAACACAACACGTGAGCCGACTCAAATGAGCGATAAGCCCGCTTCCCCGTCCGAGCGAGGCGATACGGCCCAACATGCTCAGCTGACCGAGCCCATGGCGTCAATCAGCTCGTAGGCAGCGCGTTGATCAGGTGGGTGACGCGGGCTTGGTCAGGCAGCGGCCAGTAGGCGGTCCGGGGCACCAGCAGGCAATGGAGCGCACCGCAGGCAGAGAGCTGCTCGAGTAGATCTCCCGGGGTTGCGATCAGCAGGCCGAACGGCCGCAAACCCTGCTTGCACGCAAGAACCCCTTGGTCTCTGGTCAGGAACACGTGCGCATCGAGATGAACCGCGTCCGCCACAAGAGGGCGATCGGTGGACGGCACTTGCGCCAGGACTTGCCTGAAGCCGCTGTTGGCTTGCAGCGAATGGGCGCGGCTGGCCGGAGGTGGATCGTCTTGTTCTGATGCGACCAGGCGCAGCGCCGCGGCGAAGTTCTCAAGCGCGTTGATTCGCTCGCCACGCCGTTGCTGGCTGAGCTTGCGCTTGGCGTCGACCAGGACGCGTGGGAGGATGTGGAAGCGAATTTCCCTGATCACCCAAATGGCGAAGATCAGTTGCAGCGCCTCGAGTTCATCGCCGTAGTCGCCCAACTCATCGGGCAATGGCTCGTCCTCCCACAAGGCGCGGCCATACTGGAAGTAGTCGATCAGCAGATTCGTATCCCAAACGATGTCTAGCGGGCCGCAGCCATTACGCCCGGCGAACAGGTCCGGGGAGCTTGTGTAGTCGAAGTCGGGCCCGATCGGCTTGAACTTCGACTCCTCGGGAGGGTCGAAAGCTTCGCGGAGCTGCCGTGAAACGCGTTGGAGCAGCCGCACACCATACGCCTCAAGCTCGGGGTCGCCGTAAGGGAAGAACGCAATCGACACCACTCAATCGTGACACCCCAGCCTGGGGTCCGCAGCCGAAGCGGACGACTGGATCTGCGAGATCGAAACAGCCCGGGGGCAGCGCTTTGGCGCACCTCGTTCCGGAGCCCGGGACCTCACCGCGGACTTTCAGCGAAGTCGCTCTGCAAAAGTCCTGCAGATGAGGCTGTCGCGCAAACCGGGTTGGTTGGGGGTTTTTGTCGTCCGGTGGGTTTAAGACGATGGTGGTGTCCCCGAGCTTTGGAGGTCGGTGGTGCCGCAGAACTTCCTCGCTTGTGATCGTGATCAGGAGTTGTTGTTGCCGCCCAGCCTGCGTGACTGGCTCGGCGAGGATCACCTGGCGTGGTGTGTGCTCGACGCGGTCGAGCAGATCGATCTGAGCGGGATCTTCGGCGCGTATCGCGCTGATGGGTGGGGGCGCGCTGCGTTTGACCCGCAGATGATGGTCGCGCTGTTGCTCTACGCGTACGCGGTCGGTGAGCGCTCTTCGCGGATGATCGAGCGCCGCTGCGTGGAGGATGTTGCTTTCCGTGTGATCAGCGCGAACCAGGCGCCGGACCACGCAACGATCGCGCGTTTTCGCGTGCGTCACGAGCAGGCGCTCGCGGGCCTGTTCACCGATGTGCTCGAGTTGTGCGCCAAGGCCGGCTTGGTGACTGTCGGGCTGGTCGCGCTGGACGGCACGAAGATCGCCGCCAACGCGTCGCTCAGCCAGACCAGGACCTATGAGTCGATCAACGATGAGATGACCCGGATCCTTGCCGAGGCCGGTGACATCGACGCCCAGGAGGACAAGCAGTTCGGGGCTGGCTCGCGCGGTGATGAGCTGCCGGCCGAGCTCGCGGACCGCTCGAGCCGCCGGGCGCGCCTGGGGCGCTGCAAGGAAGAGCTCGAGGCCGAGCATGCAGAGCGCGAGCAGGCTTTTCGTGAACACATACGCGACCGCGAGCGCTGGGAGCAGAGGGCTGGCAAGAAAATGACCGGCCGAAAGCCACAGCCGCCCGCGCCCGAGCAGCTGAAGCAGGCCAAGCTGAACGTCACCGACCCCGATAGCCGCGTGATGAAAGACAAGATGGTGCTGGTCCAGGGCTATAACGCCCAGGTCATCGCGAGCCCCGAGCAGGTCATCCTCGCGGCCGCGTTGACCCAAGAACCAAACGACTCGGGGCAGCTACCGCCGATGGTCGCCCAAGCCGCGCGAACACTCAAGGATGCCGGTGTCAGCGAGCCGCTCGGGACCGTCCTTACCGACGGCGGCTACTGGAGCGAGCGCGCCGTCAAACTCGTCCAGCGCCAGGGCGTCACGGTGCTCGTGCCGCCATTCAGCCAAGCCAACGCCTCAAGACGCAAAACGGCGAAGCCACACAGCGTGACCGCGAAACGGATGCACACCCTGCTCCAACAGCCCGACACCGCTCGCGCTCACCGCCGACGAAAGCAGATCGTCGAGCCGGTATTCGCGAACACCAAGACGATCAGACGAGCCGACCGCTTCATGCGCCGCGGCCTACCCGCCTGCGAGGCCGAATGGCAGCTCATCGCCGCCACCCACAACCTCCTCAAGCTCTGGCGCCACCGCAGACCAAGCAGCTGACACCACGCGACCCGGCCAGCCCGCCCCGCGCCACGCCGACAACGAATAGAAAGACCCCGCTCGGAGAACCATCACGCCCTTTGCGCGACAGCCTCATTTGCGGGGCTTTTTAATCGGGGCGCCGAGATTCGAACTCGGGACCTCACCGACCCGAACGGTGCGCGCTACCAGGCTGCGCCACGCCCCGACGCCTCGTCAGTATCCCACACGAGCCCGGGCGCTATCGTCGCGAGCAGATGCCTGCCGCGATATCTGACCTCCTCGCCGAGATCGACCGCGTGCTCGAACCGCGGCGTTTCAAGGACTACTGCGTTAACGGCCTGCAGGTTCCGGGTCGGGTGCAGGTGCAGACGATCGCCACCGGCGTCTCTGCCCACGCGGAGCTGTTCGAGCTGGCCGCGCGCGAGCGCGCCGATCTGCTGCTCGTCCACCATGGGCTCTTCTGGGGCTCGGGGGTGGCGGCGATCGACGACTTGCTGAAGCGCCGCCTGCAGTTGCTGTTCGACGCGGACATCGCGCTCGCCGCCTACCACCTCCCCTTGGATGCCCACCCGCAGCTCGGCAACAACGCGCTGCTGGCGAGAGCGCTCGGCGCGGGAGAGCTGGCGCCGTTCGCGTTGCACGAGGGGCAGCCGATCGGCTTCCTCGCGCACCTGCCGGGCGAGGGCGTCGCGGCGCAGGAGATGTTCGCGCGAGTCGCCCAGGTCACCGCGCGCGAGCCGCTCGTGTTCGACGCAGGACCGGAGCGAGTGCGCGTGCTGGCGATCGTCTCGGGAGCGGGCGCCGACTACGCCGCCGAGGCTGCGAGCGCGGGGGCGGACGCGCTGCTCACGGGCGAGCCCGCCGAGCGCTCGATGGCGCAGGCACGCGAGTCATCCATCCACCTGATCGCCGCCGGCCACTACGCCACCGAGACCTTCGGGATCAGGCAACTCGGCGAGCACCTGGCGGAGCGCTTCGAGCTGCATCACGTCTTCCTGGACGTCCCCAACCCGGTGTGACGTGCGGCGCCTCGAGCGCCCATGCGCTGCCGACGCCGTCCTTTTTGGCACGCGGCCTGCCCTCCCGACGGCCCGCCTGGCGTGCGCGCCGAGCAAAATGGCCAACGACGTTCAGGTTGCCTGTTCAAACGGTCCTCCAGCGACTAAGATCGTCCTCTACATTCGCCGCACCACAAGGAGGAGTCCCGATGGAGGCCATGGCGTCGACAACGGGGTCGCAGACGATTGCCGACCTGATCCCGCACTCGGCCGCCGGGCACGCCGAGCGGGTTGCTGTGCGCTACAAGCGTGACGGCGCGTGGCACGACGTCAGCTACGCGCAACTCGCTGACATCGTCCAGGAGCTCGGGCTTGGCTTGATCGACCTTGGCATCCAGGCTGGTGAGCGCGTGTGCATCCTCGGCAACACGCGCCCGGAGTGGTCGTATGCGGACATGGCCGCGACCTCCGCCGGCGCGGTTGTCGTCCCGATCTACCAGACGAACTCCGCCGAGGAGTGCCTGTGGGTGATCTCCGACTCGGGTGCTTGCGCGGTCGTGTGCGAGAACGACGAGCAGCTCGCCAAGATCGCCGCTATCCGCGACCAACTGCCTGACCTGCGCATCGTGATCGTGATCGACCCCCCGGCGAGCGCACCCGCGAGCAATGGCTCGCCGAGCGGCGAGCACACGGTGGAGGCGATCACATTCGAGGAAGTGCGCGAGCGCGGGCGCGCACACGGTGTGGAGGAGCTGGAGGCACGTCGCGCGGGCGTGCGCCCCGAGGACCCGTTCACGTTCATCTACACCTCCGGCACGACCGGGCCACCGAAGGGCTGCGTGCTCACCCACGGCAACTACCGCGCGATCGTCGACATGGTCAGCGAGGCGGGCGAGATCACCGAAGACGAGGTCATCTATCTCTACCTGCCGCTCGCGCACTCCTACGCGTTGCTGATCCAGCTCGCGGTGTTTGACCTCGGCGGCACGCTCGCGTACTACGGCGGCGACACCAAACAGGTCATCCCCGAGCTGCTCGAGGTCAAACCGACGTACCTGCCGTCGGTACCGCGGGTGTTCGAGAAGATCTACACGCTCGCGCACGGAGCGATCGAGGCGCAGTCGCCGCAGGAGCAGGAGCGCGCGAGGGAGGCGATCGCGTTGGGCGCGAAGGTGCGCGACATGATGACCCGCGGCGAACCGGTGCCGCCTGAGCTGCAAGCGCCGTTCGATGAAGCCGACGAGCAGCTGTTCAAGAACGTTCGCGAGCTGTTCGGCGGCAACGTGCGCCGCGCGACCAGCGGAGCCGCGCCGATCGCCCGCGAGATCCTCGAATTCTTCTGGGCCTCCGGCGTGCCGGTGCTCGAGGGCTACGGCATGACTGAGACAGCCACCGCGGCAACGGTCTCGACGATCGAGAACCACCGCTTCGGCACCGTCGGGCGCGCACTTCCCGGCGTCGAGCTGAAGATCGCAGACGACGGCGAGATCCTGGTGAAAGGCCCAAACATCTTCCACGGCTACCACAACCAGGCATCGACCAGCTTCGGCGCGGTCGAGGACGGGTGGCTGCACACCGGCGACCTCGGCTCGATCGACGAGGACGGTTACCTGTCGATCACCGGACGCAAGAAGGACATCATCATCACCGCCGGCGGCAAGAACCTCACGCCGGCGAACATCGAGAACGACCTCAAGCAGTGCCGTTGGATCTCCCAGGCGGTGATGCACGGCGACCAGCGCCCTTATCCGGTCGTGCTGATCACGCTCGACGAAGAAGAGATGCCCATCTTCGCGAGCGAACACGGCCTGCCACAGGACATTCCCGCACTCTCGCGTGAGCCCGCCGTGAGGGAGCTGATCCAGACCGAGCTCGATCGCGTCAACGCCAAGTACGCGCAGGTCGAGCAGGTCAAGAGGTTTGCGATCCTCGACCACGACCTCTCCCAGGCGACCGGCGAGCTGACGCCGACGCTGAAGGTCAAGCGCGCGGTCGTCAACGAAAAGTACGCCGACCTGTTCGACGCGTTGTACGCCGCCTGAGCACGCCTGGCGTGCACCGGGCGAGATAGCTGCGAACATGGCTAGCGATGCGCACTGACCCATCAGAGAACGGCGGACTGTTCGTCGGGCGCCGCCCGGGCACGGCGCCCGTGCGCTTCCGCTCGCTGCCGAAACGCGGCAGCGAGCGACGCCAGCGCGCTGACGGCTCGCTGGCAGGCCTGATGCTCGCGGCGATTACGCTCCTGTGCCTGCTCTGCTGGGGACCGATCCCGGTCGCGTGCCTGTGGCTGGGCTCGCAAGCCAACTATCTCACCGGCAGCGTGAGCCTCGGCATCCTCGTGTCGTTCGGAGGGCTGTTCGTGCTGCTGTTTGGCACGCTCGCGTTGATGAAACGCATTGATAGCGCGTGGATCCTCGTTCGCCGCGCCGCCGGCCACGATCAGCGCACCGGCGCACTCGGACGGATCTTCGCCGCCACCGCCGTCGTCTGCGCGCTGGGCTTCCTGCTGTGGTTCCTGGTGCTCCATGGGCCCGGCACCAGCCTCGTGGTCCGCGGCGGGGAACCGTGATCCGCTAGAACGAGGCCGCATGGGCCTGCTCGACTACTACCGGCAATTCGAGGGGATGTCCGAGGAGGAGGTCAACCAGGGCCTGCGCGAACAGGCGGCCGAGCGCCGACGCAAGGCGCTCACGCGCGTGGAGACGCTCGACCTGTCGCTCACCACCTGGCCGGAGCTCCCCAACCCGCGCATCGTCAACGCGATCACGTTCGTGGCCCGTCGCGGCCTGCACCGCTACCCGCAAACCAGCGGCACGGACCTACGCAGCCGGCTGGCCGAGCGCCTGGACGTCGAGCCGCAGCGCTTGATACTCGGCAACGGCGCCGCGGAGCTGCTCAGCGCGGCGACGCGCGCGGTGCTCGAACCGGGACAGCAGCTGCTGACACGCTGGCCGTCCTATCCCCTGTATCCGATCATGGCCCGCCGCGCGCACGGCCGCGCGGTAAGAGTCGCGGGAGGCATAGACGCCCTGCTGGAGGCCGCCCACGACCACAGCGTGCGCGCGATCGCGCTGGCAAGCCCGAACGACCCCACGGGCGAGCTCCTGCCGGCGAGCGAGCTGCAGCGGCTGCTCGAGGAGCTGCCGGAGGGCGTTGCGGTGCTGCTCGACGAGTCGCTTGTCGAGTTCGCCGACGCGCAGCCGTCAAGCGCCTCGCTCGAGCTGCTCGAGCGCTACCCGCGCCTGCTCGTCTTCCGCAGCTTCTCCAAGGCGTGGGGCCTCGCGGGCCTGCGCATCGGCTACGCGCTCGGCGGGCCCGGCTCCGCTGAGCTGTTGGCCGAGCTCGAGCCCGACCTCGGTGTCTCTGAGATCTCGCAGGCTGGCGCCTTTGAGGCGCTGCACAGCTGCTCGGAGCTGATCGAGGCGGGGGTACAGAAGGTCCGCGAAGAGCGCCCGCGGATGACCGAGGCGCTGCGCGCCCTCGGCTTCGACGTGACCGACAGCCAAGCGAACTTCGTGTGGGCGACGCACCCGTCCATACCCGGTGGTGAGCTGGCGGCACGCTTGGAGCAGGCCGGCGTGCTCGTGGCCGCCGGCGACGCGCTCGGCGAGCCCCGCCACGTGCGCATCGCGGTGCGCTCCGAAGCTGCCACCGACCGGCTCGTGAACGCGCTCGAAGGCGCGCTCGAGAGCCAGTCGCCGTAGACGCGCGTCAGCTCGCTGAGCCGCTTTGGCGCAGCAGCGCGCCGGTGGTGCTCTCAAGGATCTTGCGCCACGAGCTGACCGACTCTGGCGCATCCTCGAAGTGCGCCACCACTTTGCGCACCCGCTTCGCGGAGATCTCCAGACCGTGACGTTCGGCAACGTCGCGGTAGCCCTCGTATTCGCCGGCGAGCTTCTTCGTCACCGACTCGAACCCGTGCCGCGCGATCTCCACGCGCGAGGCGAAGCTCATCATCGAGGTCTGAAACATCAGCTCGTCGTTTGCCTCGGGCTCGATCAGCACGATGTCGACACCCGGGTAGCGCTCCTCCCAGCCCTTCGCGAGTTCGTGCAGGCGCTGGTGAGCGACGAGCTTGAAGACCTGGTAGCCGATCTGCGCGAAGCCCATGTCAGCGACGCGCTGCGGTCGGCGCCCGCGCAGCGTGATGACGGTCGAGGAGAAGTCGTTGACGAACGGCACGATCGGGTTGATCACGACGACCAGCTTTGCGCCCGCCTGCACCGCCAGGTCGAGGTTCGTCGTCGAGACGATGCCCCCATCGATGAGGTCGCGGTCGTGCACTCGCACCGGCGCGTAGACCATCGGCAGCGCCCCCGAGGCTCGCACGGCGGTTGAGATCGGAACATCGTTGGCGCCGTCCACGCCGAGCACGACGCGCTCGCAGCTGTCGAGGTCGGTGGCCGTCAGATACAGCTCGCACGCGAGCTCGCCGAAGTCGTCTGTGCGACCCGGCTCGTTCAGCACTTCGCGCAGGTAGCGCTCGATCCCCTCGCCGGTGTACATGCCCGAAGGCAGCGCGTCGGCGAGGCCCATGATCACGTCCATGAACGACACGCCACCCGGCTGGGAGAGCAGGGCGCGCGCGAGCGAGACCGCGCGCAACGGCATCAGCGCGCCCTTGCGCACGAACTCCATCACGTTCGGGCGCAGCAGGTCTCCGAGATCGATGTCTTTGAACGGCGCCTTGCCCTGACGGGTGACCACCCGCATCATCTCCTCCGGGGTCACGCCGTTGGCGGCGAGCGCCGCGATGAACGACCCGGCTGAGGTGCCGATGTAGACGTCGAAGTTGTTGACCGTGCTGTTGACTGCCAGCAGGTCGAGTGCGCGCAGCGCGCCGATCTCATACACCCCGCCGGTGAAACCCCCGCCACCGAGCACGAGCGCTGTCTTGTCGCGCCGCGGCCGGCGCCGGCGGTCCACAGAGCCGGGCCTGCCGACGCCGCGCGCGGCGAGCCGCCGTTTCCGCGCTCTCGCGGCGGCCTCCGCCTTCGCGGCCGGTTCCAGCTTGACAACCTTCCCCATTGCCGGGACATTCTACGGGGCGTGCCCCGGAATTGGCCTGCAAAGCTCCTGATTCTGCTCTGCGGACTCCTGCTGGCGGGCGTCGTTGCACCTCCGGGAGCGGGCGCGCAGGAGGACCTCGCGGCTCTACAGGCGGATTTCAGCCACCAGCTCGCGCTGGCAGGGCGCCACGACGGCGCCTACGTCTACGACCTCACGACCAAACAGGCGCTCTTCTCCGAGCGTGCCAGCACGATGCGTCCACCGGCGTCGGTCGAGAAGCTCTATACGGCGACGACGGCGCTCGAGCAGATGGGCGCAACGGCGCGCCTTGCGACGACCGTCTACGGCGTCGGGCACCTGACTTCCGGCGGCGTCTGGGAAGGCAGCCTGTACCTGCGGGGTGGCGGAGATCCGACGTTCGGCTCGACGGCATTCATCCGCAGCCACTACGGCGGCGTCGGCGCAAGCGTCTCGGCGCTCGTCAGCCAGCTCGTGAAGACCGATGGCATCCACCGCATAACGGGCTCGATCGACGGCGATGAGTCCTACTTCGATTCGTTGCGCGGCGAGCCCTCGAGCGACTATGCGTGGGACCCCTACCTGGAAGGCACCCTCAGCGCGCTGGCGTTCAACCGCGGCGAATCCGGCGATGAACGAGGCCCACACGCACCGGCGGCGTTCGCGGCACGCGCGCTGTGGCGAGAACTGAAGGCCCACGGCGTGGCCGTCCACGGCTCGATCGGCACGGCCCCGACGCCAGCGGACACGACCCAGCTTGCGCAGGTGCAATCACCGACGATCGCCCAACTGCTCGGCCTGATGCTCCCGCCCTCCGACAACTTCTTCGCGGAGATGCTCGTCAAGGGCCTCGGCGCTCGCTACGGCGGCGCCGGCACCACCGCGGCCGGAGCGGCCGTGGTCAGCAAGACGATCTCCACGGCGTTCGGCATCCAGCCGCACGTCGTCGACGGCTCAGGGCTCTCCGAAGAAGACAAAACCTCTCCCTACCAGGTCGCCGACCTGCTCGCCGCGATCGCCCCCACGCCAATCGGCGCCGTGCTGCGCGAACACATGGCCGTCGCCGGGCAGAGTGGCACGCTCGAAGAACGCATGCGCGGCAGCGCCGCCGACGGACATTGCCAGGGCAAGACCGGCACGCTGACAGGCGTATCGAACCTCGTCGGCTACTGCCAGGCCAGCGACGGCCACACGCTCGTGTTTGCGATCTTCACCGACAACATCCCGACTGAAACCGCGCACACCTTCCAGGACAACATGGCGATCACTCTCGCGAACTTATAGTTGGTCCTGCCGTATTAGGGAGCGCCAGCGGGCGCCGGCCGTTACGGCCGGTTCTAGCGACGCCCGTGCCTAATAGAGGCCGCTGCTGTCCTCGTCGCGGTAGTTGCCGACAGCGGCGACGAGCGCGAACGCGACGAGAATCCCACCGCCCACATAGGACCCCCTCGCAAGCAGAATGCCGCCGATCACAGCGAACAGGGCCGCGAAAAAGGCGAGCGGAGCGCGTCTGCGGTACACCTCTCAATCGTAGGACGCCGGCTCAGCGCGCAACTTAGTAGTGGGGGTGGGTTGTGTGCTTCGAGTGGGTGCTCGTCGAGGTCGCTTTGCCGCCGCACGCGGCAAGCGTCACGCTAATGGCGATCGCGCCGAGTAGTGCCAGTACGGCGGTCGTCGGTCGTCTCATCGGCTTCACACGCGTCGCCTCGCCTAGCTGGCGCTACCGATTGCGCCAGCGAGAGATGCCGGACGTCTTGGCGCGTTCGCTGTTGAGCTTGAGTTGGTGCTGTCCGTACGCTGCAGTGTATTCGCCACGACGGTATCCGAGGATGCCGCCGACAAACAGCGGCACGCCGATGAGCGCGACGCCGAGCGGGCGACCCGCGATGAGCAGGAGCAACGCGAGCACAAGGCCGAGTAGGCACATGGTGAGAGCGAACCGTTCCATGTTCGCGGACTACCCCGACTGGGATGGCATCAAACACCTCCGCGAACCCGGCAGCAGGAGCCTAGACCTGAGCGCTTAGGGTGGGCGGTCTCTGAGTGCTCCCGACAGTTGGGGGTTCGATAGGTCTTTGAGGTTGGACGGGTTCCCCGGGTGGGGAACCCGTCCGTGCCTGGTCTCAGGCTGCCTCCTTCACCGCCAAGTGAAGAGAGAGGTTGAGCCTGATGACCAAGGATGACGTGCTGTTCGGCTACCGCCAACAGCTTTTCGCGGAGGCAGCGAGGACGAACGTCTCGGCAGCGTGCCGGACGTTCGGGGTGCACCGCTCCACCTACTACGCCTGGAAGCGCCAGGTCGACCGGCACGGCCTTGAGATGCTGCGCCCCCGCGAGCGCCGGCGGCCGCAGATGCCTAACCAGCTGCCGAAGATGGTCGAGGAGCGGATCGTGTCGTTCTCGATCGCCCACCCTGGGCTCGGGCCCAGGCGCGTGTCCTCGGAGCTCGCCCGCGAGAAGTGGGGCGGCATCGTGGTCTCGGCGAATGGTGTGTGGAAGGTGCTCTGCCGTCACGGGCTGAACACCCGCGCCAAGCGCCTCGGGCTGATCGCGGGCTACGCAGCTCCCTATGAGCCGCCACGAGATCCCACTCCAGAACAGCACATTGACGTCTCGCGGCCTGGCGAGTTGGTCGGGATCGACTGCTTCTACGTCGGCAGGTTGAAGGGCACCGACGGCGCGATCTGGCAGCTCACCGCGATCGACATTGCCTCCTCCTACGCGTGGGCGGAGCTAGTGATTTGCAAGAACGGGAACCCCACCGCTCGGCAAACCAGCCACCTCGCCAGACGCGTCGCCAAGGAGCTGCAGGCCGCGGGCTGGCGGCTGGAGCGGATGCTCTCAGACAACGGCAACGAGTTCCGCGGCAGCGAGTTCCCCAACACCCTCGAGAAGCTCAAAGCACGCCACAGCCGCATCCACGCCGGCAGACCACAAATGATCTGACCCGGGTTTAGCGGAGTTGCGTTTCTGGAATCCTCCGGCGGTCAGCGAGGAGGAAGCAATGCCCAGTAGGTATCCAGTCGAGGTGCGCAAGCAGGTCGTAGAGCTCGCTCGTTCCGGCACGCGTGTGGCGCAGCTCGCCGAGACGTTCGGGATGAGCGAGGCCGTGATCTATGGCTGGCTGAAGCAGGAGCGCATCGACCGCGGTGAGGCGCCAGGGTTGAGCACCGAGGGACAGATGTGGAGCTCGCGGCCGCGAAGAGACGGATTCGCCAGCTCGAGACCGAACTGGCGGTCTCCAGGAAGGTCAACGAGGTGTTCCTTGAGCAGAATCTGCCCCCAAAAGCCTCTTCCCGGTGATCGCTTCCCTGACCGGGCAGGGGTTTGACGTGCAGCGGGCCTGCCTGATGCTCGGCGTGTCCGTCTCTGGCTACTACGACTGGAAGGGGCGCGCGCCGTCGGCGAGAACGCTGAGGCATGCGTGGCTTGCCGGTGAGATCGCGCAAGTCCACAAGGACTCGGGCGGCACCTACGGGACGCTGTGGATGACCGACATCACCGAGCACCCAACCAGGGAGGGCAAGATCTACTGCTGCGCGGTAATCGACGCGTTCTCACGCATGGTCGTCGGCTGGTCGATCGACAGCCGACAGACCGGGCTGCTGGTCGCCAACGCGCTCGGCATGGCCTTGAACCGCAGAGCACCGGGAGAGGGCGGAATCATTCACTCCGACCAGGGGGTGCAGTTCGCGTCCTGGGTCTTCAGCCAGAAGGTCACAGAAGCCGGTCTCGCGCCGTCAGTCGGTGCTGTCGGCGCTCCGTTCGACAACGCGATGGTCGAGGCGTTCTGGGCCCGCATGCAGGTCGAGCTGCTCAACCGCAGAAGATGGAAGACACGCGTCGAGCTCGCCAGTGCAATCCACGACTACATCGAGATCTGGCACAACACCAAGAGACGCCACAGCGCCCTGAACATGCTCACACCCAGCGAATACGAGAACCAACACCAACAACGACAACTCGCCGCCTGATTCCAGACCCCCGACTCCGAGAAAACCGGGTCAGATCAAAGCCAACGGCAACGTCGAGGCACTCCACAAGACGATCCTCGACGAGTGCTGGCGACCAGCGTTCGCGCGCTACATCTACCCCCGCTACACGGGACTGAAAAGAGAGCTCGACACCTACCTGCGCTTCTACAACACCGACCGCGTCCACCATGGACGTCTCACCCAAGGACGCATCCCCGCAGACATCGTCTACGGTGCCCGAAAGATGGAGGCCAGATGAGCCGCACCTGTCGGCACACCCCGGAGACCGCCCAGCTTAGGGCATGGACGAGGACTACGACTTCTGGGAAGAGCACCCGGACCCGAGCGACGAGGACATCGCCGATCTGCCCCGCGCCGCGAGCCGCCGCCGAGCGACGAGCCGGGATGGTGGGCAGCAGAAGCTGTGATGAAGGCGGACGCCGCCGGTGGCGTGCCGCTGAAGTGGAGAGTCGTCCTCGGCGTCTGCGCAGCTGTTGGCCCTGACGACGAGTCGGTCATCCACATGATCGGCACTAGTCCTATCGAGGACATGGTCCGCGAGTACGGCGATCATGCAATGGACCTCATCGAGCCAGCGGCCGACAAGGACGCCATCCTCTACGAGGCACTGACGGGCGTCTGGTGCCACAGCAATCCAATCCGGCCCAGGATCGATCACTACCTCGCGCGGCGGCTTCAGTAGCCCCCGCTACCGCCGGAGCGCACGCAGCCTGATATTGCGTCACAAACGGCTCACGCACTCGCACTGCGACCCGAGACACCGAGAGCGCTGGACATCATACGGCGGCGAATCGCGTGTCGCCTTCCAGGGTTGCGGCGTGGTGAAAAGGTGAAGTGCGAGAAAGTCAAGTTGGCTGCTTGTTACTCGTGGCACAGCTCCGTCGGCGAGTGCGGTGATCACGCTCGTCACCCACCAGGTTGCTGACTGCATCTAACGACTGGCGCGGCGTAGTCAACGATGTTTAGCTCGGTGCCCCGAGGGTACGACCGGGGCATGAGAACTCGCGAATCCCCCATATCATCCCGTGGGTCGTCGCGGCCGTGATTGGTGCGCTACTGACCCTGCCGTTGGCGCTTGCGCACACGAAACATCACTACACGACTGGCGCGCACATCTTTGCGGCCGTCATCTTCTTTGTTGCCTTTACCGCAATCATGAGACTGCTCATCTTCGGGGGGGAACGGTTGACCGGCCGCGGCAGGACGCCGGCAGCATCGTAAAGCGACGCGCAGACGCCCGAGCGATGGATTCTCAGCGCCTCTGTGTCCCTGCTCCCTTTTTCACGGTCGCAGAGGCGCTGAGAATCCATCGCTACGTATACACGCCGCCCCACGGCTCTCACGAGCTGCGCCAGCAAGGACGCAGGACCCAGGCGCGCGGGGGTTCTGAGCTTAGCGGCCTCTGATCGCAAACAACTCGATCAGTTCGATTTGAAGCGACGCACGCGCACGAGTCTGACGCAGCCCAGTATCGCCAGAGCAGCTCCCAGCAGCCACACAGCCCCGCCTACGTAGGCGGGAAAGCTGTGTCGCGGCGACGCTGCCATCACCAACGCGCCGATGACGATCAGAGCCGCAACGAGTTTCCACTGTGCTGCGTGCGAGGCATGTGAGAACCCAAAGAAGCGCAAAGCGCTCTCCCTCGCGGTCCGCAATTCCTCGTTGCCCTGCATGTCGGCAAGGTTAGAGCCTCAAACCGTCACCCCCGGAGCCAGGGCTAGCGGCGGATCACAAGCGGCGGAAATAGCAACGAACTTTGAACAGGGAACCACCGTCGCCAAGTACTCAGCGCGGCTACGCAGCGACCGCGGCTGCCAGCTCCTCGAGCGCCGCGAGCGCGCCGATGCACGCGCGTGCTGCCTCTGCGCCCTTCTGGGACAGGTGCTCGCCGAAGAACTCGACGTGCGTGGCGTGCTCGTGGAAGTGGTGCGGGGTGAGCACCGCTGAGATGAGCGGCACGTCGCTCTCCATCTGGGCGCGCATGAGCGCGTCAAGGACGCTCTCGGCGACGAACTCGTGCCGGTATATGCCACCGTCGATTACGAGCGCGGCGGCAACGACCGCGTCGTAGCATCCGCTGCGCATCGCGCGCTTTGCAAGCAGCGGGATCTCAAACGCACCGGGGACGCGAAACACATCCACCTGACTCTCTGCAATCCCCAGCACAGACAGCTCGTCCATGAACGAGCTGCGACAGCGCTCGATCAGGCTCTCGTGCCACGAGGACTGGACGAACGCAACACGGGTCTGCGGGCCGCAGGACGGGCTTGGTGAGGGCATCGGCGGTTCCTTTCTCGCGTTGCACGCTCGCACGGGGGTGCGGCTGTGTATCCACACAGACTACGCAAACGCCACACGCCCCGACCGGGCTACGAGCTTTCTTCTCGGTTCGTTTCTTCCGATGGCGCTTCGGCTTCGGATTCTTCTTCGCTTGACGGTTCTGCCGATTCCTGTTCGTTTTCTGAGGGCGCGTCTTCCTCCAGTTCCTGCTTGAGTTCTTCGCGTTCTTCGCTGGTCGTGTTTCGATCGAGCGCTTCTTTCAGTTCGGAGACGCCTTCTCCGCTTTCGCTCGATTCTTCGAGCTGCGCGCCGGCGCTGCCGCTGGCGGCTTCTGAGGACTGGCCGCTTTCGCTGCTGGCGCAGCCGCTGAGCACCGGCACGAGCAGTGCTGCGAGCGCCAGTAGTGCACAGGCGCTTCTTCGCCCTTTCTGCATAGAGACGATCTCGGCGTTATGCGCTCCACGCTTGAGCGCGACGGCCTAGCGAGCGAGCAACGCGAGCAGCCCCGCTTCATCGAGCAGCGTCACGCCGAGACGCTCGGCCTTCTCGAGCTTTGAGCCCGGACTCTCGCCGGCGACGAGGTAGTCGGTGTTCTTCGATACCGAGCCGGTCACGCGTCCGCCCGCAGCGAGGATGCGCTGCGTCGCGTCCTCGCGCGAGAGCTGCGGCAGCGTGCCGGTGAGCACGAGCGTCGCGCCCGCGAGCGGGCCTTCCGAGGGCGGCGGCCCCTCCTCGTGAAAGCACAGGCCGAGCTCACGCAGATCTTTGATCAGCGCTTGCATGCGCTCGTCGTGGAGCTGCGCGCGTATCGAGGCCGCCATCTTCTCGCCTACACCCGGGGTCTCAGCCAGCTCCTCGAGCGAGGCGTTCATCAACGCGTCGATGTCGCGGAAGCGCTGCGCGAGGTTGCGCCCGGTCACCTCGCCGACCTCCTCGATGCCGAGCGCGAACAGCACGCGCGCGAACGGCCGCTGCTTGGAGGCCTCGATCGCCGCGAGCAGGTGCTTGACCGACAGCTCCCCGAAGCCTTCGAGCTCGAGCAGCTGCTCCTCGCGCAGACGGTAGAGGTCGGCCGCTGTCGTGGTTAGCCCACGCTCCTGCAGCAGCGCAACCTGTTTCTCGCCGAGGCCATCGATGTCCATCGCGCCGCGCGAGACGAAGTGCTTGAGCAGCTGCCACGTGCGTGCTGGACACACGGGGTTGGGGCACTTGGTGAAGATGCTGTCTGGCGGCTTGACGGTCTTGGTCTGGCAGAACGGACAGTGCTCGGGCGGGTGCGGGAGCGGCGGTCTGCGCTTGCGCTCGGCCACGTGCGGCGCGGGCGAGACGACCTGCGGGATGACGTCGCCGGCGCGCACGACGATCACCTCCTCGCCCTCGCGGAGGTCCTTGCGCACGATGTCCTCCTCGTTGTGCAGCGTCGCCATCCTGATCGTAACGCCGCCCACTTCGACGGCCTTCAGCACCGCATATGGGCGCAGATCGCCGAACTTGCCGACGTTCCACATGACTTTCTCGAGCGTCGTGAGGGCGGTGGTGGGCGGGAACTTCCAGGCGACTGCCCAGCGGGGGTCGCGTCCGACGCTGCCGAGCCGACGCTGGAGCTCGAGCTCGTCGACCTTGACGACGACGCCGTCGATCTCGAAGTCGAGCTCGCCCCTGCGCCGCTCCCAGTCCAGGCACTGCGCGATCACCTCAGCCTCGCCGGCGAGCACACGGATTCCCGAGTTGACGCGAAAGCCGTGCTCGCGCAGCCACTCGAGCGCCTCGGAGTGACGCTCGAAGGAGAGCCCTTCGGTGACCCCCACCTGGTAGCACCAGATCGATAGCGGGCGCTTGGCGGCATCCGCGGGATCGAGCTGGCGGATCGTGCCGGCGGCGGAGTTGCGGGGGTTCATGAACGTCGACTCGCCCGCTTCCGCACGGCGCTCGTTGAGCGCCGTGAAGTCCCTCAGCGACATGTACACCTCGCCACGAACCTCGACCAGCGCGGGCGCGTCCTCGACGCGCAACGGGACCGCACCGATCGTGCGCAGGTTGTGCGTGACGTCCTCCCCCACCTCGCCGTTTCCGCGCGTTGCGCCGCGCTCGAGCAGGCCCTCGCGGTAGAGCAGGCTGATCGCGAGGCCGTCGATCTTCGGCTCTACGACGAACGTGAAGCGCGGGTCGGTGATCCCCTCGCGCGCGAGGTGGTTGCGCATCCGCTCGACCCACGCGAGCAGCTCCTCCTGCGAGCGCACGTTCCCGAGTGACAGCATCGGCTCGAGGTGGCGGACTTTCTGCAGGCGTCCGACCGGTTCGCCGCCGACCCGTTGCGTCGGTGAGTCGGCGGTGACGAGCTCGGGGTGCTCGCGCTCGATCGCGCGCAGCTCATCGAGCAGGCGGTCATACGCGTCGTCGCCGATCTCGGGGTCATCGAGGACGTAATAGCGGTGGGCGTGGTGCTCGAGCGCCTGGCGCAGCTCCTTTGCGCGCGCCTCCGCATCTGCGGTGTTCAGGGCCGGGTCAGTCGCGCTCACGGCAGCGGATCGGGTGCTTGCCGGTCTCCGACCGCCGGCGCGAGCAGCTCCTGCAGATCGAAGCGCCGCAGGGCGTCGAGGCTCGGTCGGTCGGTCAGGTCGAAGTGGATTGGCGTAACGGCGATGCGACCCGCGGCCACGGCCGCGAGGTCGGTGCCGGGCTCATCGTGGAAGCCCGGGTCTGAGCCATAGATCCAGTAGCGCCGGCGGTGCTCCTCCTCGCGCTCGAGTTTGAGCTCGTCCTTGTAGATACGCTTGCCGAGGCTCGTCACCTCCACCCCATCCGGCTGGCCGGCTGGCACGTTGACGTTCAGCAGCGTCCTCGCAGGCAGCGGCACGTCCTCGATTTGCTCGACCAATCGCGCTACGAAGGCGGCGGCCACCTCGAAGCCAAAGCCACCGTCGAAGCGGTAGTCGAGCGAGCGCGCACCGGACTGCTGGGAGACAGCGATCGCCGGCAGCCCCAGCACCACACCCTCGAGCGCGGCGGCGACGGTGCCAGAGTAGGTGATGTCGTCGCCGAGGTTGGCGCCGTGGTTGATGCCTGCGACGACCAGATTCTGCTTCGAAGTCCTCGACGATGCCGAGGCTCGCCAGGCGCACGCAGTCGACGGGCGTGCCGTCTGTCGCATAACCCATCGTCTCGTCGGCGAACGGGACCTCTTCCACCCACAGAGGCCGGCGCGTCGTGATCGAGCGCGCCATCGCCGAGCGGTTGCCGTCGGGGGCGATCACCGCCAGGCGCACGCCGTCGAGTCCCAGCAGCGCGCGCCGCATCGCCTGCAGGCCGTCGGCCTCGATCCCGTCGTCGTTTGTTAGCAGTACGTTGAGCATCTGTTGTTTGTCCAGCATAGGGGCCGGTTCGGCCCCTTCCCGGTCACGAAGCGGTGATGTCAACTGCCGGTCGCGATAGCCATATATGCTCGCTCGACGATGGAGGCAGGGGAACTATTCGAGCGGAGCTCCGCGAAGGTTGCAAGGAACGATGAGCACAACGTGATCAAGCGGGTTCGGCATCTCGCGCTCGTCGTCCTCCTCCTGGTCGCGACGGCATCTACTGCGGCGCCCGCTGCTGCAAGCGCGCGGCCGACCCCCGAGAATGCGAGCGCCACCCATGCCTATCTGATCGCCACCAACACGTTCGAGGAAGCCGAGCTCAGGGACCTCCCGCAGTCGAACAGTGCGATGGAAGCGGCGGCAGCGCGCATTTCCGGCGAATGCCCGGGTGTTCTCGCGGGCGCGCCGCCGGCAGAACGGGAACTCGATCTCATCAGCCTGCAGTCGCAGACGCCGGGGAGCCCACGGGCAGAAGGCGAACGGCACAGGCAGTCCGCCCAGCGCGAGGACCTCGTATCCGAGCTGTCGATCGCGCTGGAAGACGCGCGCTCCCAGCCCTACCGCGAAGCGACCGAAGCGCTGATCGGCGCGCTGACGCCACTGAGGTCGAGCAGCCCGACGCTGGCGGTGCTCGTCCAGGTGACGTTGGCGGGCGACAAAGCTGAGCTCGAACTGCCAGTGCCGAGCGTGTGCGCCGACATGCACGCCTGGGTAGCGAGCGGCTACAAGACGCTGTCCCCTGTCTCCAAAGACATCGCGAGCTACAACGAAGCGCTCTTGAAGGACGCATTTACGTTGATCGCCATCGCTGGGAAAGCGCACACGAAGTCCCTCACCGAATTCCTCGCGCCCCTCGAGAACGCCCCCGATAGAGCACTCGCCAAACGCGTCCGGACGCTCACAACTGAGCTACGCAGTTCGAGCGTGAAAAGGAAAAACACGGTGAAGTCCCTCGAAGCAGCGGTCGGGCTGCCAGCCCCAAAGCCCCAGAAGCAACTCCTACCGTCGATCAAAAGGCCGCCCGTGGTCGGCCGTGGCAAGACCGCCGCCGGCGGAAAGTTCGTGGTGCGCGCCGAAGGGCGCTCGAAACGGCCGGACGAGGTCGGCTGCAGTGCCTTTATCACGATCGAAGAACCCTCCCGTCCACAGGACGGTCTCCTCGAAGGCCTCGGCAGCGGGGAAGGCACAAGCAGGTGTGTCTCGCGATCCCACGTCGACCCTCAACCGGCGGTGCATTGCAACTCGGGACTGCTCACCGTCGAGGCAAACCTCCTGCCAGCGGCACGCAGCGTGCGCCTGCTGTTGAGCAACCAGCGCACGGTCACCTCACCTCCGGTCCGAGTGCCGAGGCACCTGGGAGGCCCGGCGGGCCTCTACTACCAGGCGCTACGTGGACCGTCGCCGATACCGGTATCGCTGACCGAGCTCGACGCGCAGGGCAACACGCTCACCGTGCTGAAGCTCCCGGCAGTGGTGGAATGCACCAAGAACCCGATCAAATACGCGCACGGCGGGATCGTGCGGCTGATCCACGAAAGCCTGCATGAAGGACCGAGCTTCACGATCCGCGCCGAACGCTTCCGCAAGCTCGGCGCCAGCTATTTCGAGCTGAAGGCCGACGTGAGCGAACCGCGAGTGTTCAGCGCAGGCGGCGAGCTTGGCAGCCTGTTCGGGACCGAATCCGAATCTGAAGAAGGCCCGGGATCGGGCCTGCTTGGGCATGCGATCCGCCTCGGCGGCCTCGGCGAAGGCGGCGCGTTCGCGCCGCACACGTCCGACGGCTGCGAACCCCAGCCCTACGCGATCGTCTACGGCCTGCTGAAGGCTCCGCGGGACACAGTGCTGGCGCAGGTGTCGGGCAAGCTCGTGCCTCTGCGCAAGGTGACGATCCCCGCGCGGCTGCGCGCCGGCGGTGTGCTCGCCTACGGCGCCTTCTCGCCCCTACCAAGCGAACTGCTGGTGCGTAGCCCCGCTGGCAAGATCATTGCCAGCGAAGATCGCAGCGCAGCGGCGGAGGCTGACACTGAAATCTGCGAAGGCGAAGCCGAAGGCTAGTAGGAAACCCGCGCGAGCGCCAACCCATGCGCAGGAGCGGTCCTACCGGCGTCAGCCCGCGGGCGCCCGTCGAGCAACCCGAGAAACTCGTCGAACGTGCGGGCGCCGGCTGCGACGTCGAGCATCGTGCCGACGAGCACACGGTTCATGTGGCGCAGGAACATGTCGGCCTCGATCCAGAACTCGAGCAGCTCGCCGCGCACACGCCACTCGGCGGAGATGACGCGGCAGTTGAAGTAGGAGTGCTCGGTTTCGCTCGGCGTGAACGCGGTGAAGTCGTTCCTGCCGAGCAGCGCGGCGGCGCAGCGCTCGAGCAGCTCCATGTCGACGGGGCCGGTCCACCAGTAGGCGCGCTCGCGCTCGAACACCGAGCGGGTGCGGCGCGCGAGCACGCGGTAGCAGTAGGTCCTGCTGGTGGCGTTGCGACGTGCGTCGAAGCCCTCGGGCGCGGGCTCGGCAGCGAGCACGGCGAGGTCTGGATCGAGCAACCGGTTCAGCCGCAGCGGGTCGACGGCCTCGTGCGCGTAGCTTGCGACCTGACCCCAGGCGTGCACGCCGGCGTCGGTGCGCCCGGCGACGGTGAGGCTGAGCGGCTGCCCGTCGTGCGCGGTGTCGCCGAGCACGGTGCGTAGGGCGCGCTCGAGCTCCTCCTGCACGGTGCGCTTCTCAGGCTGGCGCGCCCAGCCGGCGAAGCCACCGCCGTCGTACTCGATCGTGAGCTTTGTGACCATCCGGCACGCGGGCGGCGCTGGCCGCGAGCGGCGGCGCTCAGACGAGCTCGATGAAGACCATCTCGGTGGCGTCGCTGCGACGCGGCCCGAGCTTGAGGATGCGCGTGTAGCCGCCGGGTCGCTCGGCGTAGCGCGGCGCGACTTCGGTGAAGAGCTTGTGGACCGCGAACTTGTCCTGGGAGAGCGTCGAGAGCGCTTGGCGGCGGGCGTGCAGGTCGCCTCGCTTGGCGAGCGTGATCAGCTTCTCTATCTCGGGCTTGACCGCCTTGGCCTTCGCCTCGGTGGTTTCGATGCGCTCGTGCTCGATGATCTCCTTGCTCAGGTTCATGAGCAGCGCCTTGCGATGCGCGGAGTCGCGGCTGAGCTTGTTGCGTGTCTTTTGATGGCGCATGAGTCGGGGAGTGTAGATGATCGGATTCACGCGGCCGCCTGCGGCGGCGGGCGTGAATCCGATCACTCACTCCCTCCAGCCGAGGAGCAGGGGATGCGCGCCTCTGCGCACACCCCACCGCTGAGGCCTAGTCCTGGCGCAGGTTGAGCCCTCGTGCGTGCAGCGTTTCGATGACCTCGTCGATCGACTTTTTGCCGAAGTTCGGGATCGCGTTGAGCTCGGCCTCTGACTTTGAGATGAGGTCGCCGACGGTCTGGATGCCGGCGCGCTTGAGGCAGTTGTAGGAGCGCACGCCGAGCTCGAGCTCCTCGATCAGGATGCCCCACTCCTCGCCCTGCAGGGCGGCTTGGGAGCCGCCGCCGACGGCGAGGCCGTGTCCGTCGAGCTGTCCACCGGGGGCGGCGCGCAGCTCCTGGATGCGGTCGGCGTCGGTGAAGATCGCGAGCTGTGAGATGAGCAGCTCGGCGGCCTCGCGCAACGCGGCCTGCGGGTCGATCGAGCCGTCTGTCTCGATGTCGAGCGTGAGCTTGTCGAAGTCTGTCTTCTGCCCGACGCGCGCCTGCTCGACGGCGTAGGCGACGCGCCGCACGGGCGAGAAGATGGAGTCGATCGGGATCACGCCGATCGGCTGGTCGGCGGACTTGTTCTCCTCGGCCGGTCGATAGCCGCGGCCGCGGCCGATCGTCATGTACAGCTCGAGCTTGGTTTTCTTCTCGAGCGTCGCGATGTGCAGGTCGGGGTTGAGGATCTCGACGCCGGCGGGCAGGTCGATGTCCTTGGCGGTGATCTCACCGGGGCCGGTGACGACGAGCGGCGCCTCGACCTCGCTGGCGTCGGAGTGCATACGGCAGACGACGCCCTTGAGGTTGAGCACGATGTCTGTGACGTCCTCCTTGACGCCCTGAATCGTCGAGAACTCGTGCGCGACGCCCTCGATGCGCACGCTCGTGACAGCGGCACCGGCGAGCGAGGAGAGCAGAACGCGGCGCAGCGAGTTGCCGAACGTGTAGCCGAAGCCGCGGTCGAGCGGCTCGATCGTGAAGGTTCCACGATTCTGCTCCACGGACTCGCTTGTGATCCGGGGGATTTGGAAGTCGAGCATGAGAGTCCTAACGTCGATTTGGTGTCGCACCGGCGCCAGAGAGAGCGCCGGCTCTGAGCGTCGCCGCCCGAATGGGCGCCGACGCGGGAAAAGTTCGTTCTACTTCGAGTACAGCTCGACGATGAGCTGCTCCTGCACCGGCGCGGCGACCTCGCGCCGCTCCGGCTTGCGCAGCACCTTGGCCGTGAGCGACTCGTGATCGGCCTGTAGCCACGCGGGAATCTGTCCGGTCAGCTCGGTGGCGTCGCGCACCACCTGGGTGGCGGGGGTGTCCGCCTTGATCGTGATGACGTCGCCCGGTCGCACTTGATAGCTGGGGATGTTCACGCGCCGGCCGTTGACGGTCCAATGGCCGTGACGGATGAGCTGGCGCGCCTGCCGGCGCGATGCGCCGAAGCCGAGTCGCACGAGCACGTTGTCGAGGCGGCACTCGAGCAGCGCGAGCAGGTTCTCGCCGGTGATGCCGCTCTGCCGCGAGGCCTTCTCGTAGTAGCCGGCGAACTGCTTCTCGAGCACGCCGTAGTAGCGCTTGGCCTTCTGCTTCTCGCGCAGCTGGACGCGATACTCGCTCTGTTTCATGCGCCCGCGTCCATGCTCGCCAGGCGGATAGGAGCGACGCTCGACGCCGCACTTGTCGGTGAGGCAGCGCTCGCCCTTGAGGAACAGCTTCTGTCCCTCGCGTCGGCACTGCTTGCACTGCGGGCCGGTGTCTCTTGCCATGTCAGACCCTCCGGCGCTTGCGCGGGCGGCAGCCGTTGTGGGCCTGTGGGGTGACGTCCTTGACGCCGCTGACTTCAAGGCCTGCCGCCTGCAGCGAGCGGATCGCGGTCTCGCGACCGGAACCTGGGCCCTTGACGTAGACCTCGACCTTCTGCAGTCCCTGTTCAAGCCCCTTGCGCGCGGCAGCGTCGGCGGTGACCTGTGCGGCGAAGGGAGTTGACTTGCGCGAGCCCTTGAAGCCGGCGCCTCCGGCTGACTCCCAGGCGATCACGTTTCCGGCGGTGTCGGTGAGCGAGACGATCGTGTTGTTGAAGGACGTCTTGATGTGCGCCTGCCCGACGGGGATGTTCTTTTTCGGCTTACGCCGCCCGCGAGCGCGTTTGGGTGCTGGAGGCATTACTTCTTACCTGCTCTCTTCTTGCCGGCGACCTGCATGCGCTTGGGCCCCTTGCGGGTGCGCGCGTTGGTCTTGGTCTTCTGCCCGCGCACGGGCAGCCCGCGACGATGGCGCAGGCCGCGGTAGGAGCCGATCTCCTGCAGGCGTTTGATGTCCTGCGAGCGCTCGCGCCGTAGATCGCCCTCGACGGTGAGCCCGTCGTCGATCGCGTCGCGGAGCTTCGTGACCTCGTCCTCGGTGAGGTCGCGGATGTAGGTATCGGGGTTGACGCCCACCTCGGCGAGAACCTTGTTGGACGTCGAGCGCCCGATCCCGTAGATGTACGTGAGCCCGATCTCAGAACGCTTGTTCAGAGGCAGGTTGACTCCGGCGATACGTGCCATCTAGTGGCTTACCCCTGCCTCTGCTTGTGGCGCTTGTTCTGGCAAATGACCAGCACGACGCCGTGGCGGCGGATGATCTTGCACTTCTCGCACATCGGCTTGACCGACGGTCTTACCTTCATGATCCCTTTCGGCGGCTGGGTTCCGGCGACTCGGCTCTGGCTGCCGTTGCGGCCGCCGCTACCGGGTCGAGGACCTACCTTCACGCAGGCCGGCGGCCTGGCATCTGGGCAGGACCCCAGATGGTAGCAACCTCAGCCGGTGCTCGCGATCCCCTCCGCGAGCGGCTCGCCCGCGCGAGTATCGGCCGGCAGATGCCACGGCGTGAGGACGCGTGGCCCGGCCGCGGTGACGGCGACGGTGAACTCGAAGTGCGCGGCGGCGGAGCCGTCCTGAGAGTAGATCGCCCAACCGTCGCCGGCAACGCGCACGCCGGCGCGCCCGGCGGTCGTCATCGGCTCGACCGCAAGGACCATCCCCTCCTGCAGCAACGGGCCCTTGCCGGGCTTGCCGTAGTTGGGCACCTGTGGATCCTCGTGCATGCTGCGCCCCACGCCGTGACCGACGAGCGAGCGCACGACTGAGAATCCGCCGGCCTCGACGACCTGCTGGATCGCATTCGAGACGTCGCCGATGCGGTTGCCTTCGCGGCAGCACGCGACGCCGGCGTGCAGCGAGCGCTCGGTCGTCGCGAGCAGCTCACGCACGTGCGCGTCGATCTCCTCGACGGCAAACGTGCGCGCGGCGTCGGCGACCCAGCCGTCGAGCGTGACGCCGACGTCGACGGAGATCGTGTCGCCGCGCTTGAGCCTGTAGGCACCGGGAATGCCGTGCACGACCATCGCGTTGGGGGAGGCGCAGATCGAGCCTGGGAAGCCTCGATATCCCTTGAACGTGGGCGTCGCGCCGTGAGAGCGGATGAAGCGCTCAGCCAGCTTGTCGAGCTCGCCGGTGCTGACGCCGGGCCGAATGTTGCGCTCGATCTCATCGAGCGTCGCCGCGAGGATCAACCCGGCGGCGGCCATCTTGTCGATCTCCTGTGGGGACTTCTTGATGATCACCCACGGAGCTTAGCCTGCGACGCTCAGAAGCCCTCCTCGAGGCGGAGCGTGGCGATTACGGCGCGGATGTGCGCGTGCACCTCGTCGGCTGAGCGCCTGCCGTCGAAGCGGCGCAGCAGCGCGGCGGCGTCGTAGTAGGCGATGAGGGGCTCGGTTTGGCTGTGGTAGACGTCCAGGCGCCGGCGGATGACGTCCTCACGGTCGTCGTCGCGCTGAATCAGGCGAGCGCCGTCCTGGTCACAGACGCCTTCGTGCTTGGGGGGGTCGAAGTCGACGTGGTAGATGTGGCTGGGGTTCTTGACGCACACGCGCCGTCCGGCGAGACGGCGCACCAGATCGTCGTCGGGCACCTCGATGAGCAGTGCGGCGGTGAGCTTTCGATCGAGTCCCTGGAGGGCGTCGCGCAAGGCGTCGGCTTGGGTCTTGTTGCGCGGGAAGCCGTCGAGTAGGAATCCCTCGCGTGCGTCGTCGGCGGCGACGCGGTCGATGATCATGCCGACGATGACCTCGTCGGGCACGAGCTCGCCGGCGTCCATGTAGCGCTTGGCTTCACGACCGAGCTCCGTCTCGTCGGCGACCTGTGCGCGGAGCATGTCGCCGGTGGAGATGTGCGGCAGCGCGAAGTCGTCGTGCAGGCGGTCAGCTTGAGTGCCCTTGCCGGCCCCCGGCGGGCCGAGCAGGATTAGGTTCAACTCGGACACGAGGCGTTCAGCCTATCCGCAAAAGCCTGCGTCTGCGAACGTGACGAGCGCAATGCACGGGTGATCTCGCGCCGGCCGCTGCGGCGAGCGAAGTCGTCGAGCTACTTGAGAAATCCCTCGTAACTTCGCATCATCAACTGCGCCTCGAGCTGCTTCATCGTTTCGAGCGCGACGCCGATGACGATCAGGATCGAGGTGCCGCCGAACTCGAAGTTCTGGTGCGTGCGCGCGATCAGGATCGCGGGCAGCGCGGCGACGGCCGCAAGGAACAGGGCGCCGGGGAAGGTCAGGCGCGCGAGGATGCGGTCGAGGAATTCGGCGGTCGGGCGTCCGGGTCGCACGCCGGGGATGAAGCCGCCGTACTTCTTGAGGTTGTCGGCTTGGTCGACTGGGTTGAAGGTGACGGCGGTGTAGAAGTACGTGAAGATGATGATGAACAGCGACTCGCCGACGACGTAGTGCCAGCCGTTCGGCGTGAAGAAGTCCGACAGCGACTGTCCCCAGTGGGTTTTGACGAGCTGCCCGACGGTCGGCGGGAAGGCCATGATGCTCGCGGCGAAGATCACGGGGATGACGCCGGCCATGTTGACGCGCAGCGGCAGGTAGGTTTGCCCGCCCTCTGACATGCGTCGCCCGATGACGCGCTTGGCGTACTGCACGGGGATGCGCCGCTGACCTTCTTGGACGAACACGATGCCGGCGACGACAGCGAGCACGAGGAACGGCATCATCACCTTGAAGACCTGGTTCTGGGTGGTCCACCAGGCCTGGATGCCGGTCGGCAGGCGCGAGACGATCGAGGCGAAGATCAGCAGCGAGATGCCGTTGCCGATGCCGCGCTGGGTGATCAGCTCGCCGATCCACATCAGCAACACGCACCCGGCCGTGAGACAGATGACGATCAGCAGGATGTGCGGCAGGTCGAAGTGCGTGATGACGCTTTCGCCGGCTTTCGCCTGGAGCGTGTGGAACAGGAAGACGTAGCCGATCGACTGGGCGAACGCGAGCCCGACGGTGAGATAGCGCGTGTACTGGGTGATGCGCGCTTGGCCGACTTCGCCTTCCTTGGAGAGCTTCTCGAGCGATGGCACGGCGACCTGCAGCAGCTGCAGGATGATCGACGAGGTGATGTACGGCATGATGCCGAGCGCGAAGATCGCGAGTTTCGACAGGCCGCCACCCGAGAAGAGGTTGAGGTAGCTGAGGATGCCAGCGCCGCCGAAGGCCTTTTGGATGTTGTTGACGGCGGTGAGGTTGACGCCGGGCACGGGGACGTGCGAGCCGAGTCGGTAGATCAGCAGCATCAACCCGGTGAAGGCGATCTTCTTGCGGATGTCCGCAACCTGGAAGGCGTTGAGGATGGTCGAGAGCATGGCTTTAGTGCGCGGCGCGCGAGCGGTTCGCTGGCACGCGTGCGGGTCGGCCGATTCTAGTGGATGCGCGTTCGCGTACCGCCGGTTGCACGGCGGGCGGCTTCGCTAGCCCTCGATCGGCTTGCAGGTGCCGCCGGCGGCCTCGATACGCGCACGGGCGCTCGCGCTGAAGGCGTGCGCTTCTACTGTCAGCGCCTTGCTGAGCTCACCCTTGGCGAGGATCTTGATCGGGATGTCTTTGCGCGTACCCAGGCCGGCCGCCTTCATCAGCTCGATCGTGACCTCAGTGCCGGCGTCGAAGCGCTCCTGCAGTGCGGATATGTTGACGGGCTGGGTGTGCGTGCGGAAGGGCTCGAACGGCATCGACTTCTTCATGTGCGGCCCGCGCAGCTTTCGCATGCGCATGTGAATCGGCATCTGGCCGCCCTCGAAGGCTGCTCTGCTCTTGGAGCCGGCGCGCGAGCCGGCTCCCTTCTGGCCGCGGCCGGAGGTCTTGCCGGTGCCGGAGCCTTCGCCGCGACCGATGCGCTTGCGCGGCCGGCGGCTTCCGGGCGCGGGCGCGAGGCTGTGCAGACCGATGCGCTGCTCGTCGTCTGTCTTGGCGGGGCTCACTTGCTCTCCTTGACCTCGACGAGGTGGCGGACCTTGTGCAGCATCCCGCGTGACTGGTCGGTGTCGTTGACCTCGACGGTGTGGCCGATGCGGCGCAGTCCGAGCGAGCGCAGCGTGTCCAGCTGTTTGCCGTCGGCGCCGTTCTTGGAGCGAAGCTGGGTGACGGTCAGGCTGGCCATCACGCGGACGCGCCGTCGGCGATGGGAGTCTCGGCGGGCGCGTCGGGCTGGGCCGGCGTCGCGTCGTCACCAGCGTCGTCACCAGCGTCGGGCGCCGCGACGTCGGGCGCGGGCGCCTCGCCGTTGCTGGTTCCCCCACCGAGGCCGAGGACCTGGTCGATGCTGATGCCGCGCAGTTTTCCGACCTCCTCGGGCGTGCGCAGGCCGCGCAAGCCGGCGACGGTGGCCTTGACGAGGTTGATCGGGTTCTGCGTGCCGAGGCTCTTGGAGAGGATGTCGTGGATGCCGGCGAGCTCGAGCACGGCGCGCACGCCACCGCCGGCGATGACGCCGGTACCGGGTGAGGCCGGCTTGAGCAGCACGCGTCCGGAGCCGAAGATGCCGGTGGTTTGGTGGGTGATGGTGCTGCCGTGCTTGGGCACGCGGAAGAGGTCCTTCTTGGCGCGCTCGACGCCCTTCTGGATCGCGAGCGGCACCTCGTTGGCCTTGCCGTAGCCGACGCCGACGACATCGCGTTCATCGCCGACGACGACGAGCGCGGTGAACGAGAAACGCCGCCCGCCCTTGACGACCTTGGCGACGCGGTTGATCTCGACGACGCGCTCTTGCAGGTCGAGGCCGGCTGGGTTGACTGAGCGATCTATCGATATGGACATGAGCAGAGTGAGGGTAGCGGGAGCGAGGCGGCTTAGGCCTAGACGGTGATGCCAGCCTCGCGGATCGCTTCGGCGAAGGTGCGGACGTGGCCGTGGTACTGGTAGCCGCCGCGATCGAAGACGGCTTCGGAGACACCGGCGGCCTTGGCACGCTCGGCGAGCAGCTCGGCGGCACGCTTGGTGCGCTCGGATTTGCTGAGCGAACGAAGGTCGGGCTCGAACCAGCTGACGGCGGCGAGCGTGCGCGCGGCGACGTCATCGACGAGCTGCGCGGA
This sequence comes from uncultured Solirubrobacteraceae bacterium, assembly GCA_963759265.1. GTDB lineage: Bacteria > Actinomycetota > Thermoleophilia > Solirubrobacterales > Solirubrobacteraceae > Palsa-744. The sequence goes on from CAVWYR010000002.1 coordinate 480,401, forward strand.
GAGCCCGCGGTTGGAACGGAACACGGAGATCCGCGGGCGCGCAGCGGTGCCAGAGATCTTCGCGCGCACCCTGCGGCGTCGTTTGAGCCTGCGAGCCTCCTTGGTGAGAACGGTCATGCGCACCTCCGTGCAACGAGCCCACATGAGCCCGTAGGCCAAGCCAGACAAGGACGCAGCGAGCGTGGCGTGCGATAGCACGCGAGCGAGCGAGGACGCAGTATGGCGCCGGCATACGGGCTCATGCGCGCTTGCCTACCTTGCGCTGGACGTACTCGCCCTCGTAGCGGATGCCCTTGCCCTTATATGGCTCTGGCGGACGCTGCTTGCGGATGATCGCTGCGGTCTCACCGACGAGCTGCTTGGAGATGCCCTTGACGACCACTCGTGTCGGCTGGGGCACTTCGAATTCGATGCCGTCCGGCGCCGGGATCGGCACGGGGTGGGAATATCCGACGGCGAGCTCGAGGTTCTTGCCCTTCAGCTGCGCGCGGTAGCCGACGCCTTGGATCTCCAGGCGCTTCTCGTAGCCGTTCGTGACGCCTTGGACCATGTTCGCGACGAGCGTGCGTGTAAGGCCGTGGAGCGCGCGATGTTCGCCGCGGTCGGTCGGTCGTGTGACGAGCAGCTGCTCGCCGTCGCGCGTGACCTCGATATCGCGGTGGATGCGCTCGGAGAGTTCGCCTTTGGGCCCGTTGACGCGGACGGACTCGGGCTCGATCGAGACGGTCACGCCGGCGGGCACGGGGATGGGCTGTCTACCGATTCTGGACATCGCTCGAGCTCACCACACCTGCGCGAGGACCTCGCCGCCGACACCGGCGGCGCGCGCGTCGTGGCCGGTCATGACGCCGCGCGAGGTCGAGACGATCGAGGTTCCCATCCCACCGAGCACCTTGGGGATGTGCTTGGCGTCCACGTAGGTGCGCCGTCCCGGTCGCGATACGCGACGCAGCCCAGAGATGGCGGAGCGCCGGTCCTCGGTGTACTTGAGACGGATCTGGATCAGCTGCCCTGCTTCGCCGTTGGGGGCGGGGATGACCGACCAGGAGTCGATGTAGCCCTGCTCGTCGAGAATCCGGGCGAGCTCGCTCTTGAGTTTCGACGCGGGTACCTCGACGGTCTCGTGCGCGGCGTGAATCGCGTTGCGCACGCGCGTCAGGAAGTCGGCTATGGGATCGGTCATCGACATGATGGGCTTGGCTTTCGGTGCTCTGTTCGGTTGAAGGTTTAGCTGCGGCGGTCCCTGGAGCTCCCTACCAGGACGACTTCGTCATCCCGGGGATCTGACCGTTATGGGCAAGCTCGCGAAGGCAGATGCGACACACCCCGAACTTGCGGTAAACCGCGCGTGGCCGACCGCAGCGGGTGCAGCGAGTATAAGCACGTGTCTTGAACTTGGGAGTGCGCGCCTGCTTGACGCGCTGGGAGGTCTTGGCCATCAGTCGATGCTCTCTTTCTCAGTGGTCTGCGCGTCCCCGTCTGCTGGATCGTCGCCCTGCTGGGTCGCTACCGGCTCGGCGTCGCCCGGCTCGCCGGCGGCAGAGTCCGCCTCCTGCTCGGCCTCCGCGACGATCGCCGCTTCGGCCTCAGCCTCGGCGGCCACGTCGTCATCGGCCGAGTCTCCACCGCCCGCCGCGTCCCCGGCCGCACCGTCTTCGATGATCGCCGCTTCGGCTACGGCCTCCTCGGCCACAGCCTCCTCGGCCTCCGCGAGCTCCTCAGGCTCAGCCACCGCCTCCGGCTCGGCCGTTGGCGCGGGCGCTGCCGCCTCGGGCTCGGCCGTTGCCTCCGGCTTGGGCTCCTTCTTGGCAGCCTTTCCTGCTGCGGTCTTGGCGGCCTTGGCCTCGGCGGCGGCGACTTTCGCCTCGGCGGCCTTGGCTGCGCCGGCCTCGGCGTTGGCTGCTGCGACGGCGCGCTCGGCCTCGGCCTCCTCGTGGGCGCGCGCGGCGGCCTCGTCGGCCTCGGGGTCATAGCCCTTGGGCCGGCCCTGTGCGGAGAACGGCATGCCAAACGCCGACAGCAGCGCGTACGCCTCGATGTCGCTGGCGGCGGAGGTGGTGATGGTGATGTCGAGCCCGCGCACCTGGTCAATCGCGTCGTAGTCGATCTCGGGGAAGATGATCTGCTCTTTGACGCCGAGCGAGTAGTTGCCGCGGCCGTCAAAGGAACGCGGATTGAGACCGCGGAAGTCGCGGATACGCGGGATCGCGATCGAGATCAGGCGGTCGAGGAACTCGTATCCACGCTCGCCACGCAACGTGACCGCGAGCCCCACAGGCATGCCCTCGCGCAGTTTGAATGCGGCGATCGACTTGCGCGCCCGTCGCACGCTCGGCTGCTGACCGGCGATGGTCGCGAGCTGTTCGGTCGCGGCCTTGAGCATTTTGTTGTCCTGACGGGCGAGGCCAACCCCCATGTTGACTGTGATCTTCTCCAGCTTGGGCGCCTGCATCAGCGAGGTGTAGCCGAAGCGCTCTACGAGCCCGGGGCGGATCTCCTCGAGATAGCGGGTCTTCAGTCGTGCTGTGGGGGCGGTGTCTGTTGCGGTGGCCATGCGATCAGTCCAGCTTCGTGCCCGAGCTCTTGGCCACGCGCACGCGTTTGCCGTCGCTGCGGTCGATGGCGACCCGCGTGGGCGCGCCCTTCGGGTCGAGCAGCATCACGTTGGATATGTGGATCGGTCCCTCGCGCTCGATGACGCCGCCGAGCTGCTGTTCGCTTTGCGCGCCCGCGACCTGCTGCGGGCGGGTGTGGCGCTTGATCATGTTCAGGTGCTCGACGTAGACGCGTTCCTTGGCCGGTTCGACGCGCAGCACGCGACCGGTCTTGCCGCGATCCTTGCCGGAGATCACCTGCACGCGGTCGTCGGAGCGGATCTTCAGCGAGCGACGCTTGGGCCGCACGTTCTTGGCTGCAGCTCTGCGGCCGGCCATCACAGGACCTCGGGGGCGAGCGAGACGATCTTCATGAAGTTGCGCTCGCGCAGTTCGCGCGCGACGGGCCCGAACACGCGTGTGCCACGCGGGTTGTTCTGGTCGTCGATGATCACGGCGGCGTTCTCGTCGAAGGCGATGTAGGTGCCGTCGTCGCGGCCGATCGGCTTCTTGGTGCGCACGACGACCGCCGTGACGACCTCGCCCTTCTTGACGGTGCCCTGGGGGTTGGCCTGCTTGACGGTCGCGGTGATGACGTCACCGACGAACGCGTAGCGCCGACGCGAGCCACCCTTCACGCGGATGCACAGGATTTCTCGCGCGCCAGAGTTATCGGCGACGCGCAGCCTCGTCTCGTTCTGGATCATCTCGCGCGCTCCAGCACATCGACGAGCGCCCAGCGCTTGCTGCGCGACAGCGGCCGGCTCTCGATCACGCGCACGATGTCGCCCTCGTGAGCGTCGTTGCTCTCGTCGTGCGCGTGCACGGTGCTCGAGCTGCGCACGATCTTCTCGTAGCGCCGATGACGGCGCGCAACGTCGATGCGCACGGTAATCGTCTTCTCGGCCTTGTCGGAGACGACGATGCCCTGGCGTACTCGCCGCGAGCCCTCGACGGGGGCGTGCACGGGCGGGAGCGCCTCTGGTGCGGGCGCCGCCGCGCGGCGCTCGGCCGCCTTGGCGCGTTCCTGCAGGCGACGCGCACGGCGGCGAACGGCCTTGCGCTTACGCTCGGCTAGCCGCTCAGCGTGACGCTCCTCAGGTGTGCGGCTTGGGCGCACCTCTCCGGAGTGCGTCGAACGGGCCTTGCGGCGGCGCTCCTTGGGGGGGAGCTGCTCGACGGGCTCGGCGGGAGCATGGGCGGCAGGCTCGGCGGCGCTCGCGTCGGCGTCGGGAGCTTGCTCGGCCGTGCCTACGTCGGCCGGCTCGGGCTCGGCGGCCGGCGTCTCGCTGGCGCCAGCCTCGGCTGCCGGCGGCTGCTCGGAGGCCTCGTCGGTGTCTGGTGTGTCGTTGTCTTGTTCGTCAGCCATTTCGTACGTCCGTCCTAGTCTGTGATCCTCAGTTGCGTTGGTGGGGTCCGGCCGCGAGCTCGCGCTCGCGTGCGACGGTCAGCACGCGCGCGAGGTCGCGCCTGGCGCGACTGAGGCCGGCGGTGTTATCGAGTTCTCCGGTCGCGTTGGAGAAGCGCAGGCCAAACACCTCTTTGCGCAGCTCGACCAAGCGTTTGGCCAGTTCGTTGTTATCCAGGTCTCGTGCCTCGCTCGCCTTCATGATCAGTCCTCACGCAGCACGAACTTGGACTTGACCGGCAGCTTGTGCGCCGCGAGGCGGATCGCTTCGCGCGCGAGCGGCTCGGAGACGCCGGCGAGCTCGAACATGACGCGCCCGGGCTTGACGACCGCGACCCAGCCTTCGGGCGAGCCCTTGCCTGAGCCCATGCGCGTCTCGGCGGGCTTCTTCGTGACGGGCTTGTCTGGGAAGACGTTGATCCACACCTTGCCGCCACGCTTGATCTTGCGCGTCATCGCAATACGGGCTGCCTCGATCTGGCGGTTGGTCAGCCAGCCGCACTCGAGCGCCTTCAGGCCATAGTCGCCGAACTGCACGTGCAGCTGCCCGCGCGAGTTTCCGCGCCGACGCCCACGGTGCTGCTTGCGATGCTTTACGCGCTTGGGTGAGAGCATCAGCGCCCGCCGCCACCAGAGGGGCCACGTCCGCCACCGCCGGGACCACGGCCACCGCCGCCCGGCCCACCGGGTCCACGCCCGCCACCACCAGGCCCACGCCCACCGCCGCCCGGCCCACCGGGTCCACGCCCGCCACCACCAGGCCCACGCCCACCGCCGCCCGGGCCACGTCCACCGCCACCACCGCCGCCACCGGGACGATTGCGCCCGCCGCCGCGTCCGTCACGGCCGTCGCGGCCGCCGCGGCCATCGCGGTCGGAGCTCGGCGGGGCCGGTGCGGTCATGTCGGTGAGGTCAGCGCCGGTGTAGCCCTCGGGCATGATCTCGCCCTTGTTCACCCAGCACTTGACGCCGATGCGCCCGAAGGTTGTGCGCGCCTCGTAGAAGCCGTAGTCGATGTCCGCACGCATCGTATGCAGCGGCACACGACCGTCTGAGTAGCTTTCGGTGCGCGCCATCTCGGCGCCGCCGAGACGTCCCGCCACCTGCACCTTCACGCCCTTGGCACCGGATCGCATGGCGCTGGTCAGCGCGCGCTTCATCGCGCGGCGAAAGGCGACGCGGTTCTGCAGCTGCTCGGCGATCGACTGGGCGACGAGCTTCGCGTCGAGCTCCGGTCGCTTGATCTCGAGAATGTTGACCTTGATCTGCTTTTTGGTCATCCGGTGAAGATCGCGGCGCAGCGCGTCGACTTCCGTTCCGGACTTGCCGATCACGATGCCCGGTCGCGCCGTGTGGATGTTGACCTCGAGCTCGTTCGCGTCCTTGCGGATGGTGATGTCAGAGAGGCCTGCGTGAGCGAGCTTGCCGATGATGTGCTCGCGGACGCGAACATCCTCGGCGAGGTACTCGGCGAAGTTCTTCTCGTTGAACCAGTTGGACTTCCAGTCGTGGATGTAACCCACGCGCATCGCCTCTGGATGAACCTTTTGTCCCATTTCTCAGTCTCTCAGCCGTGTCTTTTCGTGGTCCCGGGCTCGGAGCGCACGGTCAGCGTTATCGTCAGATGGCTCGTGCGCTTGCGGATCGGCGTTGCCCGTCCCATCGCGCGCGGCCGAAAGCGCTTGATCGTCGGCCCTTCGTCGGCGTACGCCTCCCGCACGATCAGATCGTCCTCGAGCAACTCGTGATTGCTCTCGGCGTTGGCCACCGCCGACTCGAGCAGCTTGCTCCAGTCGCGGGCCACCTCACGTGGGGTGAAGGCGAGGATAGCGCGTGCCTCTTGGATCGACTTGCCGCGGATGTGCCCGCAGACCATGCGCGCCTTGCGGGCCGAGGTGCGCACGTAACGGGCGTGGGCGCGAACGACCCTGCGTCGCGGGGCACCTTTGACGCTCGCGGCCGCAGTTCGGGCGAGTTTCCTCGACGGTTTCTCCGCGTCGTGCGCCTTGGCCACCTCCTGCGCCTCGGCGGCGTCCCCTGGCGCTGCGGCTTTTGCGCTGGCAGCTTTCTTGGCGCCGCGTTTTTTGGTCGCGGACCGCCCTGCGGCCTGCGGTTCGCCCTGTTCGGGCTTCTCCGTGTCCGCTGCCTTCTCGGTTGCGGCCTTCTCCGCCGCGGCTGCTTTCCCACTCGCAGGCTTCTCCGCCGCCGCTTTTTTCTCGGCCGCAGGCTTTTTCTCTGCGGCGGGCTTGTCCTCGGACGCCGGTTTCTTCTCGGCGGAGGTCTTTTTCGGCGCAGCCGGTTTTTTCTGAGCAGCCGCTTTCTTCTCAGCGGCCGGTTTTTTCTCGGCCGCTGGTTTTTTCGCCGCCGGCGCTTTCGCTGCCGTCTCCTCGGCGTCGGTGCCCTCAGGCGGCTCGGTCGGGGTCGCGTCGCTCATCTAGCGGACCTTGCCCGAGCCTGCGTGACCGCGAAACACGCGCGTTGGGGCGAACTCACCGAGCTTGTGGCCGACCATCGACTCACTGATGTAGACGGGCACGTGTTTCTTGCCGTCGTGCACCGCGATCGTGTGGCCGACCATCTCCGGGAAGATCGTCGACGCGCGCGACCAGGTCCTCAGCATTTTTTTGTTGTTGGCGGCGTTCAGCGCCTCGATACGGGCCATCAGGCGCTCTTCCACCCACGGGCCCTTCTTGCTTGATCGACTCATCGGCTACGCCCCTTGCCGCGGCGACGGCCGCGCACGATGTAGCGGTTGGAGGTCTTGTTGCGCTTGCGCGTGCGGTAGCCCAACGTGGGCACACCCCACGGCGTCACCGGGTGGCGCCCGGCGGTCGTCGATCCCTCGCCGCCGCCGTGCGGATGATCGACGGGGTTCATGGCGACGCCGCGCGTCTGCGGGCGCACGCCCATGTGACGCTTGCGCCCCGCCTTGCCAACCTTCACGTTCTGGTGCTCGGCGTTGCCGATCGTGCCGACCGTGGCCCTGCACTCGGCGCGCACCATGCGCATCTCCCCGGAGGGCAGGCGCAGCGTGGCCATGTCGCCATCCTTTGCCATCAGCTGCGCTGAGGCTCCAGCCGAGCGCGCCATCTGCCCACCGCGGCCGGGCGCGAGCTCGACGTTGTGCACGACCGTGCCGACCGGCATGCGGGCGAGCTCCATGCAGTTGCCGACCGCGATGTCAGCGCTCTCACCCGAGGACACGGTCATCCCGACGGTCAGTCGCTGGGGAGCAAGGATGTAGCGCTTCTCGCCGTCCGTGTAGTGCAGGAGCGCGATGTATGCCGAGCGGTTGGGGTCGTACTCGATCGCCGCGACGCGCGCGTCGACGCCGTCCTTGCGACGCTTGAAGTCCACCCGCCGGTAGGCGCGCTTGGCGCCTCCCCCACGGTGGCGGGCGGTCTTGCGCCCGCGTGCGTTGCGTCCGCCGCTCTTCTTCAAGCCTTCGATCAGCGTCTTCTCGGGCTTGGACTTGGTGATCTCGGCGAAGTCCGGGTAGGAGACGAAACGCATCCCGGGGCTTGTAGGTCTTGGCTTGCGTATCGGCATCAGAAGCTCCTAGGCGTCTAGGGCTGCCAGGCCCTGGAAGATCGGAATGCTCTCGCCGGCGCGCACCTGCACGATCGCCTTCTTCCAGGCGCGGGTGCGCCCACTGGCACTGTTGCCACGGCGCTTGGGCTTGGTCTTGACGCTGAGCGTCCTGACGTCAACAACGTGCACGTCGAACAGCGCCTCGACCGCCTGGCGGATCTGCGTCTTGTGCGCGTCGTTGTGGACGCGGAAGGTATAGCGGTCTGCCGCCGAGAGCACGTAGCTCTTCTCGGAGACGACCGGACGAATGATCACCTGCGTGTGCTCCATCAGGCCTTTGCCTCCTGTGCCGAGCGCGGCTTGCCGGTGCGCGCGGTGAGCGCCTGCACGGCGCTCTCGGAGATGACGAGCGAGGCGGCGCCGAGCAGGTCGGCTACCCCCACGTTCTCGGCGGTGAGGACCGCGACACGGGCGAGATTGCGAAACGACAGCGCCGCCGAGGACTCCTCTGGGGAGAGCACCACGAGCGTCGGCAGCGGCTGCCCCCAATCTTCGAGCAGATCACGTGCCTGGCTGGTCTTCGGCGCCTGGAAGCCGGCCGCGTCGAGCACGGCAATCGAGTCGCGCCCGGCGTGCAGCGACAGCGCGCTGCGCAGAGCGGCACGCTGCTCCTTGCGGTTGACCTTGAAGGTGAACGAGCGAGGCTGGGGTCCGAACACGGTGCCGCCACCAGTCCAGATCGGCGAGCGGCTCGAGCCGGCGCGCGCACGGCCGGTGCCCTTCTGACGCCAGGGCTTGGCGCCGCCGCCTGAGACCTTGCCACGCGTTTTCGTGGACGCCGTACCGCGCCGGCGAGCAGCCTGCTCGGCGCGCACGCTCTGGTGGACGAGCGGCCCGGAGAACTCGGCGCCGAAGGCCGCGTCGTCGAGCTTGAGCTTCTTCGCCGCGCCCGCACCGGCGCCTGGGCTGAGAACGGGAGCGTCAGGCATCGCTGCGGACCTCCACGACGCCGCCGCGGGGACCAGGCACCGAGCCTCGCACCAACAGCAGGTTCTCCTTGGTGTCGACGCGCACGATCTCGAGGCCCTTCTGTGTGACGCGCTTGTTGCCCATCTGTCCCGGCCCACGAATGCCCTTGAACACGCGCGAGGGCGTAGCCGAAGCGCCGATCGAGCCGGGGGCTCGCACGTTGTGCGAGCCGTGGGACTTGGGTCCGCTGACGAAGTTGTGTCGCTTGATCGTTCCCTGAAAGCCCTTGCCCTTGGAGGTCCCCGCGATCTTCACGCGCGTGCCGACCTCGAAAGACGCGACCGTCACCGACTCACCGAGCGCGAGCTCGCCGGCCTCACCGCGGAACTCCGCAAGCGTACGCATCGGCGGCGCGTCGACCTTCTTGAGGTGGCCGAGCTCGGGCTTGGACAGGTGCTTCTCCTTGGTCTGACCGAAGGCCAACTGCACAGCGTCGTAACCGTCGCGCTCAGGCGTGCGAATCGCTGTGACGGGACACGGGCCGGCCAGCAGCACGGTCACCCGCGCGACGCTGCCGTCCTCCTGGAAGAACTGAGTCATACCGAGCTTCTTTGCGAGGATGGCGGGCATAAGCGGAGGGCGAGGTGGACGTCTGTCGTCGAAGCCGTTGGTTTCAGGTGGCGAGGCGGATCTCGATGTCGACGCCCGCCGGCAGATGGTCCAGGCGCTGCAGCGAGTCGACCGTCTTGGGGGTCGGCTGGTGAATGTCGATCAGGCGCTTGTGCGTGCGGATCTCGAAGTGCTCGCGGGAGTCCTTGTCCTTGAACGGCGAGCGGATCACGCAGTAGACGTTCTTCTCCGTCGGCAACGGCACCGGCCCGGACACGCTCGCACCAGTGCGCGTCGCCGTCTCGACGATCTCCTTCGCCGCTGACTCGATCGCCGAGGTGTCATAGGCCTTCAGGCGGATGCGGATCTTGTTTTGGTTGGCCGTTGCCATTGAGTGTCTTCGTTCTGCTCTCGTCTGTGTCGATATCTATGGTGCCCGTCGAAGTGCTTGCGCTCGCTGCCGTGCTTCACCGGCGGAAGAGGCTCCCACCGAGCCCCGCACGGCGACACGAGGGCGGGCGTCGGTGGGCTCTCCTCACGAGAACCCGTCCCGTCGCCGCCTCACCTGCGCGGTGGGGCTGAATCTAGTCGTATCGGACTGCCAATGCGCGCGTCGCCTCCGACGGTGTTCGGATGGACGCGCGTGTACTACTCGATGATCTCGCTGACCACGCCCGAGCCAACCGTGCGACCACCCTCGCGAATCGCGAATCGCAGGCCCTGATCCATGGCGATCGGCTGGATCAGCTCGATCTCCATCTGGACGTTGTCACCAGGCATAACCATCTCGACGCCGTCGGGCAGCTTGGCCACGCCGGTGACGTCGGTCGTGCGGAAGTAGAACTGAGGCCGGTAGCCCGTGAAGAACGGAGTGTGACGGCCGCCCTCCTCCTTCTTGAGCACGTACACCTCTGCCTTGTACTTGGTGTGCGGGGTGATCGATCCGGGCTTGCAAAGCACCTGGCCGCGCTCGATCTCCTCGCGCTTGGTTCCACGCAGAAGGCAGCCCACGTTGTCGCCTGCGCGACCCTCATCGAGGATCTTGCGAAACATCTCTACGCCGGTCACGACCGTCGAGGTCGAGTCGTGCACACCGACGATTTCGACCGTCTCTCCGGTTTTGACGATGCCCTGCTCGACTCGCCCGGTCGCGACGGTGCCGCGCCCTGTGATCGAGAACACGTCCTCGATCGGCATCAGGAATGGCTTGTCGAGCTCCCGCACCGGCTCGGGGATGTACGAGTCAAGCGCGGCGGCGAGCTCGAGGATCTTCTCCTTGTAGGCCTCGTCGCCTTCCAGCGCCTTCAGGGCAGAGCCGGTGATGAACGGAATGTCATCGCCCGGGAAGTCGTACTCGGAGAGCAGCTCGCGCACCTCGACCTCGACCAGCTCCAGCAGCTCCTCGTCGTCGACCATGTCCGCCTTGTTCAGGAACACGACGATGTAGGGGACGCCGACCTGGCGGGCAAGCAGGATGTGCTCGCGCGTCTGGGGCATCGGACCATCGGCTGCGGAGACGACGAGGATCGCCCCGTCCATCTGCGCGGCGCCGGTGATCATGTTCTTGACGTAGTCGGCGTGACCGGGGCAGTCCACGTGCGCGTAATGGCGGTTCTCGGTCTGGTACTCCACGTGGGAAGTGGCGATCGTGATCCCACGTTCCTTCTCCTCGGGAGCGTTGTCGATCTCCGCGAAGGTGCGTGCTTCCGCGCCTCCGTGCTCGGCCAAGACGGTGGTTATGGCAGCGGTCAGCGTGGTCTTGCCATGGTCGATGTGACCGATGGTCCCGACGTTGACGTGCGGCTTGTCGCGCTCGAACTTCTCCTTCGCCACTTTTAGTTCGCTCCTGTATCGACTTGAATGTCCGCCCTGAGAGGACGAACCTGAGAAATCTATCTGAATGCGGCGCGGCGTGACTGCTGGCCGGCGCCGTCAGGCGTTGCGGGGCTCCACCGGCGGGAAAGGCCCCAGCCGGCCGGTACTAAATCGGTTAGGCAGGGACGGGCTCCCCCATTCGCTGTTCGACGATCTTCTCGGCGATGTTCGGCGGAACCTCCTCGTAGGCCTCGAACTGCATCGTGTACGTGGCGCGTCCCTGCGTGTTTGAGCGCAGGTCGGTCGCGTAGCCGAACATCTCGCTGAGCGGCACCCTCGCGGTCACGACCAGCGCGTTGCCGCGGGGCTCCTGGCCTTCGATGCGCCCGCGGCGGCTGCTGAGATCGCCGATGACGTGTCCAAGGAAGTCGTCTGGTGTGACGACCTCGACGGCGAAGATCGGCTCGAGCAGCACCGGCTTGGCGCGTTTGGCCGCCTCTTTGATCGCGTAGGAGCCAGCCACTTTGAAGGCGATCTCCGAGGAGTCGACGTCGTGGTACTTGCCGTCGACGAGCGTGACGCGGACGTCGACCATCGGATAGCCGGCGCGGACGCCGTTCTCGAGCGCCTCTTCGATGCCCTTCTTGACGGCGGGGATGTATTCCGAGGGGATCGCTCCACCCTTGATCTTGTTGACGAACTCGAAGCCCTCGCCGGGCGCGGGCTCGAGGTCGATGTAGACGACCCCGAACTGGCCCGAGCCACCGGTCTGGCGGACGAACTTGCCCTCGATCTTCTGGACCGTGCCGCGCACCGTCTCGCGGTAGGAGACCTGCGGGCGCCCGACGTTGGCCTCGACGCCGAACTCGCGCTTCATGCGATCCACCAGCACCTCGAGGTGCAGCTCGCCCATGCCCGAGATCTCGGTCTGGCCGGTCTCCTCGTTGCTGCGCACCTGGAAGGTCGGGTCCTCCTCGGCGAGGCGCCCGAGAGCGGTCGACATCTTCTCCTGGTCGGCCTTCGTCTTCGGCTCGACGGCGACCTTGATGACGGGCTCCGGGAAGATGATGTTCTCGAGGTGGATCGGCGCGTCCGGGGCCGCGAGCGTGTCACCAGTCATCACCTGCTTGATGCCGACCGCCGCGGCGATGTCGCCGGCGTAGACCTCCTCGACCTCCTCGCGGTCGTTGGCGTGCATCATCAGGATCCGCCCGATGCGCTCGGTGCGCCCGGTGCTGACGTTCAGCACGCGCCCGCCGGCACCGAGGTGCCCCGAGTACACGCGGAAGTAGGTGAGCTTGCCGACGTAGGGGTCGGCGGCGATCTTGAACGCGAGCGCGGCGAACGGCTCGCCGTCGTCGGCCTTGCGGACGACCTCGCGCTCCTGCTCCTCGCCCTTGATCAGTTCGGTGCCGACGACCGGCGGGACGTCCAGCGGCGAGGGCAGGTAGTCGATGACCGCGTCGAGCAGCGGCTGCACGCCCTTGTTCTTGAAGGACGAGCCGCACAGCACGGGAGTCAGCTTGGTCGACAGCGTGGCCACACGGATCGCCTGCTTGAGCGTCTCCGCGGGGACCTCGGCCTCCTCGAGCAGCAGCTCGAGCAGCGTGTCGTCGTAGTGAGAGACCTCCTCGAGCAGGTGTTCGCGCGCAGCCTGCGCGGCTTCGGCCAAGCGCTCGGGGATCTCGATCTCTTCCTGTTCCTTGCCGAGGTCGTCCTTGTAGACGATCGCCTTCATCGCGACCAGGTCGACGACGCCCTCGAACTCGCCCTCTGCCCCGATCGGCAGCTGAATCGGCACCGGGTGCGCACCCAGGCGGTCGATCATCGTCTTCACGCCCATGTCGAAGTCGGCGCCGATGCGGTCCATCTTGTTGATGTAGGCGATGCGCGGCACGTGGTACTTGTCGGCCTGGCGCCAGACGGTCTCGGACTGGGGCTCGACGCCGGCGACCGAGTCGAACAGCGCGATCGCGCCGTCGAGGACGCGAAGCGAGCGCTCGACCTCGACCGTGAAGTCGACGTGCCCGGGCGTGTCGATGATGTTGATGCGGTGGTCCTTCCACTGCGCGGTCGTGGCGGCGGAGGTGATCGTGATGCCGCGCTCCTGCTCCTGCTCCATCCAGTCCATGACGGCCGCGCCCTCGTGGACCTCACCGAGCTTGTAGGTGCGCCCGGTGTAGTAGAGGATGCGCTCGGTAGTCGTCGTCTTACCGGCGTCGATGTGCGCCATGATCCCGATGTTGCGGGTGTTTTGGAGTGAGAACTTACGTGGCATCGATCAGTGCTTGGGGTCCTGTAGCTAAGTGGTTATTCGGGCAAAAAAATAGGCCCCTCGGGCCCACGCACGCTGCTGGTCTTGTTGGACCGGTCCGCGTTCGTTATCTGCTCGAGGTCACCATCTTGATTGCCGAGTGCGGCGGGTCGCACGTGCACGCGCTGCGTCCGCCGCGACGCATTTTCGACTATAGCAGAGCGATTCCTGCTCTTGAGCGGGCTTGCACGCGGGCGCTCAGGCGGCTGGCGAAGCCCCCGCGGATGGCTCGCAGCCACCGCTGACGGGCGCGTCCTCGACCATCGCGCCAAGGCGCTCGAGCACGCGTGTGGCGGCGCTCAGCTCCTCGACATCGACGCCCTTCAGCGCCTGCTCCCAGCGACTCTGCCACGCCTCTCGCTTGGCGTCGATCCTGCTCTGCCCCTGCGGTGTCAAGCGCGAGACCACGACCCGCCGATCGGTCTCCGAGCGCACGCGCTCGACGTGGCCCTGCGCGGCGAGGTGGTCGAGCATCTGGGTGACCGTCGCAGGCGTCAGGCGCGCCGCCGCGGCCAGCTCGCCGGCGGGCAGCTCGCCGCGCTCGGAGAGCTCGAGCAAGAGCTCGAACTGAGCGTGGCTGAGCTCGTTCGCGCCGAGGTGCGTGTCGCGGCCTCGCAGGCGATTGAAGCTCCGAAACACGCGGCGAAAGGCCATCCCCAGCGCGATCAGCTCCGCCTCCCTGTCGACCGTCGACGCCTGCTTCGGTCCGGCTTTGCGGTTGTCTGTCACGGCGCTGCTCATCGCAAGCTCGCTATACGCCCAGCGGCTCGGCAGCCGCCTCGGCGTTGGCCGCTGCGCGACTCAGGCGCGCGCGCGGGTTCTCGGCGCGCAGCAGCACGACGCAAGGGATCAGCGCGATCGCGGCGGTGCCGAACGACCACCAGTAGGAGATGTTGAAGGCGTGGGCGAGGTGCGTGATCGATGGCGCGACGCCGCTCGCGCGCTGCAGCACGACCGCGAGCACAGCGGTGCCGATCGCGCCCCCGATGCGCTGGAGCACATTCAGCTGCGGCGTCGCGTCGGAGAGCTGGTCGGGCCTCAGCGACGCGAACGCGGTTGTCATTGCGGGCATGAACGAGAAGCCGATGCCGACGCCACGTACGAGCAGCACGGTGGAGATGGCCACGATCGAGGCGTTCGCGCCGATGAACGCGAGCGGGATCGTGCTGAGGCAGAGGATCGACACGCCGCAGAGCGCGACGCGGCCACCGCCGAAGCGATCGGTGAGGCGCCCGGCGATTGGCATCGCTACCAGCATGCCGAGACCCTGCGGCCCTACCAGCAGCCCGGTCGCAATCAAGCTCTCGTGGCGAACTTCCTGGTAGTAGAGGGGCACCAGGATCATCGCGCCGAACAGCGCAGCGCCGAGTGCGAACGTCGTGAAGGACGCGGCCGCGAAGACGCGGTTCGCGTACAGCCGGATGTCGAGCAGTGGGCGCTCGACGCGCAGCGCGTGCCAGCAGAAGACGCCCGTCAGCGCGAGCGCGGCAACCACAGGCAGCACGACGACCGGCGCGGTGAGGCTCGTGTTGGGCGTGCCGAGCTGCGCGAGACCGTAGACGACGGCCGTCGAGGCCGTTGAGAGCAGCGCCAGGCCCACCACGTCGAGGCGCCCCGCCTTGCCGGATTCGGTGTGCGGAATCGTGCGCCAGCCGAGGAAGAAAGCGATGAAACCGATCGGGACGTTGACGAGGAAGATCCACGACCAGTGAAGGCTCTCGAGGATCGTCCCGCCGACAACCGGCCCGAGGATCGGACCGAGCATTGCCGGCATCGCGACGATGCCCATCACGCGACCCATGCGCTTGGGGCCGGCGACCTGCGCCATGATCAGCTGGGCGATCGGCATGATCATGCCGCCGCCCGCGCCCTGCAGCACGCGGAACAGCACGAGCTCGGTGGTGCTCGTGGCAATCGCGCACAGCGCCGAGCCGACCGTGAAAAGCACGAGCGAGGTCAGATACACCTGCTTGGCGCCGAAGCGGCGTGCAGCCCAGCCGGTGATCGGGATCACGGCCGCGAGCGAGAGCAGGTAGCCGGTGATCACCCACTGGATCTGAGCGAGCGAGCTGTGCAGGTCGTGTCCGAGCGTCCGCAACGCGACGTTGACGATCGTCGTGTCGAGGATCGACATGATCATCCCGAGGATCACCACGCCGGCGATCTTCCAGATGTAGGGCTCGATGTGGTCGGACGCGGCGGGGCCGATGTCGAGCTCGGATTCGGAGGCGGAAGTCATTTGGTACCTAAAGCTTAGGTACCAAATCGTTTCCTTCAAGTCCTGTGTGATGCTTCTCACACTTGCGCCGTACGGGATACTCCCTGCGATGCCCGAGCAGTCCACACCCCCCGACCTGGTCGAGCTTGTGGGTAGGGCGTTTGAGGCTGCGAATCGCCGTGATCTCGACGCGGTGGCCAGCAGCTTCGCCGAAGACGCGACCTTCGACGGGAGGGGGGTGCCGGACCACTACGAGGGGCGGGCGGCCATTCGCAGCATGCTTGAGGACTGGTTTGGCACGTACGAGGAGTTGGGGTTCGAGCTTGAGGAAGTCCGCGACCTCGGCAACGGGGTTGTGTTTGCCGTGGTCATTCAGAACGGTCGTCTGGTTGGCAGCGCCGGTCACCTTCGACAGGGCGAGGGATGGGTCTTCGTCTGGGAAAAAGGCCTGATCGCAAGCCTTGCGACCTCCGAGGTCGACGAGGCCCTTGCTGGCGCCGAACGCCTCGCCGAGGAACGAGGGCGGGCGTGACCAGTTTCGCTAGACCCGCCTAGACCTCGGGGCGCTTACCTTCGGCCTCCCGCTCGAGGCGCTGAATGAACAGCGCGCCTTCGCCTACTCCCCCAAGCCCGCAGCGGCGAGCGCTTCGGCGCGCTCTCGGTATCCCTCGAACCGTACGATCAGCCCGTCGCGGAAGCGGACCACGACGGTCAAGCGGAAGTCGGCGATGAGGTTCGTGTGCCTGGCACGTCCGACGAATCTGTTGGTGACGACGATCACGTTTGGATCGTCTCCGGTGATCACCTCGTCCAACAGCAGACCCCAGTCCTCGAGAACGTCGAACGAGTCCTCGCGCCATCGACGGAGCCCATCGAGGCCACGATAGGGACCCGAGAACAGCGAGCCCTCGAACATATGAATCTCGACGTCGTCGTGGAAGATCTCGGTCGGTGCCTCCCCAGTGGTGTTCAGGCCCTCGTAGAAGGAGCGAAGCGTCTCGACGTTTTCCTGCGACATCGCTGCGCAGTATCGCGCCGCGGTCACGCCGCCTGCGGCGAGGGCGCGCATAGGCGGGAGACGGTGCCAGAGCCACGTCTGCAGCGGATGTCTGTGTGCGCGTTAGATCACAGATGGCCATTAGTGCACGAGCGCGCTTTTGGGCCGCGCCTGACCGGGTACCCTCGCCGTCTGTGGAAGGCGACTGGATCTGTGCTGCTTGCGACCAACCGATCGCCGCTCACGAGACGGCTCTCGTCGTCGAAGACCATGACGCGCACTGGACGCTGCCAGCCTTCGAAGGCGAGCAACCCCCGTCCTCACGCGCTTACCACCGAGACTGCGCTCCGCTGGTCTGGCGCCACTCCTCGCCCGCAGACTAGGGCGTCCGCGAACCCGTGGCGGGCCGGCGGATCACCCGCTATGGGAGAATCGCGACGATGTCCACGGCAGCGATCCTCATCGTGGTCCTCGTCCTTCTGGTGCTCGGCGACCTCGCCGTCGTTCGCGCGTGGACAAAAAGGAAACGCAACAACGCCGGCCGTTGACGGTAGCGAAGGGCGCGCGGTCCGGTAGATGCCGCTACCAGCGGTAGTGGGCGAAGGCCTTGTTGGCCTGGGCCATGCGGTAGATGTCGTCCTTGCGCTTGTACGCGCCACCCTGCTGTGACTGGGCGTCCATCAGCTCGTTGGCGAGGCGCTGTGCCATCGTCTTCTCACGCCGCTGCCTGGCGAACTCGACCAGCCAGCGCACGGCGAGCGTACGCGCGCGCCGTGAGGCGACCTCGACGGGCACCTGGTAGGTGGCACCGCCGACGCGGCGTGATTTGACCTCGAGCGTTGGCGTGAGCGCCTTGATCGACGCCTCGAGCGTCTCCACCGGGTCTTTGTCGCTGCGCTCTGCGAGCAGCGCGAGCGCGTCGTAGACGATCCGCTCTGCGGTTGACTTCTTGCCGTCGAGCATGACCTTGTTGATCACCTGCTGGACGAGCTTGGAGCGGTGGATGGGGTCCGCCTCGACGGGGCGGATCTGGGCAGCTGCACGACGGGGCATCGGTGTCTCGTTCCTGGAAGCGGTGGTCTGCGGCTATTTTTTCTTGACGCCGTACTGCGAGCGCGCCTTTTTGCGATCGCTGACGCCGGCCGCGTCGAGCGTGCCGCGCACGACCTTGTAGCGCACACCGGGTAGGTCCTTGACGCGGCCACCGCGGACGAGCACGACGGAGTGCTCCTGCAGGTTGTGTCCCTCTCCGGGGATGTAGGCGGTCACCTCGATCGATCCGGAGATGCGCACGCGCGCAACCTTGCGCAGCGCGGAGTTAGGCTTCTTCGGGGTCGTCGTGTACACGCGCGTGCACACCCCGCGCCGCTGGGGAGCGGCGACCTTCTTCTTGCGACCCTTACCGGACTTCAGTCCGGGGGTGGCGACCTTCTTCTTCGGGGTCACGCGCCCCTTGCGCACTAGTTGCGAGGTAGTTGGCATTCGCTGCGTGATGCTAGCAGCGCTAGGCGGCCTGGGGCACGCCGACCGCGCGGACTGGCGCGGGCATGAGCGCGGCAGCGACGACCACGAGCACGAATGCGAGCGCCTGCAGCGCCACGCCGATCGGGCTCGCTGGCATCGGGTCGCCGAACACGATGATCCCGCCGGCGATGCCAGCGATGTTCGCTGCCGTGCCGGTCACCGCGATCACGGGCACGGCCTCGCCGTCCTGTAGGCCGCGGGCAGAGGCGTAGAAGGCCACGATCGAGGCGATCACCGCGACCGCGAGCCACGGGCTCAGCGCGAGCCCGACGACCCCGTGTGCGGCGGTGATGCCGGTGAGGGCCTTGATCGATGTGTCGGAGACGCCGAACAGAACGCCTGAGGCGGCGCCGAGCATCATCCCGTGGTGCTCGACCGGGCCGCCCATGCGTGGACCCATCAGCAGCAGACCGCCGATCCCGAAGAGCACCGTCTCGAAGGAGATCATCGCGACGTCGGAGAAGTGCGAGTGCGCGCCGTGCATCGCCGGCAGCGTCAGGCCTAGAAGCACCAGCCCGGCTGCGGTCAGCGACAAGCCGATCCACTGGCGACGGCCGACTTTGAAGCCGAACATCCGCTCTGCCATCACGGCGATGAACACCACGCCGGCAGCGAGGGAGACCTGGATCACGGACATCGGCGCGAGCGACAGCGCAGCGACGTGTAGGCCCCAGCTGGCGGTCGCGATGAGCATCCCCAGCGCAAACCACTTGGAGGAATAGAGCTCCTTGGCGGAGCGCAGCGGGTGAAGCACCTGCACCTTCGGTACCGAGTTGGCGCCCCGGTACTTATAGAAGAACCCTAGGTTCGCGACGAAGGCGCATGCAAGCGCTAGAAGTATGCCGAAGTCCATGGTCATGGTCGGGGGGAAGACGGTCGGGTCATCGGTAGGCACCGGCGGCTGCTTTACTCGGCGCGAGCGACCTCAACACATCAACCGTCCTCGCAGACTACCCACCACTACCTCTATGCAAGCTAAAGAGCCCCTCAACGGGGCCAAAGAGCTTCCCAAGCCTCTGCTGATGGTCGACATCGACGGGGTCATCTCGCTGTTCGGCGGCCCAGGGCACGGTGGCTGGACGGAGCGCGCGACGGCAAGCGATGGTCGAGCGCTTGATGGCTCCTTCCGTACGATCGACGGCACACTGCACTTCCTTTCGTCCACTGCGGCCGCTCACCTGCTCGACCTCTCCGCCCTGTTCGAGCTGGTGTGGGCCAGCGGGTGGGAGGAGCGTGCGAATGAGCATTTGCCGCATCTGCTCGGCCTGCCCCCGGCGCTGCCGTTCCTGCGCTTCTCGCGCAGCGTCGGGCGCGCTAACGCCCACTGGAAGCTCGATGCGATCGAAACGCATGCCCGCGGGCGAGCACTGGCGTGGATCGACGACGCGTTCAACCCTGCGTGCCACGAGTGGGCGCGTGCGCGCGTCGCACCGACGCTGCTCGTGCAGACCGATCCCGAGCGTGGGCTGACGAGCGCGGAGGCGGACGAGCTGACGAGCTGGGCTGTTTCTCTCCGGACGGGCGAGGCGGCGCCACCGGTGGTCCTCACGGCCGATGGACGATCTCGAGCTTGATTCCGTCCGGGTCGTAGAAGAACACCGCGTAGTAGCCGGGCGCGTAGTCATATTCACGTGGCGCGCTCTCAATCGCGGCATCCTGTTCGCGCAGCCAGCGGTGACGCTCATCGACGATGTCGCGTGAGGAAGCGTTGAAGCACAGATGGTGAATACCTACGGAGTAGCGGTCGTCAAGCGACTGGCTGGTGTCTGACGCGGCCTGCCTCAGCCCCAACGAGTCGTCGAAGCGGCCTGGGATGGAGAGGTAGGAGACCGCCTCACCGCGCTCGCCGATGATCTCGCGCAGCCGGCTGTAGCCGAGCGGCTCCAACAGCCCGCGATAGAACACGAGGCTGCGGTCGATTGACGTGACGACGAGGTCCAGGTGGCTGATCCCCGCCGGCGTCATCGACGGCAGATCTCGTGGCTCCTACTCCTCGACGAGGTCCTCCTCGGGCAGCTCGAGCTCGGCGAGCTCCTCTGCGAAACCGGGGTCGGTGCCGCCGGCGCCGATCTTCTCCAGGGAGGCGAGGTCGGCGTCGAACTCCTGGCCGTAGCCGCCGCTGAAGCCGTCCCCGGCGAGGCCGAGCTCAGCAGCGATCTCGTCCTGGTCGAGCAGGCCGACGTCGTCGATCGCCCGCGGCAACGGTTCGGAGGGCTCGATCTCGATCCGCCGGTAGCGCTTCAACCCGGTGGCTGCTGGGATCAGCTTGCCGATGATGACGTTCTCCTTGAGCCCGTTGAGGCGGTCGATCTTGCCTTCGAGGGCAGCGTCGGTGAGCACCTTGGTGGTCTCCTGGAAGGAGGCCGCCGACAGGAACGAGTCGGTGTTCAGCGAAGCCTTCGTGATACCGAGGATGATGTCCTCGAACTGCGCGGTCTCACCGCCGGCCTCGTTGATCGCGTTGTTGGCTTTGGCGAATTCGAAACGGTCGACGAACTGGCCTGGCAGGTAGTCGGTGTCGCCCTTCTGGTCTACGCGCACCTTCTTGAGCATCTGCCGGACGATCAGCTCGATGTGCTTGTCGTCGATGTCCACGCCCTGTGACTTGTAGACCTCCTGGACCTCCTTGACAAGGTACTGCTCGGTCTCGGTCCGTCCGCGGATCGCCAGCAGCTCGTGCGGGTACACGGACCCCTCGTTGAGCTGACGCCCGGCGTTGATCTTCTCGCCGGAGCTGACGAACAGCCGCGTCCGGCGCGGGAACGCGTGACGGTGCTCCTCGCCGGAGTCGTCGGTGATCACGACGGTCAGGGCTTTGTCGGTCTCCTCGATCGAGACGACGCCATCCTGCTCGGCGATTTTCGCGAGACCCTTCGGCCGGCGCGCCTCGAACAGCTCGACGACACGCGGTAGCCCGTGCGTGATGTCCGCGCCGGCGACTCCACCGGTGTGGAACGTGCGCATCGTCAGCTGCGTGCCGGGCTCGCCGATCGACTGTGCGGCGACAATGCCGACCGCGTCACCGATCTGGGCGAGCGCGCCCGTCGCCATCGCGCGCCCGTAACAGGCCTGGCATACGCCGCTTGGCGCCTCGCACTTGAGGACCGAGCGCACCGGCACGGTGATCTCGGTGCCCTTCTCGTGGTCGTCGGTGAATGCGCTGACGATGTCTGCCATCTCGGCGCGGCCGATTTCGACTCCCTGCTCGGCGAGCATGCGGCTGCGCTTGGTCGTGATGTCGAGGGCAGCGACGCGCCCGACGAGGCCGCCGTTCGGTTCACCGCCGTCCTTGAACACGGGCATCTCGATGTACTCCTCGGTGCCGCAGTCGGCCTCGCGGATGATCACGTCCTGGGCGACGTCGACCAGACGACGCGTCAGGTATCCGGAGTCGGCGGTGCGCAGCGCGGTGTCGGCGAGGCCCTTTCGCGCGCCGTGCGTGGAGATGAAGTACTCGAGCACCGACAGGCCCTCCATGAAGTTGGCCTTGATCGGGCGCTCGATGATTTCACCCTTCGGGTTGGCCATCAGGCCGCGCATGCCGGCGAGCTGGCGGATCTGCTTGAACGAGCCACGAGCACCGGAGTTGGCCATCATGAAGATGGGGTTGAGCACGTCGAGGTTCTGGACCATCGCCTCGGCGACCTCGTCGGTGGCGGCGTTCCACTGCTCGACGACCGCCTCGTGGCGCTCCTCCTGGGTGATCAGCCCGTCGTCGTACTGGCCGGTGATGTCGCCGACGATCTTGTCGAACTTGTCGAGGATCTCCTGCTTGGACGGCGGCACGACGACGTCGTTCTTGGAGATCGTGATCCCGGCCTGCGTCGCGTACTTGAAGCCGAGGTCCTTGAACGCGTCGAGCACGAGTGAGATCGTGGTGGCGCCGTATGACTGCACGAGCATGTCGATCAGCACCGTCGTGTCGCGCTTCTTCATCGACTGGTTGACGAACACGTACTTGGACGCGTCGAACTCGTCGCCCAGCGCCTCCGAGAGCGCGCGCTCGATGCGGTCGTTGTAGATGATGCGCCCGATCGTCGTCAGCACGTGACCGCCATCGCGTCCATACGGACGGAACTCGGCGATGTCGTGGAGCTTCACGACGTTGCCCTCATAGGAGAGCTCGGCCTCCTGCGCGGTGCGGAACACGTGCGGGCGCGGCTCATACGTCGCGCGATCGATCTTCGCGAGCTCGTCCGCTTCGGGCCCGTAGGTGAGGTAGTAGGCGCCGAGGATCATGTCCTGCGTCGGCGTCGCCAGCGGCGCGCCGTGCGCGGGGGACAGGATGTTGTTTGAGGAGAGCATGAGGATGCGCGCCTCCGCCTGCGCCTCGGCCGACAGCGGCAGGTGCACCGCCATCTGGTCGCCGTCGAAGTCGGCGTTGAAGGCGTGGCAGACCAGCGGGTGAACCTGGATCGCCTTGCCCTCGACGAGCAGCGGCTCGAACGCCTGGATGCCGAGACGGTGCAGGGTCGGCGCGCGGTTGAGCAGCACCGGGTGCTCGTGGATAACCTCCTCGAGCACGTCCCAGACCTCGGCGATCATCGAGTCGACCATCTTCTTCGCCGCCTTGATGTTCTGCGCGGACTTGCGCTCGACCAAGCGGGCCATGATGAACGGCTTGAACAGCTCGAGCGCCATGATCTTCGGCAGCCCGCACTGGTGCAGCTTGAGGTAGGGGCCGGCGACGATCACCGAGCGTCCCGAGTAGTCGACGCGCTTGCCGAGCAGGTTCTGGCGGAAGCGCCCCTGCTTGCCCTTGAGCATGTCCGAGAGGCTCTTCAGTGGGCGGTTTCCCGGCCCGGTGACCGGACGCCCGCGGCGGCCGTTGTCGAACAGCGCGTCGACGGCCTCCTGCAGCATGCGCTTCTCGTTGTTGACGATGATCTCCGGCGCGCCGAGGTCGAGCAGCCGCTTGAGGCGGTTGTTGCGGTTGATCACGCGGCGGTAGAGGTCGTTGAGGTCGGAGGTCGCGAAGCGCCCGCCATCGAGCTGAACCATCGGGCGCAGCTCCGGCGGGATCACCGGCACCGCGTCGAGCACCATCATCTCGGGCTTGTTGCCCGACTGGATGAAGGCGGAGACCACCTTCAGGCGCTTGACCGCGCGGGCCTGCTTCTGGCCTTTGCCGGTCTTGACCTGGTCCTCGAGCTCGATGCGTTCGGCCTCGAGGTCGACCTGCTGGAGCAGGTCGCGGATCGCTTCCGCGCCCATGCCGCCGCGGAAGTACTCGCCGAAGCCGTACGGCGAGCCGAAGCGCTCCTTGAGCTCGCGGAAGGTCGTCTCGTCGTGCTCGATCTGCTTGGGTTCCATCGTCTTGAACAGCTCCCAAACGTTGCGCATGCGCTCAGCTGCATCTTCGATGTAGGCCTCGGTGTCAGCGATGTCCGCCTCGAACGCCTTGGTCAGCTCCTTGACCTGCTTCTCACGCTCCTCGTCGGAGAGTTTCGAGAGGTTGATGTCGAGCGAGTCCGCCCACAGGTGGTCTTCGTCGTTGAAGTTGGTCTGTTTGCCGTTCTGCAGGTACTTCTCGCGGCGCGCGAGCGACTCGCGCAGCTCGAGCACCCGCTCCTCGCGCTCGGCCGCGTAGCCGTCGAGGACCTTGTTGACCTCCTTCTCGAGCGTGTCGAGGTCCTTCGCGCGCGCGTCCTCATCGACCCATGTGATGATCGACGCGGCGAAGTAGAGGACCTTCTCGAGTTCCTTCGGCGCCATGTCAAGCAGGTAGCCGATGCGGCTGGGCACGCCCTTGAAGAACCAGATGTGGCTGACGGGAGCGGCGAGGTCGACGTGACCCATGCGCTCGCGACGGACCTTCGAGCGCGTGACCTCCACGCCGCAGCGCTCGCAGACGATGCCCTTGTAGCGCACGCGCTTGTACTTGCCGCAGTAGCACTCCCAGTCCTTCGTCGGACCGAAGATGCGCTCGCAGAACAGGCCATCCTTCTCGGGCTTGAGCGTGCGGTAGTTGATCGTCTCCGGCTTGGTTACCTCGCCGGAGCTCCAGCCGCGAATCTGCTTTGACGAGGCAAGGCTGATCTCGATGGCGTCGAAGTTATTGATGTCGATCATCTGGGTGCGCTTTCGCTCGCGGGTGAATCGGGCAACTCCTCGGCGGACTCATCACCGGCGAGGCTGTCCAGGTCTATGTCCTCTGTCGCGTCGACGTCGAGCAGCGCATCGACTGCGACCGCGTCGTCGTCTGTGTCCTCCTCGGCCTCCCCAACGGCGTCCTCGGCCTCAGCGGCCTCGGGCGCCTCCCCAGCTGGCGCGTCGACCTTCTCGTCGGCGGCATCGCCCGCCAGCGCCCTCACGCCGGAGAGGTCGATGCCGAGCTCCTCGGCCGCACGCAGCAGATCGTCGTCCTCGTCGCGCATCTCAGCGCGCTGGCCCTCCTCGGAGACGACGTTGACGTCGAGCGCCAGCGACTGCATCTCCTTGAGCAGCACCTTGAAGGACTCGGGGATCGACGGCTCGGCGATGTTCTCGCCCTTGACGATCGCCTCGTAGGCCTTGACGCGCCCGACGGTGTCGTCGGACTTGATCGTGAGCATCTCCTGCAGCGTGTAGGCCGCGCCGAACGCCTCCAGCGCCCAGACCTCCATCTCGCCGAAGCGCTGGCCGCCGAACTGCGCCTTGCCGCCCAGCGGCTGCTGGGTCACGAGCGAGTACGGGCCGGTCGAGCGGGCGTGGATCTTGTCATCGACGAGGTGCAGGAGCTTCAGGATGTACATGTACCCCACCGTCACCTGTTCCTCGAACGGCTCGCCGCTGCGACCGTTGAACAGCGTCATCTTGCCGGAGGCCTGCTCGCCGACACGACGTGACTTGTCGATGTCCATGCGGATCCGCCCGGTGTGGGCGTCCTGCCACTTGACGAGCGCGTTGTCGACGTCTTCGACGGTGGCCCCGTCAAAGACCGGCGTGGAGACGTACACCCGGCGCTTGCCGTCGGCGGCATCGGCTTCCTTGTAGGCCTCGGTGCCGTCGTCATACCAGCCCTGCGCGGCGGCCCAACCGAGGTGGGTCTCGAGGATCTGCCCGACGTTCATGCGCGAAGGCACGCCGAGCGGGTTGAGGATCACATCGACCGGCGTGCCGTCCTCGAGGAACGGCATGTCCTGCTGGTCGACGATCTTCGAGATCACACCCTTGTTGCCGTGGCGGCCGGCGAGCTTGTCGCCCTCGGAGATCTTGCGCTTCTTCGCGACGAACACACGCACGAGGTCGTTGACCCCGGGCGGCAGGTCGTCGCCGGCGTCGCGGCTGAACGTCTTGACGTCGATCACGACGCCGCCCTCGCCGTGGGGGACCTTCAGCGAGGTGTCGCGGACCTCGCGCGCCTTCTCCTTGAAGATCGCGCGGATCAGCTTCTCCTCGGCCGTCAACTCGGTCTCGCCCTTGGGCGTGACCTTGCCGACGAGCAGGTCGCCGGAGATGACCTCGGCGCCGACGCGAACGATGCCGCGGTCGTCGAGGTTGCGCAGCGACTCCTCGGAGCGGTTGGGGATGTCGCGGGTGATCTCCTCCTCGCCGAGCTTGGTCGTGCGGGCGTCGATCTCGTACTCCTCGATGTGGATCGAGGTGAGCTCGTCGTCCTGCACGAGGCGCTTGGACAGGATGATGGCGTCCTCGAAGTTGTAGCCCTCCCAGGACATGAACGCGACCATCAGGTTCTTGCCGAGCGCCATTTCGCCCTTGTCGGTCGATGACCCGTCGGCGAGCACGTCGCCCTGCTTGACGGTCTGGCCGGCGTATACGAGCGGCTTCTGGTGGATCAGCGTGCCCTGGTTGGAGCGCATGTACTTCTGCAGCTCGTACTCGTCCTTCTTGCCGTCGCTGCCGGCGATCGTGATCTGGTCGGCGTCGACATAGTCGACGGTGCCGGCCATGCGGGCGAGCAGCACGTCGCCCGTGTCGAGCGCGGCGCGGCGCTCCATCCCCGTGCCGACCAGCGGTGCGTCGGACTTCAGCAGCGGCACGGCCTGGGCCTGCATGTTCGAGCCCATCAGCGCACGGTTGGCGTCGTCGTGCTCGAGGAACGGGATCATCGCCGTTGTGATGGACCAGATCTGCTCCGGTGAGACATCGACGAGGTCGACGTCTTTCGGGCCGACCGTCACGTACTGGCCGGCCTGCGTACGGCACAGGATCTCCGTGCCCTTGAGCTTGCCGCTCTTCTCGTCCACCGGCGTGTTCGCCTGGGCGATCAGCAGCTCCTCTTCCTGGGTCGCGTCGAGGTGGCGCACCTCCTCGGTCATGACGCCGTCCTTGACGACGCGGTAGGGCGTCGTCACGAAGCCGTACTCGGAGACCTCGGCGAACGAGGAGAGCGAGCCGATCAGGCCGATGTTCGGCCCCTCAGGGGTCTCGATCGGGCACATGCGCCCGTAGTGGGTCGGGTGCACGTCGCGAACCTCGATCGGGGCGCGCTCGCGGGTCAGCCCGCCGGCGCCCAGCGCCGACAGGCGGCGGCGGTGCCTGAGGCCTGCCAGCGAGTTCGTCTGGTCCATGAACTGCGACAGCTGCGAGGATCCGAAGAACTCCTTCAGCGCGGCCACGACAGGACGGATGTTGATGATCGTCTGCGGCGTGATCGTGTCGGCGTCCTCGGTGGTCAGGCGCTCGCGCACGACCCGCTCCATGCGGTAGAGCCCGATCCGGAAGGCCTCCTGGATCAGCTCGCCGACGGTGCGCAGGCGGCGGTTGCCGAAGTGCTCGTACTCGTCGAGGTGCTCGGCGACGGGCTCGCGCGGCATGCTCATCGCCTCCGCGGCGTAGTCCTTGATCTCGACCTCGCCGTCTTCGGGCAGGCCGAGGCGCTTGGGCAGCGAGACGAGCTCGCGCACGAGCGCCAGGATGTCGTCGTGGGTGAGCGTGCGCGTGTCGATGTCGACGTCGAGGCCGAGGCGCGAGTTGAGCTTGTAGCGACCGACGCGCGTGAGGTCGTAGCGCTTGGGGTCGAAGAACAGCTGGTTGAGCAGCGCCTTGGCGTTGTCGACGCTCGGCGGCTCCCCCGGACGCTGCTTCTTGAACAGCTCGATCAGCGCGCCCTCTTCGGTGCGCGTCGCCTCGGTGTCGGACTCGATCGTGTTGCGGATGTACAGCGAGTTCTCGAACAGGCGCAGGATCTCCTCATCGGAGGCGTAGCCCATCGCGCGCAGCAGTACCGTCACCGGCAGCTTGCGCTTGCGGTCGATGCGCACGAAGACCTTGCCCTTCTTGTCGATCTCCAGCTCGAGCCAGGATCCGCGGGCGGGCATCAGGTTGGCGATGAACACCTGCTTCTCGCGGTCCTTCGGCTCCATCAGGTAGGCGCCCGGGGAGCGCACCAGCTGCGTCACGACGACGCGCTCGGTGCCGTTGATGACGAACGTGCCGCGCTCGGTCATCCACGGGAAGTCGCCCATGAACACGGACTGCTCGCGGATCTCGCCGGTCTCGCGGTTGATGAACGCGACCGTCACCGTCAGTGGCCGGGCGAAGGTCAGGTCCTTCTCACGACACTGGTCCAGCGAAGCGACGGGCTCGTCGAACGTGAACTCACCGAACTGGACCGCGAGGTTCCCCGTGTAGTCCTCGATCGGGGAGATGTCGTCGATCGTCTCGCGCAAGCCGCCCTTGGCGGGATCGGTCAGCCATGCGAACGAGCGGCGTTGTATGTCAATCAGGTTTGGGACGTCAACTGTCTTATTCAGGCGCGCAAACGTCCTGCGCGTCCGGAGAGCGTCTGCAGCAGCCAAGAAGTGACTCCTTCGGAGGGCGATACACGGGCAGAGGAGGGCGCCGAAGCGCGACTAAGAAAGATAGCACAGGCCATCCCTACCCCGAAGGGCCACCAGCGCTCACGGACCCCGCCCTTCGAGAAATTCGCGTATGTGGCGCGACCTCGGCGTTTCGGACGGCTGCGACTATCGGCTAGCAAGGGGCACTTTACCGGAAAGCGCGAGGAATTGTTAGCGGCGACTAAAGATGTGCAGCGCCGTTGTCCGACGCGTCAGGGTCGCCCGCTCGGGCTCGATCGTCGCGAGTGCTCGCCAAGAGCCCGAGCACGACGCTTGGATACGACAAACCACAGGCCAGTCGAGCGAAGCCGTCCCTCTGCGGTCGCCGCGAAGGCGCGGCCGCAGAGGGACGGCGAAGCGCTACTTCACCTCGACAGCCGCCCCGGCCTCCTCGAGTTCCTGCTTGAGCTTGTCCGCCTCCTCGCGCTCGATGCCCTCCTTGACCGGCTTGGGCGCCTCGTCGACAAGCGCCTTGGCCTCTTTCAGGCCGAGGCCAGTCGCGGCGCGCACGACCTTGATGACCTGGATCTTCTTGTCGCCTGCACCCGCGAGGATCACGTCGACGGTGCTGCTCACTTCCTCCTCCGCGCCGGCGCCGTCGCCACCGCCGCCCGCGGGCGCGGCCGCCGGAGCCGCCACGGCGGCTGCCGACACTCCGAACTCCTCCTCGAGCGCCTTGATCCGCTCGGCGAGCTCGAGCACCGAGATGCCCTTCAGCTCCTCGATCCAATCCTGTGTACTGGTTGCCATGTGAGTCAGTCCTCCTTGGTGGGATTCGTCTCGGCGTCCTCCGACTGAGCTTCAGCCGAGACGTCCGCCTCGTTGTCGTCTGCTTGTGCCGGCTCGTCCTGCGCCGGCTCAGTCTCTGTCTGCGCCTCGGGCTCCGCGGGCGCCTCGGGAGCAGACGCGCCAGCCTCAGCCTCGGGCTCCGCGGGCGCCTCGGGCTCCGGCGCCGCCTCCGCCTCCTCCGCGGGCGCAGCCTCGGCAGCGGGCTCCTCGGCGGGCGCCGCCTCGGCGGCTGGCGCTTGACCTGCGGGGATCTCACCGGACTCCTTCTTGGCCTGCACGCCCCCGAGGGCGACGGCGAGACCGCTGATGAGCGCGTTCAGCGAGCGCACGAGGCCGCCGATCGGCGAGGCGACGACGCCGACGAGCTGGCCGTAGAGCACTTCGCGCGAGGGCAGCCGCGAGAGCGAGCGGATCTGATCGACGTCGATCTGTGCGCCTTCCATCAGCCCACCCTTGAACGGCAGCAGCTGCGTCGCTCGCGCGTAGTCGGCGACGGCCTTGGCGGCGGTCGCGACGTCGCCGCGCACGAACGTCAGCGCCGTGGGGCCAGCGAGGAAGTCCTTCAGCGACTCTGCGCCGACCTGGTCTGCGGCGCGCTCAGTCAGCGAGTTCTTGACGACCTTGAAGGTCGCGTCGGACTCGCGCAGCTTGGCGCGCAGCTCGGCGATCTGCGCGACGGTGATGCCGCGGTAGTCGACCGCGAAGATCGCCTCGGACTCGTCTATGTGGCTGGCGATCTCGGCGATCGCCACGGCCTTCTGGTCTCGGTTCATGGGGCTCCTGTCCCGGTCCTCTGCACGCCGGCCGATCGCGATCGGTCTGCGGCTGCCGGGGGTCTCTGGTGGCCTGTTGTGGGATGACGCTAGGCGGCGATCGTAGCCGCGGGCGCCTCCTCGATGATTTCACGTGTCTTGCTCGCGTCGACCTTGATGCCCGGGCCCATGGTCGAGGTCAGCGTGACCGAGCGCAGGTAGCGGCCTTTGGCGGCTGATGGCTTCGCGCGGATCAGCTCTTCGATCACGGCGGCATAGTTCTCGAGCAGCTTGCGCTCGTCGAAGCTGATCTTGCCGATAACGAGGTGCACGATCGCGGTGCGGTCGGTGCGGTACTCGATCTTCCCCGCCTTGGACTCTTCGACGGCTTTGCGGACGTCCATCGTGACGGTGCCGACTTTCGGGTTCGGCATCTTGCCGGACGGGCCGAGGATGCGGCCGAGCTGGCCAACGACGGACATCAGGTCGGGCGTCGCGATCGCGACGTCGAAGTCGTCGAAGCCCTCCTGGATCCGTTTCGCGAGATCCTGCGCGCCGACGACGTCGGCGCCGGCCTCCTCGGCCTCGCGCACCTTGTCGCCCTGGGCGAACACCGCGACCTTGACGTCCTTGCCGAGGCCGTTCGGCAGCGCGATCGTGCCGCGCAGCTGCTCGTCTGCGTGGCGGACGTTCAGACCGGTGCGCACATGCACCTCGACCGACTCGTCGAACTTCGCGCCGCCGAGGCTGCGCAGCAGCGCGACGGCCTCAGCCGGTTGGTACTCGTGCTCGCGGTCGACCTTCGCGAGAAGCTCTGTGTAGCGTTTGCCGTGCGCGCTCATGACGCGACCTCCACGCCCATCGACCTCGCCGTGCCGGCGATGATCTTGGCGGCCTGGTCCACGTCGTGCGCGTTGAGGTCGTCGAGCTTGCGCTCGGCGATCTCGCGCAGCTGGCTCTGTGTGATCGTGCCGACCTTCACGCGGTTGGGCTCGCCGGAGCCCTTGTTGATCTTGATCGCCTGACGGATCAGCACCGCCGCGGGCGGCGTCTTCGTGACGAACGTGAACGAGCGGTCCTCGTAGACGGTGATGACGACGGGGATGACCGTGCCGGTTTCGCTCTGCGTCTGCGCGTTGAACGCCTTGCAGAACTCCATGATGTTGATGCCGTGCTGACCCAGCGCAGGGCCGACCGGCGGCGCAGGGCTAGCCTGCCCGGCGTTCGCCTGCAGCTTGATCGTCGTAAGCACCTTCTTGGCCATGGCTAGAGCTTCTTTACTTGGTCGAATTGAACCTCTACGGGCGTCTCGCGCCCGAAGATAGATACAAGCACCTTCAGCCGCGCGGCGTCCTCGTTGATCTCGGAGATCTCCCCGGAGAAGTCAGAAAGCGGGCCTGAGACGACCTTGACGGACTCGCCGATCGTGAACTGCGCACGCGTGCGCGTGGCGGTCGCGACCTCCTTGTGCAGCAGGCGGTCGACCTCGACCTGCGTCAGCGGCACGGGCTCTTGGGAGGCGCCGACGAAGCCGGTGACGCCGGGGGTGCCCTTGACGACTCCCCACGAGTCCTCGTTGAGCTCCATGTTGACCAGCACGTAGCCCGGCATCGTGCGCTTCTCGACCGGGTTCTTCTGGTTGTCCTTCATCTCCATGACGGTTTCGGTCGGCACCACGACGCTGCGCACCGCCCGCTGCTGCCCGAGCGAGACGACGCGGTGCTCGAGGTTGTGCTTGACCTTGTTCTCGTGCCCGGAGTATGTGTTTACGACGTACCAGCGAAACATTCAGATTCAGCGTCCCTCACAGGATGAATTCGACGATTTCCTTGGCGACGTAGTCCGCGGCGCCGAGGTACAGACCAGCAATTGCGACGAAGCCGAGCACGACGGCCGTCGCCTGGAAGACGTGACGGCGGTCCGGCCACTGGACACGCTGCAGCTCGGCCCAGCTGGCGCGCAGAAAGCCGATCGCGCGGTTGCCTTTGCGAATCGGGGCGCCGGATGCCTGCTCGGGGCTGACGCCACCGTCGGAGCCGCCGCCACCGGGACGCCGGCGCACCGGCGCGCCGGCTGGTTCCTGAAGTTCGTCCTCGCCGATGTCGCCCTCGGACAGCGCCTCGGCCTCGATTTCGCCCTCGGAGAGGTGGTCGACGTCGGCGCGCTCGTCGGCATCGAGCGGCACGCCGCCGGCGCCGCGGATGAGCGCGGCGTCGAACTCGTCGGCGTCTCCGGAGTGCTCGAGCGCAGCCGGCATGTTCGCCTCGCTGGGAAGCTCCGCCAGCGGGTCGGGTGCGCCGTTCGAGCCGCCGCCTGCGGCTGCCTCACGGCGGCCAGCGGCCGCGGCCGCGCCGCGTGCGCGGCGCTGCTTTGCACGTTTGCGGTCACGAGCCACGACAGCGCTCCCGCGCTAACGGGTCTCCCGGTGGCTGGTGTGCTTGCGACACCAACGGCAGTACTTGCGCAAGCTGATCCGGTCGGGGTTGTTGCGCTTGCTCTTGTTTGTCTGGTAGTTGCGATGCTTGCACTCCTCGCACGCGAGGGTGATAGCAATACGAACGTCTCCGCGGGCCATGATCAGAAATCCCTGCGTCGTTGTTTATTAGCGGCTCCGGGCGAAGAAAAACCCCGCCCAGGCGCGAGGTGCAAGCAGTCTAGCGCGCTTGCGAAGCGGCGGCGACTGCGCCGAGGATCGACCGCTGCGCGGCGCCTGTCGCGCAGCGTCGCAAAGAGCGCTCAAGTCCCGGCGCCTGCCCTTGACGGCGGCCGCACGAACGGCGAAGCTCGGGCCGCGCAAACGCAGCCACGTTGCCCGCCCGCCAACCTCGACAAACCAGAAGGAGACACGCGCGATGCCCGTACCCGAGCCGATCCCTGTCAGCGCCCACGACGAGAGCTTCGCGGGAGTCACCTACCACATACGCGGCGAACTCGTGCCCGAGCTGCAGATCGACATCGCGGGGCGGGCGGTGATGTTCGAGCACCACGTGCTGCTGTGGAAGGAGACGCAGCTGGACATCGAGCTGAAGAAGCTGCATGGCGCGATGAAGCGCAAGATCGCGGGCCTCGAGTTCTTCGTCACGCGCACCTCCGGCAGCGGGCGCATCGCGTTCTCGCGTGACTCGCCCGGGCAGTGCGTACCGATGCACCTCAGCCAGGGCGAAGGGCTCGACGTGCGCGAGCACCAGTTCCTCGCGGCGACGGACAATCTCGACTACAGCTTCGAACGGATCAAGGGCGCCCAGAACATGCTGCTCGGCGGCTCGGGCTTCTTTATGGACAAGTTCCGCGCGAGCGACGGCGATGCGCTGGTGTGGCTGCACGGACACGGCAACGTTTTTCTGGTGCAGCTCGGCGAGGGCGAACAGCTCGACGTCGAGGCCGGCGCGTGGCTGTACAAGGATCCTTCGGTCAGCCTCGAGGCGGTGACGATGGGCCTGAAGACCGGCATCATGGGCGGCGGCGGCAAGCTCACCTGGAATCGCTTCACGGGGCCCGGCCGCTTGGCGATCCAGACGATGTTCATCGCCCCGATGGAGGGCGAAGCCGCCAACGGCGGCAACGTCCAGGCCGCGACCGCGGGTGGCTTGGCGGGCGCGCTGATCGGAGGCCTCACGCGGGGGTGAACGCCGGGTAGGGGACGTTTTCAGGAGGGCCGGCGGGGCCGGCCCGCTCGGCGTGCGAGCTGCGAGTACTACTCGTAGAGCGTGAGCGTGGCGAGGATCACGTACAGGGCGACGAGCGCCCAGCCCTCGAATTCGGCTGCCTCGCCGTCGCCGGTCACCTGCCACAGGCTTAGCGCCGCGAGCGCGAGCGCGCCGATGTAGACCGGCGCGAGCGCGAACGTCAGCGTCGTCTTCAGCGCGAACGACACGAGCACGAGCAGTGGGAACAGAAACGCGGCGATCTGCGCGACCGAGTTTTTGACGACTGAGATCGCGAGGTCGGAGCGGCGCTTGTAAGACAGCACGAGGCCGGCGGTGTTCTCGACCGCGTTGCCGGCGATCGCGACGATCACGAGGCCGGCGAACGCCTGCGAGATGTGCAGGATCATGATCGCCGGCTCGAGGCCGTTGACGAACCAGTCCGACACGAACGCCGACGCCACCCCTCCGACGACGAGCAGCGCGAGCGTCAGCGCAAACGACAGCCGTGGGACCGGGCGCGTGCCGTGCGCCTCCCCCGCCCCGGGCAGCTCATCCGAGCGCAGGTACGGCACCACCCACGTGAAGTACACGACCAGCAGGCAGATCGCACCGACGATCGAGATCGCCTGCACGTGGTGGCTCGCGGGGTCGTGCGTCGCGAGCGAGAGGCCGAGCAGCACGATGATGAAGACCGTCACCTGCAACAGCGTCGCGGTGTCGTTTGGCAGTCGCTTGGAGAAAATCATCAGGCCGCCCGGCGAGCGTCGCGCGCCGACGACGATCACGAGGCCGAGCACGAGCAGCGCGTTCGCGAGAATCGAGCCGACGATCGCCGTCTGTGCCACGACCAGCTCGCCCTTCTGCAGCGCGAAGATGACGACGAACAGCTCCGGCAGGTTGCCGAGCGTCGACTGCATCATCCCCGTCACGCCGGGCCCGAACCGCTCGCCCAGCTGCTCGGTCGCAAACGACACCACCCACGCCAGCCCCGCCAGCGCGAGCGTCGCGATCGCAAAGCGCGGCACGGGCGCCCACGCGCCGTAGTTCGCCCAGCCTGCGAGCACCGTCAGCGCGGCGACGAGGAGCAAGGCGCTGCGCTCGAGGGGAGTCGTGCCGGCCATGGTGCGCCCGCGAGAATAGCCCGCCGCCTCCCGGTAGCCCCGCTAGGCTTGCGCTCGCATGCGCCTGGCCACCTTCCTGCCCCCCGGCTCCGGCGATCCGCGCGCGGGTGAGGTCCGCGGCGAGCCCGGCGAGGAGCGCGTTTACGCCCACGCGCAGGAGCAGCTGACGGTGCTCGAGCGCCTCGAGGATCCCGAGGCGGCGCCGGTCGAGGGTCCTTCGTGGGCGCTCGCCGAGGTGACGCTGCTCGCGCCCGTGCCGAGGCCGCGAGCGATCTTCGGCATCGGCCTTAACTACGCCGACCACGTGCGCGAGACCGGCGGCGAGACGCCGGAGCAGCCGATCGTGTTCATGAAGCTGCCCGCCTCAGCCGCGGCGCCGAACGCGCCCGTGCACTGCCCGAAGGTCGTCAGCCGCCTGGACTACGAGGGCGAGCTCGCGGTCGTCATGGGACCGGGGCGTGCGGTCGCCGGCTACGCGATCGCCGACGACGTCACCGGCCGCGACCTGCAGGGGCGCGAGCCGCAGTGGACGCGCGCGAAGGGCGCCGACGGCTTCTGTCCGTACGGTCCGTGGATCACGACCGCCGATGAGGTCCCCGACCCGCACGTGCTCGCGTTGCGCACGTGGGTCAACGGCGAGCTGCGCCAGGACTCGAATACCAGCAACCTGATCTTCTCGGTGCCCGAGCTGATCGAGTTCATCTCCGAGACCTGCACGCTGCAGGCCGGCGATCTGATCCTCACCGGCACTCCTTCCGGCGTCGGCGTCGGTCAGGACCCGCCGACGTTCCTCGCCAGCGACGACGTCGTGCGCATCGAGATCGAGCGTCTCGGCTTCATCGAGCACGCCGTCGCCTGAGCGCTCGCTCGCCCGAGTCCTCGAGCGCCTGCGCGGCTCGCTCAGTGGCTCTCGAGCACGCGGTCGACCAAGCCGTACTCGACGGCCTGCTCGGCGGTGAAGAAGCGGTCGCGCTCCATGTCCTGACGCACCTGATCCTTGGAGAGGCCGGTGTGCTGGGCGTATATCTCGTCGATCGATGCCCGCACGTTGAGGATCTCGCGCGCGTGGATCTCGATGTCCGTCGACTGGCCTTCGAAGCCCGCTGACGGCTGATGGATCAGGATCCGCGAGTTCGGCAGTACCGCGCGCTTGCCTTTCGTGCCGGCCGCGAGCAACAGCGAGCCCATCGACATCGCGACTCCGACGCACATCGTCGCGATGTCGGGCTTGACGAAGTTCATCGTGTCGTAGATCGCCAGGCCCGAGTAGATCGAGCCGCCAGGGGAGTTGATGTAGATCGAGATGTCCTTGTCCGGATCCTCGCTCTCGAGGTGCAGCAGCTGCGCCACCACCAGGTTCGCCACCTGATCGTCGATCGGGGTGCCGAGGAAGATGATGCGCTCGTTCAGCAGCCGCGAGTAGATGTCGAACTCGCGTTCTCCCCGCGCGGTGCGCTCGATGACCATCGGAATCAGTGGCATCGCCCCACCCTAGCGCTAGCGCTGCCCGACCCGCGGGCGCGCGCCTGCGCGACGATCTCCGCACAGCGGCGCCGAGCAATCGCCGCTCTGCACGAAGCCCGGGCTGGCCTATGCTGCAGCAGTTCCCGCGTCGCGACTTATTAAGGATTTACGCCGATCTTGACGTGTCCTTAAGGCGCGAGGGGACAATCAGCATCGCTTGGCTCCGCCGAACGTAGTAGCGACCGCGGGAGGACACGATGAAGCGCAGACTGAGAAGGAAGCTCTTTATTGGCATAGCCGCCGCCGCTGTCGTAGCCGGGGTCACCGCTGCTGTCGTGATGGCCGCACAGCCGGGCAAGCATCACCACCAGCGTGCTCACCACGCGCGGCGAGCGGGCGCGAGGACTTCGACGGGCGCAAAGCGCGGCGCGCTCGCGGGCGCTGCCGCCTACCTCGGCGTGAGCACGGCGCAGCTGCACAGCGAGCTGAAGGGCGGCGAGTCGCTGGCTGAGATCGCGAACGCGACGAGCGGCAAGTCCGAAGCCGGGCTGATCGCCGCGCTCGAGGCCAACCAGAAGGCGAAGCTCGCTGCGGCTTCTGCGAACCTGCCACGCCGCGTCGTCGCGGAGGTGACCCGCGTCCACGGAAACGGCGTGCAGGCGACCGCTCGGCGCTACCTCGCCATCAGCGCGGCTCAGTTCCGCAGTGATCTGCGCTCGAGCGAGACGCTCGCCGAGATCGCGAGCGCGACGAGCGGCAAGTCCGAAGCGGGGCTCATCGAAGCGCTCGTCACCGCCAAAAAGGCGACGCTCGCCGCGGAGGTCTCCTCAGGCAAGATCACCCAGGCGCAGGCCAACGAGCTCCTACCCAAGCTGAGCCGGCGCGAGGCCGCGAGGGTCAAGCGCGTGAGGGGCAAGCGCCAAGCGCATTCCTAGAGGTTGACCGAGCGCATCCCCTGCTCGTCGTAGCGAGCGCCGAGCGCGCTCGGTACGGCGTCGGTGATCCGCTCGACGTCCTCGTCGCTGAGCTCGACCTCGGCCGCCTGCAGGTTCTCTTCGAGGTATGACACCCGCTTGGTGCCCGGGATCGGGACGATGTACTCGCCTCGGTGCAGCACCCACGCGAGCGCCAGCTGCCCGGGCGTGAGCCCTTTCTCTGACGCCAGCTCACGGACCAGCTCTGCCAGCTTGCGGTTCTCGAGCAGGTTCTCGCCGGTGAAGCGCGGGCCGTAACGACGGAAGTCGCCCTCGTCGAGCTCCTCGGGCGAGCTGAAGCGCCCCGAGAGGAAGCCGCGTCCCAGCGGCGAGTAGGCGACGAGCGCGATGCCGAGCTGTTCGAGCGTTCCGAGGATCTCCGCCTCGACGTCGCGCGTCCACAGCGAGTACTCGGTTTGCACGGCTGTGATCGGGTGCACCGCGTGCGCGCGTCGGATCGTCTCCGCGCTCGCCTCCGAGAGCCCGAGGTGGCGGACCTTGCCGGCAGCGACGAGCTCGGCCATCGCAGCGACGGTCTCCTCGATCGGCGTGTTCGGATCGACGCGGTGCTGGTAGTAGAGGTCGATGTGCTCGACGCCCAAGCGCTGCAGCGAGGCCTCACACGCGCTGTGCACATACTCACGACTGCCGTCAATCGAGCGGACCGGAGGCCCCCCGCCCTCGCCCTGCTCGATCTTGATCCCGAACTTCGTCGCCAGGAACACCTCCTCGCGCCGGCCTTTGATCGCGCGGCCGAGCAGGCGCTCGTTGGTGTGCGGCCCGTACATGTCGGAGGTGTCGAGGAAGTTGCACCCGAGCTCGAGCGCGCGGTCGATCGTCGCCAGCGCCTCGCCTTCGTCGGCGGCGCCGTAGAAGGCCGACATACCCATGCAGCCGAGGCCGATCGCTGAGACCTCGGGACCGTCTGGGCCGAGTGTGCGGGTCTTCATCGTTGACTCCTGTCGGGTCGTGTGTTCCTCACAGATTGCCTATCCCGACATAATGACAAGCCAGGTGTTTCCGCTGAACCTCCCCAACGTGCTGACGGTGCTGCGCATCATGCTCGTGCCCGCGCTCGTGGTCGCGCTTCTCGGCAACACGCCCGGCGGCGACGTGCTCGCGGCGGTGGTGTTCGCGCTGGCGTCGCTGACGGACTTCGTCGACGGCTACCTGGCGCGGGCACGCGACTCGATCACGACGTTCGGCAAGCTGATGGACCCGCTCGCCGACAAGCTCCTGATCATCGCCGCGCTGATCTCGCTCGTGTCATTGCACCGCCTGGCGGCGTGGGTGGCGATGGTCATCATCACGCGCGAGCTCGCGGTCACCGTGCTTCGCCTGGGCGCCACGCAGGCCGGCGTGGTGATCGCGGCGAGCATGTTCGGGAAGGTGAAGACCTGCCTGCAGATCGTCACGATCCTCGCGGTGATCGCCGTGCACGGACAGCCCGCCTGGCTGACGACGCTGCTGTACGTGACGGTCGCGGTGACCGTGCTGTCGGGGCTGGATTACTTCTTTGGAGTACGCCGGCGCCTGCAGCAGGCGCAAGCCTAGGCGCGGGCGGCGCCGTGCCCTCAGGGTGCGCCCAGCCACTCCTCGAGGGTCGTCTGGTGGGCGCTCGGCGTGCCCGAGTCGATCTCCGCGCGCAGCTCTGAGATCAGGCCGTAGCGCTCGGCGACTACGTTGTGCTGGTGAATCGTCTCGAGGTTCTCTTGACGCGCCGAGACGAAGCTCCCGCCATCGAGGTGCGGGAACGCACGCACAACACCGGCGAGCATCTCGCGCACGCAGTCCTCGACGAAGCGCGGACGGCGGTGCGCCTTTTCCACGACCTCGACCTCATCGGCGCGCTTCATCAGCTCGTAGATCTCCGAGGACATGCTTGCCTCGGCGATCTCCAACAGCGTCGTTGCGTCGATCTCGACGGGGCACTCCTCCGTGCAGCCGATGTGAAGCGTCGCCAGCCCGCGCTGGTTGTGCGTCGCGACCGGCACGCT
Source organism: uncultured Solirubrobacteraceae bacterium (assembly GCA_963759265.1). Taxonomy (GTDB): domain Bacteria; phylum Actinomycetota; class Thermoleophilia; order Solirubrobacterales; family Solirubrobacteraceae; genus Palsa-744. Next base: position 518,909 of record CAVWYR010000002.1, read on the forward strand.
GTCGAGGATGCGATCTATCTGCGCGGCTGAGAACTCCTCGGCGAACAGGCGCTCACGAGCGCGCGCCGCGACGAGCTCCTGCGCGCACGGGCAGGCGGTCATGCCCGTCGCCGAGACGCCGACCGTGCCACGCGTGCCGTGCTCGAACGCGACTGCACGACCGTGCAGCGTGTAGATCTCCTGTGTCTGGATGCCCGACACCGGTGCCGGCTTGTGCTCGGGGTAGCGCGCCGCGATCGTCACCTCCGCGCGCTCTGCGCCTTGGCGCGCACGCACCAGCTCGGCGATGTGGCGCGCGAGCGTCTCCGCGCGAAACGGAGACTCGCTGAGCACGACCTCGCCGATCGCCTCGTTGACGACCTCGTCGAAGCGCGACATATGCGCGCCCTTCTGGTCGCGCGGCAGATCGACGAAGCAGTCCAGGCGCGCCAGGTACAGCTCGTCGCGTATGCGCACCACCTTCTCCACGCCGCTCACGCCGACGCGCGAGAGGCCGAGGCTGATCCCGGGCTCACGCGCCTGCACGTCATCGCCCGGGCCAACGGACGGAGACAGCGCGGAGTTCGGACTGCTCGCCTGCACCGCGGCCAAGCGTAGCGCGCCCCCGACGGGCCGCTGGCGGGCCGCGAAGGGAGGAGAGCCCCTCACGCGCAGATTCTGGTATCAATCGGCACTCAACTCATCGAGCTACAGGAGGGCTAAGCGGGAAAGAACGGGGAGGTCGGAGCGCCAAACGCGTTTCGGCGGGGAGTCGGGTGAGTCGTTGGGAGGCGAGTTGAGCGACCGACTTGAGGGTCTACTGAACCCCACGGATACAGCCGTGGTGGAGCTGGAGGAGATGCAGGGGATAATCGCCGAGGCCCACGAGAGGGGCTTCTTGACGGCGAACGCATTGGCGGGCGTGATGGAGGAGCTCGAGCTCTCGGGCGAGCAGACGCAGGATCTGCTGAGCTACCTCGAGGAGCACGGCATCGATGTGCTCGCCCCAGGCGAGTCCGAGCCTGAGCTGCAGGCCGGCGGGAGTGCTGCGAGCGCGGACGCGGAGGGGCGTCCGCTGATCACTCGACCGGAGGCGCTCGCGAGCGCACGCGAAGCCGGCGAGGATGACGAGGGGGAGCACGTCCGCGAGCTGCACACCCACCTGGAGGAGCTGAAGCGCCCCGAGGTGGATCTGACTGTCGAGCCGAGCCTGGACTCATTGCGGCTGTACCTGCGCTCGATCGGTCGTGTGCCGCTGCTGAGCGCCGAGGAGGAGGTGGCGCTCGCCAAGCGCATCGAGCGCGGCGACATCGCCGCCAAGCAGCACATGGTCGAGGCCAACCTGCGCCTCGTCGTCTCGATCGCGAAGGGATACGTCGGCCGCGGCCTGACGCTGCTGGATCTGATCCAGGAGGGCTCGCTCGGCCTGATACGGGCGGTCGAGAAGTTCGACTACCGCCGCGGCTACAAGTTCTCGACGTACGCGACGTGGTGGATCCGCCAGGCGGTGACGCGTTCGCTCGCCGACAAGGGCCGCACGATCCGCATCCCCGTGCACATGGTCGAGCGACTGAACAAGCTGATCCACGCGGAACGAAGGATGATCCAGCAGCTCGGGCGCGAGCCCACGCCGGGCGAGCTCGCGGCCGACCTCGAGTGCAGCGTGCCCGAGGTGCGCGAGATCATGCGCATCACGCAGCAGCCGATCTCGCTCGAGAAGCCCGTCGGCGACGAGGACGACTCGGCGCTGGCGGATTTCGTCGAGGACGTCTCCGCCGAGTCACCGTTCGAGATCGCCTCCGAGGCGCTGCGCCGCGAGAACGTCATGCGCGTGCTCGCCTGCCTGCCGCGGCGCGAGCGTGAGGTCATCGAGATGCGCTACGGCATCGTCGGGGGGCGTGCACGCACGCTCGAGGAGGTCGGCCGCGCGTTCAACATCACACGCGAGCGCGTCCGCCAGATCGAGAACCGCACGCTCAAAAAGCTGCAGACGCTCCCCGAAGCCCAGCAGCTGCGCGAGGCCTCCTGAGCGCCGGCGCGCGCCCGCGGCGCGCGGAGCGCTCGTGCGTTGCTCCGCGCAGAGCGATCGCCATACGCGCTGCGCGCCCGCGCAGACGCGCGCCACGCGCTTCCCTAAACTGACGAGCCCCGGCGGGGTTCCCGAGCGGTCAAAGGGGTGTGGCTGTAAACCACATGGCTCTGCCTTCGAAGGTTCGAATCCTTCCCCCGCCACTTAGAGCGAGCGCGCGCTGGTCAGCTCAGCCAACGGGCGTAAGGACGTCAACGCCCGCCGACTTGCCGGTGGCCCGCGGCGAGGACGCGGGGGCGCCCGCCAAGCCGCTCGCGTCGCGTATCTCGGGCCACGGCGGGCCCGGCCGGCTCAGGTAGAAGCCCTGGACGAGGGGCACGCCGAGGCGGCGGATCGCCCACAGCTCGGCTTCGGTCTCGACGCCCTCGGCCACGAGCAGGCTCCCGACCTGCTTGGAGTAACCGGCCAGCGCCCCGACGAGCGCCGCGCGCTCGCTGTCGGTGTCTATGCCGGTGACGAGCGAGCGGTCGAGCTTGAGGTAGCTGGGCAGCACCGAGGTGATCTGGCGCAGGCCCGAGTAGCCGGCGCCCATGTCGTCGACAGCCAGGCGCGCGCCGCGGGCCCGCAACGGCTCGATCGCGTGCGCCAGCTCCATGTCGCTGTGCACGAGCGTCTCCTCGGTGATCTCGACTATCAGGCCGCTCAACTCGTCGGGCAGTGCGTCGCCGGCCTCTTCCAGCATCAGCATTGTCGCGGCATCGAGCAGCACCGGGGCTGACAGATTCAGTGACAGGCTGGTGCCGCGCGGGCGATGCGCGTGCAGCTCGAGGCCCTTGCGCAGGCAGGCGCGCTCGAGCTCCGCGCGCTCGCCCAGCTCTTCCGCGAGCGCGAACCAGTGCAGCGGGCTGCCATCCTCGCGAGGCTGGCCGAATCGCGCGAGCGCCTCATATGCGTGCGCCGAGCCGGTGCTCATGTCGACGATCGGCTGGACGACCATCGTCAGGCCCTCGCCGGCGATCAGTCGCGCGAGCGCCTCGCGCGCGCTGGCGATCTCCTCGGCGCTGAGCCGCGGCTGCCCATCGGCCCTGGGCGGGGGCTGCGCGTCGGCACCCGCGGCGCCGCGGGTGCTGGCGACGATCGCCGCACCGGCAGCGGCTCCGGCGACGGCCGCCCCGGCGACGCCCGCCGCGGAGGAGTCCTCGCGCTCGGCCATGCGCGCCGCGATGTCGCCGGCGAGCAGCAGCGTCTCGGCACTCTCGGCCTGACGGCGCGCCTGTCGGAGCAGGTGGTTGAGCTCGCGCGTGAGCCTCCCGCACGTCAGCAACAGCCCGAGCACGGCGGCGCACATCGCCGCATAGCTGGCGCTGAGCTGCTGCTCGCGGATCACCGGAAGCGCCAGCGCGCTCATCACGATCACGCTGCCAAGCCAGTGCACGCGCCCGCCGCGCGCCATCACGCCGCTCGCAATCGCCGCCAGCCACAGGATGCTCAGCGCGCTCACGTCCTGAGAGCCGAGCCCGATGATCAGGACCGCGGCGAGTCCCGCGGCCGACTCCTCGACTTTCAACAACGACGGGCGCCATGTCCCGAGCTGCACGAGCGCCGTCAGCTCGATCGTCGCGAACCCCACGATCCCGAGCGCCGGGTGCGGCAGCAGCCCGGGATCGGCGAGGATCAATGCGATTCCGATCACGCCGAGGGCGATCCGGGTCTTGGCCGCGGTGCGCCGCGCGCGCAGCACGTGTGCGTCTGTCTCGATCGGCATCGCAGGTTGGATCACGGGCAGGGGCATCCACTTCAGCGTCGGCCCGCAGGGACTCTCAACTTGAGTCGTGCAGCTTTCTCTAGAACGCATGCGTCACGGTTGCGCCAGGCGCGCCTGTTTGCGGCGGCGAGCTGGGCATGGATAGATTGCTGGGCGTGCAGCCCTCCCCCTCCCCCCGCCCAGCTCCTCGCCCCACGGCCGCAGAGCGGGCAACGTGAGCGCCGCCGCCGAGGGCGCGCCGGGCCGCGTTACCGCGACGGGCGCGGACGACAACGGCATCGAGGTCGAAGGGCTGGTTCGAGACTTCAAGGGCGGCGTGCGCGCGGTCGACGGCATCGATCTGCGCGTCGCGCCCGGGGAGATCTACGGCTTCTTGGGGCCGAACGGCGCAGGCAAGTCGACGACGGTGCTCGTGCTCACGACGCTGCTGCCGCCGAGCGCCGGCAGCGCGCGCGTGGCGGGATTCGACGTCGTGCGTCAGGGGCCCGAGGTGCGCCGCGCGATCGGCGCGTCGCTGCAGGAGTCCGCGCTCGACCCGTTCCTCACCGGTCGCGAGCACATGCGCCTCCAGAGCGCACTGCACGGCCTCGGCAAGGCCGAACGGGAGCAGCGCGGCGCGGAGCTGCTCGAGCGCGTTGGGCTCACCGACGCCGCCGATCGTAAGGTCGGCGGCTACTCGGGCGGGATGAAGCGCCGCCTCGATCTTGGCCTCGCGCTCGTCCACCGCCCGCGGCTGCTGTTCCTCGATGAGCCCACCACCGGTCTCGACCCGCAGAGTCGCGCCGCGCTGTGGGAGGAGGTGCGCCGACTCGCCAACGACGGCGTCACCGTGTTCCTCACCACCCAGTACCTCGAGGAGGCCGACGTGCTCGCCGATCGCGTCGGGATCATCGACCGCGGCAGCATCGTCGCCGAGGGCACGCCCGCGCAACTGAAGGCATCGATCGGGCGGCCCAGCGTCGAGGTGATCCCGCAGGATCCCGGCGAACGCGAGCGCCTGGAGTCGGTCCTGCGGCGCTTCGGCGAGCAGGCCGCCGCCTCCAGCAACGGCGTCGCCGCGCGACTGCCCGAGGGCGTCAGCGATGTCGCTGAGATCGTGCGCACGCTCGACGCCGAAGGCCTCGCGATCGCCGACCTGCGCCTTCACACCCCGACGCTCGACGATGTGTTCCTCGCCAAGACCGGGCGCTCGCTGGAGGGCGCCGGCGACGGCGACGCGGAGGATCCAGAACCGCAGAAGACGGGCGCGGACGCGCAGGACGGGCTCGCAAGCACCCCTGCGAAAGGCCCATGAGCTTGCTGCGCACGCAGATCGGCGTGCTTGCGAGACGCTCGATGCTGAAGACGCTGCGACAGCCGTTTCAGCTGTTCCCGATCGTGTTCTTCCCGCTGATCCTGCTCGCGGTCAACGCCAGCGGCCTGAAGGCGGCGACGCACCTGCCGGGCTTTCCCACCCACTCCTACATCTCCTTCGCGATCGCTGTCGCGTTCATCCAGGGAGGGATGTTCTCGCTGATCAACACCGGCACCAACCTTGCGGAGGACATCGAGAGCGGCTTCTTCCACCGCCTCGCGCTGACGCCGCTGCGGCGCGTCGCGTTGATCGCCGGGCTGCTCGTCGGGGTCGCCGCGCTCGGCGTGCTGCAGTCGGCTGTGTACATGCTGATGGGGCTGGTCGCCGGCGCGCACCTGGACGCCGGCATCGGCGGGGTCGGAGTGGTGCTCGTGTTGGGCGCGCTCACCGCTGTCGCCTTCGGCGCGTTCGGCTGCGCCGCCGCGCTGCAAACCGGATCGGGCGAGGCCGTGCAGGGCCTGTTCCCGCTGTTCTTCGTGTTCATCTTCCTGTCCTCGAGCAACCTTCCGCGCAACCTGCTGAAGACGGGCTGGTTTCACACGATCGCCAACGTCAACCCGATCTCCTACCTGATCGAGGCCTTCCGCAGCCTCTACATCTACGGGTGGGACGCGACCGCGTTGTGGCGCGGCTTCGCCGTCGTGATCGGCCTGACCATCCTCGGCCTGCTGGCCGTCGCCGGCGCGATGCGAACGAGGATGCAGCGCACATGAGCTCGAGCACGCATGGCGGGCTCTGGCGCGTGGCGTGGACGATCGCCTGGCGCGGCCTGCACACCTATGTGCGCCGGCCCGACCTGCTCGTGCCGTCGCTGGTGTTCCCGCTCGTGTTCTTCGCGAGCTTCGCCGGCGGGCTGTCGGCGCTTGGGTCGGTGCCGGGCTTCCACTTTCCCGCCGGCTACACCGCCTTCCAGTTCGTGTTCGTGCTCTGCCAGTCGGCGATGTTCGGGGGGCTGTTCACAGGCTTCTCGCTCGCGTTCGACTTCGAAAGCGGCTTCGCGCGCAGGCTGATGCTCGCGGCGGAGGACCGCCGCGGCATCGCGCTCGGCTACGCGCTGGTCGCGCTCTCGCGCGCGGCGATCACGCTCGCCCTGATCACCGCGGTCGCGCTCGCGACGGGCATGCGCATCACCGGTGACGGCATCGACATCTTCGGGCTGTATGGGCTGGCGTTCATGCTGACGCTGATCGGCTATGGCTGGGCGGCCGGGGTCGCGTTTCGCTTCCGCTCGATCCAAGCGGGCCCGCTGATGCAGACGCCGGTCTTCCTGCTGCTGTTCCTCGCCCCCGTGTACGTGCCCCTGGCCCTGCTCAAGGGCTGGATCCACTCCGTCGCGAGCATCAATCCCGCGACCGCGTTCCTGGACGCCGGGCGCGGCTTGATCTCCGGCGTGCAGGAGCACACGGCGCTCGCGTTCGTCTGCGCGCTGGCGCTGATCGTGCTGTTCACGATCTGGATGCTCAGCGGGCTGCGCAGCGCCGAAAACTCGGCCTAGCGGGACCCCAGCCGCCGACAGCTGTCTGTGGACCTTTCGTCTGCGCGGCGAAAGAGTGGACCTATGGAGACGGCCCGTAGGCAATTTGCCGCCAACCTCCGCCAGCACCGCGACCAGGCTGGGCTCTCGCAGGAGGCGCTCGCCGATCTCTGTGGCCTGCACCGCACCGAGATCAGCCTGCTCGAGCGGTGCAAGCGCTCGCCGCGACTGGAGACGATCGTGATCCTTTCCCGAGGCCTGCAGCTCGCGTCGGCGGGCGAACTGCTCGACGGGATCATCCCGTAGCGGACGACTCGCCGTCTCACGGGCGCTCCATCACGACATGCGCGCCGATCTGCGGGATCTCGAACTCCTCCGAGACGACGCGGAAGCCGGCACGCTCGTAGAACGCGCGCGCGGGCAGACGCGCGTTGCACCACACGCGCGACGCACCGGCCGCTGACGCATGACGCAAGAGCGCCTGCAGGACGGCCGCGCCCGCTCCCTGCCCGCGTGCGTGCGGCGCGGTCGCCATGCCCCGCACCCGCCACGCGCCCGCCTCGCCGTCAGCGGCGATGAAGCCGACCGCGATCAGCGCGTCGCGATCGAACGCGCCGACCGCGAACCCGTCGGCGGGCTCGTGCGCGGCGAGCTCGGCGACGGCTTCGTGTGGGCGCAGAATCGCCTGGCGCAACACGCGCGTCTGCTCGAGCGATATCTCGCGTACATCCACGTCTGTCATCTTGGCGCTACCTTGACGTCGGGATCGGATCCTCGTGAGCAGTGACGAGCCGCAGCCGCGGGCGATCCGGGCGATCGTTGCCGGCGGCGTCCAGGGTGTCGGCTTTCGTGAGGCCACGCGCCTGCGAGCGCGCGAGCTCGGGGTCATGGGCTGGGTGCGAAACGAGCACGACGGCAGTGTCGCGGTGCACGCGGAGGGAACGCCTGCCGCGATCGACGCGCTGATCGCCTCGCTGCGAGCGGGGCCTCGCGGTGCTCGCGTCGAGCAGGTCGCGGTGCAGGAGGTGCCTGTCGAGGGTCACGAGCAGTTCGCGATTCGCGGTGTGTACGCCGGCGGGTTCCTCGTGCGCCAGCATGCGGCAACCACGCGCCATTTCGATCTGCGCCTGGAGGTCGACGGCGTGATGCGCTCTTGGGCGCTGCCGAAGGGTCCATCGTTGGACCCGCGCGCCAAGCGCCTGGCGCTGGAGGTCCCCGACCACGCCGTCGAGCAGAGCGCCTTCGAGGGACCGACCGACGACGGGGCCGTCGTCGTATGGGACCGTGGCCACTACGAGCAGGGCGGGCGCGTGGCGTGGCCGCAGGCGCTGCAGCGCGGCCATGCGGTTTTCGTGCTGCACGGCGAGAAGCTGCGCGGCGGCTACGTGCTGCAGCGCACGCGCCCCGGAGCGAAGGCGCAGTGGCTGCTGCTCAAGCGAGACGACGAGCACGCGCGGCCGGGCTCAGACGTCGTCGCCGAGCAACCCGCGTCGGTGCTCAGCGGACGGACGCTCGAGCAGCTGCTGCGCGGCGAGGAGTGAGTCGCGCCTCAGGCGCGCTCGCTGTCGAGTGCTGCCATCTGCTGCTCGGGGTAGCGCTCGCCGAGCGCCGCATCGCGTGGGATCGCGCGTTCGAGCGCCGCGATGTCATCTGCCTCGAGCTCGATCTGCTGCGCGCCGAGCGCCTCCCACAGGCGCTCGCGCGTGCGCGCCCCGACGAGCGCGACGATGTCCTCGCCGCCCGCGAGCGCCCACGCGATCGCCACCTGCGCGACGGTCGCTCCCCGCGCCTGTGCAAGCGCGCGCAGCTGCTCGACGAGCAACAGGTTTTGGGCCCGATTGGAGGCGCTGAAGCGGGGGGCGCGGGAACGGAAGTCGCTCGGGGCGAGCTCGCGCTCGGCTGAGAAATGACCGCTGATCAGCCCGCGGCTGAGCACGCCGTAGGCGGTGATCGCGATGCCAAGCTCACGACACGCCGGCAGCACCGTGGTCTCGATTCCGCGTGAGATCAACGAGTACTCGATCTGCAGGTCGCAGATCGGATGCGTCGCGGCTGCGCGCCGGATCGTCTCGGCGCCGACCTCCGAGAGCCCGATGTAGCGCACGTAGCCCGCCTGCACGAGCTCTGCGATCGCTCCGACCGTCTCCTCGATCGGCACGTCCGGGTCCAGCCGTGCCGGTCGATAGATGTCGATGTGCTCGACGCCCAGGCGCGCCAGCGAGTACGCGAGCGCGGTCTTGACCGCGGGCGCGCTGGCGTCGTAGCCCAGCCACGCGCCGTCGGGGCCGCGCTGGGCGCCGAACTTGACACTCAGCATGTACTCCTCGCGCGGGCGCCCGCGGATCGCCTCGGCGATCAACAGCTCGTTGTGGCCCATCCCGTAGAAGTCGCCGGTGTCGAGCAGGTTGACCTCGGCGTCGAGCGCGGCGGCGACCGTCGCGATGCTCTCGGCGCGGTCCGCCGGCCCGTACATGCCAGACATCCCCATGCAGCCGAGCCCGATCGCCGAGGCCGCGGGGCCCTCGCTGCCCAGCTGGCGAGTGTTCACGAGCGCACCACCGTCACGCAATATAGGAGAGTGCGCGCAGCGCCGAGGGCCGCGCGGGCGCCGTCGCTCAGCGAATGCTCTGGATGATCGCGATCAGCTCGTCTGGCTGATACCCCTGCTGGCGCGCAAAGCCGACGAGCTCGCGTGCGCGTGTGATCACCGCGCTGCGCTGCGGCGTGCCGCTGACACGCACGCCCAGCCCGCGACGGAACTCCAACAGACCTTCCTCGCGCAGCACGCGCATCGCCCTCAGCACCGTGTTCGTGTTCACGCCCATGACCGCCGCGAGGTCGCGCGCCGGCGGCAGGCGCTCACCGGGCTTGGCCTCGCCGTCGGCGATCGCGCGCCGAATCTGCGCGGCGGCCTGATCGTGCAGCGAAGTCGGATCACGACGGTCGATCTTGACGTCGAGCATTGTGCTAGTTACCCTAGCACCAACGATCTCAATTGTGGGCTCCGCCGTTGGCTCACTGGCTCCCCCGTTGGTTCAAGCGGGTGTCGTACGGAGTCGATAGACGTCGAGATGCGGATGTTCACGACCGCACACGAGGACGTAACGGCCAACCCGGCGAGCCAGGAGAGTCTTGGCCTGCTGCTGAAGATCCTGAACGAGCGAACCCCAGGGGTGCTCGAGGACTACAACAGGGTCGCGCATTTCGCAAGCGCCACCGCAGAAGCCTTGGATCTATCCGAGTCCGAGGTACAGCGTGTGGAGATCGCAGCGCGACTGCATGACGTGGGCAAGCTCGCGATTCCCGACGGCATCCTCACCAAGGCGGGGCCGCTCGACAGCGACGAGTGGGCCGTCATGCGCACCCACTCGGAAATCGGGCAGCGCATCCTCGCCGCGGCGCCATCGCTCGCCGCCTCCGCGAAACTCGTGCGCTCTCAGCACGAGCGCTATGACGGCCAGGGCTATCCCGACCGGCTCGCCGGCGAGAAGATCGCCATCGGTGCGCGCATCATCGCCGTCTGCGCTGCGTTCGTCGCGATGATGAAAAAGCGCCCGTTCAGCGATGCGATCACGGTGACTGAGGCGCTCGCGGAGCTGAACCGCTGTGCAGGATCGCAATTCGATCCGCAGATCGTCGAGGCCTTCTGCAAGCTCGTTGAACTCGCGAGCTCCTAGCCGGCCCCACGCCGCGGCCGGCGGCACGTGCGTGGCCGGCACGGCTCGCTCGCGTACGGCGGAGAAACCGAAGCCGACGTCGGGACTCGAACCCGAGACCCCCTCCTTACCATGGAGGTGCTCTACCAGCTGAGCTACGTCGGCACAGCCCCGCATCCTAGCGGTGCGAAGCATGCGCTGCGAGCCCTCCGGGCGCCCGCCCGCGCCCTCTCCGAACCCTCGTCGCGGGGGGCGCGTAGCCGAGCGCCCGCACGATCGTCCTGGCCTGTCGGCAGGACTGTCGGTGATGAGGTGTTGGACTGGATTCGCGAGCCGTCGCGCATCCGTGTGGCTTCCGCTTTGTGGGCGGACGCACATGTGCCGATCAGCAATCGGCACACTCGCAGCTCGTCCGCAGCGGCAGTGAGCCGCGTCTGATGCGGACGTCTGCTCCTAGCGTCCGGAGCCGGCGCCTGACGTGATTGGGTCGCGGCTCCTGCTCTGCCACTGAAAGTCTGATCAGGATGAAGCCCCGTGGGCTTCATCGGAGCCGATGGAGAGCGGCGTGCAGTGGCGCTCTAGGGAGGGTCTCGGTGGGCTGCTGGGGTGAGGGCGACTGTGAGGATTCTGCTGAGCCAGTGTGCATAGCGTGATGGGGTCCATGCGCACTCATCGGTGAGCCGCAGATAGAGGGCCTCGTGCGTGAGCGCGTAGATCATGTCGGCTGCGTCAGCCGGTGGGAATCCGCGCGGCAGCATTCCCCGGGCCCGCGAGGTTTGTCGCCGCCTCCATATAGACCGCGCTGGGCGGCGTGGCCGCGATCGCGTAGCGGAGCGAGTCGCGGATCACCGGCCGCCGCGATGTCGGCCATCGTGAGCAGGCGCGCGGTCCGCTCGAGGGCCGCCGTCTACGGCGAGCGCTCCTCGCCCGGCGCGGCGGCCTGGCGCTCGGGCTTACCCGGCCCGGTGGATTGCTCCCCGGGCACGGGCTCGTCCGTGGCCGCGAACCTGCGTTTGCGGCGGTGCTCGTCCAGTCAGTCGTGAGGGTTTCGCTGCGTGCACGGCGCTCATGCGACCGGCTGGCGCTAATGCTTCTCGCCGTCCAGCGCCCGCTTTGCCTTGTCCGCGACCTTATCGACCGTGTCCTTGACAGAGGCCTTGGCGCGATCGCCTTTGCCTTCGTCTTTGAGCTTGTCATCGCCCGTGAGGCTGCCCGCGGCTTCCTTCAGGCGACCCTTGCCCTCATCTACGTTCTTGTCGGTGCCCATTTGACTTCCCTCTCGCTTTTGGTTGGGGAGGTTCCATACCCATCTTTGAGGCGGGGGAATCCCGGAGGTGTTGCGGTGGGCTTCGATCAACGCCGATTGGGGTAGTGGCGGGAGATCAGGTTCCGAAACTGACCTCCTCTCTCGAAACTGAAAGGGCCTCTCTTGGATTTGCTGCTGTTGCTCATCATCGTCTTGGTCGTTCTCAGTATCGCTGGCGGGGCGTTCGTCAACCCGCTGGTGCTGCTGTTGTTGGTCGTGGTGTTGGTGCTATTCCTGGGTCCCTACCGTGGGCGCCGCGGGCGCTCCTAGGAGGAGAGTGAGATGGCTGATCTGCAGGCGGCCAGCGCGAAGCTGGTGCAGTACTTGAACGAGGCGTACGGTCTCGAGAGGCGGCTGGAGACAGCGCTGCAGGCGCACATCGCGATGACCACGAGCGCGCCCTACAAGAAGCGCCTGAAAGAGCACCTATCCGAAACCAAGCGCCACGCACGCGAGGTCAAACAGAGCATCAAACGGCTCGGCGGCACCGCCGAGACGGTCTCCGCGCCGGGGCCCGAGCCGATCGGAGAGGCCGCTCAGGCGGTCGTCGCCGGCGCACAGAAAGCCGTGGCGCTCGCCCAGGGGCCCCTGCACGCGCTGCGCGGGACCGGCGAGGAGGAGAAGCAGCTGAAGAACGCCAAGACCGAGTATGCGAGCGAGGCCGAGGAGATCGCGACCTACACGGCGATCGAGACGCTCGCGGCGCTTGTCGGCGACAGGGATACGGAGCGTCTCGCGCGGGCGATCGGCCGGGATGAGCAGCGGATGCGCTCGTTCCTGGAGAAAGAGATCGTGCGGCTGACCAAGGCAGTGGCGAAAGCGGAGATCCCGGCGGCGCAGCGCAGGAGCGGGCGGCCCGCCAAACGCGCTTCGGCGCAGTCCGCGAAACGGCCTTCGGCGCGTCCCACCAAGCGGGCTGCGGGCAAAACGAGGAAAGCGGCGACCCGGCCGACGAAAGCCCGGCGGAGTGCCGTCACTTCGAGCTGAGCCAGCGACCGGCCATGCGTTCGGCTCTGGCAAGCCGTTCACCGTGGGAGTCGAGGAGGAGCTGTTCCTCGTCGATCCGGTGAGCGGCCGCCAGACCAACGCCTCGACTGCAGTGCAGCGGCGGCTCGGGCCGGTGGCTGGGACGGTGGAGCGCGAGCTCCACGCGTGCCAGGTCGAGCTGATCACGGATGTGTGCGACAGCGCCGGCGAGGCAGTGGAGACGCTCGAGGATCTGCGCCGGGCGGTGCTCGCGACCGGGGCCGGGCTGATCGGCTCCGGCACGCATCCGGCCGCGCGTGAGGGAGAGGCGGAGATCACCGACAAGGAGCGCTACGAGCGCATCCGCGACCTGCTCGGAGACGCGGTGGCGACGCCGGTGGCCGGCCTTCACATTCACATTGGTATGCCCGACGAGGAGACGGCGATCCGAGCGTTCAACGGCCTGCGCCGTCACCTGCCGCTGCTACAGGCGCTCGCCGCGAACTCCCCCTACCGCCACGGGCGCGATACGGGCCTCGCGTCCGCGCGCGAGGTCACGATTCGTGGTTGGCCGCGCTCGGGGGTGCCGCGGGCGATGCGCGATTACGGGGACTTCTGCGAGATGGCCCGGCTGCTGGCGCGGGCGGCGGACGTGCCCGACTACACGTGGTTCTGGTGGAAGCTGCGTCCCCACCCGCGGCTCGGCACGGTCGAGATCCGGGCGCTCGACACGCAGCGCTCGGTCGCGGAGACCGGAGCGCTGGTGGCGCTCGTCCACTGCCTCGCCCGACACGCGAGCGAGGCGAACCCCGAGCCTGACCCTCCCACGGAGGTGCTGGAAGAGGCGGTCTTTCGGGCGGCCCGCTTCGGGGTGCACGCGCGGCTGCCCAACGCCCAGGGGAGGCTGCGTCACGTGAGTGAGCTGCTCGAGGAGGCGCTTGCGCTCGCCCGCGTTCATGCGCTGGAGCTGGGCTGCGCAGAGCAGCTCGACGGCCTGGCCTCGCTGATCGCCGGCGGAGGCGGGGCGGGGCGCCAGCGCGCGGTGTATGAGATCGCAGGGATGGATGGGCTGCTGCGGGCGCTGATCGGCGCCTCGAGCGTAGCGTCGGAGTCGCCGTTACATTGAGGCCGCCGGCCGCGGCCGTTGGGGCGAGACCCCGATCGCGCGTATAGGGCGCGACGTGCGGGTGGCGTGACCGGGACGAGCGGCAACGTCGGCACAAGCATGCTCGCAAGCCCGCAACGGCGGGACCGGGGTGCGGAAGATCATCGCGCTCGCGCGACGGGCGTCGAGCGTGCCAGCGTGGTGATCGCCGGCGCGCGATCGACGGTCGTGATCCGCGCTTGCAGCGATCAAGGCTATGATCGCCGCTTGCGTAGGGCAGACACCGCCGCGATCGACAGCCTGCTCGCGGCCGCAGCCGAGGACGGAACGCTGCCCGGCGTTATCGCGATCGCCGGCGACCGCGACGAGACGCTTTACGAGGGCGCGTTCGGGCGCCTCAGCGTCAGCGGCGAGGAGCCCGCCAGGGCGGACACGATGCTCGCGATCGCATCGATGACCAAGGCGATCATCAGCGTCGCGGCGCTACAGCTGATCGAGCAGGGGCGTCTGGAGCTCGAGCAGCCGGTCTCGAGCGTCGTTCCGGCGTTCGCGCAGGTCCTCGACGGCTTCGACGGCGAGACGCCGCTGCTGCGCGCGCCGGCCAGTCAAGCGAGCATCCGTCAGCTGCTCACCCACACCTCGGGCCTCGGCTACACGTTCACGAACGCCGAGCTGTTGCGCTACTACGAGCTGCAGGGTGAGCCGGGCACGCTGGCGATCACGCGCGCCGATCTCTACGGGCTGCCGTTGATCGGCGATCCCGGCGTGCGCTGGGCATACGGCACCAGCACCGACTGGCTCGGCCAGGTGATCGAGGCGCTCAGCGGCGAGGACCTCGGCGCGTACTGCGCGCAGCACATCTTCGAGCCACTGGCGATGACCGACACGACGTTCCGCCCCAGCGAGGATCAGCGCCGGAGAATGATGACGCTGCATGCGCGCGGCGCCGACGGTGCGCTCGTGCACTCACCGATCGAGCTGCCGGCGCAGCCCGAGTACCTCTCCGGCGGCCACGGCGCGTACTCGACCGCGGGCGACTACCTGCGTTTCATGCGCGCGCTGCTGCGTGACGGCGAACTCGACGGCGAGCGGATCCTGCGAGCGGAGACCGTCCGGCAGGCGTTCAGCGACCATTTGCATGGGGCGCCGCTACCGGAGGTCCTGCCCACGGCGATGCCCGAGCTGACCAACGAGGTGCCGACACTGCCGCTACGCCAAGGATGGGGTCTCGGATTTCATCTGCTCGAGGAGGACCTACCGGGGATGAGGCGTGCCGGGACCGGCGATTGGGCCGGGCTGTTCAACTGCTACTACTGGATCGACCGCGCCACCGGCCTCAGCGCGGCGTTCCTCACGCAGGTTCTGCCGTTCTACGACGCCCGCATCGTGCAGGCGATGCTCGGCTTCAACGGCGCCCTGTTCAGCGCCGCCTGACCCACCCCAAGGCCTCCACACGGCCTGCGGCTGAACTCCTGGCGAGCGTGCGCGCTAGCCGGCGATTGGCGCTACCGTCAGCAGCGCCGCGCTGCTTGGCTCGAGCTTCACGGTGATGACGCCGGCCTTGTTCGCCACCCGCGGCAGCCTCGCCGGTGCGCTCCACGAGCCGTTCGCCGCCACCACCTGACCGCCGAGACGCACGCCCGAGAGCGCCGCGGGAGCGGGCGCCGTCAAGGCGAGGATGCTCGCGCCATGAAAGCCTGCTCCCACGTGCAGCCCCAGCGCCACGCTGCGAGATCCCGGCGGATCGTCGTCCACGGCCACGAAGTGCAGCGTGCCATCGCTTGCCAGAAACGTCGTCACTTCGACGTTCGGTGCGCTCGGCGTCTGCCCCGGCGCGGCCGTTGCGCCGGGCGTGCTCGGCACGAGCGGTCCTTGCGACGAGCTGATGCTGGTGCGCAACGGTCGCTCGCCGAGCAGTTGCTTGGCGAGCAGCAGTGCGTACCACTCGGGTTGGGCGACCAACGCACCGGTCGCGAGAGCTTCGCTCGTCGTCGCACAGACCGGCGTGTAGCCGCTGCAGTTGCTGGGATTGCCCTGCAGGTTGATTCCCGCGACGCCCATCGTCATCGCCTTCGCCAGGTAGCTGACCGCCCACAGCGCCGACGCGAAGGTGTTGCTGATTCCCGCCACCCCGCCGCACGAGACCGTGTTCGCCTCATCGAGGCGAAACGGAATTTCGATCAGTTCGGCGATCTTCGTGTAGTGCCGCAGCGAAGCTTGCTCCAGCTGTCGAATTTCCGGGCTGAGCAGCCGTTCGATCGTCGGCGGCGGCTGTTCGTTGCAGCCGAGCGGATAGTGGTGTCCCGTCAGCAGCGCCGGCAGCTGGTGGATCGCCTCGCCCAGCCCCCAGCTTTCGAATGCTTTCGAGCCCGACGAGTCCGGGCCGGCGAGCGGGATGCCCGGCGCGAGCGCTTCGATCGCGTTGCGATAGGCGGTCACCTGTTCGTCGTACTGCACGATGCTCCAAGGTTCGGAGCGAAAGCCGTGGGCGGCGTATGAGTTCGGCTCGTTGCCGATCTCGATCGCCGCCAGCCGTTCACCGAGCGCCGCCTTCGCGGCCGCCGCCTCGCGCGCCGCCGCTTCGGGTTCGTAGTGTGCGAGGCCAAGCGTCAGCAGAACCTGCCATCCGCTGTTGTCCGCGAGCGCTCCGAGCTGGCGCAGATCGGCCGCGTCCAGCGTCTGCGCGGCCCAAGCGGGCCGTTCCGATGCGTTTTCCGCCCAGCCGACCCGTTCGTCGGCGGTGACCCCGCCGAAGCGCAGCACTCCGACGCCCAACGATCGCAGCAGCGTGACGAGGTCTCCCTCTGCCGCGTAGCTTGCGATCTGCGAGAGGCTCCCGGCCTCGAAGGAGAGCCCGAGGAAGTTCTGCGGCACGGGCGCTCCGGGGTTGCCCGCGTGCGCCGACACCGACAGCGGGATCGAGCGCGCAAGCGGGCGCGGCTCCGTCGCTCGACTCGATCGGGCCGATGCCGGCGCGAGCACCGGAGCAGCACACAGCGCCGTGTACACGACGGCACACAGCGCTACCGACAGCGCCAGACACGCGCGCCTAGATCTCAGAGCTGACCGCGAACCAGTCCATGCTGAGCTCCGGCGTCCCCTCGCAGGCCTCGGAGAGGAACTCCAAGATCATGCGGCGACCGATCTCAGCGCGTTCATCGCGCGTCACCGACACCGGCGCGTCGTCCGCGCTCACGACCTGGATTCTCAGAGCCGACCAGCGCGAAGGAGAAGTCATCGCGGCGCTCGCCGAGCCGGCCCAGCAGCAGCTCGAGCGCCCCCGGGGGCAGCGTGAAGCCGGAATGGCTTGTGATCCTGAAATGCACGCGGCTAGGCTACAGCACCGACTTGCCGCGCCAGCGCACTTCGCTTCCTGGTAGTTCAGGCGGCGAGATTGCTGGACATATGCCGATCGTAGAGTCGAGCGCGTCCCTCTACAGTCGTCCGTGTGGCTAGGAACGATCACGGCTCTACCGATCAACGGGCGCTGGAGCTCACCGTCGGCTGCCAGTTCGGGCTGCTCTCCAGCCAACCGGCCGCCGCGATCATGCAGGTCGCCCCGCGCCCACAGCCCGGCGTGGCGATCAGCGGCGAGAACTGGTACACGAGCGCCGAGCATCACGGCTACGTGGACGGCTATGGCAACCGCTGCGAGCGTTTCGTACTCGAGGGCGGCGGCTCGCACATCACCTACGAGGCCCGCCTCGTGATCGCGTGCCCCGCCGACGTGATCGAGCCCGCCGCGCCCGAGACGCCGGTGGCGATGCTGCCCGATGAGGTCCTCGGCTTCATCATGCCCAGCCGCTTCTGCCTTCCCGACGAGCTCGGTCACGAGGCCTGGCAGCGCTTCGGCGAGCTGGCGCCCGGCTGGGGACGCGTGCAGGCGATCGTCGACTACGTCCACTCGCAGCTGCAGTTCGTTCCCGGCGCCTCCAACCCCTGGACGACCGCCGCCGACGCCTATCGCGCCCGCCAGGGGGTCTGTCGCGACTTCGCGCACCTCGCGATCACGTTCTGTCGAGCGCTCAACATCCCCGCACGCTACGTCTTCGGCTACATCCCCAACGTCGGCGTCGCCGACCCGCCCGAGGCGATGGACTTCGCAGCCTGGTTCGAGGCCTATCTCGACGGTCGCTGGCACACCTTCGACGCCCGCAACAACACCCCGCGCATCGGCCGCGTCGTCGTCGGACGCGGCCGAGACGCCGTCGACGTGGCGCTGATCACCTCGTTCGGGCCGCTCACGCTCACCGACTTCGAGGTCACGGCCGAGCCCACTCAGCCCGCCTGATCTCGCAGGTATCGCGCGAGGCCGTGAAAGCTCTGCTCCGGAGGCATCGCCTGCTCGTACGCCGCCGCCGTCTCGAGCGTGCTCGAGCCTGCCACCGTCGCGCGGATCGCCGACACGAACGCAAACTCATCACCTTTCCTCGCCAGCTCCTGCTGACGCCGCAGCTGCTCGCCCACAGCCGCCAACTGCGCCTCGACGTCCGCGTACTCTCCGAAATGGGTGACCGCGAGGCTGCGCGGATCCCACGAGCCGATCAGCTCGAGCGAATCCTGCCAGGCGCGCACGTCGATGTCCGGAGGGGGCGTCGGCGCCAGCACGCACGCGCCGTCGATGCGCACCCCCGTGACGTCGCCCGTGAACGCGCGTCCGCTCGGCTCGTGCAGGTAGGAGACGTGATGAGAGGCGTGTCCCGGCGTGTAAGCGACGCGCAGCTCGCCGATCCTCTCGCCTCCGCTGAGCGCGCGCACCCGCTCAGCCGGGACCGCCAGCACCTCGCCCCACAGACGCTGCATGTCAGCGCCGTACAAACGCGTCGCGCTGCGCAGGAGCTTGCCCGGATCGACCAGATGCGGAGCGCCACGCTCGTGCAACCACACCTCTGTGTCCGGGAAGCGCGCCAGCAGCGAGCCCGTCGCGCCCGCGTGGTCGAGATGGATGTGCGTCAGCGCTATCACGCGCGGCGGGTCGCGCTCGAGCATCGGCAACAGCTCTCCCAGACAGCTGCTCGGCCCGGGGTCGATCAGCACCTCGCCCAGCCGCCACGCGCCAATCACCTTTGCGCGCCCCAGGTGCAACAGGTCGATGAGCTCGGGGTCGGCGCCGGGATCGGACATGAGCGATCGACGCACTCGCGGGCGTCCTCGCCAAGCGTACACGCACCGTGCCGGCGCTCAGCGGCGTGGAGCTGTTAGGCCTCGCGCCTGATGCCCAGCATGCGTCGCACCGGCCCCCGCAGCAACAGGTGATACGCCAGGTCGACGGCGGCGAAGGTCGCGATTATTACCGTGCTTGGACGGCGCAGGCGTCGCAGAGAAGGTGCCACACGCTCCGCATCGGCACGCCGCCAGCGCCGACTTGAGCGATGCCATCGGCTACTCACGGGCGGGTCCGTCGCCCCACGCCGGCGCGGGCGCGGGCGCGCGGGTGCGCCCGAGGCACATGTACGCTGGGCGCTTGGCGCAGTTCTCAGACGCGCACCTCGCGGCCCTGGGAGTGCTCGTGCTGCTTGTCGGTCTCGCCGTGTGGGCGCCCCGGCGCTATCCCGGCAGCTGGACGGTCGTGGCCGCCCGCGTGCTCGCGCTGGTGATCTTCGCCGGATGGGCCGGCGAGTACCTCGCAGACGTCGTGCTCGGCACCTGGACGACCCGCTACGATCTGCCGCTGCAGCTCACCGACGCGATCTCGGTGATCGCGATCCTTGCGCTGTGGAGCCGGCGCATGCTGCTCGTCGAGCTCGTCTACTTCCTGTCACTCACCGCATCGCTGCAGGCGACGCTCACGCCAGACCTGTCATCGAGCTTCCCGAGCGTCTACTACTTCACCTACTTCACCTACCACATCGGTGCGATCGTCGGCGCATGCCTGCTCGTGCTCGGCTGCCGCCTGTACCCGCGAGCGGGAGCAGTCTGGCGCGTGTACGCCGCGACGTTCGCCTTCACGCTGATCGCCGCAACCGGCGACCTGCTTACCGGCGGCAACTACATGTTCCTGCGCGAAAAGCCCGAATACAGCTCACTGCTCAACGTGATGGGCCCATGGCCGTGGTACATCGCCTCGACCGCGCTGCTCGCGCTCGGACTGCTGTTCACCGTGAAGCTGCTCACCGACTGGGTCATGCGGCACGACCTTGTGGCACGGCGATCGCAGTCCGCTGGTGCTCGAAGATGAACTTGTCCAGGCGCCTGAGCTCCTGGGCGCCGATCGAGTTGAACTTGATCGCACAGCGACCGTCGGGATCGGTCCGCGTGACGATGCCGACACCCTTGATCGGAGGCGCATCCGCCGCGATCGTCAGCTCGAACTCGAACTCCTCCTGCGTCTGCTCCCCGCCCAGGCCGGCGACGAGCATCCCCCCTGCGCTCACGTCGACGGTGAACGTCTGCACGGGCGTGCGGCTCGCGCCGAGATACGCGACCACCGGGCACTCGAGCCCGACGCGGACGTTCTCGCGACGCAGCGGCCTGCTCGAATCGCCGGCCACGGTTGCGCCACCCGCGCGTTGCTGCTCGCCGACGCGGGCGCGAGCACCCGCGTATTCGAGCATCACCAGCCGGCGCCAGACAAACACGGCGCCTGCCCACGCGGCGAGATAGCAGATGCTGCCACCCACCAGAGCGCGCAGGATCGCGCCGGCGAACGTGTCCGTCGGCAGCGACAGATAGCCGCTGAGAAGGAAGCCGACGAGCCCGCCCCAACCCTTCGCGCGCGCAACCTGACGGGCGGCCTTGGGGTGTGCAGCCACGCTCGGGGCACCGCCGCCGTCGCCGGGCGCCTCTGACTCCGGCTTGCGAGCCTTCTTTGACTTCTTGGATTTCGTCGGCGGCTGCTGCTCGCCCGCGGGCGCAGCGTTCGACTCCTCTTCCTCGCTGGCGAGCGCGGCCGGCATGACCCCGCGAATACTTACGCGCGCACAGGACAGCGCACGAGCACCGGCGCCAGACGCTCAGCCGAGCAGCAGCTCGCCGCGGGCGATCAGCACCGCCGAGCCGCCGACCTCGACGCGCTCGAGCGCCTCAGCCGAGCCGACCGCGCGTGCGTAGAGCAACGACGGGCGACCGATCTCAGCGCCCTGGCGAATCTCGATCTGCTCGCCAAAGGCGATCCGCCCGTGACGTGCGAGGTGCACGGCCAGCGGCCCCGCGGCCGACCCCGTCGCCGGGTCCTCCGGTACGCCGAGCTGCGGTGCGAACACGCGCGTCTTCCAGCGCGAGCCCGCGCCCGCGAAGCAGCTCACGCCGAGCGCCCCGAGCGAGGTGAGGGCGCGCATGTCCGGCGCGAGCGCCACCAGCGAATCCTCGCCGTCGAGCTCCACGTAAACGTGTCGAGGGCCGTTCACGTAGGCATCGACCGGCAGGCCCGAACGCGCCACGCCGAGCGCGTCGAGCAGCTCGCCCGCCTGCGCAAACGCTTCCCACGACGGGATCGGCTGGTGCATCGAGCCGTAGGCCGCCCGCCCCTCGCCACCGCTCAGCGCCACCGGCACGAGGCCGGCCGCCGTCTCCAGGGTCACATGCTCTCGCTCGAGCTCGCCACCGAGCAGGATCGCCGTGCCGAGCACGGGGTGTCCCGCAAACGCCAGCTCCGCTGCCGGCGTGAAGATGCGCACGCGCGCCTCAGCGCCCGCTTGCGCCGGGAGCACGAACACCGTCTCTGACAGGTTCAGCTCACGCGCGATGCGCTGCATCGCCGCGGCCGGCACCTGCGCCGCGTCGGGGAACACGGCGAGCGCGTTGCCCTCGAGCGGCGTGTCGGTGAACACGTCGAGTACGGCGTAGCGATGCGCGGCGCTCACGCCCACAGCTTCGCACGGGCGACCGGCTCAGACCGGCGCGCCCGCCTGCGCGCGGCTCGCCTCGGCGCGCGCCGGGACGCCAGGCGCGAGCCGGCGCGGGCGCAGCAGCACCGCCGCCGCCAGCGCACCGAGCACGCTCAACCCCGCCGCCACCGCGAACGCCAGCCGGAAGCCGCCGCTGAGCGCCGACGGCGCGGACGCGCCCATCAGCAGGTCCGAGCGCGCGCGCGATGCCGCGATCGTGCTCAGCACCGCAAGCCCCAACGCACCGCCGACCAGGCGCGAGGTGTTGAGCATGCCCGACGCCAGCCCGCTCTCCTGTGCGGAGACGCCCGACACCGCTGCGATCGTCGCCGGCACCAGCGAGAGCCCGAAGCCGAGCGCCGCGAGCAGCCCGCCCGCGAGCACGTCCGCGCTATAGCTGCCGCCGGCGTGCACGCCGGTCAACAGGAACAGGCCCACCGCCGCGCACAGCATGCCCACCGTCAGCATGCGCCGCTCACCGACCACGGCGAGGAGGCGCGGAGCGAGCGAGCTCGTCGCAACGATCGCGAGCGTCATCGGCAGGAAGCGCAGCCCCGTCTGCAACGGGTCGTAGTGGAGCACCTGCTGCAGGTACAGCGACAGGAAGAACCAGATCGAGAAGACCGCCGCGTACAGCAGGAACACGATCAGGTTCGCCGCGCGCAGGCGCTTCATGCGAAAGACCCGCAGCGGCATCAGCGGCGCGCGCGAGACCTTGCCCTCGACGAACACGAACGCCGCCAGCAGCGCGACACCGAGCGCGAGCGGAACGAGCACGCCGGTTGCGCCCCAGCCGAGCGTGTCGGTGCGGACGATCCCGTACACGAGCGCCGTCAATGCGCCGGTCACGAGCAGCGCGCCGGACGCGTCGAAGTGACGATCCGTCGTCGACGCGCGGCCGACCGGCACGACGCGGCTCGCGAACACGATCACGACGATGCCGATCGGTACGTTCACGAGGAAGATCGCCGGCCAACCGAACGCCTGCGTCAGCACACCTCCGAGGAGCACGCCCAGCGACCCGCCGACGCCGCCCATCGCGCCCCACGCGCCCAGCGCGCGGCTGCGCTCGCGCCCCTCCTTGAAGGAGGTCGCGATGATCGCGAGGCTCGCCGGCGAGATGATCGCCCCGCCGACGCCCTGCAGCGCACGCGCGCCGATCAGCAGCGAGCGCGAGTCAGCGAGCGCACACGTCAGCGAGGCCAGCGCGAACAGCGCGGTCCCGACGAGGAACACACGCCGGCGCCCCAACAGGTCAGACGCGCGGCCGCCGAGCATCAAAAAGCCGGCGAACGTGAGCGTGTATGCGTTGACCACCCACTGCAGCCCGGTCGTCGAGAAGTGCAGGCCGCCGCGTATCGACGGCAGCGCCACGTTCACGATCGAGACGTCGAGGATCACCATCAACTGCGCCGCGCACACCAGCGCGAGCAGCACGACCGTGCGTTGGCGCGAAGGCGGCGCGTGCTCCGCAGATGCCGGTGCGCGCTGCTGCGGCGCTGTCGACTCGTGCTGGGAGCTGCGCTTCTCGATCGCGATCGCTGACATGGCGCTATCCTTCTCGTTTGTAAGTACGGCGACCATCGTAACATAACTTCGATGATCGTCGTACAATGAGCGACATGGGCCTTTACCACCCCCCACGCGAGGACCTCGAGCTTGCAGCCGTGCTGCACGCCCTGAGCGATCCCCAGCGCCTGCAGGTCGTGCGCGAGCTGAGCCTCGACCCGACGCCGCGCCCGTGCGGAAGCTTCGAGCTCGGCGTGAGCAAGTCGACGTGCACCCACCACTTCCGCGTGCTGCGTGAGGCCGGCGTGATCAGCCAGCACGCGCTCGGCACCTCCAAGCTGACGACGTTGCGACGAGACGACCTCGACGAGCGCTTCCCCGGCCTGCTCGATGCGGTGCTCGGCTCGGTCGCGCTCCACGCATAGCCGCCGCCGATACGGGCGCCGCTTGATGGCGGTAGGCTCGAAGCAAGCGGAGATGGCGAGCGGAGGGAGCAGCACATGAGCGAGGTCGTGCAGGTGCAAAGCGAGGCCGTGCAGGTCGACGGTGAAGTGGTGCAGATGCAGCTCGACGCAGGCGTCGCGCTGTTGACTCTCAACCGCCCCGAGCGCCTGAACGCGTGGACCGCGGAGATGGAGCATGCGTACTTCGCGCTGCTCGAGCAGTGCGCGCACGACGAAGCGGTGCGTGTGATCGTCGTGACCGGCGCCGGCCGGGGCTTCTGCGCAGGTGCCGACATGCAGGCGCTGCAGGCGATCGGCGAGGACGGCGTGGAAGAGGGCATCGAGACGCGCGCGCGCCGCGTACAGAGCTTCCCGCTTTCGATTCCCAAGCCGATCATCGCGGCCGTCAACGGCGCATGCGCCGGGATCGGCCTCGTACAGGCGCTGATGTGCGACATGCGCTTCGCTGCCGCCGGCGCAAAGCTGACGACCGCCTTCGCCCGTCGCGGGCTGGTGGCCGAGCACGGCATCTCATGGGTCCTGCCGAGGCTCGTCGGACCCGCGCGCGCCTTGGATCTGTTGCTCTCCGGTCGCGTGATACTGGCCGAGGAGGCCTATGAGCTCGGCCTCGTCAATCGAGTGCTCGCGCCCGAGCTGCTGCTCGACGCGACGCTCGACTACGCCCACGAGCTCGTCGTCAACTGCTCGCCTGCGAGCATGGCCACGATCAAGCGACAGGTCTATGCCGACCTGCAGGAGCAGTTGCCCGACGCTCTCGCCGAGGCCGACCGCCTGATGCTCGAGTCCTTCACCGCGCCCGACTTCGTCGAGGGCGTGACGAGCTTCGTCGAGCGACGCGACCCGCGCTTTCCGGCGCTCGGCAGCTAGCCGCTGCCGCTGCCGCGGCGCCCCATTCAAGCGGCGCCCCTGGCGATGCACAGGCGCTAAAGTCGGAGTTGTTGTCAAGGACGTCAGCTGCCCAGGAGGACGACTCGTGATCCGCCGCAAGCCACGCCCGCTGCGGGTGTCTGTGTGGCTGGCGCTGCTGATCTGCAGCGCGCTGAGCTTTCCAGCCGGCGCGTCGGCGAGCCAGCTGTACGTCTCCGACCATGCCTCCAACACCGTGTCAGCGTTCACGATCGGCGCGGGCGGCCTGCTGAGCCCGATCGAATGCTCCGGGGAAAGCTGCGAAAACGGAACGGGACCCGAACCCGCGGGGCTCGCGATCAGCCCGAACGGAGAGTTCCTGTACGTCGCGAACAGGGGCGGCAAAGAAACGGTCTCGGCGTTCAAGATCGGGGCCGGCGGAGCGCTGAGCGAAAACAAATGCTCAAAGAACAAAGACTGCAAGACGGAATCCGAACCGGCGGGTGTCGCAACAAGCCCGAACGGGCGGTTTCTGTATGTCGCCAACGAGGGCTCGAATACCCTCTCCGCGTACTCGATTGGCAGCGAAGGCAAGCTCTCAGCAATCAACTGCGGCGAAAAGGGCTGCGTGACCGGAGTCGGGACGAGGCCCTTCGGCGTCGCCGTCTCGACCAACAGCCAGTTCGTGTACACGACGGACCTCGAATCGAACGAAGTCTCCGTGTTCAAGATCGGCGAACACGGCGGGCTCGCTCCGATCGAATGCCCCGGCTGCCACACGGGAGCGTCCCCGACTGGCATCGCGGTCACCCCCAACGGGCAGTTCCTGTTTGTCGCGAACAAGGCGGCGAACACGATCTCGGCCTTCAAGATCGAAGCTGGCGGTGTGCTCTCGGCGATCGAATGTGAAGCATGCAAGACCGGGGCCGAACCGACCGGGGTGGCGATCAGCCCCGACGGTGACGCCCTTTACGCCACCGATGCCCAAGCGAACACCGTCTCGATGTTTCAGATCGAGACGGACGGGCAGCTCGCGCCAATCGAATGCATGACGACGAGCTGCGATACGGGAACCGAACCTATCGGCGTCGCGGTCAGCCCGAACGGGCAGTTCCTCTACGCGGCGAACGTTGGCTCGAGCACGGTCTCACCGTTCTCGCTCGGCCTTGGTGGCCTGCTCTCGCCGCTCAGCTGCACGGCGCCGGCCTGCAGCAGCGGCTCGGGCCGCTCGTTCGACTCGCTCGCGATCAGCCCCGATCCCGGCCCGACGGCGGAATTCACCGAGACCCCCGCCGCGTCGGGCTCGTCCTCGAACTTCGAAGGGAAAGCCTCGACGGCCCCCCCGGAAGAGAACGTCGCGCGCTATGACTGGAGCTTCGGCGACGGCGCCAGCGCGCAGAACGCCGGGCCGAGCCCCTCACACGTATACGGCGCGCCCGGCACGTACACCGTCACGCTGACGGTGACCGACAACCTCGGCTGCTCGGACACGCCGATCTTCACCGGCCAGACCGCCAGCTGTGGCGGCTCGAGCGCCGCGCAGAAGAGCGAGCAGATCGTCGTGCCGGTGCCCACCAAACTCCTCCCCACGCTGAAACTCAGGCCCTTCACGTTCTCGCCTCTCAGCTCCTCGCGATCCGCGACAAGCCCGCCGCCGACGCTGACGTTCGCGGACTTGGCTGAGAGCGCCAAGATCTGGCGCGAGGGGCGCGCGCTCGCCCACATCGCCACCAACAAGAAGAAGCCTCCGCTCGGCACGACGTTCTCGTTCTACATCGGCGAGTCCGGCAACTTCAAGGCGCCGGCAATCGTGACGTTCACGTTCACCAAGCCCGCGAGCGGGCGCCGGGTGGGAAAGAAGTGCGTCGCGCCGAGCAAGAGCAACAACAGCAAGCGCCACTGCACGCGCACGGTCACCGCCGGCACGCTCAAGCTGTCGGCGGCCGTCGGGCGGGACAAGGTACGCTTCGACGGCTTGATCTCCAAGCGCAAGAAGCTCGCGCCCGCGACCTACACGCTGCTCGCGTCCGCTACAGCCTTCGGAAGGGTCACGAGCAGGAGCGTCCTTCACTTCAAGCTCCTCAGCGACTCGTAGAACGTCCGGCTGGCTGGCGTCACGATCTGCTCCCCGGTTTCGCCTGTCGCAGATGCGCTCAGCAGCCCGCTCACCCCGCCGACCGGAGCTGCCCGCGCAGCTGGAGCACGTCGACTCGAGCGTGTGTGCTTCGAGGACTGCGTGCTCACGCAAACGGACTTCCTCGAGGCTCGACTCGAGTCGGTCTGCTTCAACGGCTGCGATCTCACCGAAGCTGACGTTCGTGGTGCTCGCCTCGCGCATTGTGAGCTGCGCCGATGCGAGCTCACGGGCCTTCAGGGCGTCGAGAGCCTGCGCGGCGCCGCGATGGAGTGGAGCGACATCATCGACATGGCCGGCGTTTGGGCAAAGGCGCTGGGCATCGAGGTGCTTGATCCCGAGCTCGACTCCAACCCCAAGAGCTGATCACGGGAACCTCACCTCGACCTGCAGCCCTCCGTCGGGACGTGGCTGCACGGCGAGGCTCGCCCCGTGCGCGCCTGCGATGGCGCTGACTATCGAAAGACCGAGGCCGTGACCGGCTCCGTGGCCGGTGCGGGCGCTGCCGAGCCGATGGAAGGGGAGCGTCAGCTGCTCGGCCTCCGCGCTCGTAACCGTCGGCCCGCTGTTGGAGACCGTGAGCACGGCCTGCCCGGTTTGGACTGCGGTCGTCACGGAGATCCAGCCGTCGGCGGTGTTGTGCTGGATGGCGTTGTCGAGGAGGTTTGCGAGGAGATGCTCGATCAAGCGCGCATCGCCGATGGTGGGGGCGTGTTCGAGCTTTGTATCGAGGCGCAGGCCACGGCGCGCGATCTCCTCGCGACGCTCGCGCAGGACCTCCTCGGCTGTGCTGTCCAGCAACAGCGGCTGGCGGCGCTCGACGCCGCGCTCGCTGCGTGCGAGCGTCAGCAGCGCATCGATCGTGTGCTCCTGCTGCTCGCCGATGACGAGCACCCGCTCGCAGGCGGCGCGCAGCGACGCGACACTGGCGTCTGGGTCGGCGAGCGTGACCTCGAGGATCGCGCGCTCGAGCGTCAGCGGCGTGCGCAACTCGTGTGAGGCGTTGGCAACGAACTGGCGCTGGGCCTCGAACGAGGACTCGAGCCGGCCGAGCAGCTCGTCGAAGGTGTCGCCGAGCTCGCGCAGCTCGTCGTTGGGCCCCTCGAGCGCGAGGCGCTGGTGCAGGTTGGAGGCGGACAGCTCTCGAGCCGCGGTGGTGATCACCTGCAGCGGGCGCAGCACGCGACCGGCGAGCACCCACCCCAACGCCATCGACGTGGCGACCATGATCGCGAGCGCGACGAGCGAGAAGAGCAGCAGCTGATGCAGGTCGTTGTTGTTGACGTTGACCGCGAGCGCGCCGAGCCGATGTGCCTGTTCGTGGGCGCGCTGGACTTCGAGTTTTTCGGGGGTTACCGACACCGTCCCTTCCGGCGAGGTCAGGTGGACGTGGACGTGCGGTTCCACGAGCTTCGCCACGGCGCTCTGCGCGGAGACGACGCTGCCGTGCGTGGAGGAGCGCACCGTCAGGAAGATCAGCGCGAGCAGCAGCGCTCCGGTGATCATGAAGACGCCGCCGTAGAGGACGGCGAGGCGCAGGCGGATCGTGTAGCGCGGTAGGCGCACTCAGAATCCGGTATCCGCCGCGGGGCACGGTCTCGATCAGCGGCGGCTCGCCGAGCTTTGCGCGCAGGCGCCTGATCGTCACCTTGACCGTCGTCGTGAAGGGGTCGGCGTTCTCGTCCCACACGCGCTCGAGCAACTCCTCCGCGGAGACGACGCGACCGCCGGCGCCGAGCAGGTACTCGAGCACCGCCAGCTCCTTGGGGCTGAGCGACAGGCGCTGGCCGTCGCGGCTGACGAGGCGATTCGCGGGGTCGAGGCGCAGGTCGCCGTGCACGAGCACCGGCGGCTGGCGGCGAGGAGCGCGCCGGCCCAGCGCGCGCACGCGCGCGACGAGCTCTGCGAAGGCGAACGGCTTGGGCAGGTAGTCATCGGCCCCGAGGCTGAGACCGTCCACGCGGTCTTCGATCGAGCCGGCGGCGGTGAGCATCAGGATGCGCCCGTCGCAGCCGGCGGCGACGAGCGAACGGCAGATCTGATCGCCGTGGACGCCCGGCAGGTCGCGGTCGAGCACGAGCACGTCGTAGTCGGTGAGCCCGATGTGTGCGAGCGCGTCGTGCCCGTCGAGCGCGACGTCGACGGCCATGCCCTCGCGGCGCAGGCCCGTAGCGACCGTGTCGGCCAGCTCGGCGTGATCCTCGACCAGCAGCACTCGCATGGACGACGCAGCGTGGCGCATTCTCGGTTACAGCGCGGTTACAGCGTCGCTCACCGTCGTGTAACCGGTCGTTTCGTAGAACTGCCTCGCACGCTACATCGAGCAAGCGGAGGAGACGACGAGATGAGATCGATACGACTGGCCGCGGCGCTTACGGCGATCGCGCTGTGCGCCGCCGGGTGTGGCGGCGGGGCCAAAGCTCCGGGCGTGGCGAACCTCGGATCGAACACGACGCACAGCACCTCCTCGAACAGCTCCTCAAGCGGAGCGGGCGGCGGCGGCGGCGGGGCGAGCTCGGCCTCGCCGAACAGCCAGGCTGTCGCGTACTCGGCGTGCATGCGCGAACACGGCGTGCCCAACTTCCCCGACCCGAAAATCTCGACGAATGGCAGCGAAGTGAAGGTCGCGATCGCGGTCAACCCGTCGATCTCCGGCAACCCTCATTTCAACTCGGCGCAGCAGGCGTGCCGGAAGCTGCTCCCGGGCGGGGAAGCGGGAGAAGGCCCGGCTCACCAGATCAGCCCGCGCGAACAGGTGCAGTACCTGAAGGCGGCAGCGTGCATCCGCACCCACGGGATCCCGAACTTCCCGGACCCGACGTTCTCAGGCGGCGGCGTGCACGTCTCGCACAAGGGGTTGAACCTCGACTCGCCGCAGGCGCGCGCGGCAGAGGAAGCGTGCCAGTCGCTGATCCCGGGCGGCCTGCACGGCAATCACTAGTGGGCGTGGTGCGTGCACGCCGAAATGCGCTGGCGAGCCTGCTCGTCGTGCTCGCGGCGGTCGTCGTCGTGGTGCTCGTGGCGAGCGACCCGCTAGCCAGCTCAGCCCCGTCGAGCGATGTTGCTGACAATGCGACGCCGACCTCGCTCGCGCGGGTGAGCATGCGGGCGCTCTCCTCACAGACGCAGGTGAACGCGACGCTCGGCTACGCGCACGCTTCGAGCATTCGCGTGCCGGCGGGCACGGCGCCGTCGTCGCTGCGCCAGGCCGAACAGGCCGTCGCCGGCGGCGAGGGCATGCTGCAGAGCGCGAGGGCGGCGCTGGCGGGCGACGGCGAGACGCTCGCGGGACTGCAGGCGGCCTTGACGGCGGCGCGCGAGCAGGAGTCGGTGGACTGCGCGGGCGACGGCGCCGTCGAAAGCGCGTGCGCGAGCGACGCGCAACGGGTTGCAAGCGATACGCAGGCCTCCGACGCGGGCGCGAGCAAGCTCGACGACGACCGCGCTTCGATCGCGTCTGGCGAGAAGGCGCTCGCGAGCGCCGACGAAGCTGCGGTGGCGGCGCGCTCGACGGCTGCGACGTACGGGCCAGGCGCGACGTTCACGATGCTGCCGGCGGTCGGGCGGGTGATCGTGCGCGGGCAGAGCCTCTACGAGATCGCCGGACAGCCAGTGCTGTTGTTGTATGGCTCGCTCGTTGCTTCGCGAGCGTTCCTGCGGGGGATGGCGCCGGGCCGGGATGTGGCTGCGCTGAACGCGAACCTCGACGCGCTCGGCTTCGGCGCCGGCTTGAACGGCGAGCGCTTCAGCGCGGCAACCGAAGCGGCGATCCTCGCCCTCCAGTCCTCCCACGGCGCGGCCGCGACTGGCGCGCTCGGACTCGGCTCGGTCGTGTTCGAGCCGGGCCCCGTGCGGGTGACGAGCGTGACCCCCGAAGTCGGCGCGAGCGTCGCACCGGGGCCGGTGCTGGGGATCACCTCGACGCGCCCGCAGGTGACGATCGCGCTGAGCGCCGCGCAGCAGTCGAGCGTGGAGGTCGGCGATCAGGTCTCGATCACGCTGCCAGACGAGCAGACGACGCCCGGGGTGGTCAGCTCCGTGGGCACCGTCGCGAAGGCTCCGACCAGCAGGGAAGGTGGTGGTGGCGGTCCTGAAAACGGTGAAGAAGGCGGCCCGACGATCGAAGTGGACGTGAGGCCGAGCGAACCGCAGGCGATCGGTCACCTCGACGAGGCGCCGGTAGCTGTCTCGATCACGACCGCGAGCGTTCAGCGCGCGCTCGTGGTGCCGGTCGATTCGCTGCTCGCGCTGGCGGGCGGCGGCTACGCGATCGAGGTCGTCGAAGCTCGTGTGCACCGCCTGGAGGCGGTCGCACTCGGCCTGTTCGATGACGCGGAAGGGCTCGTGCAGGTCAGCGGGCGCGAGGTGAGGGCCGGTCAGCGCGTGGTGGTGCCCGAGTCATGAGCGAAGCGCCGGTGCTCGAGCTGAAAGACGTGAGCAAGACCTACGGCACACAGGCGCCGGTGCTCGCGCTGCGAGCAGCGAGCTTCGCCGTGAGCGCAGGCGAGCTCGTTGCGATCGTCGGGCCGTCGGGCTCGGGCAAGACGACGCTGCTGCACGTGATCGGCACGCTCGAGCGCCCGAGCTCGGGGACTGTGTCGATCGCGGGCGTCGACGTGGCTGGGCTGTCCGACCGCGCGCTCGCGGCGCTGCGGGCAACGAGCATCGGCTTCGTCTTCCAGCAGTTCTTCCTGGCAGAGCACAGCACAGCGTTGGAGAACGTCGCCGACGGGCTGCTGTACGCGGGGGTGGCGGTGGCGGAGCGCCGCGAGCGAGCGGCGCAGGCGCTGGCGCGGGTCGGCCTCGCCGAGCGGACGCACTTTCGCCCGAGCAAGCTCTCCGGCGGTGAGCGCCAGCGCGTGGCGATCGCCCGCGCGCTGGTTGGGTACAAGGCGATCGTGCTCGCGGACGAGCCGACGGGCAACCTCGACAGCGCCGCCGGCGAGGCCGTGCTGGCGCTGCTCGAAGAACTGAACGCGCAGGGTGCGACGATCATCGTGATCACCCATGACCGCGATCTCGCAGCGCGCCTGCCGCGGCGGGTGCAGATGCTCGACGGGCGCATCGTCGCCGACACGCAGGGAACGGAGTGCTGATGAGCGGGATGGCGTGGTGGCGCCACGCGGGCGCGTGGGCGCGGCACAGAGGCCGCTCGGCACTGTCGGCGCTGATCGTCGCCGCCGTCGCGCTCGCGACGCCCCTGCTTGGCGCGCTTCCCGCGGCGGGCGAAACGGGCACGCCGGGCGGGCCCACCGGCGCCGGGTGTCCCTCCTCGAACCCTCCGACGACGCTGACGCTGATCGCGGGCACGCCCCAGACGGCGACGCTCGGCAGCGGGTTCGAGAGCGTCTTGCAGGTGGCGCTTGAAAACGGCGATGGCTGCCCGGTGACGGGCGCGGCGGGAACTCCCGTCACCTTCAGCGCGCCGAGCACGGGTGCCGGCGGGCTGTTCTCGACGAGCGGTTCGAGCACGGTGACGGTCGGCGCCGACGCTTCGGGCGCCGTGACCGCGCCGACGTTGAGCGCCAATGGGATCGCCGGGGGCTATACCGTCACCGCGAGCTCGCGATACGGCTCGGTCTCCTTCTCGCTGACGAACAGCGCCGCGGGCATGCCGGCGCGGGTCATCGCGATCTCGCGAACGAGTCAGTCGGCGCGCGTCACGAGCCGCTACCCCCAGCCGCTGCGGGTGAAGGTGCTCGACGCCGACGGCAACCCGGTCGCGGGCGCGACGGTGACGTTCACGCTCAGCTCGAGCACCGGCGCGGGCGCGTGCGCCGCCGCTTCAGGCGCCGGCGCAAGCTTCATCGGCGCGGGCGCCGAGGCGAGCGCGACGACCAGCGCGAGTGGAGTCGCGACGTCGCCGCTGTTCAGCGCGAACAGCATCGCCGGCTCGTACGCGGCTGGCGCGAGCGTGGCGCAAGCCGCCGGCGGCGGGCCCTCGGGCAGCGCCGGCTCCGGGGGCTCCGACGAGGCGACGCCGGCGAGCTTCGCCCTTGCGAACCTCGCGGGCGAGCCTGCCAAGCTCACCGTGGGAGTCGGTGCGAGCCAGTCGACGATGATCGGGGGGCGCTTTGCGATCGGGCTCGCGGTCACGGTCACGGACGCGGAGAAGAATCCGGTGGCGGGTGCGTTGGTCACGTTCTCGGCGCCGGCGCGCGGCGCGAGCGCACATTTCACGACGCGCTCTCGCGGCGCTGGCGCGGTGCGCTCGCACACATCGCAGCGACGTACGATCGTCGTAAAGACGGATGCGTGCGGCATCGCCGTAGCTGCACCACCGAACGCCAACCACGAGCAGGGGGGCTACATCGTGCGGGCGAGCGTCGGGCGCGCTGTCGCAGCGGCGTTCGCGCTCGTCAACGAAGCACCGAAGCCGCGCCTGTGAGCACGGCTGCGGAGCACGCCTCGACGGGCCTCGCGCCGCGCAGGATGCGCGTCGGCGACCTCGCGCGGGTCGCGAGCGTGGGGCTGCGCACGCGCCCGCTACGCGCGGGGCTGTCCGCGCTCGGGATCGCCATCGGCGTGGCCGCGATCGTCGCCGTGCTCGGCCTGTCCTCCTCGAGCCAGGCGGGGCTGCTGAGCGAGATCGACCGGCTGGGGACGAACCTGCTGACGGTCAGCAACGGCCAGGGGCTCACCGGCAAGACGTCGCAGCTGCCGCTCGCCGCACCGGCGATGGTCGCCCGCGTCGATCCGGTCACGAGCGTCGCCGAGACCGAGAAGGTGACGGCGACGGTGTATCGCACGCCGCTGATCCCGCCAATCGACACCAACGCGCTGAGCGTGCAGGCGGCGAGCTTGGACCTGCTGGGCGCGCTCGGGGTATCGGTCGTGCAGGGTCGTTACCTGAACGCGGCCACCGCGAGCGAGCCGGTCGCCGTGTTGGGCTCTGCCGCGGCGCAGCGTCTGGGGATCGACCGCCTCTACGCGGGCGAGAGGATTCTGGGTCGCCGACCAGTGGTTCTACCTCGCCGGCATCCTCGGCCCAGCGCTCCTGACGCCGGAAATCGAAAGCTCCGTGCTCGTCGGCTTCCCCGCAGCCAAGCGCTACCTCGCAGGCGACGGCCACGCAAACACGGTGTACGTGCGCGCTCGCGAGGAACAGGTCGCGGCCGTGCAGTCGGTGCTCGCGCAGACGGTCAACCCCCAAGCGCCCAACGAAGTCGACGTCAGCCAGCCGTCGGCGACGCTCGTCGCACGCGCCGATGCGAAGGGCGCGCTGAACGGCCTGTTCCTTGCGCTCGGCGCGGTCGCGCTGCTGGTCGGCGCCGTCGGTGTGGCGAACATCATGGTGATCTCCGTGCTCGAACGCCGCTCGGAGATCGGCCTGCGCCGCGCGCTGGGAGCCCGGCGTGGCCAGATCCGCATGCAGTTTCTCTGCGAGGCGATCCTGCTGGCGCTCGGTGGCGGCGCGGCGGGGATCGCGATCGGCCTCCTCGCCACCGCGATCTATGCCTCGAGCAAGGGCTGGGCGGTGGTCATCCCCGCCTCCGCGTGGGCCGGCGGCATCGGCGCTTCGCTGTTGATCGGGGCGCTCGCGGGCCTGCTGCCTGCTATCCGCGCCGCACGGCTGGCGCCGACCGAAGCGCTGCGCGGCGGGTGAGGCGGAGACCTCGACGCCGCCGCAGGTGCACCGCGACATCCAAGCCGCGGCGTTCGCCTGAGTCGAGCGACCGCTCACCGTCACCCAGACAGCGGACGATCGCCGATCCAGTAGCGTGGGCCGGGGCCTAGACGCTCGGCGCGGTCCTCGGGATTCGCGAGCTTGCAGCGGTCCAGCGACAAGCAGCCACACCCGATGCACTCCGTCAGCCCCGCCTTCAGACGCTCGAGCTCGGCGATGCGAGCGTCGATGCGCGAGCTCCAATTGCTCGAGAGACGCGCCCAATCGCTGCGCGCGGGGACGCGGTCGGGCGGCAGCCTCGAGAGCTCCTCCCCGATCTCCTCGAGCGAGAGCCCGACGCGTTGCGCGAACACAATGAAGGCGATCCGACGGAGCACCGGCCGGGCGAATCGCCGGTGACCGGAGCCGGCTCGCTCGGAGACGATCAGTCCACGCTCCTCGTAGAAGCGGAGCGCCGAGGCGGCGACGCCGCTGCGGGCGGCCACCTCGCCGATGCCGAGCAGTTCCATTACCCACAAAGGAAAGCGGCTGGAGGCCTTGACTTCAAGTGCACTTGAGCTTGTAGCGTGGTGAGGGACCCCACGAAGGAGGCGACGATGACGAGCATCGAGACACAGACAGCGAGCGAGCGGATCACCGAGGAGGTCGGCTCGTGGCCGGGCGTCTCGACCGGGTACGGCCGGCGCGGCGAGTTCGCGTTCAAGGTCGGCCACCGCGAGATCGGGCACCTCCACGGCGACCACGCAGCGCACTACTTCTTCCCCGCGCGCGAGTGGGCGCAGCTGAAAGAGCAGGGCCGCATCGTTCCCCACCCGGTATTCCCCGACCGGCGCGGGCCCGCCGCGCGGGCAATCGAGGGCGACACGGATGTTGCTGATGCGATCGAGCTGATGCGCCTCAACTACGAGCGCATCCTCGAGCGCCACGGGCTGCCCTCGCAGCCGCGTAACGACTAGCCGGTCCCAGGGCTGTAGGGTGCGCCGACATGCGTGTTGAGGTCGACGGCGTCGGTATCGAGTACGAGGTCACCGGCGAAGGCCGCCCGGTGGTGCTGCTCCACGGCTTTCCCGACTCGGGGCGGCTCTGGCGCAACCAGGTGCCGGCGTTGGCCGAGGCGGGATTCCAGGTGATCGTTCCCGACCTGCGCGGCTACGGGCGCTCTGACAAGCCGACCGCGGTCGAGGCCTACGCGCTGCACCGGCTCGTTGGCGACGTGTGCGCTGTGATGAGCGCCGCGGGCGCAGAGCGCGCGCACGTGGTCGGCCACGATTGGGGTGCGAGCGTCGCGTGGGCGACCGCGCTGACGGCCGCGGAGCGCGTCGATCATCTGGCCGTGCTGTCGGTCGGGCATCCCGCGACGTTCTTCGCCGAAGGATTCGGGCAGCACGAAAAATCGTGGTACATGCTGCTCTTCCAGTTCACTGGGGTCGCCGAGGAGTGGCTGTCGGGCAACGACTGGGCCAACTTCCGCGCGTGGGGCCGGCACCCCGACACGGAGGCGGCGATCGCGGAGCTGCAGGCGAACGGCTCACTGACCCCCGGCCTGAACTACTACCGCGCGAACATTCCCCCGGAGCGCCTCCTGCTCTCGGGCCTGGAGGTGCCGCCGGTACAGGCGCCGACGATGGGCGTCTGGAGCTCGGGCGACATCGCACTGACGGAGGCGCAGATGACCAACTCGGCTAGCAACGTCGCTGGCCCGTGGCGCTACGAGCGCCTCGATGGGCCCGGACACTGGATGCAGCTCGAGGCGCCCAGCGAGCTGAACCGACTGCTGATCGACTTCCTGCCCGCCTAGCGCCGCGCGAGCGCCTACACGCGCCGCCAGAGCACGCCGCCGAGCTCGACCGTCGCTCGCCCGCCGGGTAGCTCATGGGGAAGCTCGACGACGACCTCGACCAGGCCTTCGGCGGACTTGCTCGCCGCGTCCTGGAAGCGCACCTCGCCACCATCGAGCGCCAACAGCGCTCGATCCTCACCGCTGACCGGCACGCCGAGCACCTCGCCCCAGCGTGCCGCCACCTGCGCCGGCTCGCCGACCGCGACAGTGATCGCCGCCAGGCGCCCGGGCGCACCGGAGCCGATCTGCTCGGTCCAGGCGGGCCCGCCCCAGCGCCACGTCCCGTACGGGCGCGACTGGTCGAGCGAGACGATCGCCCCGCGCATGTCCGCCGGGTGCAGGTGCGTTCCGGAGATGTCCGGCAGGTCGATCTGCCACACAACGCGTACGTCCGCGCTCTGGGCACGCGCGCGCGCCCCCTCTAGATCCTCGAGGTCGAAGATCACCATGTAGCCACCGTCGCCGCCGTGCGCGGCCAGGTAGCGGCCTGCCGTCGTCTCGGCGCGAGTCGGCGAGACAATCTCCAGGAACGTGTCCCCCAACGCGAACACGGCGTTCTCGAGCCCAAACGCCCCGACGCCCGGGTCGCGGAACGGCTCCTCCAGCTCGAGTGCGCCGCGCAGCGCCGTCGCGACGGGCTCGAGCTCGCTCGCGACGAGCACAGCCTGACGCAACCTCACCCCTGATCCGCCCGCGCTCATCCGCCCAGGCTAACCGCTAACGGGACGGAGTAGGTCATCGGGGTTGCGCCCTTGCTCGTCGGCAGCCCAGGGGGGATGGGGTGCACAACGCCCCGATGACCAAGACGAGATTGTAAAGGTAGGGCGGCCAAACCTTAAGGGCTCGCCGTTCGGCGCCCAGCCGCCGATCAGAGTTTTCCGAGCACTTCTTTGGTTTTGCCTACGACTTCTTTGGTCGTCCCCCCCACCACTTCTTTGGTCGTACCGACCACTTCTTTGGTTGTCCCGACGACTTCTTCGGTTTTTGCCGGCACTTCTTTGACCACTTCTTTGACTACTCCTTTGGTCACTTCTTTGACTTCTTTGACCACTTCTTTGCCGCCGGCTTCTTCCGTCTTGCCCTTGCTCGCCGTTTCTTCGGTTTTGGCTTTGCCGGCCTTTTCTTCGCCTTTGCTCGAGCTTTCTTCGCTTTTGCCTTTGCTCGAGTGTTCTTCGCTTTTGCCCTTGCTCGAGCTTTCTTCGCTCTTGCCTTTGCTCGCCGTTTCTTCGCCTTTGGCCTTGCCGGTGCCTTCTTCGCCCTTGTCTCTGCTGGGGCTTTCGCCGCTCCCGGCGCTTGAGGCTTCTTCAGTCTTGCCGGCCGGGCTCTCCCCCGCGGCCGTCGTCGCCGCTTGGCTGCCTGAGGGCGCACCCGCGCCGCTTTCGCCGGCGGGCCGACTCGACTCGACGGGGCCAGTCGACGCCGCGTGCTCGAGCGCCGTCGTGCGCGCGTCACGAGACGGCCGCCTCGAGTGCGCAGCGCCTGTCACTTGGGATGCGCCACCGGACGTTGCCCTTGTGGACGACGAGTCCGCGACCTTGGCGTGAGCGACGATCGTCGAGCCGCTGCTGCGCTTGCCGGGATGTCCACTCGAGGCCGGGAGGGCGAACGAGGAGGACGTCACTGCGGCGCCGCCCACGAGGGCTGCGACGGCGATGACCTTGGCGCTCGTCGCGATGCTGGAGGCGCTGCCGCCGAGCCATGAGAGCAGCCGTTCGGGCAGCGCGGCGAGAAACGACGAGGCGGCGAGCGGGCGTCGACCCGCGTAGTGACCGCAGAAGGCACGCACGACGGCCGGATCGAGCCGTGTGCCTGCCTCCTCCTTGAGGATGTCGATCGCCTTCTTGTGCGGACTCGCGCGCCGGTAGGGTCGCCCGGAGGTGATCGCGTCGAAGGTGTCAGCGACGGCGATGATCCTGGCCCCGAGCGGGATCTCCCGGCCCGACAGCGCGTCCGGGTAGCCGGTGCCGTCGAGGCGCTCGTGGTGGTGGCGCACCATCGAGGTCAGCTGCGCGTCGTCGAGCACCTCCGCCATCTGCGCCCCCTCGCCGGGATGGCGCTTGATCACCTCGTACTCGTCGTCGTCGAGCGGCCCGGCCTTGTGCAGGATCGCGGTCGGCGTGTGGATCTTGCCAACGTCGTGGATCGCCGCGGCGGTGCGCACTCGCGCGACCTCCGCGCTCGGTAGGTTCATCCGCCTGGCGATCATCCACGCGTGCCTGGCGACCCTGCGCGAGTGACCGTGGAGGTAAGAGTCGCGCGTCTCGATCCCTGCGACGAGCCGCTCGAGGAGCTTCGCGCGCTGCTTGGCGCCCAGGCCGTCGACGTCACGAGGCTGCGCCTGCTCGCTCGCGCCGAGCATGTCCAGGGCGCATGCGAGCCGACGCTGGGTGCGTAGACGGTGCACGTAGCCCCAGATCATCAACTCGCTGAACAGCAGATCTTCAGAGCCGGGTCGCTTCTCCCACAGCACGCAGCCCACCTGAGACGCTCCCAGGGACAGGACCATCCCGAGCGGCAGGCACAGCAGCGCAGAGGACACGGTTCCGCTCGCGCGCAGCCACCAGACGATCGCGATCGGTCCTCCCGCGACGAGCGCGGTTGCGGTGAGGACCTGCGCGAACTGCAGGGGCAACGGAGCTTTTGTGGCTGGGCGTACGCGTGGCGTCTGACGCATGTGGATACCTCGGTCTGCGACCTGCCGAATCCGTTGAGCCGGCAACCGGGCGGTCTCGAGAAATCCCTGGCTTTGCGTCCCCGCCTCGCGACGGGTTTGCCCTGAGCGACAATTGTTTTGCACGCAGCGTCGGCTGCCTGTCGAGCCGACTTGAGCCCGCGAGGGGCTACTGGCCGAAATGGCCAGTAGCTCAGTCGACCTGGATCGCCTCGTCGCCGAGCGAGATCGTGTCTCCGGCGCGCAGCGTCGTGCGCCCGACGCGCTGGCCGTTCACCCTTGTCCCATTAGTCGAAGCTAGGTCCTGCAGCACCCATGCGCCGTCGCGAAACATGAGCTGGGCGTGCCGGCGCGACACGGTCGCGTCGCCGAGGACGACGTCGCACGCGGGGTGACGTCCGAGCAGCAGCCGCTCGCTCTCGACCCGCTCCAGTACGAGCAGCAGTGGCTTCCTCGGCGCTCCACCCGGCCCCGCGGCGCCGCGAGCACTCGCGACCAGCGCAGCCCACGCGCGCCGCCCGACCGCCAACGGCCGCGAGCGGCCCCGGCGGATCGTGAGATCGCCGACAAGGCCGTGTGGATCGACCAGACGCGGCTCAAACAGCAGGCCGAGCCTGTGGGCGTGCGTCTGTGAGCTCAGCAGACCCTCGGCGTAAGCGGTGTTCAAGACGCTCGCAAGACGCTGGCGTGAACGACCGAGCGCAGGCATCGAGCGAGTATCCCGCCAAACCGTCGAGGTGTCCAGCGCGCCGCCTACTCCCAGAGTGTCATGTTGTGCGCGGTTGCGCTGACGGACGCACCTTCGGCGCTCGCGACCGGGAACGGGGCCAGCGAGTAGCCCTCTTCGCTGCCGTTGCCGAGAGCCCCGTAGCTCGCGGATCCCCAGGTGTAGAGGCCGGCGCTCGACACCCCGAGCGATGTGCGCCCGGCGGTAACGACCTCCGTGAGGCCGAGTGTGAGCAATTCGCTCGCGACCGTCGGCATATATTTGTCGGCGGTCTCGCCGTCACCGAGCTGACCTTCGTGATCCTCACCGCAACCGTACGGCACACCTTCGACCATGAACAGCGAGGATCCGTCGGAAGCGACGTCGCCGCCGGCGGAGATCTGGCTCGCCGCTCCCGGCAGCCCGACTCGCGAAGGCCTCATCACACGCTTGGTCTGCTTGCTCGCGCACACCTGACCGTTCTGGTTGTTGCCGAACGCATAGACGGCGCCTTCAGCCGTACGCTCGAGCGATTGCCCCCACCCTGCTGAGACTTCCGCGACGTTTGACGGCCCCGGCAGCCGGGTCAGCGTCCTGACGTTCTTGATCGACCTTCCCAGTCCGAGCTGCCCGTAGCGGTTTTCACCGCAGCCGAGGACGCTTCCATTGCTGAGCAGCCAGAGAACGTGATCGCTGCCGCCATGGACGGCAAGCGCTTCACCGACAGGGACTTCCTTGGGCGTATCGATGTCTTCGTAGCCGTTGCAGAACATCCCCTTGCCGCCTTCGCCCCAAGCGAAGCCACGACCTTGCGTGTCGATCGCGAAGCAGCTCCTGCGCGCCTCG
The DNA here is from genome assembly GCA_963759265.1 of uncultured Solirubrobacteraceae bacterium. Classification (GTDB taxonomy): domain Bacteria; phylum Actinomycetota; class Thermoleophilia; order Solirubrobacterales; family Solirubrobacteraceae; genus Palsa-744. Next base: position 559,012 of record CAVWYR010000002.1, read on the forward strand.
CCGATGGCCTTGATGATCACACCGGCTGGAAATCGGACCTTGACCGCGGCGTTGATGGACGATTCGTCGCTGCCGTCGCCGAGCTCGCCGTTGGCGCCGTAGCCCCAGGCATAGACTTCGCCGTCCGCCAACAGCGCGCAACTGCTCGCGTTGCTCGCCGCGACCGCGGTCGGTGTTTCGGGAAGCCCGGCGATTTCGAGCGGGGTCAGCTGCGTCGAGGCGGCGAGTTCCTCGCGCCTGACGGAACGTCGTCAGGAACTGCGGCTAGGCGAGCACGCCGGAAAGACGCTCGTGCACGAAGCGCACGACCATCGCGCCCTCGCCGACAGCGGTGGCGCAGCGCTTGACTGAGCCGGAGCGGACGTCGCCGGCGGCGTAGATGCCGGGGACGCTCGTTTCGAGCAGGCCGTCGGCGCCGGCGGCCGCGCCCGTGAGCACGAAGCCCCTCTCGTCCCGCGCGATGACGTCGTCGAGCCACTCCGTGCAGGGCGACGCGCCGAGGAACAGGAACAGGAATGAGAGCGTCATCCGTGTGCCGTCGCTGAGCGTGACCGCCTCGAGCTGGCCGTCTGACCCGTGCAGCTCCGCGACTTCGCTGCGATTGCGGACCGCAACCCCGTAGCGCTCTAGCTCGAGGATCAGATAGTCAGACATCGTCTCGCTGAGGTTCTCGCGGCGATGCAGCAAGGTGACGAGCGCGCCTCCGCGCGCCAGCCATACGGCCGCCTGCGCGGCCGAGTTGCCCCCGCCGATCACCCCGACCCTCGTCGCACCGCAAGCCTGGGCCTCCGGCGGCCCGGCCGCGTAGAAGACGCTCACGCCCTCGTATTGATCGAGGTCCGCGACCGGTAGTCGCCGGTAGTCGGCGCCGGTGGCGAGCACGACCGCCCGTGCGGAAACCTCGTGGTCGTCTTCCAGGCGCACCAGGTGGCGCTCGCGTCCGGGCTCCAGCGCGACCGCGCGATACGGCGTGGCCGTGCGCGCGTTGAACTTGCGCGCCTGCGTGACGGCGCGGCTCGTGAGTTCCGTGCCGCTGATCCCCGCCGGGAAGCCGAGATAGTTCTCGATGCGCCGAGAGGTGCCGGCCTGCCCGCCGAGAGCGGTCCCCTCGACGACGAGCGTGTCGAGACCCTCCGAGGCGCCGTACACCGCCGCCCCCAGTCCCGCAGGTCCGCCTCCGATCACGACGAGATCGACCTCCTCGCGGGTTGCCAGCTCGAGCCCGATCCCGAGTGCGCGCGAAACCTCGCCGCCGCTCGGGTTGCGCAACTCGATCCCCCCGGGGAGGCGCACCAGCGGCAGCTCGTCACCATCGAGCGCTGCGATCAGTGCCGCCGCGTCGAGATCGTTGGCCGGATCGCGCCACGTCGTCGGAAGACGGTTGCGTTGCACGTACTCGACCATCCGTCGAGTCGCCTCCGAGGAGCGCGGACCGATCACCTCCATGCCGACGCCCTCCTGGCTCTGCAGCGCCTCGCGGCGCGCGATGAAGCTCGACAGCAGCAGGTCGCTGAGCGAGGCGTCCTCAAACAGCAGCGCTCGCAGCTCCTCGCGATCGACGGCGATGTAACGCATCGGCTCGGTGACGACCGCCGTCAGGTAGACGGTCTGGCCATTCAGGAGGTTCAACTCGCCGAGGAAGTTCGAGCTCGCGTGGCGGATGATCTCGCGTCCGCTCGCGTCGAGGATCGCAGCCTCACCCTCGATGACCGCGATGAACGGATAGCGCTTGTCGCCCACGCGGAACAGCACGTCCCCGACCGCCGCGGAGCGCTCCTCGCCGTGCTCGCGCAGCGTCGCCAGCTGCGAGGCGGACAGCACGGGGCTCGAGGGCACTTCCACCGGTGGAGCGTAGCGCTCACGCGTTGGCGCGAGGGTGACGCGCGTAGAGCCGCCGCTCGCGAGCGCGACCACCGTCCTCGACTCGTGCTCGCCGAGCGAGCGAGCTGACTCAGTCGAACGCACCTGGGGGCAGCACGAACCGACGCGCCGGGCCCACGCCGACGGTTGCGCGCGACCCGTGCAGGCCGGCGCCGGGCGACGTCGCCGTGGTCGAGTCGGCGACGCCATCGTGCTCGGAGATCCAAGTCAGGATCGCGGCTGAGCCGGCGCCCTCTGCGAGGATGACCGACCGCTCGATCACCACTCCGCCAGAGGCATGTGGACGTGCCAAACGTCTAACGAGCGTGCCTACCGCATCTGTCTCCACGACGCCCACGACCTCAGGCGCCCGCAGCCACTGCCCCGCGGCCGCTGAGGTTGATCCGCCAGTTGGCGAGCGGGAGCAAGAACAGCACCCCACCAAGCGCGATCAGGATCAATCCGGCGAGTGTGGCGATCGTGCCGATGAGCGACCATCCCCACGCGTTCAGCAGCAGGCCGTTGAGCGTCTCTCCCATGAACAGCGTGGTGCGCTCACTCGCGAGCGTCGTGTTCTTCATGCCACCGGCGATCCACTCAGCGCTGATCTGTGAGTAGGTCTTGCCGCCCGCGACCTTCGTCAGATCCACGCCGATCTGGTCCTGCGCGTACAGCTTTGCCTGCTTGCCGGTGAGCACCTGCTGACCGGCGTAGGCGGCGAGGGCCGGGTTTGTCGCTGGCTTGGGGAAGAAGATCTTCTGCGGAGCGAGCTGGTCGTGAACGACCTGCTTGTCGTAGTGGCCTCCGATGACGGCGAGGATGCCGACGACGATCATTCCCGCCGCTGCAACGGTGGCGATCGAGGTGAGGCTCGTGAGCTTCGCGAGCAAGGGGTTGCGCGGCGCCTGATTGAGTTGTGCGCCCTGCTGGCGGCCATTGCGGACAGGGCTGGGGATGTCGAGCGCGATCGCGCCGTTACCTGTGGCGGGGGCAGACGGATGCGGCAAAACTGAGCTTGGCACGGTGGGCCTCATTTCGATTGATGTGCGCATGAGCGCCAGCGACCTGAGGAGCACCGCGGACGAGAAGAACATAGCATGAAATAGAAGTCCATGAATTAAGTGTCTAGATACGATAGTCTCAGGGGATGGCAGATGCGGCTCCCCGCTGGAAGTTCCTCACGAACCATGCCCAAGTCCTCGCGTGCATCGCCAACGATCCAGGCGTGCTCCTGAGAGAGATCAGCGAGCGAGTCGGGATCACCGAACGCGCGACCCATCGCATCGTCACCGAGCTGGCGGACGGCGGCTATATCAAGCGCGAGCGCAACGGACGGCGCAATCACTACACGATCCAATCGGGCCTTCCACTCCCCGACCGTCTCAGCCGCGTGCAGCGGATCAGCGACCTGCTCGAGATCCTCGTCGACACCACCGACGAGCTTCCGAGCACCTGACCACCTCGCCCAGGCGGTGGAGCTGGGCTTACCCAGGAACGTGCAGGCCAGAGGAAGCACTGCGCGCGGCCCAGAGGGAAGACAGGCCGCGCGCAGCGCAGGCGACGATCGCTGACGTCTGACGCGCTAGATCATGGGATCGTCAGCGGTGGCTGCTGGTAGCCACCGATACCGGCGTCCGCATTGGCGATAGCCGCCGCGGCGTCTTCCGGAGTCATGAACCCAGCGGCTACCTCGGCGTTCGCCGCGGTGGTGAACTTGGCGGCATAGCTCGCCGTCGTCGAGTAGAGCGATTTCAGCTGCGACTGGCTGAAGTCGGTGAAGTAACCCGACAGCAGGCACAGGCCGGAGTCGCGTAGCGCTTCGTTTTCGATGCCGCCGGTCTCGAGCGTGGTGAACGCATCTTCCAGCTCGGCCAGGATCTGCAGCGGGTTGAAGCTCTCTTCGCTGACGTTCGCGAAGTTGATCGCCGAGTAGTCCTCCGTCGGGACCTGCGCTTCTGGCATGCGGATGCCGCCTTCGCCGACGCCGTACTTGTTCTTGTTGACGAGGTAGTACAACCCGAAGAACACCGGGATCGTCGAGATCTGCGGGCTGTGAGCCGGCTGCACGCCTTTCGTGACCCAGGTCTGGAGCGCCGCCATGGCAGCGTCCTCGACCTCGAACAGTGGCATGTTGTCGGTCTGGTTGTGACCGTCGAGCACCGTCCCGGTGCCCTCGATCGGGGTGCCGAAAATGCACGATGGCACCCCCACGGTCGGCTCCTCGCGGGCGATCGTCTCGGTCTCATACGCCGCCTCGTGCGCGTCGATGTGCGAGGCGCCGGGAACTTCCCAGGTGCGCAGGTAGTTGTTGTCTGGCTGGCGCGCCGCGGCCGCGTCGAGCTCTTCGATGTCGCCTTGTGTATTCAGCTGGATGAACGGCGCGGTGTTGCTGGTGCGTATCAGCGACGGAAGCGGCGACGCCGCAATCAGTCCTTCGCCGATCGGCGCCGCCGTAGCCGAGCGCCCGACGGCCAAAAAGCCGTTGAACGCATGCGTCAGCGGCTGAATCGCGTTGACGTAGGTGTCGATGCGGAACGCGGACTGCGAGTCACCGGTGCCGATCAGCTCCTTCGGCGTCAACCCTCCTAGCAGCGTGGCGCTATCGGCCTTCACGGCTTCCGCAGCCTGGGTGAAGATTTCATAGGACTCGCCGTCGTTGCTGTCACCGAGCTTGCCGTAGCGCGCTGGATCCCAGGCTGCCAGGTCTTTCATGCCGGGCCGCTGCGCCGTCACGCCGACGTACGCGTAACCCTGCTTGATCAGCTCGTTGTACAGCTGCGCCCACACGGGATCCTGATCGCCGCCGGTGGTGTCATTCAACCACTCGAACACGACCGTGCCATTGAACTTCGCCGGGTTGGTCGGGTAGCGCACGAGCAGGCGCGTGGTGTAAGGCACGCTCGTCTGCGCCGGCGTCACGCTCCAATCGCCGTTCGATGACCAGATCCCGCTCTGCTTGAAGATCGTCGCGCCACCAGACATCGTGAACTCACGTTCTGCGTAGCCCGCTTCACCGAGATTCACGTACGGTGCCCCGGGAACCGTCGGTGTCTGCGGCACGGCGTCATATGCGTAGCCGTGTGTGCCGCTGCCGGCTGGAATTTCGGTCACGGTAGGTAACGCGGCCGCACTCGAAGCGGCCACCATGCCCACAGCGAAGAGCATCGCCGAGGCCGCGGCCGAAGCGATCATGGTCTTGCTAGTCCGTTGCCAAGCCCCGTTGCTCACAGCTCCTCCTCTTGCGGCAGTCGAGTGGTATCCATCCCCACGAGAGCCCACCGGCATCTCGCATGAAATCGGCGGCGCACACATCAGTAGCAGTGGCGCACCGCTTTCGGAGAAAACCGTAACGCCGTCGCACCTCTTTGTCAAGGGGTGGATCGAAGCGGGTGAAACGGCACCGAGCTGACGACCGCTCGTGGCAGGCTCTCGCCCCGAGACGCCTTGCTTCGCCGGCGCTCCGCCGATCGGCTCGCGGCTACTTCGCGCGGCGCCGGCGCGACGGGCTGGCTGGTGTGTCGGGCTCGACGGCAGCGGCCGCGGTGGCGGTGAACAGTCGTGTGAAATGCTCGACGATCTCATCGACGGATGCGTCGACGTCCCCGTTGATCCAATCGATCAGGATCTCGACGACGCCGCCGATCAACGTGCGCGCGGTCAGCACTGGGTCGAGGCGGTATTTGACCTCGCGGCCAGCGACCGACAGGGCATTGTTGGCCGTGAGGTCGGCGAGCGCATGCCTTATGTCGCGCCGCAGGCGATCCAAGCGATCGCTTACCCCGACGATCTCGAGCGCGACGATGCGCGCCTTGCGCCGGTCCTCGGTGACGATCGTCCAGCCGGCGCGCAGGCCCGCCCGCGCCTTGCCCTCGAGCGTGTCGACCTTCCCGGTCTCCTCCACCGAGGCCAGGACGATCTCGTGAACAATGCGCTCATAGACGTGGTAGAGCAGATCCTCCCTGCTGGTGAAGGCCTCGTAGAAGTGACGAGAGTTCAACGATGCCGAGGCACACACGGCGCGGATCGAGGTCTTCGCGTATCCCTCGGTTCCGAACAGCTCGAGGCCCGCCTCCAGCAGTTGCTCGCGCCTCTGGGCGCGGCGCTCTGACGCGGTGAGCCCCCGGTAGCGCCGGGGTTCCTGGGCGAGCGAGGTCACGATCGCATTCTCGCACGGCGCCCAGGCGCATCGGCTGAAGCGCTCCTGGCTTGCCCAGAGCTGACGTGTGCTGCGGCCGATGACCGCTTTTCGGCCCGCGGCGCGACTAACGCCGTGACGCGCTGACCGTCGCCGGCGCGGCGCCGCGACCGCGCAACTCGGCCCTGAGCGCGCGCCGCCCGCGGTGGTGAAGCCCGTGGATCGAGCTCTCTGAGCGTCCCATGCGCAGCGAGATCTCCGTCGCAGAGAGCCCGGCGACGTGACACAGGACGACCACCTCACGCTGGTCCTTCGGCAGCTCTGCGAGCGCTTCGCGCAGGTCGCTCATACGCACACCGCTCGCCGGATCGCCCGCGCCATCGCCGGCGCTCCTCAGCTCCTCGACGGGCACAAGACGCTGGCGGCGCAGGTGGTCGACGGCGAGGTTGCGTGCGACGCGCAGGATCCACGCAAAGAACGGGACCTCGCGCTGCTCGTACCTACCGATCACGTGGATCAGCTTGGCGAACACCTGCTGGGTCACATCTTCAGCGTCGTGTAGGTCGTTGACGATGCTGCGGACATAACCGTGGATGCTGTCCGCGTAGCGCGCGTACAAGAAGCCCAGCGCGTCACGATCACCGAGCTGCGCTCGCGCGACAGCGTGCGCGACCCGTCGCCTCATCAAGTCCTCGCTGCTGGCCGTCAGCTCCATCCGATCTCCCGGTCGAGTTCGTCCGTGTCCGCTCGGCGCTGCGAAGGCCACCCGTCCCACGCGGGCACGCAATCGTGGCGTTCTCTACATCCGCGGTCTAATGTCTCAGCTGCAACCGCCACTGGCTTGCACTTGAAGCCCGCCTTGCCAACTCTCTAACGCTCCGCGCACAGCGTAGTACGCGGCGCACGGATAAATGCAGGAGGTTGTTACAAATCCCGTGCCTCGCTCTGTACACCTGTCTAAACAGTGCTGAGCACGCGCGCGGTTGCATTCATCTGAACGTGACGGTGATTCCGTCGGCTCAGAGGCCGCGGCGACCGACGACATGTGGCACTGTCCGCAGCAGGATCTTGATGTCAGCCCAGAGCGACCAGTTGACGACGTACAGATAGTCGATTGCGACCATCTCCGCGAGCGGCACGCGCGCCGGGCCGAGGATCTGCCACGGACCGGTCATGCCCGGCGTCAGCTCCAGGCGCCGGCGGTGCCAACCGCGCACGCGCTCATCCTCATCGACGACGAGCGGACGAGGACCGACGAGGCTCATCTCACCTTTGAGCACGTTCAGGAGCTGGGGTATCTCATCGAGCGCCGTCTTGCGCAGCACGCGCCCGACCCGCGTCACGCGCGGGTCATTCGCGATCTTGAACAGTCCCTCCTGCGCCTCGTTGCGGTGGCGTAGAGAGTCCTTCAGCGCCTCAGCGTCGGGGACCATCGTGCGGAACTTGAAAATGTGAAAGCGCTGTCCGTGTCGGCCGACGCGCAGCTGACGGAAGAACACCGGGCCGGGGCTGTCGAGCTTGATCGCGATCGCCGCGAGGATCATCAGCGGCGAAAGCGCGAGCAGCCCGAGCGAGGTGTAGGCGAGATCGAAGGCGCGCTTGACCGACGCCGAGGAGCGCGTCAACTCAAAGCGCCGGATGCCCATCACGGTCACGCCGTGCAGATCGTCGAACACGACCGAGGAGCCGACGACCTCCAGCAGGCGCGGCAGGATGCTGACCCTCACGCCGACTGCCTTGAGCGTGCGCACGAGGTCGAGCATCTCGCCCGCGTCGGCGCTGCGTGGCGCGACGATCGCTCGATGCACGTCGAGCTCGCGGGCCAGATCACGGACCTCAGCGAGCTTCGCCGCCGAGCCGGCGTCGGTCGACCACGGCGCGATCTTGTCGAAGTCGAGATGCGCGACCAGCTTTGCCTTGACACCGCCATGGTCGTTGAGCTTGGAGGCGATCGTTCTGGCTCCTGCGGCATCGCCGATGAACAGGCAGCGCTCAGCCGGCGCGATGCGCAGTGCAAACGCGCGACCGACGGCGCGCATCAAGATCAACAGCACCGCGAGCAGGAGCCAAAGAAACAGCGCCTGGCGGCGGTCGAGCGTGCCGGCGATGATCAACCCGCCCGTCAGCCACGAGACGAGCGCACACAGCGTTGCGACCTGGAACAGCCTCGGCGCCTCATCGAGCGTCGTCTTGTGCAGCAGCGAGTCGTCACGGTCATAGAGCCCGAAGACCTTCGCGCCGATCAGCAGGATCGGCAGGCCCGCGACGCTCGCCCACGTCAGTTGCAGCGAGCGCGAGGAGAGGGCGATCGTCACCACGAACGCAGTTACGATCGCGAGCGCATCCGAGACCATCAGCGTCCTGCGAAAGATCGAGTCGCGCAGCCTGCCAGCGGCCGGGCCTCTGGACTCGGCGACGGGCGAGCCCACGAGCGCCGAGCTCAGCGGACTGAGCTCACGTACAGCGCCCAAGCGGCGTCGGGGAAGGGCGCCGAGCACCGGGTCGACAGCTTTGCTACTCACCGCTCGCCACCTCGCCGGCCCCGGCCGGTCCGCTCGAGCGGCCCGCCGCCGACTGGGATCGAACATCCGCCGAAGCCGTGGCCCAGGCCCGCAGCGTCCCTGCTTCGATGATCCCCGCTACTTCCACCGGCCTCCTTTCCGTGCACCCACGTAGCGGTATATCAGCGCATTCGATCCGTGAATGCAAGCATTCGCCTCTAAAGACACATTTGCACAACAGTCGCCGCCGCGCCGCAGCCCCCGGCAGCATCGCGGTCTCAGGCTCGAGTCGTCAAGAGGTGTTCATCGGGCTCCTACGGCAGTCGCTGGCTTGTCATCGGTAATCTCGGTGTTTCTCACTTATCCACTGAGAATTAAGATATCACCCAAGGGACGGATGCGAGCGCCTCCGAGACTTGCGTGCTGATCGCCGCGCTTGGCGCCCGCCGGTTTCCCGATCGCAGGCGAGGGGTAAGCTCTCGGAATGAACCCAAACCCCGCCGGCACCCCGTCCAGCACCTCCCGCCGCCCGCGTCGCCTCGCTTGGCCGCTGCTCGCGCTTGCCCTCAGCGCGGGCGCGTGGGCGGGCATGGCAGGCAGCGCGTACGCGGCGAACGCGCCCGGCGCGAGCACGTCGCAGGCCTCGGGGGTGACCTACTCCTCGGCGGTGCTGAACGGCTCGGTCGACCCGCACGGGCAGCAGACCAACTACGTCTTTCAGTACGGCACGAGCGCGAGCTTCGGCTCGCAGACGCCGCTCGCTCCCGCGGGCGCAGGCACGGGCTCGGTGAAGGTCAGTCAGACGATCACCGGTCTCGCGCCGCTGACGACCTACCACTACCGCATCCTCGCCTCCAGCCCGGCCGGGGCAACCGTCGGGGCCGAGCACACCTTCACGACGCCGCCGATACCGTTGACGCTGTTGATCGCGGGCGTGCCGGACCCCGTCGTGTTCGGGAGCTCGTTCGTGGTCGAGGGGACCCTTTCGGGGACGGGCGCCGCGGGTCACGAGGTCGAGCTGCAGGCCAACCCGTTCCCCTATCTCGGCGGCTTCCTGCCCGTCGGCAACCCCGAGCTCGCGAGCTCCACGGGGGGCTTCTCCTTCCCGTCTTTGGGCTTGAGCGAGAACACACAGCTACGGGTGGTGACCGTCGGCAAGCCTGAAGTGGCAAGCCCACCGGTCCTCGAGAACGTGGCGGTGCGCGTGTCCTTGCACGTGCGAGCCACGAGGCGGCGCGGCTATGCGCGCCTCTACGGCACGGTGACGCCGGCGGAGGTCGGCGCGCTGGTCGGCTTCCAGCTGCTGCGCCCGGGCAGGTCGTTGAACAAGGGGGGCACCGTGCTCAAAGCGGACACCGCCGCGACGTCGAGCTTCAGCCGCGTCGTGCGCGTGCAGCGGGGCGTGTACAAGGCGCTCGTGCAGGTCGTCGCCGACGGCGCGCACGTCTCGGGCTATAGCCCGCCCGTGCTGATCCGCTGAGCCGCGGCCACCAGCCGACCGAGCACAGCGGATAATCGGGCGATCGCACAGTCCGCTCCTTCCCAACGATCGCCTGAGCCGGCCGAGCCGCGACCTGAGCCCGCCGAGGGGGCGCGGCGCCAGCCGCGGGGACGGCTCGAGCGGCTGGCCGCGTGGATCGCGCCGGAGGAGAACCCGGCGGGCGTCGTCTACGGGCTGATCGTGATCGGCGCGCTGTTGGCGGCTGAGAGCGACATCCACGTGAGCTACCTCGACACGGTCTTCTCAACGGCCATCGCCGCGGCGCTGTACTGGCTCGCACACGCATACGCGACAGCCCTCGGGTTCCGGCTGACGCTGGAAGAGCGCCTGAGCCTGCGGGGGCTGCTACGCGAACTCGCGAACGCTCGCGGGATCCTGCGCGGAGCCTCGCTGCCGCTGCTCGCGCTGGTGCTCGCGTGGACGATCGGCGCACCGCTGCACAGCGGCGTGACGGCGGCCCTGTGGACAACGATCGCGAGCCTGATCGCGTTCGAGCTGCTCGCGGGCATCCGCTCTCACGCCTCGCCGCGCGAGCTCGCGCTCGAGGTCGGCGTGGGCGCGACGATGGGGATCGCGATCCTCGCCTTGAAGATCGTCCTGCGCTGAGCGATCGGCGGCGCGCCGCCGCGGCGCTCATCGGACGGCGACGGGCTAGGTGTAGACAAAAAGTCGCTGACATGGAATGATCCCGCATGTCAGATCACATGACAGAAGTCGAGTGGTTGGAAAGATCAGCGGGAGAAGACGCATGACATCGAGGGACAGGTCGACGTCGTTGTCGGGCGGCGCGCGCTCGAAGCGCGCGAAGTCCGAGCAAGCTCCGAGCGAGGACAGCACGCCGAGCGGCGCATCGGCGCCGATCGCGCCGATCTACAAGCGCCTGCCGCACGGGCCGCACAGGCTCGAGCGCAACGAGGTGATCCTGCACCAGCGCGCCCGCATCCACGGAGCGATGCTCGAGGCGGTCGCTGAGAACGGCTACGAGGGCACGAGCGTGAAGCAGATCATCGGCCTCGCGGGCGTCTCGCGCCGCTCCTTCTACGAGCAGTTCGCGAACAAGGAAGTGTGCTTCCTCGCCACCTTCGACCTGATCGCGCGGCGCGAGCTCAAGCACATGCGCCGCGCCTATCGCAGCGCCGGCGGCCCGCTCGAGAGCCGCGGGCGAGCCGTCTACACGCGCTTCGCACAGAGCGTCCACGAGGATCGCAAGGCGATGGTGCTGGTCGTGCTCGAAGCGCCGAGCGCCGGCGCGGCGGGCGTGCTGCGACTGCGCCGCGCGACAGACGCGTGCGAGCAGATGCTCGCGTACGGCTTCGCCGAGACGCCCGGCGCGCACGCACTGCCGAGCGCGGTCGTACGTGGCATCACGGGCGGGCTGCACCGGACGGTGGCGACGTTCCTACGCACGCGAGCGAGCAGCGAGCGCGTCGACCTGGCGGAGGAGATGCTGCGCTGGACGATGCTCTTCCAGACGACTGCCGCGGAGCGCATGAGCGTGCGTCTGGACGCCGCGATGAACCTGCGCATGCGCGAGATCTCATCGGCTTACGGAAACGGCCGCGGCGCCGCGCAGAGCGCCAGCCGAGACGAGCGCACGCGCCTGCTGCAGGGCGTTCTGCGGCTCGCCGCGCGCGAGGCCTACCGCGACCTCAGCGCGCCGCAGATCGCCGATGAGGCGAACGTCCCGATCGACGCGTTCTGCGAGCAGTTCGACAGCAAGGAAGACTGCTTCCTGCAGGCCCTCGACATGATCGGCGAGGAGCTCCTCGAGACCATCGCCCACCCGGGGCTTGCCGCGGCGGACTGGCCAAGCGCGGTTTGCGCGGCGCTCGCGGCCCTGATGCGCCATCTCGGCGACCATCCGCTGCATGCTCGCACGCTCGTGCAAGAGGCCTTCCATGCGGGCCCGGAGGCACTCGGACGGACACTCGAACTCTCGAACAGCATCGCGGCGCTGCTCACCAAGGGCGCGCCCGCGCAAGCCGAGCGCGGCCTCGCGCTCGACGCGATCGCTGGGGCGATCTGGCACACGATCCGCTGCCAGGTGACCGGCGGGCGCACGCAGACGCTGGCCGCCCTCTCAGATCATCTCGCGTTCGTGGTGCTCACCCCGTTGATCGGGGCGGACAGCGCCGCGGAGATCGTGACCGAAGAGCGCCGCCCTAGCGTCGCTTGCGACCGGCGCGCTCGGCAAAGTGCGTGAGCACGACGCCGATCAGCACGCTGATCACCATCACGATGATCAGCGGCGCGTGGCCTGACCCGGCGATCCAGTTGACCTTGACCTCGTTCAGGTTGAGGACCGCGAACACGATGAAGACCGCAGCGAGCAACATCGGCCCGGCGGCGCGCAAGCGCACGCCCATCGGGCGATGCTCAGGGATCTTCTTCGCGCTGCCGTCGGCGGGACCGGGCGGTATCTGAGCTGAGGGAGCGGGCATCTCGGTCACTCTGATCGTACCGCTTGGCAAGCGCCCCGCGGGGTGCATTCGGCGCGAGCCGCTCGCACGGGCAATACGATGGTGGCATGCCGGGGAGCGAGCACCGCCGGGGCTGGCCGCCGGCTGCAGGTTGGGCAAAGCGAGCGCGTGCAGGCATCGCGCTCGCCCTCCTCGCGACGGCGCTCGTCCTCGCTACGGCCTCTGCTCAGTCGCCGAGCGCGGGGCTCGGCGGCTTCCAGCCGCTGACCCCCTGGCACCAGCCACCGCTCGAACTTCCGTCTCCGCGCGCGCTCGACTACCAGCAGCTCGCCGAAGGCGGGGTGGCACAGGCCGCGCACTGGCGCGAGCACGGCTGGTATTGCGAATATCTCCGCTGCGCACATGGCCCGTACCCGCTGATCACGATCTGGGGCGAGGTACCGATGTTCGAGACCGCCGACGCGCTCGAGATGTCGGCGCCATCATCGACGCACCGGGCGCTGGTGAAGCGCTTCGCGCTCGCGAACGAGCACTACTGGGACCGCGCGCTCGGTGGCTACGCTCCCTACCCCGGCGACCGCGAACGCAACGTCCAGGCGTTCTTCGACGACAACGGCTGGGAGGGTCTCGCGTTCGTGAACGCCTACAAGGCGACGCACGAACGCCGCTGGCTCGGCGATGCGCAGCGCGCGTTCCGCTTCATCGCCGCGCGCGGCTGGGATCGCGACGGCGGCGGCATGTGGTGGAACACGAGCCACCCCTACCACTCCGGCCCGGCGCTGGCCGCTGACAGCCTGCTGGGGATCCTGCTGTACGGCGAAGACCACGAACGCTGGCAGCTGGAAGACGTGAAGATGTACGTCGACTGGGCGAACGCGAACGACAACCACGACGAACGCCAGCTCTACCTCGAGCAGCCCAACCAGCCGGAATCTGTGAACGACTACGTGCAGGCGCCGTTGATCTACGCGCAGTACCTGCTCTGCCAGGACGGAGAGGGCGAAAGCTACTGCGTGCAGGCGGGGCGGGTGGCGGCGACGATCGCCGAGCAGCACGTGGACGCGTACGGCTACGAATACAACTACGGACCGGAGTACGACGCGGTCTTCATGCAATGGATGCTCGCCTACGGGCAGGCGACCGGCCAGCGCTACTGGCTGACGCTCGCCGAGCTGAACGCGGCGGCCGCGAGCGCGCACGCGGGCGAACAGCGCGGGCTGTGGCTGTCGAGCTGGTGGGGCGGGGCGATCGCGGACCCCGAAACGCACGCCAACATGTTCCGCACGATGGCCGCCACGACCAGCCTGTTCGCGTGGATCGGCGTCTACTCCGCGAGCGCCGCGCCGGGCTCCTGACAGTCGAGCAACGCGGCCGCTTGCCGGCTGCCCGGCGCTGGTTTCAGGGAGCGTCCGGCTGCTGCGGCGGAGCCTCGTATATCGATTGCAGCTGCAGGTAGGCGGTGAGGCCCTCCGGCCCGAGCTCGCGCCCGATTCCACTCGCCTTGACTCCGCCGAACGGGGCGGCGGGGTCGAGCATGTAGTGGTTGATGCCGATGCTGCCGGTCTGCACGCGACGCGCAACATCCTGCGCGCGCTCGGGGTCGCGGCTCCAAACGCTGCCGCCGAGCCCGAATTCCGAGTCGTTGGCGATCGCCACGGCCTGATCGACGCCGTCGTAGGGGATCACCGCGAGCACCGGTCCGAAGATCTCCTCGCGTGCGATCGTGTCGCTGTTCTCGACGTCGGCGAAGATCGTCGGCTCTACGAACCAGCCGCGCTCCTGCTCCGGCGGGCGACCACCCCCGGCGACGATCCGTCCGCCCTCCGCGCGGCCCTTCTCGATATAGCCCTCGACGCGTTCGCGCTGGCGAGCGCTCGCCATCGGACCGACCATCGTGGCCGGGTCGAGCGAGTCGCCGACCACGAGCGCGTTCGCGAGGCCACTGAAGACTTCGAGGACCTCGTCATAGCGCGCGCGGGGTGCAAGCACTCTGGTGCCGATGTTGCACGTCTGGCCGTTGTTCGCCATCGTCGCAGCGAACAGGGCCTCGGTGGCGCCGGCGAGGTCGGCATCATCGAGCACGATCGCAGCCGACTTGCCGCCGAGCTCCAACGTGACCGGGCGCAGCAGCTCGCCACAGCGCCGAGCGATCATTCGACCCGACACGCTCGACCCCGTGAACGTGACCTTGTCGACACCCGGGTGTTCCACCAGGTAGGCACCCACCTCACGGCCGGCAGGCACGAGGTTCACCACGCCGGGCGGCAGCCCGGCCTCGATGATCGCCTCGGCGAGCAGCAGGCCGTCGAGCACGGTCTCCGGGCTCGGCTTCATCACGACCGTGCAACCCGCAGCGAGCAGCGGCGCGAGCTTGAACATCGCGAGGGTTTGCGGATAGTTCCACGGCACGATCGCCCCGACGACACCAACGGGCTTGCGCTGCACGTGAATCGTGCCGCCGAGCAAGCCCTGGCGATCTTCCTGCAGCACGGTCTGACGGATCAGGCCGGCGTAGTACAGCGCAAGCACGGGCGGAAAGACGGCCTCGACCTGCAGCGCGAACGAGATCGGCATGCCGTTCTGCAGTGACACGCGGTGTGCGATCTCCTCGCCGCGACTTCCCAGCGCCGCCGCCAGCCGCTCGAGTGCCTGCGCGCGATCCTCGCTCGGCCACGACGACCAACCGCTCGGATCATCGAACGCCTCACGTGCGGCGCGCACCGCCGCGTCGATGTCGGCGTTCGTGCCGTCCGGAACCGACCCGACCGGTTCCTCCGTGCTCGCGGCGAGCACCGAGATGCGACCGGAGCCCTGAGGCTTGACCCACTCACCCCCGATGAAAAGCTCGTCGCTGTCGATGCTCGTTTGCGTGCTCATCGAGGGCCCCCTCCGTTTGGTAAGCGCGATCTGCCTAGGTCACGAGACGGCTCCCAGCCTACTCCCTCCGCGCCGCCCGGTGCGGCTTTGAGCTCCCGCGCCGACGACCCCAAAAGGCGCCTGCGCGTGCTGAGCGAGTATGCGCTGCAAGGGGCGTGGCGCACGGCAGCGAATACGGCTCCTACCATGACGCGAATGATGCGCAACCTCACCGTAGGTCTCGCAGCGCTGCTGCTCGGCGCCGCCGGCGCTGTTGCGCTCGCCGGCTGCGGCGGCTCGACGAAGACCGTATCGGTCGCCGGCGCACCGGCGGAAGCGCAGACGACGAGCGCGCCACCCGCGACGAGCACGCAGGCGAGCCCGCCCGCGACCACGGCCACGAGCACCACGCCTCCCCCGACGAGCACCGCCGGTGGCGCCGCCGCCCCGGGCACCACCACCACCCGCACCGCGCCCGAGCCCGCGTTTGCACAGCAGGAATCCCACGCTGAAGGGCTCAGCGAAGCGGAGTCCGTGCTCAAAGCCAGGGGCTACACAGCGAATGAAACCTCTCAATACCACCCCAACCAGACCCTGCGGGTGCTCGTCGGCACCAGTACGGCGTCCGCCGAAGGCCCCGCTCAGCAGGCCTTCTTCTTCGTCGACGGGCGCTATATCGGCACCGACACGAAGCTGCCCAGCGCGAGCGTGACGGTGCTCTCCCAAAGCGACACCGAAGTGGCGCTCGGATATCCGCTGTACCGCCCTGGCGACCCCGCCTCGAGCCCCAGCGGCGGGCAGGCGATCGTCCACTTTCAGCTTGACAACGGGAAACTCACGCCGCTCGGGCAGATTCCGCCCGCCAGCTCGAGCACCGGCGTCAGTAGGCACTAGCTGAGCCGCGACCCCGGAAGCTCAAGCGGGAAGCCCTTTTCGCCGATCGCATACACATGGATCCCCAGGGGGTGCGCGCGGACGCGCGAGAGGACGCCGATCGGCACATAAGCTGCTCGATGACGAGCGTCATGATCTCGCTCGTGCGCGCTCGCGGCGGCGACGGCGACGTCGCCGAGCTGCTGCGCACGGCGGGCAGCACGCGCGCAGCCGCCTACCTCGAAAACCTCGACAACTGGATCTCCCACGACGAGGCCACCGCGCTGCTCGAAGCCTCGGTGCAGGTGACCGGCGATCCCCAGTTCGCGCGGCGCGTGGGCGAGGAAATGGTCGGCCAGCACGCAGGCAAGCAGGTCGCGACGCTGCTGCGCTCACTCGGGTCGGTTGAGGCAGTCCTGGAGGCCGTCGCGCAGACCGCCGCCAAGCTCAGCACCGCGACCGAGATCGAGTCCCTCGAGATCGGCCCCGGCCGCGCCGTCGTCAGGGCGGTGTCCCGCGAGGGCTATGCCCGCCTTCCGATCAACTGCGACTGGACGACCGGGCTGCTGTCCGGCACGCCGATCATCTTCGGATTGCCAGTCGCGCGTATCCACGAGAGCGAATGCCAGGCGCGCGGCGGCGCCCAGTGTCTTTACACGGTCACCTGGGACGCCGAGCAGGCCGCGGTCGCGGCCGACCCCCAGCAACGCGTCACCGCACTTGAGGCGCAGATGCTCGCCATGTCAGAGCGCCTGCACAGCGTCTACGCGATCGCCAGCGACCTCGTCTCGACCGAGGACGTCGAGACGGTGCTGCTGCGCATCGTCGATCGCGCCGCCGACGCCGTGCGCGCGCCGAGCCATATCCTCGCCGTGCGTCGCGACAGCGACGCCGAGCTACGCGTCTACACGCGCGGCATCGGCAACGAAGAGGCGCACGCGCTCGCCTCGGCCGTGCTCGCCGGCGATGCGTCGCTCAGCGAGTCCACGCTCGCCGCCGACGTCGTCTCCAGCCGCCACGCGTACGGCCAGCTGATGGCGTGCTATCCGAACGCCGTCGAGTTCCTCGCACAGGATCGGGAGATGCTCAACCTCTACGCCAAGCACGCTGCCGCCGTGCTCGACATGGCGCTCGCGCTGCGCGAGTCCGCGCACCGCCACGAACAGGTCAGCGCGCTGCTGTCGCTCTCGCACGCGCTCGCCAAAGCCGGCACCAGCCTCGAGGTCGCCGAGCGGCTCGCCGCTGCGATCCCCGACGTGGTCGACTGCGACCGCATCGGCGTGTGGCTGTGGAACAACGGCAAACGCTGCCTGACGCCGCTCGCCTCGTGGGGACGTACGCCCGAGCAGGCGGCGCGTCTCGACGATGTCAGCATCGCACCCGACGACACCCCCAACCTGCGCGCGATGCTGACGCAGCCTGAGCCTCACTTCTACGCGCAGGACACAGACGACGCGTTCATCCGCGAGCTGATGCACAGCCTCAGCGTCGTCGCGCTGACGGTCGTGCCGATCGTTGCGCGCGACGTGTTCGTCGGCATCCTCACCGTCTCCGTCGCCGAGCGCCCCGAGCGTCTGCTCCCCGACAGCGACCTGCTCGACCGTCTCACCGGCGTCGCCGCGCTGGCAGCGCCGGCGCTGCAGAACGGCCAGCTCGTCGACCAGCTGCGCTACAAAGCAAGCCACGACGGGCTCACCGGGCTGCTCAACCGCGTCGGCTTCCGCCACCGCATCGACGGCGCCCTCGACAACGTCGCCGGCGAGGACGGGCACATCGGCCTGCTGTTCGTCGACCTCAACGAGTTCAAGCGCGTCAACGACGTCTACGGACACGAGGCCGGAGACGAGCTCATCCGCCAGTCGGCCGCGCGCCTGAGCTCGATCTGCCGCGGCGAGGACGAGGTCGCCCGGCTCGGCGGGGACGAGTTCGCGATCATCCTCGCGGACATCGAGCGTGACGAGCAGGTCCGAGCCGCCGAGCGCCGCGTCAAGGAGGCGTTCACCCAGCCGTTCACGCTCGCTGAGATCACGTTGTCGGTCGGCGCGAGCGTCGGCGGCGGCCTCTGGCCGCAGGACGGCAAGAGCGTCACCGACCTTGTCCGCCACGCCGACGCGGCGATGTACCTGGACAAGGCGAAGAGCCGACGGACGGCCCCAACGGGCGTCGCAGCGCCAGCCCGTTAGCTCCCGCTTGACGGCGACGATGGTGCTAGTTATAGTAGCGCCACTGTGCTGCTTGCCGATCCCTCCCGCGATGCCGCGGCCCAGCGCGATCAGGCCGACGATTGCGAGGTGGCAGAGCGGCGGGCGGGACGACAGCAGGCCGCCGAGCCCGAGCAGGGGGTGATCGAGGAGGCGCGTCGCAGACGGCGCAGGCGGCGTCTGCGAGCTTCGCTGACGGTGCTCGCGGTAGCGTTGGCCGCAGCGGCGGGAGCGATCCTTGCGAGCAGTGGCCACAGCACCGCCGTAGAAGCGCCGCTGCATCTGGCGCCCGAACCATCGCCGCTGCCTCCGCACCACACCGGTTCCGCCCCAGGGTCCGTCGTCGTACGCCTGTCACCCAACATCGAAGGCAGCCAGGCGGGTTGGTGCGTGCTGGTCGTCTCGCGCGCCGGCGGCGAGGGCGGTAGCTGCGGGCCGCTGCCCACTCGCGCGCACCCGCTGCTCGGCGGAGGCTCAGGCTGGGAATTGGGCGAACCGAACGTGACAACGACCGTCGTGACCGCGCCGCAGGTCGCCTACGTGCTCGTCAACGGACGCCGGCGAGTGGCGACGGTCGCCGCCGGCCTCCCGTATGGCCTGCGCGCCGCGGCGGTGCACACGCCGCTTCCACCGCGCCATCAGCGCTTGCTGCGGTTGAGCATCCCGAAGCTCACAGCGCTGAACGCGAGCGGGCAGCGGATCGTCGAAAGCCCCGACTACGGCGACGGCCTACCGTTTCGAGACTGGAACCGCCCGGGCGCGCAAGCACAGGGCGTGTGCCAACTGCACGCCGCGGGCGTGCGGGGGCTCACCGCCGAGTGGGGCCAGGTCGCGATCGCGATCCACCCCTACCCGGGGCAGATCGTCGGACGCGGCTTCGTCTCATGCCTCGATACCGAGTACTACGTCCCCGGTCGCGGGATGCGAGCGGCGTTGCTGCTCGACGCCGCCAACCCCGGCCGCAGCGCGCCCGCCGCGATCCCCGGCCTCGCCCCGATCCCACAGGTGCCCGGCATGTACAACGGCAGCGGTGATTACAGCTTCCACGGGCCGATCACCGCCAAGCGCGCAGGCAACGCGTGGATCGTCGTCGCCGGCGGCGGAAAGGGCGCCGAGGAAGCGCGCATTCGGCTGCTGCGCCACCTCACGGCGTCGTTTCCCTAGGCGAGCCGCGGGCCTGCCGGCGATTGGGGAGTGGCGGCCCTGCAGGGACAAGCCCCCCGTGATCGGCGCTCGTCTACTTCGTGATGCGGATGATGCGCTCCATGCCCAGCCGCGTATGGCTGCGCCCATCCTGCGTCGCCATGAAGCAGACCTCGACGTAGATGCCGGGCTTGGCGGTGATCGTCTCCTGCTGGGAGGCCCCGTGCGAGAGTGGGCCCGCGAACGCGGCGGGTGGCCCGTCGATCAGCTTTCCAAGGCCCTTTTCATCGCCGGCGAGCAGGTCCTTGACGGCTTGCTTGGCGGCGGCCATGCTCTTCACCGGCGCCGCCAGGTCCATGTGTACCAGGAAGCCTTCGTTTTCAAAGCGCACCAACTCGCCGTCGTGCAGCGTGCTCGGCCCGCGGAATGCGAACTCGATCGAGCGGATCGTGGCTTGCGGCGTCGGCAGTGCGACCGGCGCCTTCGCGCTGGTCACGACGAAGGTGCTGCGCAGCTGCAGTTCGCCTTCCCCCGCACCCACCAGGAGCAGATACTGCCCCGCCTGGAGGTCCGTCTGCATTTCCGGGTTCTTGCCTGGGTTCGCTTCGGCGTCGAACACGATCGCACCGAGTTCATCGGTGTTGTTCGGGTCCTTGTGCCCCTTCTTTTCACTGATGAAGGCTTCCGCTTCCGCGACGGTCTTGCCCGGTTTCAGGAGGAACAGGATCTCAGTCGCTTCCTTGACCCCAGTATCAGTCGTCGCGACGCTGACCGCGCCCGATTCGACGGCCCCGGAAACCGACGCCGAGGAAGAAGTGATCGCGACCGAGAGAGTTGGGAGCGTCGATGCCTGCGCTGAGCTCGCGGCAACGAGACTCGCTGCCGACAGCAGCGCGGCGGCGGCGAGCGTCGCTCGCAACGGTTTCCTGTGCACTTGACTTGCCTCCTGGGTAGTGGTGAGAGAGCCGGCGGCGCGGCGAGCTTAGGATCTGCTCTTCCGAAGATCAATACGCAATTGCACGTACAGACCGCCAGGCAATACGATCGCCTGGCATGGAAAGCCTATCGGCGTCGCGCTTGCGAAGGGTCCTACACGCGGTCTCGGAGGCCGTCGAGTTTCGCGAGCTCGCCGAGTTTCGCAGTGGTGCGCTCGCGCTCGCGCGCGAGCTCGTGCCGTGCGAGAGCGCGTCCTACAACGAGGTCAAGCCCGGGTCGAGCGCGATTGTCGTGGCCGATCCCGCCGCCGCGCTGACGCCCGACTCGCTCGAGATATTCGGCCGCTTTGCCGCTGAGAATCCCCTGATAGATCACTACATGCGCACCGGCGATGGCCAGCCCGTGCGCTTCTCGGACTTCATCTCTCGCCGCCAACTGCGCCGGCTCACGCTGTATGACCACATCTACCGCCCTCTCGGCATCGAGCACCAGATCGCCTTCGTGCTGCCGGCGGCGCCCGGGGAAGTGGTCGGGATCGCGCTGAACCGAGGGCACGACGACTTCAGCGGCGAAGAGGCAGCGATGCTCGACATCTTGCGCGCGCCCCTGCGCGCCTGCTATCGGCGGCTGGTGGAGCGCGAGCAGCTCATAAACAGGCTCGCCGGCTACGAAGCCGACGGTGCGTTCGCAGCGCAGGCGCGGGCGCTCGGGCTCTCCGAGCGCCAAGCCGAAGTGATGCTGGCCGTCGCCGGCGGCGCCTCGAACACCGAGGTTGGGACCGGCCTGGCGATCAGCAGGCGAACCGTCGAGAAGCACCTCCAGAACATCTACACACACCTGAACGTGACGAGCAGGACGCAGGCGATCGGCAGGCTGCGCGCCGGCGGTCGGGCCTCATAGCTGCTCTGTGCGAGCGGGCACGCCGAGCAGAACCCTCCCTGTGAGCTCCCAGATCGCCGGGTTGACCTGGAAGTGAGCGGTCGCGGCGTGCGCGTCGCGGAAGCGTCGCTGCAGCGGCGAGTCCTCATAGATCGCGGTTCCGCCGCCGAGGTCATACATCGAGCGCGCGATGTCGGCGGAGCTGCGCACGGCGTGCGTCGCCGCGAGGCGCAGCCCGAGCCGCAGCGACTGGGCGACCGGCGCCTGCTGCTGCGCGGCGTCCCAGGCTTCTTCGATCGCCTCGTAGTAGAGCGCCCGTGCGGCCCGCAGGGCGGCCTCGGCCTCGCCGACCGCCGCCTGTGTGGCCGGCCGCTCGGCGAGCTTGCGAGAGGAGCCGAGGCCGACCTTGCCCGCGGCCAGCTCGCTCAACTCCTCGATCGCTCCGCGCGCGTTGCCGAGCGCGGCGGCGGCGATCGACAGCGCGAAGAAGCCGAAGATCGGAAAGCGATACAGCGGGGCGTCCACGCGCGGGCCTCCGTCGACGAGCGAGAACAGGTGCTCGTCGGGCACGAACAGCTCGTCGGCGACCGCGTCGTGGCTGCCGGTCCCACGCAGGCCGCTCGTGTGCCACGTGTCGAGGACCTCGAGCTGGCTCTTCGGCAGCGCCGCTACGCGCAGGATCGGGCCGTCCGCCGAGGAGCGGGCGTCATCGAGCACGCATCCAGCAAACAGCCATTGCGCATGAGAGATGCCGCTGCAGAACGACCAGCGCCCTGAGAGGAGCGACCCACCCTCGACGGGCGCCGCGCGGCCGCGAGGCGCCCACACGCCGGCCGCAACAGCGCGCGGATCGCCGAAGATGTCCGCAGCGGCCTGCTCAGGCAGGTACGCCGAGAGCAGGCTGCTCGTCGCGGCGATCGAGACGCACCAGCCCGCCGACGCATCCCCGCGCGCGATCGCCTCGGCGCCACGCAACGTCGTCGCCGGGGAGGCTTCGAGCGCACCGAGCGCGGCCGGTACCCCCGCGCGCATCAGCCCCGTCGCGGACAACGCCTCAACGAGCGCGTCCGGCAGGGCGCGCTCGCGCTCGGTCTCGCCGGCGAGCTCCCGCGCGAGCGCGGACGCGGTGGCCGTGAGCGCGTCCAGCTCGGCGCCGGCGGCGGCGGAGGCAGAGCTCGATGCGGGAGGCCTGTCGGACATGCGCCAAAGCTATACCCCTCGCTGCCAAGACCACAACCCCGCACGCGAGGAGCGATGTCGCGCGCAGAAGACCTATGTTGATAGCAACACGACGATTCAAACGAGAAAGGACTGCTCTGATGAGTGCAACGATCGCTGGACGGGCCGAGGAGCTGCTGCAGGCCAAGAACTTCTGCAACGTCGCCACGCTGCGGGCTGACGGCACCGTGCACGGCGTCCCTGTGTGGGTCGACCTCCAGGACGGCCGCCCGGTCGTCAACAGCGCTGAGGGACGAAGCTGGGTACGCAACCTCGAGCGCGACCCGCGCGTGACCCTGACCGTGCAGAACCTGGAGAACCCGTATGAGTACGTCGAGATCCGTGGGCGTGTAGCCGAGAGCACGCGCGAGGGCGCAGACGAGCACATCGACGCGCTCGCCAAGAAGTACCTCGACAAAGACGCCTACCCCTTCCGCCAGCCGGGCGAACAGCGCGTCATCATCCGCGTCGAGCCCGAGTACGTACACGCCTCGGGCGGCTGATCACGCACGGCGCAGCAGCCGCCGCCACAGCGACGGCGGGCGAGGCTGCGTGCGCAGCCACTCGTCCCGCAACACGAGCTGGCCCCGTGCGCGCGCCCGCAGCACGCAGTCGGTGTGGGCATGGCGGCGGCGGCGGGTGTCGCCTTCGGGCGCGATCAGCATATGCTCGCTGAGCGAGGGCAAGGCATGACCACAGATCGGACAGCGATACGTCGCCGGCTTGCGATTGGCAGCCGGACGCACCGTCCACCATGGAGCGGTCGGAAGACTGCTGGGCATCACTCCATTGTGGCGCCGCTCGCAGCGACGTTCGCGGCGACCATGGCACTCGGCGTCGGCATGGCGATTGCGAGGGCCGGGCGCGAGCGGCGCAGCACGCGCCAGCGCCGGCGCGATCGCCGGCTGGGGCCGGCGCGTCGCGAGCGACTGCCTCACGCGCTGCAGCGTATGGCCCTCGGCCAGGTCGACAGCACGCTCGAGCTGCTCGTCGCCGAGCGCAGTGGCGCTCACGAGAAGACGGTGCACGAGACACGCAAGGCGCTCAAGCGCCTGCGCGCTCTGCTGCGGCTGCTCGAGCGCGAGCTCGGAGAGCGGACCTTCGCGCGCGAGAACGCCGCGCTACGCGACATCGCCCAACGCCTCGCTGAGGCGCGCGACGCGGCAGTCATGCTGGCGACGCTCGACTCCCTGATCGCGCGGGACCCGGGCAAGCTCGCACGGCGCAGCGGCGTGCTCGCGCTGCGCGCGAGGCTGCGAGCCGAGCAGGCGCGGGTCGAGCGGCTCACGCTCAGCGACGACGCCGCGCGCCTTACCTTGATCAGCGAGCTGCGCGGCTTTCGCGCGCGCGCCGCCGACTGGCGGCTGACCGAAAGCGACGGCATGGAGATGGTCGAGGTCGATCTGCGGCGGCTGTATCGGCACGGACGCAAGCGCTACCGACGCGTGCTGCGCGGCAAGGGCGACGAGATGACCTTGATGCACGAGTGGCGCAAGCGCGTGAAGGACCTGCGCTATGCCGCCGAAATGCTCGACCGCCGCGGCTCGCGCAACCGCGCCGGCGCCGACGAGCACCTGCGCGGGCTCGCCCGCAGCGCCGACTCGCTCGGCGAACTGCTCGGTGAAGATCACGATCTGGCCGTCCTCGCCCAGCATCTGCGCGCCGGCAGGCATGCGGGTCGCCACGCGAGCTGGCACATAGGGCGGCGCACGCGCAAGAGGCTGCTGAAGGCCATCGCCAGGCGCCGACGAGCGCTGCGCAAGCAGGCGTTGCGCGAGGGCGGGCGCCTCTACCGTCAGCGCCCGAAGCGGTTCGTACGCCGCGTGCGCGCGGCCTACGACAGCAGCGCGCGCCGCGTCAGCTGACGCTGAGGATCGTCAGCGTGCGCTTGCCCTTGGGCAGCGTCACTGCCGCCTGCTCGCCGGGCGCGCGCCCCAGCAGGGCCACGGCCACCGGCGATTCCGCCGACAGACGACCCTCACGCGGAGAGGCGTCGTGGGAGCTCACGATCCGCCACGTCTGCTCGACGCCGTCCTGGTCGCGCACGAGCACCGTCGAGCCGAAGCCAACGACCCCGCGCGCTGCGTCGGGCGTGTCCTGCACGACCACCGCGCCTGAGAATCTTCTCGCGCAGCCTTGCGATCTTCGTCTCCAGGTGGGCTTGGTCGTTCTTCGCGTCGTGGTACTCGCTGTTCTCCTTCAGATCGCCCCATTCGCGGGCGGTCTTGATGCGATCGGCGATCTCACGGCGCCCGTCACGCTCGAGCACCGCAAGCTCGGCTTCGAGGGCCTCCAGGCCCTCCGCCGTCGTCAGATTGGCCGGGTCGGTCACCGTCCTAGCCTACTCTTCCCGGCAGGCACCGCCGCCGGCTGGCGCGTCAGCGCCGGGAGCGCTTAGAAATAGGTGCTTGGCGGGGTCGACAGCAGCGCGTAGATCTGGACGATCGCCGCCTGCACCAGCAGTTGAGCCGACGCCGGCGAGCCGGCGACGAACACGTCGTGATCGCCACGTAGATGTTCCCACGCGTAGTTCACGTACGCCTGCGCGATCGCCGGACCCGGTGGGTCGTGCGTGACCGAGTCCAGGTACAGGAGGTTGCGGAAGTACACCGAGACGAAGAACGGGTCTTCCGATCCGAGCTTTTCCGCGTCGAAGTATGCCAGCGCCGCCTTCGCCGTCTGGCGCGCCTCGTAGAGATACGTCGAGTTGCCGGTCGCCTGGTAGAGCAGCGTGCCCGCGCCGATCATCGATCCCTGGTTGTAGCTCCACAGCCGCGGTTCGACGACGCCTCTGTTGCCGATGTGATCGGCGTACAGATTGGCCGGTTGCTGCAGGCAGCGGCGCACCCATTCATAGGCGCGTTCCGCGAATTGCAGGTACTGCGCGTTGCTCGTGAGCTTGTACAGAAGCGTCGCCAACTCCGCCGCGGGAGCCGTCGTCGTGGCGTTGCGTTCGCCGTTCGTGTTTGCGTTCGAGAAGGGAAGGCCGCCCTCGCACGCAAGCCCCGGCCTTTCCTGCCAGCCCGCTATCTCGAACGCCATGATCCCCTCCGCGCTGCCCAGCAGAGCCGTCGCGTGGGTGAGCTGATACAGCCGCACGAGCTCGAGCCCAACCCAGTCGTTGTCGTCGTAGTACTTCGTCCCGCCGGGGCCGGTCGGCGGCGCGACCTCGCCGTCGAAGGCCGGTAGCCCGCTCGTGTAGATGCCTTCGGGAGCACCCGAGTTGTTGGTGTCCAGGTAGTTGTTCAAGCCCGACAGACGGGCCTGCAGTTCGCGCGCCATCGACACCCCGAGGTTGGGGATGTAGGCCATGCTCACCGTCGCCGCCAGCGCCTGCGTGAACGGCCACAGGTAGGAGAACGGTTCGCCCGCGTAGAGACCCGAACCAGGAACGTAGTAGTACTTCTGCATCGCTTCGAAGGCCGCAAGTGCCCGCGCCGGGTTGCCGCGCAGCACGGGCTTCTTAGGTTTCGCCGGCTTCTTCGGCCTGACGCTCGGCTTCGTCGTCTTGCTCGGTGCTTGGCCGGACGCCGGGCCTTCAGCGCCACCACTCGCGCTCGCCTTGTGTGCCGATGCCAAGCGCTCGCCTGAGCGCGTACCGCGCGCGAGCTCGGATACCTGCCGCGAAGGACGTGTCGCGCCGGCGGGGTACGGCGAGGCCCCAGGCTTTGCAGCGCCGACAGCACCAGCGGACGCCGGCGCGCAGAGGGCGAGCGCCGCACAGATGAGCGCGACCAGCGGGAGTGCCAGCGGCGAGCGGCGGACGGTGCCGAACTCGCGCCGGTGATCGAAATCGAGAATCATCGACTCAAGCAAGCAGAACAACCGGCGGCGACGTTCGATTTGGTATTGGCCTGCTCGTGCCTGCGCGGCTCGCCGCGGCCGCCGCTGCGCACGTCCTGCGCAATTCTCCCACAGGCCCCTTCCAGAGCATGAACTCCAACTTGCACTTCGACTACACCACCGTTGGGCATGTGACGATCGACGTGCTCGAAGACGGTTCGCGCCGCGCCGGCGGCGCGGCCTTCTACAGCGCGCTGCAGGCCGCCAGGCTGGGCCAACGCTCGCTGATCATCACACGCGGGGTCGCGCAGGAGATCGAAGAGGCGATCGAGCCTTACCGCGAGGAGCTGGCGCTGAGGATCCTCCCTGCGCGGCACACCACCACGCTGCGCACGCTTGGCTCGGGCTCCACGCGCGCCCAGCAAGTGCTCGCGTGGGCCGGTCCGATCGACGCGGATCTCGCACTCGACACCTCGATCCTGCACCTCGCGCCGGTTGCCCGCGAGAGCCCAAGCGACTGGCACGGGCTGGTTGGCTTCACTGGCCTGACCCCCCAGGGGCTCGTACGAGAGTGGAGCGCACCCGGCGCCGTGATCGAGCTCGCCCCACCGACGCCCGCCGCGGCCTCGGTCGCCGAGCGCTGCCGAGCGATCGTCGTAAGCGAGCGCGAGCGCGCCGCCTGCGCCGGCATGGTCGATGCCGCGGGCGCTGCGGGCGCGGTTGTCGCGGTGACCGCCGGCGCGCGCCCGACGACGCTGCTCGTGCCGGGTGGCGCGAGCATCGAGCTGGACGTTCCCGCGATCGCCGATCCCCTCGATGATCTCGGCGCCGGCGACGTCTTCGCGGCAGCATTCTTCATCGAGCTCGCCGCCGGGCGCGCGGCACTCGAGGCAGCGGCCTTCGCCAACGCGGCTGCGGCCGTGCGCGTCGATGGCCTCGGCGCCGGCGCGATCGGACGGCGGGAGGAGATCGAAGCGCGACTTGCCTAGTCGCCGAGCGCCTCCTCGAGCAGCCGCGAGAGGTCCTGCGCGGGGATCGCGTCAGCGTTTCCGCACGCGCGCGCGGCGAGCATCAGGCTGCCGCCGGCGGGGGGCATCTCCACTTTATGGACGCGGGCGCGCGGAGCATGCTCATGAACGGCCCGTTCGAGTGGCTCGAGGAACACCGGGCCCGCCTTGAATGAGCTGCCGATCAGCCCGACCGGGAAGGACTCCGCCGTTAGCCCGGTCTGGGCGATCACCGCGACGATCTGCTCCGCGAGCTCGCGCGCTCCGCGCTCGTAAAGCTCGCGGGCGACGGTGTCGCCGCCCTCGGCGAGCTTGGCCGTCTCGATCGCAAAGGCCGCTATCTCGCCCTTTGTGAGCGGCTTGGAGTACACGCGCGCGGCGACAGCCTCGACGCTCGGCTGCTCGAAGAAAGCCGGTGCGGCGTCGCTGAGCGCCGTTTCCGGTCCGGTCCCCTCGCGGTCGCGCAGCGCGGCCTTGATCGAGTGCACGCCCAGCCAGTAGCCCGAGCCCTCGTCGCCGAGCAGATGCCCCCAGCCGCCCGCGCGCCACGCGCGCGTCTGCGCGCCTGACCCGCCCACGCCGAAGACATTTGAGCCGGTGCCAGAGATAACCGCAACGCCCGGCCCACCGCCGGTCGCGGCCGCCCACGCGGCGACGACGTCGTTGACGACGATCCAGGCCTCGGTCCGGGCTGAGCTCACATGCCGTGCGAGGTCCTCAGTGTCGGTACCGGCGACGGCCAGCACAGCCGCTCCCAGCTGCCCGGCCTCGATCCCCGCCTGCGCGAGCGCCTCCTCGGCGGCTTCGAGCAACGCCCGCACGGCCGCCTCGGCACCGACAGCGTCCTCGTTGCTCGGGCCCCCGTGGCCGAGATACACGGCCGGGCCGCCCAGGTCGAGCACTGCCGCGAGCGTCTTGGTCGCGCCACCGTCGACTCCCATGATGAAGCGGGCGTCTGAGCGTGCCTGGGCTCGCGTGAGGACATCTGGCAGCTCGACGAGGGGCTCGCGATTCATCGCGGCATCCTCCCAGGATTGCCCACACGGGGGAGCGCAGCGCCCCAGAACGCAGACTGGGCCGGCGAGGGGAGCCGGCCCAGTCCTGTGGAGGGCTCTGAGGGACAGCCAAAGCACTACCCCTCAGAGGGAGGAGAGAAACGTCGAATACGTCTGCATCGCCCGATTAGGGTCGCCGCGCGATCGCGACAGGCCCCTCTCCGACAATGTTCACGAAGCTTATCAGAATTATTGAGAACGTCAAGACCGAGGCTCAGCTGCTCTCGATCGAAGCCTGGCGGCGAGCGCGTCCGATGCCGCGCACGGCTCGAGATCGATCGGCTGTTGGGCCCGCCAGGGTGTCCAGGCGTCTATTCAGCGCTCATGTCGGGGGGCCAGCGAGCCGATCTTGACGGCAATGGGAACCACTACACAGAACGGCGAGACGGTCACGAACGGCGCTGAAGCGCTCCTGCGCGAGCACCCCGACGCACTTGTGTGCGGACTGGCCGGCAACGGGCTGATCGTGCCGGTGCCACAGTCGGTGGGACTGTGGGGCCAGGGCCTGATCGAGGGCCGAGCGCTCGTCGACAACGTCGTCGCAGCCGACCGCAGCACCGTGGTCAAGCTGTGGCTGCGCGTTCAGGAGGAGGGCGCAGCCGCCGACAAAGTCAGGCTGCTTCGCAAACCATCGACGTGGACGACGCTGCATTTCATCGACATGCGCGAAGTTCACGGGGTGCTGCTGGGAGTGGTGATCCCCAGCGATGAGGAGGCCGACGGCGACGGCGAGCTCAAAGATGAAGCACCGTCGGCACCGCGCTTCTGCTCCCTGACCGAGGACGAGGGCGCCAGGGTCCTGGCGTGCGACAACGCCTTTACCGAGATGTTCGGCTACACCGAGGATGAGCTGATCGGCAACTCGGTGCTCAACCAGAATCCACCCTGAGGACCAGGGCCGTGCCGTAGAGGGCTGGCTGGCGGTGCTATCGACCGGGCGCGACCAGCAGACGCGGCTGCGCCGCAGGCGCAAGGACGGCACCTACATGTGGGTCGACACGACGCTGCGAAACCTGCTCAACCACCCGGACCGCAACTACGTGCTCGTCGAGATCATTGACATCTCTGCCGAGATGCAGGCCCAGGAAGCGCTGGCAGAACGCGAGGAGCTGCTGCGTCGGCTGACCGCTGCAATGCCGGTCGGGCTGCTTCATGTCGACACCGAGCGCAAGGTCGTCTACAACAACGCCCGCCTGCTGGAGATCCTGTACGGGTCTCAGGAGCTGGCGCTGGTGCCCGAACGCGAGGCTGACGCCGTCGCGTCCGAAGCACGCGCCGACGCGCCGGAGGCGAGCGCCTACGCGACCGCCGAGTCGACCGCCGACTCAACCGAGGCGCTCCTGCACACACTCACCGAGGAGAGCTCCGCCGTCCTGGACGCTGCGCTGAACGAGGTGCTGCGCGACGGCGTGGACCGCGACGTCGAGGTCGATGTGACGCTGCCGTCGGGGACCTGGCGGCGCGCGCTGATGAGCTTGCGAGCGCTGGTGCGCCCGAATGGCGAGGTCAGCGGAGCGATCACGTGCGTGCTGGACGTCACCGATAGCGCCCGCGCTCGTCAGGAGCTCGAGCGGCGCGCAACGTTCGACACGCTTACGCAGTGCCACAACCGCTCGTCGGTGTTGGGCACGCTGGAGCGCGAGCTCACGAGCAACAACGCGGGCAGCACGGGCGTCGTGTACGTGGACCTCGACCACTTCAAGCCGGTCAACGACACACTTGGACATGCCGCTGGAGACGAGCTCCTTGTGCTCGTGGCCGAGCGCCTTAAACTGGTCAGTCGCGATAGCGACGTGGTCGGGCGCCTCGGCGGCGACGAGTTCCTGGTGGTGCTGCGCGACATCCCTGGACCTGACATGGCGATGCGCGCGGCCGACCGCATCAGCGAGGCGCTGTGCGGCACCTTCGAGCTGTCCTCGGGCAGCGCCGTGCTGGGCGCGAGCATCGGAGTCGCGTTCTCCAACGGCGAGACGATCAGCTCGCAGGATCTCGTCAAGCGCGCAGACAGTGCGATGTATCAGTCCAAGGAGCAGCGGCAGTGCATCCCCGTACTCGCCGACTCGTAGCCCTCGCGCTTACTCCCTGACGCAGCCGCGGCTCACTTCTTGTACTTGTACTTCGCGTGCGAGGAGCTCGGGCTGGTGCCTCCGGCGGTCGTCACGGTTACGACCACGGTCCCCGCTTTGCCGGGCGGCGATTCCACCGTCATCGACGTCGAGGAGTTCACCGCGATGATTCGCCCAGGGTTCGAGCCGAAGTCCACGGCGCTCGCCCCCAGGAGTTCTTTGCCGGTGATCGTCACCGTCTTGCCGCCGCCGATCGGCCCGTTCTTTGGCGAGAGCTTGGTGACCGACGGGCGCGCCAGGTAGGTGAAGCGGTCGCCGGAAACGGTCGGGCTCGTGCCTGCCGGTGCCGTCACGGTCACGTTGGCGGTGCCGCTCCCGGCCGGCGAGACCGCCGTGATCGACGTAGAGGAGTTGACCGTGAAGTCCGTGGCGTTGCTCGTGCCGAACTTGACGGCACTCGCTTCGCTGAAGCCCGTGCCAGTCACTGTGACCGTGGTTTCGCCCGTCCGCGGCCCGACCGCCGGGTTTACGCCGGTGACAGTCGGGACCGGTTCGCCGAAGGCGAGGTCGTGGAACCCGCCGGCGGCGATGCCGGTGGCCGCGTTCAAGCCGCTGACCGCGACGGGGAGGTCACTCGGTTCGCCGGCGGTGCCGTTGCCGAGCTCGCCGTATTTGTCTTCGCCCCAGGTCACGACAGCGCCGTCGCCAAGGAGCGCGAGGCTGTGGGTGCCACCGGCCGCGATCGTCGTCACGCCAGACAGGCCGCTGACCGCGACCGGCGTTTCTTCGCTGCGTGTAACGCTGCCGTCCCCGAGCTGGCCAGATTTGTCTTCACCCCACGCCATCACCGAGCCACCGGTGACCAACGCCAAGCTGAAGCGCGAGCCGGCGGCAACCGCCGTGGCGCCGCTGAGGCCTTCAACCGCGACCGGCACCTCGCTGATGCGTTCGCCTTCTTCGTCTTCTTCTTCGACATTGCTGTTGCCGAGCTGGCCCGAGCTGTCGGCCCCCCAGGCCTTGACCGTACCGTCGCTCAGCACCGCCAGAGAGTGCTCGCCCCCCGCGGCGATCGCCTTGACCCCTGTCAGTCCCTGAACGTCGACGGGCACAGCGCTGCTTTTGTCTTTGCTGTCGCCAAGCTGGCCGTGCAGGCCTTCACCCCAGGAAACCACTTTGCCGTCGTCGGTCAGGGCCATGCTGTGTTCGCCGCCGGCCGCGATCGCGCTGACGCCGCTGAGGCCTTTCACGGCCGCGGGCACTTCGCTTTCTTCAACGCCACCGTCGCCGAGCTGCCCGGATTCGTTGCCGCCCCACGCCATCACCGTTCCGTTGCGTCGCAGCGCCAGGCCGAAGTCGCTGCCGGCCGCGATCGCCTTGACGTCGGAGAGCCCTTCCACGACCACGGGCACATCGCTCATCGTGGACGCGTTTTCACCGAGCTCGTCGGCTTCGTTGCTTCCCCATGCCATCACGTCGCCATCGCTCAGCAGCGCCATGCTGAAACGGTTCCCGGCCGACACAGACGTAACGAAGCTCAGGCCGCTCACCAACTGCGGCGTGTCACTCTGCGCGATGGTGCCGTCACCCAGCTGCCCGGCGAGGTCCTGGCCCCAGGAGAACGCGAGATAGTCGCGCGGGGCGACGCTCAGCTGCGCCGGTTCGCTCGTTGCCGTGCCAGCGATGTTGGTGAACAACGCGCGGTATTCGTCGCCGCTTTCGGCGAGCTTGGTGTCCGCGATCGTCAGCGTGTCGGCGGTGGCACCTTCGACCGGGCTCCAGGTGCTGCCTTCGTTGCTGGAGACTTCCCACTGCACCGTCGGGGCCGGATAGCCCGATGCGCTCGCTTCGAAGGAGGCGCTCTCGCCCTCTTCCACCGAGGCGCCGTGCGGCTGCTCGGTCACCGCCGGCGGGTCCTCGACGGCCAGCGTCGCTGCGTTGCTCGTCACTTTACCGGCAAGGTTTTCAAAGACCGCGCGATACTCGTGGCCGTCTTCTGGGGTCGTGACGTCGGCAACCGTCAGTTGGTCGGAGGTCGCTCCAGGGACAGGGCTCCAGGTACTGCCATCGTTGGTGGAGAGTTCCCACTGCACGCTCGGCGCCGGCAGCCCGGATGCCGTCGCTTCAAAGACCGCGCTGTTGCCTTCTTCGACGGCCTGATCCCGCGGCTGCTCGGTCACCACGGGTGCTTGGTAGACGGTCAGGGTGGCCGCGTCGCTACTCGCGGTGCCTACCGAGTTGGTGAACGTCGCGCGGTACTCCCATCCATTCTGTGACGCTTTCGCGCCGGCGAGCGTGAAGCGGTCAGCGGTGGCGCCGCCAACCTGGAACCACGAGCCGCCTTCATTGGTTGACACTTCCCATTGCACCGTCGGCGCCGGAGAGCCCGCAGCGGCCGCTTCGAATACCGCGCTTTCCCCTTCTTTTACGCTAACGCCCGACGGCTGCTGCGTGACTTCGGGAGCCCGCCGCACGCTCAGCGTGGCCTCTTTGCTCGTCGCTTTGCCCGCGACGTTTGTAAAGACGGCGCGGAACTCGTAACCGTTTTCGGAGGCTTTCGTATCGGTGATCGTAAGCAGGTCGGACGTCGCGCCTTCGACGTTGCTCCAAGTGCTGCCGGCGTTCGTCGAGATCTGCCATTGCACCGTGGGTGTCGGCACCCCAGAGGCCTTTGATTCAAACGTCGCGGTCTGGCCTTCTTCAACGACCATATTGGAGGGCGCCACCGTGACGCTCGGGGCTTTGTTGGCGTCTGGGCGCGCCGCGCTCGCCCAGGCGGCTGTGCTGATCAGCCCGCTCGCGATCAGGGCGCCCGTGAGCGCCACAAGCAGCAGTCGGCGCGTCGAGCGCGACGACCTCGCGAGACTCCCCTTTGGATTACGTCCGTGTTCTCTTGCGAAGCCCATTCCCGACCCCTCGCTCGCCACCATCGCCTGCAAACCCTGCGCTGGCGTTAGCCCCTCACGCTGGCCGGCAGTGTACACGATGTTGGCGCGCTCCACCAACACTCCCCGCCGCTCTCCACCAACACTGCCCAGGGCGCCGGTCGGAGGTGTCACGAGTGCACCGGAGGCGACCCAAACAGCGAAGGGGACGGGCGAGTCGATCGCCCGTCCCCTGCCGTCTACGTCCAGCTATTGAATCTTCAGACTTTACTGCTCCTCGGAACTGCGGGTCACGCTTCCGGCTTCGGTTCCCATCCGAGGTTGCCGTCCTTGATGGAGATTTCTTCGAGGTCCGCTTCGACGAAACCACCGCTGTAGACGATGTATCCGTACGCCGGCGTTTCGGGCGTGTTGTCGTACGTGCCTTCTTCTCCTGGCCCGTAGATGCATTGCGCGTTGGGTTTGACCCACGTCACTAGCTTCGAGTATTCGACAACGATCCCGAGCTTTTCCTGGACCCCGAGCGGGAACGTCTTCATCTTGGCCGGGAACGTTTCGGTTTCGTAGCCTGCGACGCCGTATTCCTTTTCAGGTTTGCCGACCTCCTTCGCGGGCATGACCTGCCTGGGGATCGTGACCGTGCACGGGATGCCCTTGGTCTTGATGATCACCTTGCTCGGTTTCGTGATTTCAAGTTCGTCTTCCGCGCCTTCACCGACTTCAACCGATTTGTTCGAGCGGAACTCCATCGCGAGCTTGAAGTTCTTGACCTTGAACACCCCGGTCAATTTCGAGTTCTTGCCGCCGAGGTGAGTGTGATCTTTGCAGCGCTTGAAGGAAAGTTCCTGGAAGATCGTTTCTGAGCTTTCGCTGTCGACTTTCCCCGCGGTCTTGCCGTTCTCGCATTCTTCGATGTCCAAGAGGCCTTCCGCGACGTTCAGGCTAATTTCTCCAAGGCCAGTCGCCTCGGCCGGCATTTCCGGGGTGATCGGCCTACCGCTCGGAAAGCTCGCAATGAACTTGCCGAACACTACCGGTGGTTTTCCTTTTTTCTTGGCGAGTGCCGGTGCGGCGACTATGCCAAACGCGCACAGCAACACGGCAAGTCCAAGTGTTATTCTGACGCTTCTCATTCTCCTAAGTTCCTCGCTTTCGCCTGGGGAAGGCTCCGTACAGCTCTGGATGTGGCTCAGCCAAGTCTCTGATGCCCCCGGTTGGTTGCTGGGCTCCCCTCCAATGCCACCCCCCGAGATAGAGGGCGGGAGCATATCATGCGACGCGGCTACCTGGGGCCGGTAGGGTGGCGCGAACTTCGGTTCGATTTGGCCGGCGCGTCCAGCCAGAGCCGGCCTGGTGTTTGGATAGCCCGGCTTCCAGCCCGCCCAACGACGCGACGACGATGCTGGCTGGCTGGCCAGCCCGGCGGGGGATCGGGCAGCGCGAAGCACCGGGCGCCCAGTCTGAGCCGCGAATGGCGGGCTGGGGCGCTAACGAGGCGGTCTTCACGGTGCTCCCCGTGCGCCGCTAATGTCGGGCTCGCGGGCGGCCGACGATCACCTCGAGGGGTCGCGCTTAGAGCCAAAGCCTGTCGAGGCACGCGACGGGGGCGACTGCTCGAGTCGGCTCGCGCTTTGAGCGCTGTCGAGGTCGATCGACCTTCCTCGGCGCGCTCGGCGTGTGCGCGTTCGCGTGCGCCTGCGTGGACGAGCGCGGGCACACCCTTCACCCGCTCGGGGTCGTGCCAGTCAACCAGCACGCGAAGGTGATGAGATGAAAGCGGGTCGTCGCTCAGCCCCATATGGCGCGGCAAGAACGCCCCGTTTTTGCACAACCTGCGTGCAACCAAGAGTGCTTTCCTAAAGCCGCCCTAAGAGCGCTCCGATGCCCCCCCAAAGGACACGCCAGTGTGTCCACAAAACCCATAAAGGGGGCCCGAAGTGAGTATGCGTAAAGGCAAGCGAACCTTCGCTAGCCGCAAGCGAAAGATAGCAGGCCTGTGCGCGTTTTTGCTCGCAGGCGTCCTGGCCGTAGGCGCGTACGCGTTCACGGCAAGCAACACACAAGCAGAAGAATCCGGCGCAGGTGCCAACACTGAACCAGTGTCCGGCTACAAAACGACGAACCTGCACTTCACGCTCGCCAGCGGGACTGCCACAACGGCAGAATTCGAAGCGACGGCAGAAACCGGAGAGGCACAGGCGACGGAGGCCGAAATTGCGGTCTTCAAAGCCGGGGGAACGCCGGTTTGGACGCCGTGCACGGCGAGCGGGTCCGGCCCGATCAAGTTCACGTGCACATTTGCGAAAGCGCTGTCAAGGACAGAAGTCGAAGAAGACACTGAACAGGAAACCATAGTCACCTCGTAGGTGTAACAACCGAGTGGCAAACGCGGAGGGTCGGCAGCTGCCGGCCCTCCGCGCCCACGTCCACGACGACAACTACAGAGCAGTCATGCGACCTCGACGCATTACAAAACTCCTCTCCACCGCGCTGGCACTCATCGTGTTGGCAGCTGCGTGGCTCTACCTCGCCCCAGTCCAGCTCGGCGGCTCGGCGAGCTACGTCGTCACGCACGGGATCAGCATGGAGCCCCGCTTTCACACGGGCGACCTGGCGATCGTGCGTAGCCAGAGCAGCTACCACGTGGGCGAAATCGTCGCCTACCACAGCCACAAGCTCCACACGATCGTGCTGCACCGGATCATCGGGCGCGAAGGCGACAAATACATCTTCAAGGGCGATAACAACAACTTCATCGACCCAGAACGCCCCGTCGCCAGCCAGATGATCGGTGCCCTGTGGCTGCACATCCCGGGTGCAGGCGTGCGCCTTCAGTCAATCCGCTCCCCAGCTGTGATGGGCGGCCTGATCTTCTTGGGATTCCTGCTGCTCACCGGAGGAGTGTTCACCCAGCGCCGACGCCGGCGGCACCGAGAGCAGCGCGTCGGCGGAGGCATCGCGCAACCGTCCCGGCACCTGCTCGATGGCGCGCCGGGCCCCGTGGTCGGCGTCCTCGCGATCGGGCTGCTCGCGCTTGTGCCCTTCATCGCGCTGGCGCTGCTTGCGTTCACTCGTCCGCTCACCACGCGCCGGCCGCTAAACATCCCCTACAAACAGAGTGGGACGCTCTCGTACTCGGCTGACGCTTCGCCCGGGCCGGCCTACCCCACCGGCCACGTCACGACCGGCGAACCGCTGTTCACCAATGTGCTTCGTGCCGCCAACGTCCGCTTCGGGTACCAGTTTGAAAGCATCACCAAGCACACGATCGCAGGGACGGCGTCGCTGTCGGCGACGCTCACCTCCACGAACGGCTGGCACAGGACGCTCGCGCTCGGCAGACCGACGTACTTCCGCGGCGATCGCGGCGTCGTCACGGGGACGCTCGACCTCGCGGCGCTCGTTGCGCTGATCGACAGCGTCGAAGCGACGACGAAAGTGCGCGGCTCCTACGCGCTCGCGATCATCCCGCGCGTGAACGCGAACGGAAGGGTTGGGCCAGCGCCGCTGGTGGCTACGTTCGCACCAGAAATCAAGTTCTCGGTCGTGGAAGGCGAGGTCAAGCCAGAAGGGACCGCTGAATCGTCCGGCGCGAGAGCCTCGACCGGTCAGGGCTCTACGTCCGGCTCAGGATCGTCCTCCACCAACCAATTCGCTCCGTCCAGCACCAGCTCGGTGACGGGCAGTCAGGTCGAACCGACGCCCGTGCCGCTGGGGATCGTGCGGCCGTCGGTCGCGACGGCGCGAACGCTCGCGCTCGGCGGGATCGCGATCATCCTCGGCGCCCTGATGGCGATACTCGCGCTGCTTCGACCACTGCTAGCGCGGTTTGCGCCGCGACAGCAGGGGGAGTCGGCCGACATCATCGCCCGATACGGCGAGATGATCATTCCGGTCGCGCGCGTCTCGCAACTGCCGGGGGTCGCGGTGATCGACGTCGCGGACATGGACGCCTTGGTCCGGATCGCCGAACACTACGATCGCTCGATCCTTCACGAGACGGACCTCGACGGCGACGCCTTCTGGGTGGCGGACGAGAGCGGCCAGTTCCGCTACACCGTCGGCGAGTCGCGCAACGCTGTAGACGGGCAGCTCGTCCAGCAGATTCCGCAAGATCTTCGCTTCAG
Organism: uncultured Solirubrobacteraceae bacterium; assembly: GCA_963759265.1. GTDB lineage: Bacteria > Actinomycetota > Thermoleophilia > Solirubrobacterales > Solirubrobacteraceae > Palsa-744. The sequence continues at coordinate 596,455 of CAVWYR010000002.1, forward strand.
TGAAGCCCAAACCGAAGAACTAGACCTCGGGGGACTGACGGCCGTGCTCGATGTTCAGGCCATCGCCGGAGCTTACGACGCCGCACCCGCAGAACCAGCGGCCTACGAGCAGGTGGCCTACGACGCTGCAGAACCCGCGCCCTACGAGCCGCGCGTGTACGACGACGCGCCGGCACCGTACGAGCCTGCCGACTTTCAACCAGCGGCCTACGACGCGGCCTTCTACGAGCCCGCGCAACATGAGCAGGCGCCGCAGCCAGCGGGCGAGGATCCAGCCGCACTCCCGGCCGCCTACGGCTCGGCGACATTGCGGCCCATTTACGAGCAACCGGCCTACCAACCCGCGGCGAATCAGCCGGTGGCGTACGTGCCGGCCTACGAGTCAGCGACACCCCAGCCAGGGATCATCGAGCCGTCGGCGTACGACCAGGCGACCTACCAGCCCGTCTACCAGTCGGCGACGTACGAGCCCGCGACGCACCAGCCAGCGGCATACGAGCCAGCTGCGTACGACCCGGCGGCATCCGCTCCGGCGGCGTGCGACCCAGCCGAGGCGATCACGCAAGATTGGCCGCGCGTCGACGATGGCGTCGATGCGAACGGGACAGCGGCGATGGCTGCGTTTGCACCGATCACGGGCTCGGACTGGACGTAGGCCCAGCCGATCGCCGATCGGCCGAGCGGCGGGACCTCGCGGTGCGGTTGGCTACCCTGGGAGACGATGATGAACACCGCAGAGCCGATGACGACGCGCGGCGCCCACTACACGGCGCTGCTGAAGACGATCGATCACCAAGGTGCGACGAAGCTCCACGCGAAAGAGCGCGAGCAGCTGTTGGAGGCCGCCGACGCGCTGTTGTTCGGAGAGCCCGACAGCCGGGAACTGCTTCGCGCGGCGGAGGAGCTGATCGAGTCCTTGGAGATGAGCGAGCGTTGGGCAGCAGAGAGCTGTGACCAGCTGCGCGAACATCTCTACGGCTGCGACGCCGCGCCAGGGGTAGCCTAGACCGGCAGCGCCCCACCGCGTGGGCCCTCGCAAAGCCACGGCGGTCCTCCAGGAAGAAGCACGATTGTCGGCGTGCCGCCCTCTTGACGGCAGATATCTTCCTCCCGTTCTTGTTCTTCGTGTTCGGCAGTGTCTTTGCGGATGACTTCTTCTTCGAATGCGTGCGCGCTGCGTTCCCTTGCTGTCTCCTGCCGGTGTTGATTGACGCCCCCTTCACGACGCTGCAATGTGTGACAGCGCACAGCGCTCACGGGCGCGAAATAACCACTCCTCATCAGCTTCTTGCCCACGTCGGTCCGGGCGGTGACTGTATACCTGTAGGTTCCGCCGGGGCTGTGGCACGACCAAGAAATCTCCTGCGCCACAGCAGCTGGGCGTTCACCCCATTCAATCCGAGTCGTGTGACGCTTGCCGCGAGTGAGCTCGACGTCCACGAAGGCATAAGGACTGGTGGTGACGTTGATCGTCGTATAACCCGGATGCGCTGTCGTATCCCCGTTGTGCGCGACGGCCGCCACCGTGAGCCGCGTGACCGGCTTCGCGCGCGCCTCCTTCACCCTCGCAGCCTGCTCAGCGCGCGATTCTGCTTCGGCCTGTCCCTTGGACGCCTTCGCCGCCGCTTCCGCAGCAGCTGTTGCCGCGGCTTCCTGGGCAGCTCTTGCCGCCGCTTCCTGGGCGTTCCTTCTCGCGAGTTCCCCAGCCGCGGCAGCTTCGCCTTCAGCCTTTTCCTTGGCTGCGCGTTCCTCTTCGGACCTGGCTTTCGCTGCGCGTTCTTCAGCTTCTGCTATGTCCTGCAACGTGGTGTTGGTAAAGCTCGAGGTGGCCGCAGCCTCGGGGATGGCACCTTCGGATTCATCGACGTAGGCGCAGACGGTGTAGGTCGCGACAGGCCCAGGCGTGAAGCTGTAGCTCTTCTCGAAGCCCCCTGCGCCGACCGCTTCGCCACCGGCGCTGGACAGCTCAGTGCCTCCGTTCTGTGCGGGGTCCGCCTGGCAGCCACTCTGCGCGACGACGTATACGAACAGCTCGCTTGTCGTTTCACTTTCGCCTGAGACCATGACGACCAGCGGTTCGTCCTGGGTGGCGTCTGCACTCACCTCGATCGATATCGTGCTCGTGCTTTCTTCATCTGCCGTAAATGTCGCATACGGCGAAGCCTGGGGTGCAAATGGAGCGTGACGCAACGAGGTTTCGCCCGGGTCGGCCCGCGCGGCGCTCGTGAATGCGCAGCTCGCCAAGACGGCGAGGACAGCGCTCGCCTGCAGACGCAGGCCGCCGGCGTGGCGGATATGACCCCCACTCACTCCTTCTCACCATCCGCTTCGTCCATGACGCCCACGATAACGAGCGTGCTCCTGTCGGCGCGTAGGTAGCGCGCTGCACGGCACGTGGGGCTCGTGCAGATGTCCAACCACCCGGTGCAGACTCTGGCCAGCTGGCTCTTCTTGCTCGGTCGCGCTTGACCCAGCCTGAACTGATGGAGCGGAGGAGGATCCTCGGAATGCTGCTTTTCGCGGCGCTGGCGCTCATGGGCATCGCGACGGCTCTAGCGTCGGCCGCCGTGCCGGAAGCTCCAGGTGGAGCGGTGACCCGGTCGTCGGAGCCTGAGCGAGCGCATGGCGAATCCGCAGCGGAAGCAGCCGAATCGGCGGCCGAAGCCGTTGAATCTGCGGAGGAAGCGAGCGAATCCGCCGAAGAAGCCGCCGCGAGCGCCGAGGTTGTCCCTGAGAACAACCCTCCTCGCTATGTCATGCGCCGAATCAAGCGATTGACGAGAGAAATCGGCCGCGTGAAGAGTCAGCGGCAACGGCTGCGGGCGAGGCTGACCGAAGTGAAACGCTTGCCACCGACATCGAAGCGGCGAGGACCGGCGATACAGCACGCGCGGGAAAAGTACAGGAAAAAGCGCAAGCGCCTGCGCCGACTGCGGCGGGAGCGAAGGAAGCTGAGGCGAAGCGCCGGCTAATGGCTGGGCGCCGGCGCACGGTGACCGGAGCCGCCACTAGGATGCGGCGCTCGATGGTCTCGCAGGCTCAGCACCATCCGCGACGCCATGCGGCCGTGCGGACGGAGGAGTATCTGTACTCCCAGCTGATCCCGTACATCGGCAACAAGCGCAAGCTCCTGCCGCTGATCGCCCGTGCGGTCGCCAGGACCGGAGTCGAGAGCGGCACCTTTGCGGACCTCACGACCGGCACGACCGTCGTCGCAAGGCTCGCCAAGACCCTCGGGTTTCGGGTGCTCGCGAACGATTGGGAGCCGTATTCGTACGAGATCGCGCTTGGCACTGTCACGTTGAATGGCCAGCCGGCGTTCGCCTCCCTCGGCGGCGCAGAGCAGGTCTTCACACGGCTGAACACGCTCGATCCGATCGATGGATACATCGCTCAACACCTATGCCCGGCTGACGACGAGAGCCCTGATCCAGAGCGAGAGCGCATGTTCTTCACACGCGCCAACGGCGGCAGGATCGACGCGATCCGCGAGCAGGTCGCGCGCTGGGACGAGGACGGCGCGCTGTCGGCCTCGGAGCGGGCGTACATCTTCGCATCCCTGGTGTACGCGGTCAGCTACGTGAGTAACACGAGCGGCGTATTCAAGGGATTCCACCACGGCTGGGGGGGAAAGACCTCCACGGCGCTGTACCGCATTCTCAGCCGCGCAACCCTTCAGCCGCCCGTCCTCCTGGACAACGGCGAGGACAATCTGAGCACGCGTGAGGACGTCCAGCTGCTCGCCGCTCACCTCCCCGAGGCTCTCGGCGAGCGTCCAGACATCGCCTACCTGGACCCGCCATACAACCAGCATCCGTATGGAAGCAACTATCACGTCCTAAACACCGTCGTTCTGTGGGACAAGCCACCTCTCAATCCCTCCATACTCGTAGATGGCAAGAAGCACGACAAGTCGGCAATTCGGCGCGATTGGAGGACCGAGCGTCGCTCGCCGTACAACCATGAGCACCAGGCGCTCTCTGCCCTGAACTCTTTGGTCGAGAGCATCGAGGCGCGCTGGCTGCTCGTCAGCTACAGCACCGACGGAAATATCTCGCTGAGAGAGCTACTCGGCACGCTAGCCGCACGCGGACATCTTGATGTCGTCGCAAACAGCTACAAGAGGTATCGGGTGAGCACGCCGCGGATGTCGCCGAAGTCGCATAACGTCGAGTTCGTGGCCGTTGTCGACCTCGACGCGCCACCGTCGCCCGAGCGTGTCGAGCCAATCGCCCACTCGATTCTGACACGTGAGGCCGAGGCACTGAGCTGGCAGGCAGACCGTTACGCGCCCGGAGAGATTCGAACTCCCGACCTTCGGTTCCGTAGACCGACGCTCTATCCAGCTGAGCTACGGGCGCAGAGGGCGTAGTCTACCGTCACCCTCGCGCCTCGCCCGAGAGGGTGGCGATCAGCGAGCGTGCCCCGCCGCGGTCGCGGTGCTCGCACAGATAGATGCCCTGCCAGGTGCCGAGCAGGAGCCGTCCCGCGCCGATGGGCAGCGTCAACGACGGGCCGAGCAGCGACGCCTTGACGTGCGCTGGCATGTCGTCGCTACCCTCGAGCGTGTGGGTCCAAAGCGCGCTGCGCTCGGGCACAGCGTCGTCGAACCACGCAGCAAGGTCGCGCCGCACTTCCGGGCTGGCGTTCTCGTTGAGCGTCAGCGATGCGGAGGTATGCAGGATCAGCAGGTGCAGCAGGCCGACGTGCACGTCGTGCAGCTCTGGCAGCACGCCGAGCACCTCACGCGTTACGAGGTGGAAGCCGCGCGGTCGCGGCTCGAGCGTGATCTCGCGTGTGAGCCACACCGCGCGAGCCTATTGAAGCTGGCTGAGCCGGCGCTCGATCCCGCCACGGGCGCGCTCGAAGGCGTTCTCGTCTCCCAGCAGCCGCGAGCAAGTGTTGGCGCCGAGTCCGAGCGAGTACAGCTCGAACGCGAGCTCACCAGCAGCGTCGCAACCGGCGACGCTCGCCTGGCGCTCGAGCTCACCCAGCCACGCGAGCACGCCAGCGCCGACCGCATCGCGCACGGGCCCCGGACGATCGTCGAACTCCGCAGCGGCGCCAGCCCAGAAGCAGCCGCCCGCGAAGACCCTGCGCTCGAGGTAGTCGACGTAGCCGTAGCAGTAGGCGCGTAGCCGCGCACGCCCCTCAGCCTCGGCTAGCGCTGGAGCGATGACGGCTCCATAAAAGCGCTGCGCGGCCACGTCTAGCGTCGCCAGCTGCAGATCCTGCTTGGAGCCGAAGTGAGCAAACAGGCCGCTCTTGCTCATCTGCAGCTCGCTCGCCAATCTGCCGATGGTGAGGCCTTCGAGCCCCTCGCCGGAGGCAATGTCTACGGCCCGCTCGAGGATCGCCGCCCTTGTGCTCGCCGCCTTTGTCATCGCGTCCTGCCTCGCCCCCTAGTTGTCGCACTGGCATGCACCCGCCCATTGTATCGCACGACCGTTCGTGCTATTAATGGCCGGTGATCACGCGCCGCTACCCAAGCGACCACAAGGCGACAGGAGGCACGATGTCGGAATTCACGATTAGCCCCATCGACAACATGGAGGCGGTTGTATTCGGCTCCTTCAAACGAGCACGCGCAGAGCTCGGGGTCGAGTCCTTTGGCATGCAGGTCCTCGATCTGCCGCCCAACGCGAAGCAGTACCCCGAGCACGATCACAGCGACAGCGGGCAGGAGGAGGTGTTCGTCGTGCTGCGCGGCGCCGGCGAGATCGAGATCGACGGCGAGCGCCATCTCCTCGATCCGGACACGATGGTGCGTGTAGGACCGACGCCGAAGCGGAAGATCTGGCCGGGCGAGCAGGGGATGCGCGTGCTCGCGCTCGGCGGCTGTCCAGGCGAGCCCTATGAGCCACCGGAAGTCACCGAGCTCGGCGCGCCCGACCCAGGCCTGCCCTCGGTCCCCTCCCCGTGAGGTCGCTCGGCGAGACCGGCCGGCGGCCAACAGGCCTCTAGGCAGCGAGGCGATGGGCCGATGAGCGGGTGCAGACGGCTGACCTTGTCGGCGCCAGCCGTGTGTGAAGATGCAGGCGATGCGAGACCAGCTCAGACCTGCGCTGGTTGTCGTGATGATCGTTGCCGGGCTGCTTTCTGCGGGCTGCGGTAGCAGCGACAATCACGCCGCAAGCGTTCACGCAGGCGCAGAATCGACCCCTACGGGCGTGTCCACGAAGGCTCAGTTCGTCACGCAGGCTCAAGCCATCTGCCAAGGGCTCAGCGCGAGCGAGAAGCCGCTAAAGGCCCGTCAGGAAACGCTCAAGTCGCTTCCAAGCGCTGCCGCCGACAAGCTCTTCGTCTCGCTCGTGGACCAGGTGGTAAAGCTCTCCCGCGCAGCAGACAGCAAGCTCGAAGCGCTCGCACGACCCGCTGACGACTCTTCGGCCATATCCAAGCTGCTCGCGGGTTTCACCGCAGAGATCAACGACGCGGTTGGCATCGCCCGCGCTGCGCGCAGCGAAGAAAGCACCTCTGGAGAAGCATCAGAGGACGCCCTCAAGCGATCGATCGCCGCCAACATCGCGGCCGCCGGCGCGTTTGGCATGCGTGCGTGCTTCGGCTCGGAATGACGGACGTCGGCAACGCCGCTCGCCGTTCCGTCACGTAGTTACAGCTCCACTCGGCCACGACGAGATCGTCGAGCTGCAAGCGCCCGCCGACCTCCACGAGTATGGCGCTCCTGGTCCGTGGCATCCTGCACGCCGTGAGCAGCGGAACAACGGCTGAAGCCTGGGAGGCGCATGCGAAATCATGGGCGCGGTGGGCACGTACACCCAGCCACGACTATCACTACGAGCGGCTGAACCTCCCGCAGTTCCTGAGGCTGCTTCCCGGCCCTGGCCGCCTCACGATCGATCTCTCGTGCGGTGAGGGTCGACTCGGTCGAGCGCTGGCAACCCGCGGCCATTCGCTCGTCGGCGTCGACAGCTCCCCCACGCTCGCTCGCCTCGCACGCGAGGCGGGAGGCTACCGCGAAGTGCTCGAGGCCGTGGCCGGCTCCGTGCCACTGCGAGACGGATGTGCCGACCTCGTCACGATCTTCATGGGATTGCAGGACATGGACGATCTCGATGCTCCGATACGCGAGGCCGCGCGCCTACTCGAGGATGGCGGGCGGCTGTGCGTGGCCGTTCCACATCCGTTCGCTGAGGTCGCCCGGGCGCGCCCCACTACCCCCGGCTACTACCACGCCCACCGATACGCAGACCTGATCGAGCGCGACGGGATAACCATGACTTTGAGAGCTGGTACCGGCCGCTATCCGCCTATACGGAGGCACTCGGGCGAGCGAACTTCGCGATCGAGGCGGTGCGCGAGCCTATCCCCGACGACGGGGCGATCACCGCCGCGCCCGCGCTTGCCAAGTGGCGCGAGGAGCCGATTTTCCTCCACATCCGGGCAAGCCTGCTCTCCCTCGCGCGGGGGCGCGACGGCAAGCTCGGACAGCGCAGCGATTTAGCGATCTCCTTCGCGGTCGACGACCGTGAAGACCACGCCCGCCGCCCCGGTTCCAGAACCGTCGAGCACAAGGTCGGCCTGCTCGTCGGGCCGGCACCCCTCGATATAGCGATCCTCCGCTGGCATCCAGTGCTCGACCCATTCAGAGCGCATCGCCTCGCCATCACGATCGATGCCGCGCTTCAGCCGGACCTCGTAAGGACTCTCCACCCAGATCCTGTAGTCGAAGTAGCCACGCAGCAGCTCAGATGTCGAGTACACGCCCTCGACCAGCACGATGGCGTCAGAGGGCAGCTCGCGCCCCTCGACTAGACGATCCTCGTTCCAGTCATAGCGGTGATATCTGCCAGCGCGGCCAGCCCGCACTGGCTCAAGCACCTCTGCCACGAGACGCTCACAGTCGTAGTTGCCACCATGCACAGTAGGCACCTCGACACGTCGTGCGCTGGGGCGGTAGAAGTCATCCATCTCGACTACAACCGCATGACGCCACCCGTGCGCCAGCAGGCGCGCAAGCGTGGACTTTCCCGAACCGCCGCGTCCGTCAATCGCGACCAACCTGGCCTTCCGCCCACTGATCTCGTCTCTAAGCGCGCCGACATCCAGCGCCCGGTCGGCATCTTCTACGTCAGCAGGCCATACGATTCGGACGTCGGGCTCGCCCTCCTCGTTCCTTGATCCGTCTGTGTGCTCGACGACGTCGAAGCCATTCCGCTGATAGAGCCTGATGGCGTTGATGTTCTTCTCAAACACCCATCCCTCAAGATGGCCGAACCGCCCCTGAGCGGCCTTCAGCAGCATTGTCCCGATACCTCGACGCTGGTGTTCGGGATCTACGTAAAGATGGTCCATGCGCCCCTCGGCAAACACTCCAAACCCGCCGATTCGCCCGTCCTCCAATTCGGCTGTGAGGACGAGATTGCCCGGATCCTCGATGAGGCCTCGAAAGAAAGCAACCGTCTGCTCGTCTGAATAGGGGCTGTCCGGGAGGTAGGTCATCCCCTTGCGGGCATCGATGAAGAGCAGTGCGATCTCCCTGGCGTCCGCCGGGTCTGCCGGCGCGAGCCGCACTGCAACCGAGCGAGCTTCAAGCTTGCGAGTACGCTCCACGCTTCCATCTTGCCGACGAGCATCGCCTCCCGCGGCTCTGGCTCTACGGAGAGGGAGGGATTCGAACCCTCGAACGAGGTTTCCCCCGTTACGCGATTTCCAGTCGCGCCCGTTCAACCGCTCCGGCACCTCTCCTGTGTTCGCCGATGCGCTGGGCGCTCGGCGGCGGCACCGCCAAGGCTACGACACTGGCGCTCGTCTCGTTGGTAGGCTTCGCCAATGCTCGCCACAAGCGCAGCGTTCGACAAGACGGTGGGACTGATCATCACGTTCGGCGGCATCGGCGTCGTCGTGAACATCATCGTCGTCTACATCGCGATCCAGGTCCGCGGCGAGCGCAGGCAGAACCGGGAACACCTGGAGTCTCGCCGCCCTCCCGGCGCGTAAGCCCGATCTCGCTGATCGCACCAGCTGCCGTCTGAGCACGCTCTAGCCGCGTGCGCGAGAGACGGGCGTCTGCGCGATCTCGCCCGTGGGCACGATGGTGGGGCTGTGTCGATTTACTTGACATCACGCGCCCTCTGTGTAAAGTCTGCAGGCAGATGCGGGGTCACACGACAACCGAGGAGGTCTGACGCATGCCGGCTGCTCCAATGGCTGCGGAGACGCGCGCGTGGCGTGATCCGAAGCGACACGCGTGGCTTTTGGGACTGCTCATTCCGACGCTGCCGTTCATCGCGTGGGCGCTCGTGCACGCGACGGGCATGGGCGTGTTCTGGTTCTACGGGCCGATCCTCGTGTTCGGCATCTTCCCGCCGCTCGATCTGCTGCTTGGCATGGATCGGCGCAACCCTCCCGACGAGGTCATCAAGTGGCTCGAACAGGATCGCTATTACCGCTGGTGCACGTACGCCTACCTGCCGATCCAATACGCGGGGCTGGTGTTCGCGTGCTGGCTGTGGGCGTACGGGCACCTGTCGACGCTGGACAGCTTCGGCCTTGCGCTGACCGTCGCGATGGTCAGCGGGATCGCGATCAACACCGCGCACGAGCTCGGACACAAGCGCGCGTCGATCGAGCGCCTGTTGAGCAAGGTGGCGCTCGCGCAGAGCGGCTACGGGCACTTCTTCATCGAGCACAATCGTGGCCACCACGTACGCGTGGCGACGCCGGAGGACCCCGCGAGCGCGCGCTTGGGCGAGAGCTTCTATGCGTTCTTGCCGCGCACGGTGCTCGGCAGCCTGCGCTCGGCGTGGCAGCTCGAGCGGGTACGCCTCGAGCGCCTGCACAAGGCGCCATGGACCCCACGCAACGACATCCTTCAGGCGTGGGCGATGACGGCGGTGCTGTACGCGGCTCTGATCGCCGGCTTCGGCGTGGTCGTCGCGCCCTACCTGCTGATCCAGTCGGTGTTGGGCTTCTCGCTGCTCGAGGTCGTGAACTACCTCGAGCACTACGGTCTGCTGCGCCAGAAGGTCGAGGACGGGCGCTACGAGCGTACGCGCGCGGAGCACAGCTGGAACAGCAACAGCGTGGCCTCCAACGTGCTGCTCTACCACCTCCAGCGCCACTCAGACCATCATGCGAACCCGATCCGTCGCTACCAGGCGCTGCGCCACGTGGATGACGCGCCGCAGCTGCCGACGGGCTACGCGGGCATGATCGTGCTCGCGGTCGTGCCGCCGCTGTGGCGACGGGTGATGGATGAACGCGTGCTCGCGCACTATCACGGCGAGAGCACACGCGCGAACCTCAAGCCGCGGTTGCGCCGGAGGCAGCGTGAGCGCTACCGGGTCGCGACGTGAGCACCCGGCGGATCGCGGCATGCGAGGAGCGTGAGGCGTGAGCCGCTACCGCTGCCCGGCGTGCGGCTATGTCTATGACGAGCAGAGCGGACACCCGCGCGAGGGGTTCCCTGCGGGCACCCCGTGGAGCGAGGTCCCCGACGAGTGGGCGTGCCCGGACTGCGGAGTGCGCGATAAGGTCGACTTCGAGCCTGAGGACAGATGAGCGACGCCAGCCTGACGCCAGAGCGCATCCCCTACTCGGTCGCGGCCCGCCAGCTTCTACGCGACACACTGCTCGACGCCGCCTGCGAGGAGCTGCACAGCCAGCGCTGGGCGGACGTGACGATGGCGGACATCGCACGCGCGGCCGGCGTCAGCAGGCAGACGCTATATAAGGAGTTCGGCTCGCGCGATGAGTTCGCGCAGGTTCTGGTGATGCGCGAGGCGGACCGCTTCCTGCTCACGGTGGAGGGTGCGTTGGGCGCCCACCTGGACGATCCTACCTGCGCTATCGAGGCTGCGTTCGACGTTTTCCTGCAGGGGGCCGCAGAGAATCCGCTGGTGCACACGATCGTCCACGGCGACGGTGCGGAGGAGCTGCTGGCGCTGTTCACGACGCACGGCAAGCCGCTCGTCGAGCGCGCGGCGGAGCGACTCACGGCGGTGATCCTGCTCAGCTGGCCGCCGGTCGTGCGCGAGGACGCGGAGCTTCTCAGCGAGTGCCTCGTGCGCCTTGCCATCAGCTACGCGGCGCTGCCGAAGGGGCCTGCGAGCATGACCGCAGCATCCGTCGCGAAGCTGCTCGGACCGTATGTCGAGCAGCTCATCGCGCACACCGCCCGCCTAGCCTAAGGCCCGCCGATCTGACAGGCTAGCGACCGAGCACGCCGACACGCGACCCTTCGAACGACAGCGAGCATGCATGGCACAGTCGTTGCCCGACCCCAGCGATCTCCGCCCACGCGGGCAACAGCGCGTGATGCTCGTCACCGGCGCCTCCAGCGGCATCGGTGAAGCGACCGCGCGGCGCCTGGCGCGCGAGCCCGGAGCCTCGCTCGTGCTCGTCGCGCGGCGCGAGGATCGCCTGCGCCTCCTCGCGAGCGAGCTCGGCGAGGGGCGCGCGAGCGTCGTCGCAGTCGACCTGCTCGACGACGACGCACCCGCGCGCATCCGTGAGCACGTGCTCGAGCATCACGGGCGCCTGGACCTCCTTGTCAACAACGCCGGCGCCGCCTGGCGCGCACGCTTCGCCGACGGTGGCTACGAGAACGTGCGGCGGACGATGGCGATCAACTTCGACGCGCAAGTGCGTCTCACAGAGGAGCTGCTGCCGCTGCTGCGCGCGTCGGCGCCGAGCGCGATCGTCAACGTGGCGTCGACCGCCGCAAGGGTCGCGCGCGCGGGCACCGGCGCATACAGCGCATCGAAGTTCGCGCTCGCCGGATGGTCAGATGCGCTCTGGTTCGAGGAGCGGGCGAACGGCGTGCACGTCGGGCTCGTGCTTCCCGGCTTCATCTCCACAGAGGGGTTCCCGCAGTCAGAGCTCACCGGCAGGCCGCTCACCCGCTGGATCGTCTCCACACCCGAGCACGGTGCGCAGGCGATCTACGAGGCCGGCATCGGCCGACGCGCCGAGCGCTACGTGCCGCGCCCGTATGGACTCGCGGCGGTGCTGCGGATCCTCGCGCCGCGTTTGGTACGGCGCGTGATCGGCGGTCCGAGCGCCGCGGTCATGACCACCACCACCGGTCCCGAACTCCCAGAGCGACGCAACGGCAGCGAGGCGTCCCCGCCGCGCTGACCCCCCGGGCGATCGCTGCGGGCAGGCGAGGGTAGCGGCAGCTAACCTCAGGAGATCGCTACGCACGCGCTGGTAACCGGGGCTACGGGCTTCATCGGCGGCCGCCTCGCGCGTTCGCTGCTCGGCGCGGGCGTGGATGTTCGATGCCTCGTGCGCGATCCCACGCGAGCAGCGCAGCTCGAGCGCGACGGCTGTGAGATTCGCACGGGGGACGTCACTAAGTCGCCAACGCTGGACGGGCTCGGTGAGGGGATCGACGTCGCGTACTTCCTCGTGCACGCGATGGCCGACGGCGCCGGCTACTCCGAGCGCGAGCACCACAGCGCGGTCAACTTCGCGTCCATGGCCAAGCGCGAGGGCGTCGACAGGATCGTTTACCTCGGCGGCCTGGGCGAACAGAGCGCATCGAAGCACCTGAGCAGTAGACACGAGACCGCGCTCGCGCTCGGCGCGGAAGGGCCGGCGCTGACCTATTTCCGTGCGGCGATGGTCGTCGGCGCCGCCAGCGAGTCCTACCGCACGCTGCGCTACCTAGTAAAACGACTGCCCGTGATGATCGCGCCCAGCTGGCTGCGCATCGCCACTCAGCCGATCGCGATCGAAGACGTCGTCGAGTACCTGCGGCGCGCACCCGAAATAGCTGAGTCGCGCGGGCGCGAGGTTCAGATCGGCGGGCCCGACGTGCTCGCATATGGAGACATGCTCGACCGCATGGCCAGCGCGATGGGCGTGCGCGAGCGGCCGAAGCTCCCGGTCCCGTTCATCACGCCGCGGCTGTCGGCCCTGTGGCTCGGGCTGGTCACGCCTGTCGACACCAACGTCGCGCGCCCGCTCGTCGAAGGACTCACGACCGAGACGATCGTCACCGATCCCTCCGGCGCCCAGCCATTCGAGATCGCGACGCTGTCCTTCGACGAGGCCCTCAAGCACGCCCTCGACGAAGAGCGCCAGCGAAGCGCGCGCTAGTCGTCCAGCAGACCCGCGTAGAGCGCAAACACCGCGCCCTGCGGATCTGCAACGACCGCGATCTTCGCACGCTCGATGTCGATCGGCCCCGCGAGCGTGCTGCCGCCCAGCTGATCGACGGTGGCCAGTGCCAGGTCGATGTCCTCGACGCCGAAGTACACCAGCCAGCTCGGTGGCGTCGGCGGCGTCAGATCGCGGATGCCGCCGTTGTTCGCGCCCGCGTTGCGGATCGCCAGATAGCGTTCCTGCATCCCCGGGAACTGCTCGATCTCCCAGCCGAACAGATCGCCGTAGAACGACGCTGACGCGTCGGGGTCTGGCGACTGCAGCTCGTTCCACACGAGCGCGCCAGGCGCGTTGACGAGTCCCGCGCCGCGATGGTCGCGCGGCTGCCAGAGCATGAAGTACGCGCCCTGCGGATCCTGGATCACGGCCATACGCCCCGCCGTCAGCACATCGAACGCCGGAGCGTGCACCGCCGCGCCGAGCCCCTTCGCGCGCTCGAGCACCGCGTCCGCATCGTCCACCCACACGTAGGAGTTCCACAGCGGCGGCACGCCCGCGTCGCGCTGCTGCTGGGGCTGCATCGCAATCGCGGCGACCGGCTTGCCGCGGTGGACCTGCATCGAGTAGTACATGTCACCTTCGAGCGGTCGGTCATCGGCGACCCAGCCGAACAGGCCCGCGTAGAACTCCTTCGCCGCCCCCTGGTCGCCGGTCGCGAGTTCGCTCCAGCAGAAGGTCCCCGGTGCAAAGCCGCTGCGCTCTCCCATTGAACTCCACCGTATCGCACTCGCGCCCGCAGTTGTTACCAGATGGAGTCGAGCTCGGATTCGAGCTAGATTCGCGGGTGGTGGCAAGCGAGATAGCGATTCACGGTGAGACGATCAGGCTCGGCCAGCTGCTCAAGCTCGCCGGCGTCGTCGACAGTGGCAGCGAGGTCAAGGAGCTGCTGGCGAGCGAGCCGGCGCTGGTCAACGGCGAGCGCGAGTCGCGCCGCGGGCGCCAGCTGCACAGCGGCGACAGCGTCGTCATAGCCGAGCACGAGCTACTGGTCGTTTGCCGGCCCGAGCAGTGAGACGTGGGCCGGAACGGACCCGGACGGCGATGCCCGCGATGCACGCCATCGCCACCTTCACGCTCGCCGCGTCGTTGCTCGCCGGCGTCGCGTTCGCCGGTACCGGTGCGAGCGCCGCCAGGGTCCCGAACGCGAGACCGGTGCCGATGGGCGCTTCGCTTGCGCTCGCTGGCAAGGTCGTCGGAATCGACCCCGGGCACAACGGCCGCAACCACACGGATCCAGGGTATATCGACCACCTCATCTGGAACGGGCGCGAACAGGAGGCGTGCGACACCACCGGCACCGAAACCGACGGCGGCTACACCGAGGCGCAGTTCAACTTCAACGTCGCCGAGTACCTGGCCAAAGATCTGCGGGCGGAGGGCGCGAAGGTCGTACTCACACGCGACAGCAACGACGGCGTCGGTCCGTGCGTCAGCCGGCGCTCGCAAATCATCGACAGCGCACAGGCGAACGTCGCAATCGACATCCACGCCGACGGTGGCCCACCGGGCGGGCGAGGCTTCGCCATCCTCGAGCCGGTCGCCGACGGCATCAACGATCGGGTCATCGGCGCCTCCCGGGCGTTCGGGCGCCTGCTGCTCGAGCGCTACCACCACCTGACGGGGATGCCGGTGAGCGATTATGACGGCAGCGACGGCATCTCCTACCGCGACAACCTCGCTGGGCTGAACCTCACGACGGTCCCGAAGGTGCTGATCGAGTGCGGCAACATGCGCAACGCCACCGACGCGGCACTGCTCGTGCGCCCGTCCTTTCAAGAGCTGGCAGCACGCGCGCTCGCACAGGCGATCACCTCGTTCCTGCAGACAACGACGCGCTGAACGCGCTCAGCTCAGGTCGGCGACGATCACCGGCGAGCTCGTCGGGACCTTGGTGCCGCCGAGCGGCTCGGAGGTCACCATCACGAGCTTCACGCCGGCGACGCTGCCGGGTACACCCACCGTCGCGTCGCCTTTCGCGGTCACCGTGAAGAGGGCATCTGTCGGTTCGGCCCCACCCGATCGTTTCACCCATACCTCGTACACGCGCTGAGGCGGCGTCTGCGGCATGCCCGAGATGTCCAGCTGCGCGTGGCCGCCAGTGACGCGCAGCGATACATCAGCGCCCGTCGGCGCTTGCGCTTGGATCACGCGCGTGCCGGCGCCGCCTGCCGAGAGCGCGATCACGAGCACCGCCACCACGGCCGCGAGCGCCCCGCCCGACGCGAGCGCGGGACCCCAGCGCACGGAGGCGAGCGGGCGCCGGCGCGAGCGGGGAGCCGGCTCGCGAGCGGCGCCGCTCGCAGCCCCTTCGAGCCCGCCCGCGGTGCCTCGCGCGGCCTCCTCGCGCACGCTCGCCATCACGCGCTGCTTGAGCGCCGGCGGCGCGCTCACCTGGGGCGCCGCGGACGGCAGCGCGCTGACGACGACCTGCAGCGCGGCGACCTCCTCGCGGCATACCGCGCAGGACTCGAGGTGCACGCGAAAGGCCTCGTGCTCGGGCTCGGTCAGCGCGCCCAGCACATACGACGCGGCGCTATCACCGCATGTGCGCGGGTCGATGTCGGAATCCTCGACGCTCACTGCACCATCTCCGTGGGATCTCCCAGCGACATGCGCATCTTCGCAAGGCCCAGGCGCATCCGTCCCTTGACCGTGCCAACGGGTGTGTTCAGCATCGACGCGATCTGCACGTGCGTCAGCCCGCCGAAGAACGCCAGCTCGATCACGCGACTCTGCTCGTCGGGGAGCTCATCGAGCGCGTCCCGTATTTCGCGCGCCTCCTCGCGGCGAGCGACGTCCAGGTCGGTGCGCTCGGGCGCGGCCACGCGCTCCTGCACGCCCTCCTCGTACACCTGCCCGCGGTCGCGCACCGCCCGACGACGCAGCGCGTCGATGCCGCGGTTGTGGACGATCCCGAGCAGCCACGTGCGCACGCTGCCGCGGGCGCGGTCATAGCGCGTGCGGCTGTGCCACAGCGACAGGAACGCCTCCTGCACAACGTCCTCGGCGAGCGAGCGCTGGGAGCAGATGCGATACGCGAGCGAGAACGCCGCGTCGGCGTGGCGGTCATAGATCACCTCGAACGCGTCCGCGCTGCTCCGGTAGACCAGCTGCATCAGCTCCTCGTCGGCGAGCACCCGCAGTCGCTCGCTCGAGCCGCTCCCACCAGCTGGACGCAACGGATTGAACATGCCGTTGATTGTTACGCCCTGCACCCGCTTTTGGATCACTCGGACTCGCTCGCAGCCCTGGCCGCGTCCGTCGCGGCCGCCGATGAGCGCCGTCAAAGCGCATCGCGCAGCGCTCGACGGGACTCGCGATGCTCGATGACCCTCGCGATCAGCACGCTCAGCTCGAACAGCAGATACAGCGGAACCGTCTCGAGCAGCAGCGTGATCGCGTCGCCCGGGAGGAATGCGGCGACCGCGCCGCATGCGAGCATCGCGTAGCGGCGATTGTGGCGAAGCTGCTTGGTCGTGACGATCCCCGCGCGGGTCGCCGCGAGCACGCCAACCGGCACCTGGAAGACGAGGCCCATCGCGAGCAGCACGACCGCGGCGAAGTGGTAGTACTGGTTCGCCTGCACGAGCACGTTGAACTCGCCGCTGTTGAAGTTCTGAAAGAAGCGCACAGCTGCGGGGAGCACCACGAAGTAGCCGAACAGCACACCGGTCACGAACAGGAACGGGATCGCGAGCATCAGCGGCGTGGCGACGCGCCGCTGCTCCGGGCTGAACGCGGGCAGCAGAAAGCCGTAGAGCTCGTAGAGGATGATCGGCAGCGACAGGATCATCGCGAAGATGAACGCGATGCCGATCGTCGTCGTGAACGGCTCGCCGATCCCCAGTGTCACCGGCTTGTTGCCCTGTGGAGGCGCCGAGAGGTGCTTGATCGCGCCGTTCAGCTCCGGGGTGACTTGCGCGAGCGAAGCCTTCGTCGCCGCCGACGCGCCGCTGCCCGGCTGCTCGAGCGCGTTCACTACGACCCGCAACTGCGTGGCCACCGTGCGCGCGCTCTGCTGCACCGTGTACGTCGAGCCCAACGGACCGTTGCCGGCCCTTACCTGTTTCTGCGTCTGGTGCGCGAGCGGCGCGTTGACGATGTTCAGCAGCGCGTTGTTTTGCCAGTAGCAAAACCCGAACGCGACCGCGACCACGGCCAGGCACACGATCAGGCGAGCGCGCAGCTCCTCCAGATGGTCGACCACGCTGACGCGGTCTTCGTGTCCGATGCTGCCTACTGCGACTGCCATGATCTCTCCGCCGGTCCGTTGCTCGGTCTGTGCACGAGACGCTCGCGCTGAAGCCCTCCGCTAAGCGGAGAGCTTCTCCTGGAGGGGCTGTTGAGCGGCGATCGCCTGGACGGGGACGGAGGCATCGTGGATCGCTGCCGGGACGCCGGTGGACACCGCGGCGGCGGCGGCCGCGGGGGTCTCCTGCTGTGCTTGCAGCGCCGGCTGGGCGAGCGGCTGGGCGGCGGCCGGCGGTGCGGCGGCGTGTGCGGCGTCTCCGCCGAGCGCGTCCTTGAAGCCGCGCATGCCGTCTCCGAGCGACCTGCCCATCTCGGGGAGGCGCTTGGCGCCGAACACGAGCAGCAGCAAAATCAGCAGAAAGGCTATGTGGATTGGGTTGTCAAGTCCCATGATCGTTGGTTCCTCCTGAGGTTGGAAATTTCTCGATGCCCGCTCCGGTCGGGACGGGACGATGCTTGCCTGGTACTACGCGGCGAGCCCGGGCTCGGATCACCGCCGCATTGACGGGACCGCGGACGGAGCCTGCGCGCCGCTACGCCTTGATCAGCGGCTTGATCCTCGCGAGCACCTGCGCTTTGCTCAGCGGCACGTCGAAACCCTGGGTTGGGGTAGGGCTCTTGCCGAGCAGCAGGTTGATCGCCGCCGCGTGACGCGCCTCGATCTGGACGATGCTCCCCGCCGCTGCGAGCACCTGCTTGCTCTGCAACGACGGCGCGGCGCCGTTGTAGGCGCCGACACCGGTGTTCTCGAGCACCGACGCGAGCGCCATGAACGTGCTCTGGTTGTTCGCGGGTATCACGAACGTCGGTTTCGCAACCGGCTTGCCACCGAGCGATTCGATCGTCGAGGTGAGCGTCTTTACGTGATCCTGCTCCTGTTCACCGAACATCGTCGCGTAGGACTTCGCCGCGCCACTTAGCGCGATTTCCTTGCCCTTGACGTTGTAGAAGTAGGACTCTAGGTACTCCAACGTGAGCGCGAAGTTGAGGATCTCAACATCTCCGCCTCCCGTTTCGGCGAGTGCCTGCGAGACGAACGGCGTTACAGCGCCGACGCCGTAGACGGCCCCGGCGGCGAGCGCGCCGCGCAGCAGGAAACTCGAGCGGGTAATGCCGCTGACCTCGAGGTCCGCCAGCCCGGGGGTGGCCGGGTGTGACGGTCGCGAGGCGGTAGATATCTGGTTGGACATCGTTGCTCAGCTCCTTTTCTCAACTGCGATCAGGCCACGAACGGCTTGACCGCCGCCAGCACCATTGACATGTCCTCCGGCTTGGCGAACGCGCCATCCGGGGTTAGCGACTTCTTGACGAGCGTCCCGAGCGTCGCCGCGTGGCGTGCCTCGACCGAATGGATCGCGAGCGCCGTCGCGAGCACTTCCGGGCTCTGGATGTTCGGCGCCTGTCCGAGGTACGCCGCCGCGCCGAGGTTCTCGACCGAGTACGCCAGTTCTGCAACCTGCGTCGCGCTTGTGATCGGGAATTTCCCGTTCGGGTTGGCCGCCGGAGTCCCGCCCATTTTCGACACGGCGCCTTTCAGCGCTTCGACGTGCGTAGCCTCCTGGCTGCCGAAATCCTTGATCAGGCCGGCGACCTTGCCCGTGAACAAGCCAGACGCGATGACGTTGGCGTAGAATTCGCGCTCGAGGTACTCCAGGGTGAGCGCGTAGTTGAGGATTGCGATGTCGCCGCTCGCGCTCGGAGTGCTCGTGCTCGTCGTCGCCGACGTGGCGACGGTAGGAGCGGTTTTCGTGCTGCTGGCGCCGCACGCCGCCAACACGAACGCGCCGAAGCTCGTTGCACCCGCACCGCCTGCCATTCTCAGGAACCGCTTGCGGTCGACATCGTCGCGCACCAGGCGCTCGACGATCCCGGCAGGCTGCGGTGCCGACTCCTCACTCGTTGGGCTTGACATCTTTCTGACCTCCGCTTCGTAACTGTTGGACGTCGCCTCGCGACACTGCCGCGAGCTGCCGCGAGACGACGCCATGCCTGTGCTTACCTACTTCTCGCCCTGGCCGGTCTGGCTATTCCTTGATGAAGCCGGTGCCCTTCACAGCGGCGAGCACCTTGCCGGCCGGATACGGGACATCGAACGGGCCTTCGGGTGCGATGTCGTTGCCCTCGACTTCGTTGAGCAGACCGATGACCGAGGCGTGGCGCGCCTCGATCGTCAGGATCGACCCAGCCGCCTTCAGGTATTCAGGAGACTGGATGTTGGGGGCCTGTCCGAGATATGCGTGAACTCCCGTGTTCTCGAGCACGTACGCCGTCGCCATGAACTTTTCGACGTTTTTGTTCGCTTCTCCGAATTCAAATTCCGGCGAGGTTACGGCTTTGCGCCCGAGAGCCTTTTTGAGGAACGCCACATGCGCGTTCTCGTCCCTCGTGACGACCTTCAGGAACGCTGCCGTCTGCGAGCTCAGCGCCAGGTTTGCCGCCGTCGCCCCGTTGTAGAACGCAGCCTCCAGGTACTCCAGCGTGAGCGCGTAGTTGAGGATGCCGATGTCACCCTTGCCGAACTTCGTCGGCGGACGCCCGGCTGGCCCGGCAAACGCATTCGGAGCTAGCGCTGAGAGCACCGCTCCGCCGCTCACCAGAGCGCCTCCCGCGACGCCGGCCTTCTTCAGGAAGCTGAGGCGTGTGTCGCCGGATACCGCATCCGCGGCTTCGCGAACGGCGCCGTCGGCGTCGATCTCATCGAGGTTGATCTCGTAACTCATCGTTTCTCCGATCTGGGGTTCTCCATGGTGGGCCGCAGCTGCTCTAACGCTGCGACCTTCGTTTTGTGTGACTACGCGGCCCTTGCCGATCCGGATCACCGATCGCGAAATGCCAGCACACTTCGACCAGGTCGGCTTTGGCACGCGTGATCCGCAGACACCTCGTGTGCGTTAAGCAACTAGATGTCCTGCATGCTTCGTTTTCGGCCGCGTCGCACGCGCCGAGCTGGTGAGTCGACCGCGTCGCCGCAAGCGGCGCCCCGCGGACTTCGCCAGAGGGTGCTCCGCGCCGTGCGCAACGACGCGGCCGAGGAGCGGCCCGAGGAAGCGCTTAGAGCTCGAACATCTCCGCGAGCAGCTCGTAAGAGCGACGGCGAGTCGCGTGCTCGTAGGTGATGCTGACGACGATCACCTCTTCCGCGCCGTAGCTGGCGATGACCTCCTGCAGCTGCGCGCGCACCGTCTCGGGCGAGCCCACGACCGCGCGCCGCTCCGAGCGCGGCTGCCCACTGCGGTCGTCGAGTTCCAGGAACCGCAGCGCCTGCTCTGGCGGCGGTACCGCGATCAGCTGGCCGCGGCGCAGGAGCGTGAAGGTCATGCGCCCGCTCGCCGCCAGCCGCTGCGCCTGCTCGTCGTCCTCGGCGCAGATGACCCATACCGCGACCGCCGTGCGCGGGTGCGCTCCCGCGTGTTCGTGTTCGGCGAAGCGCTCTCGATATAGCGCCGCGATCTCGGCGCCACGGGGGTTTATGAAGTCGGCGAACGCGTACGGCAGGCCCAGCTCCGCCGCCCACAGCGCGCTGTCCTGCGAGGAGCCCAACAGCCACGGCTCAGGGCGCTCGGGGCGTCCGGGCAGCGTCTTTGCCAGGCGCGCAAACGGGTGATCGGCCGGCAGCGTGTCATCGAGATAGCCGAGCAGCTCGACCAGCTGCTGGGGGAAGTCATCGGGAGCGGCCTGGCGGCGGTCGCGCTGCAGCGCGAAGGTCGTCATCGGGTCCGTTCCCGCGGCGCGCCCGAGGCCGAGGTCGATGCGACCTGGGAACAGCCCCGCGAGCACGCTGAACGTCTCGGCCACCTTCAGCGGGCTGTAGTGGGGCAGCATCACGCCACCGCTGCCGACGCGGATGCTGCTGGTCGCCGCCGCGATCGGCCCGATCAGCGCCTCGGGGCTCGGTCCCGCGAGCATCGGCCCACCGTGGTGCTCGGCCACCCAGTAGCGCACATAGCCGAGGCGGTCGGCGAGACGCGCGAGGTCGAGCGTGTTCGCGAGCGCTTGCGCGCCCGTCGAGCCCTGCGAGATCGGCGACTGGTCAAGGACCGAGAGGCGTATAGGTGGGGGTTTGCTCGCCATCGCTCACCCAAGGTTAGGAGAGCGTCGCGGCGATCGTTCGAGCTGGACCGCAAGCGCCCTGGGGGCGAGAGCGAAGCCACGGCGCCAGACCGCGCGGTAGGGTTCGAGGGGGAAACTCTGGAGAAGGGGAAGCATGTACGACCCGAAGCTGTTTCGAGATCAGCCACGCCCCGTGCAGATCGTCTCGGGCGGAGTCGTGCCTGCGATCTTCGGGGTGATCGCGGGAGTCTTGATTGGCGCGTCCGTCGGCGCCTACTGGGGATTCGCCGCGCTCGCGGCGATCGGCGGCTTCATCGCCGGCTTCGAGCACCAGGACGGGTGGGGCGGCGCCGACCGCGGTCTCGTCTCCGGTGCGATCTACGGGGCCGCACTGCTGATCACCCACGCGATCGTCGGCACCCACGCCAAAGTCTCGCTTGGCAGCTTCCCGCCGTTTCTAGCCGTGATCACCGCGATTGCCGGCATGCTGCTGAGCGCCGCCGGCGGCAGGGTCGTGCGACTTCAGCGCGAGCGCGCGCAAGCGCGCGCCGCCGTCACCACCGACTGAGCGCCCTCGGCACCCGCGCGCCTGCCTGCCCTGCCTCACCGGTAACCTGGGGCCGATGAGCAGCGCCAGCGAGGAGCCCGAGCCCCCCTACCACCTGTTTCTCGACGGCCCCGAGGTGCCGGTCGCGGCGAGCGCACTGCGGCTGCTGATCTCCGATGAGGCACACGAGCCGCAAATCCGCCGGCTTGCACGTGAGGTCATCACCGGCCTCGAGCAAGCGCCAGACGAGCACGGAACGGTGACCGTCTCGCTCACGCCCCAGCAGATGAAGATCACGCACAGCGCCGTCAAGCTGCTGCTCAACGACCTTCAGCGCGAGCAGGCAGACGAGCGCGAGGTCTTGCGCGCGATCCTCGAGAAGCTGCCCGATGAGCACGTGATGCGCGCGATCATCTTGGATTGACGCCGCCGTTCGCCCCTCGTGGCGAGGAGCCGGGATGAGGCCGCGTGCGCCGTCGCCAGCGATGTAGGACATCCGTCGATGCTGCCCCGCGGCGCGGCTGCCCTGGGGCAAGCTGGTCGAGACAGTCGTAGTGCTCGAGCCTGCACACGCTTCGAGCGCGCGGCACCGACCGGACGATAGGGGCTTCGTGACGACGAAGAAGCGCGCTGGACAGGCAACTCGCTCGCTAGCCGGGCGCAGCGAGCAGCGCGACCACAGCGACGTGCGCGCCAAGCACAGAAAGCACCACAAGCGAAGGCACAAGCATCACAAGCACGCTTCGCGCTCGGCGCCCGCGCAGACGGCTGGCACGCTCGGCGTCTCGCCGGTGCTGGCGCCAAGCTCGCCGCCGGCGCCCTCCCCCTCACCTGTGCTCTCGGCCGGCTCTCAGCCGATGACGCTCGCTCAGGCCCAGCGACTGCTTTGGCGGGCCGGGTTCGGCCCGGCTCCCGGGCAGGCCGAGGCGCTCGTCGGCCAACCGCTGGAAGCGGCCGTCTTCGGCCTCACGCGCCCATCCGGGCCCGCGACGCTTCTAGGCCCCGAACCGGTCAACGAAGAAGGCAAGGCGCTCGAACCCGACACCGTCTGGGGCGATGACCACTGCTGGTGGCTCGATCGGATGGTGCGCTCCGACCAACAGCTGGTCGAGCGAATGACGTTCGTCCTGCACGACTGGTTCGCGACCTCGAACGCGCAGGTGAACAGCCAGTCGCTGATGCTCGAACAGAACAACCTGCTCCGCTCGATGGCGCTTGGGAGCTTCAACGAGCTGTTTCTCGCGGTCACGACGAACCCCGCGATGCTGCTGTTCCTCAACGGAACATCCAACAACAAGTGGGACCCGAACGAGAACTACGCGCGCGAGATGATGGAGCTCTTCTCGCTCGGCGCCGATCGCGGTGCATACAGCGAGGACGACGTGCGGGAAATAGCGCGATCGCTGACCGGCTGGCGCAACGAATGGTCGGAAGAGCTCGGCAGCTATGACTTCCGCTTCGACCCGCGCTACCACGACACCGGCAAGAAGACGGTGTTCGGACAGACCGGCAACTGGAACTACGAAGACGCCGTGCGCCTGTGCGTGACCCACCCGCTGCACGCCTCGTTCTTCGTCACCAAGCTGTGGGGCTACTTCATCGCCGGCGAACCCTCCGAAGCCACGCTCGCCTCGTTGCAGGCCACCTACACGAGCTCCGGCTACAGCATCCGAGCGGTGCTGGAGGCGATCCTCCAGCACCCGGACTTCTACGAAGGCGCAGAGCTCGTGACGCCGCCGGTCGTCTACAACGCCGGCCTGCTGCGCTCGATCTCGCGCCCGATCGACACGACCGCGTGGGCGTGGCTCTCGGCCAACGCCGGCCAGCAGCTGTTCTATCCGCCCAACGTCTCCGGCTGGGACTTCACCCGTTGGCTTGATACCTCGACCACGAGGGCGCGCTGGGAAATCGCCAGCTACGTGACGGCTAAGAGCTACCCGAACCCGTGGCCGGCGACGGGGGAACCCGTGTACAGCGCGAGCGAGGACGCCGAAGCGGCACTGTCGAGCGCGCTCGCCTATTGGGCGAACCCGGCGCTCTCCTCGGAATCCGAGCAGTGCATCGCCGCCTTCGCGAAGACGTGCCTGAAAGGGCCCCTCGCCAAGTGGGAGGAGAGCCCCTACCGGGCGATGCGCCAGAACGCACTGCGAATGCTGATCGCAACCTCTCCCGATATGCAGGTCAGCTGAAGATGCCGAGACCGAGGAGACTCAAGGACAGGGAGCGCTGAGGATGGCCAAGAGCTGCTCGTGCCAGGACTTCACCCGCTCGCAGTTGCTGCGTCGCGGGGTCGCGATCGCCGGAAAGGGCCTGCCGCAGATCGAGCCGGGAATGCCGCTGCCGGCCGGGACCGGCATGGACCGGCGCACCTTTCTGCTGCGCACGGCGGGCGCCGCGATCTCCGTGTATGGGGCCTCGATGCTCAGCCCGCGGCACTTCGAAGAGGGAATCGCCCAGGCCTCGGCCGCCGGCGGCCCGAACGACCCGGTGCTGGTATCGATCTTCATGGAAGGCGGCTGGGACGCGCTGTCGGTGCTGGCCCCGGTGCGCGAAGCGAAGTACAAAGAACTGCGACCGGTGCTTGGTCTCGAGGAAGGCTCCGGGGAGGTCTTCAGCGAGGACGAGACGCTGATGTGGCATCCCGCCGCCGGCGGTCTCGCCGAACTGCACGCAGAGGGCAAGGTCACGGTGTTCCCGGCGATCGGCTACGAGCCCTCGGAAGAGAGTCACTTCACAAGCCGCCACTACTGGGAGGTCGGCCAACTCGACGCCAACGCGCGCACCGGATGGATGGGGCGCTACCTCGACCTTGCCGGCGAAGCCGGCAACCCGCTGCAGGGGCTTTCATTGGACGACTCGCTGGCTCCCGCGCTCGCGACGGCGAGCATGCCCGTCGCCGCGGTCTCCTCGCCGGCCAACTACACGATGTGGGCCTACGGCCTCGGCGAACCGCTCACCGCGCCGGCGCTCGAGACCTTCGGCGCGCTCGGCGCACTCGCCGCGCCTTCTCCAGCGTACGCGGAGGCACGCAGCGCCTCCTACGACACGAGCCTCGTGCTCGAGGAGATGGCGAACTTCGTCGCGTCCGAGAAAGCAACCGGTGACCACTCGTCCGTCACCTACCCGTCGGGCGAATTCGGCGAACGGCTCGCGGTGCTCGCGGCGATGCTGCACACGGGCATGCCGATCAAATGCGTGTCGTTGAACGCCGTCGGCTCCTACGACACGCACGCCAGCGAGGTCGACACCCTGAGCACCAACCTCGAACAGACGATCCCCGCGCTCGTCGCCTTTCAGCGCGACCTCGAAGCGCGCGGACTGGATCAGCGTGTGCTCGTCCAGCTGTGGTCTGAGTTCGGCCGCCGGCCGCGAGAAAACGGCTCCGGCACCGACCACGGCGCCGGTGGCCTCGCCTTCCTGATCGGGACCCGAGCGGCGGGCAAGATGGTCGGCGAGTTCCCCGGTCTGAGCAACCTCGACGAAAACGAAAACCTGATCCGTACCTCGGACTATCGCGGTATGTACTGCTCGCTGCTCGAACAGTGGTTCCAGACCGAGGCCGGGCTCGTCATCCCCGAAGCGGCCTCCTTCGAACGGCCCGTGCTGGTCAGTTGACGGGCTCGAGCTCGTCAGCCGAGCGCCCCGGCTGACGAGTTGAGCGGGCTCGCGCTCGTCGACTGCACGTTCGCGCGCCTGGCTGCGGCTCTCGCCACCACCAACGAAGAACCGGTGGAGATCAACACCACCATCTAAGCGCGCGCTGCGCGGCGGTCATGCGGGGACTTCGAGTCCTGCGCATGATCGCCGCGCAGCGGCTCGACGATCACTCGTTGCAGGCGGCGTACCGCATCGAGGTGGTCTCCCGTCCAGATCATCCTGACGGCGGTCCCGGTGGCCTTGCCATCCGCGCCGTGCAGGTCGTGACGCACAGCATCCACGAGGCGCCGATCGGCATCCTTGTCGCGCTCGAGCGGCGTGCGGGGCTCGCGCCCGTCGCGGAGACTCGCGGCGAAGTCCTCGTACCAGACCTTCACCCGCGTGCTCGCGTTCAGCAGCTCGCCACGGGCCGCTGAGCGGTCGCCCGCCGCCGAGCCATCCTCGCGTTGCCACAGATCGAGCACCGCGTCTGCCACGAGGCGAACGCCGCCGACTCCGGCGACGAGGCTCGTGACATCGGCGAGCAGAACCGGCTTGGCGCCCCGCTCGGCGAGATAGCTGCGAAAGGCGTCGTCCAACCGCCGCCCCGCGGCGGCCGCACGGGCGCCGTCGCGCGCCGGCTCCACGGAGGTGCTCGCGCCCGAATCACAGCGCAGCATGCCGAACTCGACAGCGCTGGCGAGATAGTCGGCGCTCCCCGCGTACGCGTCAGCCAGCGCGCGGCGCAGCGCCGCCCCGGCGCCGCGGGGCCAGAACAGGAGCCCGACGATGAGACTCACCGCGCATCCGAGCGCGACGTCCTCGACACGCAGCAGACCGACGCGCCAGCCGGTCGGCTGGATGATGTTGAACAGGAACACGATCGTCAACGTGAACGCGGCCTGACCGGCTGCAAAGGAGATCACCGCCGGCGCGACGCCGGCGAGGAGGATCACCGGCGGCAACAGGAACCACAGCAACGTCGCATTGGTGCCGATCACGGCGAGGATCGCGGCGCCGACGATGAAACCGACGACCGTGCCCGCGAGCCCACGGACGACGTTCTGCCCGGTGCTGAGCGCGTTCGAGCGCAGCACCGACAGCGTGCCCAACACCACCCAGAACGAGTGCTGCACCCCCAACCGGTTGGCGACGAACACGGCCAGCGCCAGCCCGACGGCACCGCGCACGCTGTTGTGCAGCCACACCGAGTTTCGATCCACGTGCGCCGTCGCCCGCTCCTGCGCAGCGGACAGCCTCCCCGCCAAGCCTTGAGGCTGACGTCCGAGGACCCGTTCAAGGAAGCCGCGTCGCTCGGCGGCCGCGGTCAAATCGACGTTGTGCGCGATCAGTGACACCGCGAACGCGAGCTCCTGTGCGCGAAAGCTCGGATCGAGCGACGTGACGAAGGCAGTCACCTCGCCTCGCGCCAGCTGTGCGTCGGCGTCGGCGTGCACACGGCTCACCGGCAGCTCGCTCGTCGCGCTCTCCTCCGTCGCGCGCAGAGCGTGGTCCAGCTCGGTCATCGCCGCGTGCAGCGCGGCACAGTCGCCGCCCATCGTTTCGAGCAGGCCTGCGCCTAGCTCGAGCACCGTGGCCGCTCGCAGCTTGACCGTCCACGCCGGGCCATCGAGAGTAGCTTCCGTCGTTGTTTCGGACGCGACGACGATCGCGCTCAACCAATCGACCTCGTCGACCAGGCGTACGATCGTCCGCGCCGAGGTACTCAGGCCGGTTGGTCGATATGGCGTGGCGAGAAACTCGCGCTGCAACGCGAGGACAGCTTCGTCGGCGCACGCGACGCTACGTTCGAGCTCGCCGCTGAGCGACGCCTTCCCGTCATCTCTCACCTGCGCGACATCAGCACGCAACCTCTCCGCCAGTGCTCGACAGGCGCGCGCCGCAGCCGAGCGCAGCGGCTCTCGCGCTGGCGCCGGCCACAACAGCCCCACCGCGAGCAGCGCCGCGCCTGAAGCCATCGCCCAGCCTGCGAGGCGATCGGGCACCGCCGAAGCCGGGCCGGCGAGCGACGCCGGCAGTATGAACGCGAGCAACAATGACGTCGTCGCCCCCGCCAGCACGGAGCTGACCACGCCGGCAAAGATCACCCCGAAGCCGACGACCGCCATCGCAGCGGTGGCGAGCCACACGCTCTGGGAAACGAGCGTGCCGAGACACACGAACACGCAACCGACGAGCGCGAGCGCAGCCTCGGACTGCAGCCGGTGGCGCATCGGGCCGCCGAAGTCCACCAGCAAGAGCAGCGCAAACGAGCCAAAAGCCGCGAACGTCGCGACGTCGGGATTGCCGATCACCTCCTCGCCCAACGCGAACATCGCCGGCATCACGATCGCCGCGCGCCCAGCACGCCGCAGCGCGACAAGGTCGCGATCGCGCTGCCTGAGCCACTGCACGGGGTGCACGAGTGGCCACTGTAAAGGGCCATGACCACAGCGAGGGCGCCCCCCGGACGCCCCCGCTGCACCTCTCGATCGGCCGGGCTCGACTGCGCCCGGCTTGGCTGCTGCCTGCTGGCTGCCTACCAGCCTCCACTCCTAGCCGAGGCGCACCACCCGCGAGAACGTCGTCACACCGGGGATCTCGACGAACATCGTGTAGCGACCGCTGAGGTGGCCACGGTACTTCAGCGCGATCTTCGAGCCGAAGATGCCAACCCCCCGCGCCACGACCCTGTGATCACGGACGAGCGTGACGATCGCTCTCCTGTCCTTGTGCACGCTCGCGGTGGACGCCGAGGCGACACACTGGATCTCCAGGCCCGCGTAGTGCTTACCCGTGTGGGTACACGTGATCTTTCCCAGCTGACCTTCCGGTCCCTGCGGCCCGGCGGGGCCGGCTTTTCCTTCTTTGCCTTGCGGCCCGGCAGGCCCTTCTTTGCCGGCCGGCCCTTCGCTCCCGGCAGGCCCTGCAGACCCTTCTTTACCGGGTGTGCCTTCTTTCCCGGCTGTGCCTTCTTTACCTTCTGCGCCGGCTGGCCCTTCTTTACCTTCTTTGCCTTCTTTGCCTTCGCGGATTTCGTTTTCCGGCGATGGAATTTCGTGTTCTATCTCGCCTGTTTCGCTGTTGAGAATGATCGCCGGCGCGCGGTTGTCGCTCCTCGAGAAGTCGAACATGTTGTCGAGCGTGCCCGAGGTCGCGTCCTCCGAGGTGCCGCCGATTTTCGCGAGCCCCCAGTTTTCCTCGATGAAACGGGTCACCGACGACTGCACGGTGAACGTGCCGTCGACGTAGTTGCTGCGGGCCCACGGCGAGATCACCATCAGCGGCAACCTCGGGCCGACCCCGCAGCGATCCTTGTGTTCCGGGTCTTCAGCTGTAACGGTGCCGCATTTGCCGGCGCCGTTGAGCTGGTCGCTGGTGTCGTTGGAGGGGTAGACGACCGGCCCGAGCTGGTGGTCATACCAGCCGTCCGAGTCGTCATAGTCGATGATGATCGCAGTGTTGGCCCAGTATTTCGACTCCTCGATCGTGTTGATCTCTTCGACCAGGAACCGCTGTTCGTCCAACGGGTCTGAGTTGCCGGCGTGCCCGTTCTCGTAGGCCGGCGGCTTCAGGAAAGAGACCTGAGGCATGTTTCCTTCGGTGACCGCCCGGTTGAACCAGGACAGGTCGTACTGGTGGTTGACCGCTTCGCTGAGTTTCGTGCCGGCCGGGTCGCTGTAGCCAACCTGTTCGAGCGAGCTCGGGGCGACGTGGTCGGGGTTCGCGGTGCTTTCGTAGAACTCGAACGGCTCGTGGTGCTGAACATAGTCGGTGACTGTCGCGTTACCGATGTTCTTGTGGCTCGTGTTGCACACCGCGCGTTTTTCTTTGGCCGCGTTTTCGGTCGCCGAGGGGGCGAAGCCGCCCTGGAACCAACCCCAGGTGACGCCCTTTTCGTTCATGAGGTTGCCAACGTTCTTGCCCGTCATCGACACCGTCACGCCCCCGGGGAGGCCTTCGGCGCTCAGCGCGCTGCTCGCGTTGCTGCACTGGTCGAAGTACGGTTCGGCGTCCCCCTGCAGCACGCCGTTGACGACCGAGCTGGTCGAGCCACCGTGGGCTTCCGCACCTTCGGAGTCGCCGCTGATGAGGTTGATCGCACCCGGCGAGGAAGGCCCGAACTGGTTGTCGTAGGAATTGTCGTTGAGGGCGTAGTGCTGGGCGTAGTTCCACAGCCCGGTGACGGTGTTCCCGTCGTAGTAGTCCATCACGATCCCTTTGGGGCCGTATTTGGAGGAGTTGATCGCACCGGATTCCGAACAGCTGCTGCCCGTCGTCTTCTGAACGAACTCGTTCATCAAGCCGCCATCGTCAGCTTCCTGCTCGGGCGTGTAGCTGTGGTTCTGGTCACACGTCAGCGCTTCCGCGCGGCCGAGCCTTTTCGGGTTGTCGAGGTTCGGGTTGTTTGTAAGCAGCCCGTTGCTCAGCCCGTTGACGCCGGGAGTGCCCGGGAGCGCGTGGAAGGCAGGTTCGCCCGGAGCGTTGGACGCGTACGGATACGTGCCGAAGTAGTGGTCGAACGAGATGTTCTCCGGGAAGATCACGACGACATGCTGGATTGGTGTGAGCGCGGCGATCTGCGGCGCTGGAGGGTTGGACGCGCTCGACATCGAGATGCCGATCGTCGCCGCCCCCGCGGCGAGTAGTGCGGCGAGCGCCGCGAAGTACTTCTTGCCGGTGCGCAAGTTGCCTTCTCCTTTGGCTTTGTGTTGGGCGGCCATGCAGTCGATCGTGCGCCCCGGCCCCCCAGTCTGGGTGCACTGCTGGCATCCTCAACAGCCGGAGGTGCGCGGCGTGTGACCAGGGGGTTGCGCCGCCGTTGCGAATCTGTGACCGCCCGGTTTACGTTTCTTACACTTTTTTCGAACTCCCCGTAGGATCGTGTGGCGAGAGTGAATGACGTTCCTTTTACAACGCGCCAAGTCGAAGTGGGTGAGCTTGCTCGCGTGGGGGCGACCGGCGCTTGCGGAGAGCCCGGATGACGGCGGTCAGAGTCGTTCTCGCGAAAACCTCCTGGTAACAAGCGCCGCTCGCCGCGGGCATATCTTGCGCGGTCACGGTCGCGGATCGCGTGACCGCCACACGATTCGTTCACGGAAACCATCGGTGCCCCCGACACAGACGCCGCGCAGCATGTCCCGTCGCCGGAAGGCACTGTCGCTTTCACTGGCGGTCGGGATCCTGGTCGCCGCGATGTTCGTGGGGGCGGCGTTGGCACCGAGCAAGTCGGGCAAGCCGGCGCGCTTCTCGGTCGTCAAGCTCGCCGGCAACACGAAGCCCAACCCGCTTGCGGGGCGGCTCTCCAAGGTCTACGGCACCGACATACCCGCGTCTCGCTACGGGACCGAAGTCGCAGACCTCGAGGACGACGGCACGAACACCGCCGGCGAACAGGTCTCCGAGCTCTCGCCAATACCCCCCGGGGAGTTCGACGGCCCGGAGCACGAATACAGGATCTATGCGGTGCGGTGGGTCTCGCGTGCGCTGGCGGGCGCGTCGGCCCTGGGCCGAGCACTCGAGACCGACCAGGTCGCAAGCGCGCGGCGCGCGTGGGAGACCACCTGGAGTGACTACATGCACCTCGGTGCGGTCTACGGCCTGTTCGGCGAACTGAACCAGAAGATCGACGGCAATCCGGGCGGGCTCCCCGGCGGCACGGCCGATCGCAACTTCACTGGGCTGCATCGCCTCGAGATGGGCCTGTGGACGGGGGAAAGTCCACGTTCGCTGGTCGCCGACGACCAGAAGCTGCAGGCGGATCTGCGTGCGCTGCGCAGCTTGATCCCGACGATGAAGATCACTCCGCTCGAATACGCCACGCGCTCGCACGAGATCCTCGAGGACGCACAGCGCGACCTGCTCAGCGGCATGGACGTGCCATGGAGCCGCCAAGGCGTGCTCGGCACCGCCGCCGGGCTGGCCGCCACCGAGGAGCTGTTTCACACCCTCGAACCGCTCCTTGGCGGGCGCGAAAACACCGAGGGCGAAGTCAGAACGGAGCTGCTCATGCTCAGCCGGCTGCTCGCGACGATCCGTAGCAAGCACCGTGGCAGCTATCCCAGCCTCGGACAGCTGGCCATCTACGAACGGGAGCAGCTCAACGGCTACGTCGCGGGCGCGTTGTCGGCGTTGGATCAGATGCCCGGCACGCTCGAGACCGAAATCCACCGTGCGCCACCGAAGTTGCCGGCGGGCTGATGAGCGCGCTCGACCGAAGAGAGTTCCTGACGGGGTCGATGGCGCTGCTCGGTGCCGGTGCGCTGGGAGCCGCGGGCGGGGCGTTGACGGAGGCCGCCACGAGCTCGGCCGCCAAGGCGCCGAGCGCGGCACAGCTGGGCGAACGCGCGCTGTCGGACCAGCTCGGCACGCGCACGCCGTTCGACGGAGCCCACCAGGCCGGCATCCTGAACCCGCCACCGGCGCACGCGACGTTCGTCGCGCTGGACTCGATCGCGCCCGATCGCTCGACTCTGGTGGCGGCATTGACGGACCTGAGCGCGCGGGCGAGGGAGCTGGCCGAGGGCTCGACCGTCGGTATCGAGGAGCTCGATGAGCCCCCGCCCGACTGCGGCATCCTCGGCCCGGTGAACGCGCCCAACGAGCTGACCGTGACGATCGCTTTTGGCGCCTCGCTGTTCGACGGGCGTTACGGCCTCCGCGCGTTGAAGCCCGTCGGCCTTGAAAAAATGCCGAACTTTCCGACCGACGATCTCGATCCAACGCGCAGCGACGGCGACGTCCTGGTCTCGATCTGCGCCGG
Organism: uncultured Solirubrobacteraceae bacterium; assembly: GCA_963759265.1. Classification (GTDB taxonomy): domain Bacteria; phylum Actinomycetota; class Thermoleophilia; order Solirubrobacterales; family Solirubrobacteraceae; genus Palsa-744. The sequence continues at coordinate 628,836 of CAVWYR010000002.1, forward strand.
GCAGAGGGACACCGTCGTGCACACGACACGCGAGCTGATGCGGGCGATCGTCGGTCACCTGACGCCCCGCTGGATGCTCGACGGCTTCCAGAGCGCCAGGCGCGGCCCGACGCCGCGCAACAACCCGCGCAACCTGTTCGCGTTCAGAGACGGAACCGCGAACCCGGACACGAGCGACACGAGCCTGATGGACGAGCTGATCTGGGTCTCCCGCGGGGCGCCCGAGCCGCCGTGGACGGCGGGCGGGACCTACCAGGTGATGCGCGCGATACGCATGCACGTCGAGTTCTGGGATCGGGTCGGGATGTTCGAGCAGCAGCACATGATCGGGCGCGTTCGCTCGACCGGCGCGCCGCTCGGAGGCACCCAAGAGTTCCAGGACCCCCGCTATGACCTCGACCCTCACGGCAAGCGCATCCCGCTGAACGCGCACATCAGGCTGGCCAATCCGCGCACGCCGCAGACCGCCAACCAGCGGATCCTGCGCCGCGGCTACAACTACGACCGCGGCATCGACGAAGCCGGCAACCTCGACCAAGGCCTCGCCTTCGTCGCCTTCAACCAAGACATCCAGCGCCAGTTCGCGACGATCCAGGCGCGCCTGAACGAAGAGGAAATGACCGACTACATCACCCCCGTTGGCGGCGGCTACTTCTTCGCTCCGCCCGGGGCCCGCGGGCCGGGCGACTGGGTCGGCTCGGGCCTTTTCACCTGAGCGCGCCTGCGCCCGTCCCCAGCACGCATGTGGGCGGCGGGCTCAGCCCGGGTTCTAGGACGCCGCAATCCCGATAGCGTCGACACGTAGCTCACGAGATCTCCGTTCGGGTGGGTGAGGCGAAAGCTTGGACCGCCGAGGACCGTTCGCAGACGCTCGATCGCGATGGTGATGCCCGTCTCCTCGGCGGCCTCGGGCACGGCCGCGTCGACGGGCGCTTCATCGGGCTCGATCGCGCCGCCGGCGGGTTTGCCACAGTCCGGTCTGCGCCTCGCGCACGAGCAGCAGCCGTCCATCCTCATCCCACGGCAGCACGGCGACGGCGGGGAGCAGCACGAGGTCGTGTCCGACGCGGTCGCGCAGAGAACGCAGATATGGGGAGATGCCCGCGATCGCGAGCGTATCGGCCCGCTCGCGATCACCGCCCTCCCCGCTCGCCGGTGCGCGTAGCCGCGTGCGCCTATCCGCCAGCGCTCGCGATCGACGCGCCACACGCAAGAATGTCGCGCATGACGATTCGTGAGCTTCGCCGCGAGGACCACGAGCGCTGGCTCGAGCTGTGGGCTGGGTACCTGAGCTTCTATCGGGCTGACATCAGCGAGCAGATCACGCGCACGACCTTCGATCGCCTGTGCGAGGCGACGAACGGCATGTTCGCACTCGTCGCCGTCGACGCGCAGGGTCAGCTCGTCGGCTTCGCCCACTCGATCGTGCACCCCTCAACCTGGGCACTCGAGGGCTACTGCTACCTCGAGGACCTGTTCGTCGCGCGAGCCGCGCGCGGCAGCGACGCCGGCAGGCAGCTGATCGACGCGACTGCGCTCGCCGCCCGCGAGCGCGGCCTCGAGCGGCTCTACTGGCACACGCAGCAGTTCAATGGCGCCGCTCGCTCGCTGTATGACACGGTCGGCGTGTTGACCTCGATGGTCGTTTACGAGCGCGATCTGTAAAGCGAGGGACGTCCCGCCTCGCCACCGGCGGGTCGCGAGCGCCGCGGCTGACGCTAGTGCGGGCTCGCGCCGTTGACGCTGCGGCGCGGGCTCCTGCGCCGCCACACGACCGTCGCGCCGCCCGCAGGGATGAGCGTGCGGTGCGACCAGCGCATGCGCTCGCTGCGGCGCCCGCGCCAGCCGTCGCGCACTCGCGGCTCGAGCTCGGCGAGCATCGTGCGCAGGATCAACTTCGACTCCATCAGCGCGAGCGAGGTCCCGATGCAACGGCGGATGCCACCCCCGAACGGCACCCACGAGTAGGTCTCCGGGCTGCTCTCCAGGAAGCGCTCCGGCTTGAACGCCGTCGGGTCCTGATAGACGCGGGGGTTGCGGTTGGTGGCATAGACCGAGATCGCCGTCGTCGTACCGGCCGGCAGCAGAAACCGTCCGATCTGCAGCTCGCGCACCAGCTTGCGCACGACGATGCCCTGCGGCGGTCTGACGCGCAGGGTCTCGTTGATCACCGCCGTCAGGTACTCATCGCCGCCGCCGTCCTGCTGCGCGTCGATCTCCGCGACCAGCCGTGCGAGCTTGTCGGGGTGGCGTACCAACCGCTCGATCGCCCACGACACCGCGGTCGCGGTCGTCTCGTGACCGGCCAGCAGCAGCGTGACGAGCTCGTCGCGCACCTCTTCGTCCGTCAACTGCGTGCCGTCATCGTCGCGCGCGAGCAGCAGCATCGACATGATGTCCGAGCGCTGCTCCAGGTCGCTCTGTTCGCGCCGGTTCCTGATCTCCGCGTAGATCTGTTCGTCCAAGCGGTCGAGCCCATCTCCGATCGCGCCCGGCGGGCGCTCCTCGCCGGTGCCCTGCACGAGCGCTCGCAGCCCCGCGACTATCTGTTTGGGCGCCATCAGCGCGACGATCGTCGTCTGCATCGCGTCCATGCGCTCGGCCTCGACGCCGAACACCGAGCCCATGATCACCTCGAGCGTGATCAGCCGCGAGCGTGGCTGCATGCGCATCGGGCGCTCGAGCGGCCAGTCGGCCATGACTCGCCGGGTGGCGTTGACGATCAGGTCCTCGTGCTTACGCAGGTGCTCGCCGTGGAAGGGGGGCAGCAGCAGCTTGCGCTGGCGCATGTGCTCGGGGCCGGCGAGCACGCTCACCGAGTTGGGCCCGAGCGCCCATACCGGCGCCCCGGCGGCGCCCCGGGGCTTAGGCGCAACGTCCTCGGACGCGGTCAGCAGCGTCTTCACGTCCTGCGGGTTGCTCAGATGAACGATCGGGGCTCCGTGTGGGGGAAACCTGAGGGTGAACGTCTCCCCCAGCCGCTGCGTGCAGCGATCCGTCAGCCAAGTTGGCGCGATCCCCCACGCGAGCGTCTGCGCGATCGGCGGCAACCTCGGCCCCGGCGGCAACGCCTGTCCGCCCGGCTCAGCCCCCAGCCCCTCCTCGCTTGGAAACCCTGACGAGGCGGTTTGCGTCGCTGTAGACATCGCGCAATGGTACAGGCCGCAAAACGCCGTTGTAAAGGCGCGTCACAACCGCGCAAAGCGTGTCACGACAGGCTGCTGCCGGCGTGCGACGCGCCGGATCGATACGCGGTGTATCTTTGTGTCGACTTGGGGCGGTCGGAGTGTCGGTGTGCTCGATCCTTCGACGTGGGGCCTCTGCCGATGTCCAGGATGCTGACAACCGGCCGGCGAGCGCGGCCACCACACGGAGGTTCACATGAGGCTGTGCCGCAGAGTTGCCGTGATCTCGATCGCCGCGCTGGCCACGATGTTGGGCCTCGGCACAGCGGTCTCGAGCGCCTACCGCGCCAACCGCGGCGCGCCGCGCGTGCTGCTGCACCGCACGAGCGCCCCCACCACCGCGGAATGCGAAGCGGAATTCGAAATCGCGTGTTACGACCCGAGCCAGGTCGAGACCGCGTACAACATGAAGGCGCTCTACGCACAGGGCGATGAAGGCGAGGGCGAGACGATCGTGATCGTCGACTCGTTTGGATCACCGACAATCCAGGGGGACCTCAAGAAGTTCGACAAGGCCTTCCACCTGCCGGCGCCTCCGACCTTCAACGTGATCCAGCCGGCGGGCGCGGTCAAGCCGTTCGAACCGGGCAACGTCGAAATGTCGGGCTGGGCGGGCGAGACGACGATCGACGTCGAGTGGGCCCACTCGATGGCCCCAAAGGCGAGCCTCCTGCTCGTTGAGACCCCCGAAGAAGAGACCGAGGGGGTGCAGGGCTTCCCACAGATCGTCGCGGCGGAGAACTACGTGATCGAACACAAACTCGGCCAGGTGATCTCGCAGAGCTTCAGCGCCACCGAGGAGTCATTCCCCAACAAGAACTCGATCCTGGCACTGCGCTCCGCCAACGAAAACGCCGCCGCGAACGGTGTCACGATGCTCGATGCGGCCGGCGACGAAGGCGTCGCCGGGGCAAACGTCAACGACGAATACTTCCCGTACAGGACCGTGTCCTGGCCGGCGTCGGACCCGCTCGTGACGGGCATCGGCGGCACCAAGCTGCACCTCAACGAAGAAGGCCAGCGAACTTCGCCCGACACTGTTTGGGACGAACAGCTCGGCAACGTGATCGTCTCCGGCGCCGGCGGCAAGTCGGTGGTGTTCCCCCGCCCCGAATACCAGAAGCTCGTCAACACTCGCTCTGGCAAACGCCGCGCCGTCCCGGATATCAGCATGACGGCCGCGGTCAACGGCGGGATCATCATCTACAGCTCCTATCCGACGACCGTGCCCGGCGAACCAGAACCCGGGACGTTCAGCGTGTGGGGCGGCACGAGCGTCGCCACGCCGGTCTTCTCCGGCGTCGTCGCAATCGCCGACCAGATCGCCGGTCATCCGCTCGGCCTGATCAACCCGCGCATGTACCAGCTCGCGGCCGAAGGGGCCGCCAGCAACAACGGGATCGTGGACGTCACCTCGGGCAACAACACGTTCGAGGAATTCAACGAAGAAGGCCTTCCCACGCTGTTCATTCCGGGCTACCGCGCAAGGAGGGGCTACGACCTGGCCAGCGGCCTGGGAACGGTCGACGGGTTCTCCTTCGCCCACGCGCTCGCCGAAGGCTGACGGCGAGCGCGCCAAGCGCGATGAAGAGCAGCCTGGAGATCGCTCAGGAGGCAGAGCCGGCGCCAATCGATGAGATCGCAGCACGCTGCGGGCTCGAGCCAGACGAGTTCGAGCCCTACGGGCGCGACAAGGCAAAGGTGTCGCTGTCGGTGATCGAGCGACTCGCTGCAGTCAGCGACGGCAAGCTCGTGTGTGTCTCCGGGATGACGCCGACGACCGGCGGCGAGGGCAAGACGACGACCGCGATCGGGCTCACGCAGGGGCTCGGCGCGATCGGCAAGGCGCCCGTGCTGTGCCTGCGCGAGCCATCGCTCGGGCCGGTTTTCGGGGTCAAGGGCGGCGGTGCGGGCGGCGGGCTCAGCCAGGTGGTGCCGATGGAGGATGTCAACCTCCACTTCACCGGCGACATCCATGCCGTCGGTGCGGCGAACAACCTGCTCGCGGCAATGCTCGACGCTTCGATCCTGCACGGCAATCCCCACGCCATCGACCCCCTGCGCATCGGCTGGCGACGCGCACTTGACATGAACGACCGCGCGCTGCGAGAGGTCGCGATCGCGCTCGGTGGCCGCGCCAACGGATATCCGCGCGAGAGCGGGTTTGACATCACGGCCGCATCAGAGGTGATGGCGATCCTGGCAGTGGCTCGCGATCTGCACGATCTGCGCCGCCGGCTCGGCGCGATCACGGCCGCGTACTCCTACGACGGCGCCGCCGTCACCGCCGAGGAGCTCGGCGCCGCCGGTCCGATGACGGTGCTTCTCAAGCAGGCGCTGAAGCCCAACTTGATACAGACGCTGGAGGGTCAGCCGTGCCTGATGCACGCTGGGCCATTCGCGAACATCGCACACGGAAACTCGTCGCTCGTCGCCGATCTGATCGGCTCGAAGCTGGGCGATTACGTCGTCACCGAGTCTGGCTTTGGCTCGGATATGGGCATGGAGAAGTTCTTCGACATCGTCTGCCGTGTGGGCAACCTGCGCCCGAGCGCCGTGGTGCTCGTGGCGACGGTGCGCGCGCTCAAGCACCACGGCGGAATCCAGGATGGCGCAAGCGTCGGGCCCACTCAGGGCCTCGCAGCGATCGAGGCCGGCTTGGCCAACCTTCGCCGCCACCTCGGGATCGTGCGCGAGTTCGGCCTCCCATGCGTGGTCGCCGTCAACCGTCGTTCGGGCGACAGCGACGAGGAGGTCGCGCTCGTCAAGCAGCGCGCCCTCGCTCTCGGCGCGTTCGCTGCCGAGATCAACGAAGGATTCGAACGCGGTGGCGCCGGCGCGAGCGAGCTCGCCGAGGCGGTCGTGGAGGCATGCGAGCAGCCGAGCGAGTTTCGCTTCATCTACGACAGCTCCGATTCGATCACCGCCAAGATCACCGCTGTCGCGACCCGTGTGTACAAGGCCGCCGACGTGCTCCTGCATCCGGCCGCCGCAAACCGTGTTAGCGAGCTCGAATCCGCAGGTCTCGCCACGCTGCCGATCTGCATGGCAAAGACGCCGCTGTCGCTGTCAGGCGATCCGACGATGTTCGGAGCTCCAGAGAACTTCACACTGCACGTTCGCGACATCCGTGCCTACACCGGCGCCGGCTGGCTGGTGGCGCTGTGCGGCGACATCCAACAGATGCCAGGGCTCGGCAAGCATCCGGCAGCGCTGAACATCGACATCGACTCGGAGGGGCGAACCGTCGGATTGTTCTGAGAGCTCCCCCGGCGTTCAGCCGTGGTGCTCTGTAAGAATCGCCCGATGGACGGCGCCAGAGCCAGCACGACGGCGATGGGAACGGCGCTGATGCGGGCGGCTCACACACGCTTGGACCATCCGGTGCTGATCGACGACACCTGGGGCGAGCGGCTGGTCCTCGCGGAGGAACGCGAGGAGCTGCGTGCGCGCGCCGGGGCTGAGGACGTGGACGCCGTCCTGCGCGCGCATCCGTCCTACGGGACGGTGATACTGCGCGCCCGCTACGCCGAGGACGTGCTCGCGCAAGCCGTTGGCCGGGGAGTCAGCCAGTACGTCATCATCGGCGCCGGCATGGACAGCTTCGCGTTGCGCCGGCCGCCGTTCGCGCGCGAGCTCGAGATCTTCGAGCTCGATCACCCGAGCACACAGGAGCTCAAGAAGGCCCGGCTCTCGCTGTGCGGCGTCCCTGCGCCTGCCGGCTTGCACCTCGTGGCGGTGGACTTGAGCGAGACGGCACTGGGTGACGCGCTCGCGAGCTCGTCGTTTCACCACGATCGACCGGCCTTCTTCTCGTGGCTCGGAGTGACGACCTATCTCACCCGTGAGGCAAACCTCGCGACGCTCGAAGCGATCGCGTCCAGCGCGAGGGCCGGCAGCGAGCTCGTCTTCAGCTACCTCGATCAAACGCTGCTCGACTCCGACGAGGCCTCGGAGCCGATGCAGCGCGCGCGGGCGCAGGTCGCGTCACTCGGCGAGCCGTGGGTGTCGGGATTTCACCCCGAGCAGCTCGCCGCCGATCTGCGCGGCGCGGGACTCGAGATCGTCGAGGACCTCGGGCCCGAAGGGCTCGCGGCGCGCTACTGCGTGGGGCGCACCGACGGCCTGACCTCCAGCCCCGGCTCCCACGTCGCGCACGCACGCGTGCCGGCCTGAGCGCACGGCGCGCCAGCCCCAACACCGGGAGCCAAACCTCAGCGACCGCTGAACCGCGGTGCTCGGCGCTCGGCGGTCGCGCGCACGCCCTCCTGGAAATCGTCGGTCGCAAACAGGGGCGCCTGCTGGGAGTGCTCGCGCTCGGTCGCGGCTCTCACGCGATCGGCGAGCTCACCGCGCATTGTCTGGCGGATCGAGCGCACGGCAAGCGGTGCGCTGGCTGCGATCTCCCCGGCAAATGCGTGCGCCTCGCTGCGCAGCTCCTCGTCCGCGGCGAGGCGGTCGCAGAGGCCGAGCGCGTATGCCTCCTCGCCCTTCACGCGCCGGCCGGTGTAGAGCAAATCGAGTGCCGTCTGCATGCCGACGGCCGCCGGAAGCGTCACCGTCAAGCCGAAGCCGTGGTGGATACCCAGGCGCGCGAAGTTCGCAGCGAAGCGGGACGACGCGCTCGCCACGCGAAAGTCGGCCGACAGCGCGAGCCCGAGCCCGCCGCCGATCGCCGCGCCTTGGACCGCCGCGACCACCGGCGTCGCAGCGGCGAAGAGCCGGACCGCGTGCTGATACAGCGTCGGCACGCCTCTCTCGCCGGCCCCGGCGAAGTTCGCGCCCGCACAGAAGTGCCGCCCCGCGGAGCAGAGCACGATCGCCCGGCAGCCTGGGTCGGCATCGAGCGCATCGTAGGCGTCGGCGAGCGCCGCGATCAGCTCGACGTCGAAGTGGTTCCGCGGCGGGCGGTCGAACTCGACGCTTGCAACGTGGTCCTCGCCGATGCTGACCGTAAGCCCCTCCATCACAGCTCTTCCAAGAATCCGCAGACGACGCGATCGAACTCGGCCGGCTGGTCCATGTTGGCGGCGTGCCCGGCGTTCTCGATGATGACCTTGCGGGCACCCGGAATGCGGCGAGTCATCGCGTCCGCCGCCGCGAGGAAACGATCGTCCTCGGCACCGACGAGGACCAACGTCGGCACTGCGATCCTGTCGAGCGACGCAAACGCCTCGCCGTCACGCTGGGTCAGGATCGCGCGCGCCGCGGCAGCCAGGCCGGCGCCGCCCGCAACGTGATCTGCGTGCGCCGACTCGCGCCCTGGGCGCAGTGCGGCTGGGCCGCGCGCATCGAGGTCGTCGGCCAGTCCGGCGACCCATGCGTTCCAGGTCTCACGCGCCGTGTCGTCGCGAAACCCCGGGCCGGTGTCCACGAGCAACAGCGCCGCCACCCGCTCGGGGTGACGCGCGCACAGCAGCAGCGACAGGTACCCGCCCAGCGACATCCCGCCGATGACCGCGCGCTTCGCGCCTAGCTCGTCGAGCAGCTCGAGCATCTCCGCGATGCAGCGCTCGTGGGAGAGCTCGCCGTCGGCGCTGCTCTCGCCGTGGCCGGGCAGGTCCCAGGTGAGCACGCGACGGTCCGCGCCGAGTGCGTCGAGGTTGGGGGCCCACATCGCCTGGCTCGCGCCGAACCCGTGGGTGAGCAGCACCGGCGCGCACGCGCCCGCGTGTCCGCTGATGGTGTAGGCGACGTCGGCCATTAGACGCTCAAAACGCTTGAGCCGGCGGTAATCGCCGGGTAGACGCTGTCGGCGCCGGCCTGCGCGACGGCCGCGCCGAGCCGAGTGCTCCAGTAGTGCTCATCACCGTACTGCGAGCGCCACACCCACAGCCGCCGCGTGAGCTGCCCGAGCGGATGCTCGCGTGTCGTGCCGCGCGCCCCCAGTACCTGGTGCGCCGCCCGCCCGGCGCTCAGAGCAGCGCGGTTGGCGAGGAGCTTGCCTGCTGCGATCTCGAACGCTCCGCGGTCACGCGCCGTCGTGTCGGCGGCCACCGCGGCCAGTGCCGCCTGCTGCGCGATCGTCACAAGGTGCTGCTGGACCGCCTGGAAGGAGGCGATCGGCCGTCCGAACTGGTGGCGTTCGCCCGCGTGCTCGATTGCGATCGCGCAAGCCCGTTCGAGCGCCCCGGCCATCAGCGCGATCCGCGTGAGCGCGCCGCGCACCAGCAGCGCCTCGGGGTCGACGCCGGGTGCCGAGCGCGCGACGGCGCGCTCGAAAACGACCGTGTCGCCGGCGTCACCGGCGAGGTCCTCGCGCGGCTCAATCGCCGCGGCCGTTCGCTCCACGACCGCAACCTGCCCGTCGATTAGCAGCGCGATCCGCGCAGCATCGCGTGCCCAGGGCACCCCATGCGCGGTTCCGCTGACGCGGCCCTCGCGCAGAACGACGCTGTCGCGGGCGCCGCCGGGCGCGACCGTCACGTCACCGTCGCGCCCTTCGAGCCCTGCCTGCGCGAGCAGCCACGCACCGAGCAGCGCGCTCTCCGCGGCGCTGTCGCCGCCGCGCTCGCGCAGCACCGCCAGCGCGCCCGCGGTGCTCATGCGCGCAGTGCTCTCGCGGCAACCGTGCGCAGAATCTCGTTGGTCCCGCCACGGATCGTGAACGACGGCGCGCCGAGGATCGCCGCGGCGAGCAGTCGCTCGAACAGCGACTCGGCGGCTGGATCGGGCGGGTCGGGCACGAGCTGCCAGATCGCGTCGAGCACCTCCTGCTCAAAGCGCGTCCCGAGCTCCTTCACGAGCGCCGCCTCCGCCACCGGCGCCTGGCCCGCGTCGAGCAGGCGGGCGACCGACAGCGAAAGCGTGCGGATGCCCCACCAGCCCGCGACCGCCTCGCCAATCGCGGCCTGCGCGCGCTCATCGCTTGCGCCATGCTCCCGTAGGTACTGCTCGAGGACGAGGTAGGTCGACAGCCAACGCTCGGGCCCCGAGCGCTCGTACGCAAGCTCGGAGGTGTTCTGCGCCCAGCCCGACCCGACCTCGCCGATCACGAGCTCGTCCGCGACGAACACACGATCGAGGACGACTTCGTTGAAGAACTCGCTGCCGTCGAGATAGGCGATCGGTCGCACGCTGACACCCGGAGCGTGCAGGTCGAGGATCACCTGTGTCAAGCCGCGATGACGATCGTCCTCCTCGCTCGTCCGGCACAGCACGACGCACCAGTCGTTCTCATGCGCGCCGCCGGTCCACAGCTTCGTGCCGGTCAGCGACCAGCCGCCGCTCGCGCGTGCCGCGCGCGTCTGCACGGCCGCCAGGTCGCTGCCTGCCTCGGGCTCGCTCATGCCGATCGAGAACGACGCCTCGCCGCGGCAGATCGCCGGCAGGAACCGTTGGCGCTGGGCCTCGCTGCCATAGCGCAGGATCAGCGGTCCGCTCTGGCGATCGGCGACCCAGTGGTAGCGGACGGGCGCCCCCCAGCGCAGCAGCTCCTCGACGACGATGAAGCGGTCGACGACGCCGCGCTCAGCACCTCCATATCGACGCGGCAGCGCCATGCCAAGCCAGCCGCGCGCGGCGAGCGCGCGCGAGAAACGCTCGTCACGCGCGCCTGCCATACCCAGGCCCGGCGCAAAGCTTCCACGCGGCAGCTCGACGGCCAGGAACTCACGAACCTCCGCCTGCAGCGCCAGCTCAGCGTCGGTCAGCTCACTCGGCGCGAAGCGCAGCATGACCTCAGACGATACGCGTGAGCACGCTCAGCCGCCCGCGGCGAGAGCTGTGAGGAGGCGTGCTCGCTACTGCCAGTAGCGCTCGACCGTGTTCGGGTCGCGCGCAGTGGCTTGATCGGGATTGACGTTGGCGTCGCGGAGCGCGCGTCGCTGGCGCAGCAGGTCCCAGCAGACATCGAGCTCGAGCTCGATCGCGCCCAGTCGCTCGGTATCCGCCTCGAGCGCCTCGCCTGCGTCGTGCCCCTCACGGCCACGCAGCTCGTGCTCCTCTTTGACCAGGCGCTCGATGCGCGCCGCGATGCTCTCGTCGCTCATCGCCCAATCCTACGCCTGATGACCCGCGATCGTCGCCGACGTCACCGCTGGTTGGGTGCACACGAAGCCGGCCGCCCAGCGGCGGCGAACGAGCAGGTCGTCGGAGCGGGTACGATGCCCCGCATGCCACGTGCTGAAGCGCTCGTCGATGAGATCGCCAACGAGCTTGCCACCTGGCCTGGTGTACGGATCGAGCGACGCTCGGAGAGTGCCGCGCTCGTGCGTTACGAGCAGCTCGAGCTCGGGGTGCTCGATCGCGAGCGCGGAGTAGCCGAGCTGCGCTTCTCGGAGACCGAGCGTAACGAGCTCGTCGAACGCGGCGATGCCGAGCCATCCGATTCTCTTCCCGAGGGTGTCAGCCATGACGTCCACGGCCCGGCTGACATCACGGCCGTTCTGGGACTGTTCGACCGCCGCTACCGCGAGTTGCGCGGCGACGACGGCCCGTTCAGCACCCAGGAACCAGCCTGAGCCGGGCCGCATCGGCGGCGCTGCCAAAGCCACGTGCCGAGCAGGGAACAGCCGCAGTAGACGCCGCCGTTCGAGCACGCGGCGGGCACAGGGTCCTCTTCGCGCGCGCGATCGGCCCACGACACGGGTGTTGGTGTCGGTGGCACACCGCAAAGCACCGGGGCATCGTGTGCAATACTTAAGTGAATGCTTAAGCAATATCAAGCTCCCGAGCGAGAGGTCGACCTCCTCTTCCAAGCGCTCGCCGACCCCAGCCGCAGGGCGATGGTCGACCGTCTGACGCATGGGCCGGCTTCGGTCAGCGAGCTCGCGCGCCCGCTGGCGATGTCACTGCCGGCGGTCGTCCAGCACCTGCACGTGCTCGAGGCCAGCGGTCTCGTTCAGACCGAGAAGCTGGGGCGCGTTCGCACGTGCGCGATCCGGCCCGTGGCGCTGCGGGCCGCAGAGGGATGGCTCGCCGAGCGACGCACAGCCTGGGAGAAGAGCCTCGACCGCCTCGGCGAGTACCTCGCCGCATCCCCGCAGGGGGAGGACCCCGACGAACCACCGATAGAGAGGAGCAAGCAATGAGCGAGAGATCGACCAACCACGCGACCTTCGTGATCGAGCGAACCTACGAGGCAGCGCCCGCGCGCGTGTGGCGGGCGTGGGCAGAGCCAGCCGAGAAGCTCCAGTGGTTCGGGCCGCGGGTGGATGAGCCCGATCACGAGCTCGACTTCCGCGTCGGCGGGCTGGAGCGCATGACCGTGCGGGCGCCCGACGGCGCGCTCTACACGTTCGCCTCGCGCTACCAGGACATCGTCGAGGGCGAGCGCTTTGTCCACACGTATGAGATGTATCGCGACGACGCGCGCATCTCGGTGTCGGTCGCAACCGTCGAGCTCGAGGCGGCGGGCGCCGGGACGAGGTTGACGTTGACCGAGCAGGGCGTCTTCCTCGATGGGCTGGACGCACCGGCCGAGCGCGAGCACGGCACGCGTGAGCTGATGGACGCGCTCGCCAGCCACGTTGACAGCGCCGGAGACGGGGCATGAACGCGGTTGCCGAGCCGCGGCTCGATAAGGACACCGCGCCACGCGACGAGCGTTGGATCGCGCTCTACGTGCTGTGCGTCGGCATGCTCATGATCGTGCTCGACGTGACGATCGTCAACGTCGCGCTTCCCTCGATCCAGGACGACCTGCACTTCTCGACCTCGAGCCTCGCCTGGGTCGTCAACGCCTACCTGATCGCCTTCGGCGGGCTGCTGCTGCTGGCGGGGCGCTTCGGCGATCTGATCGGACGCCGCAGCGTCTTCCTCGCCGGGATCGGCCTGTTCACCGTCGCGTCGCTGCTGTGCGGCCTCGCGGACAGCCAGACGTTCCTGGTCGTCGCGCGCTTCGTGCAGGGCATCGGCGGCGCGATGACCTCCGCGGTGATCCTCGGGATGATCGTGACGATGTTCCCCGAGCCACGCGAGCAGGCCAAGGCAATCGGCGTGTACGCGTTCGTGGCCTCCGCCGGGGGCTCGGTTGGGCTGCTCGCAGGCGGCGTGATCACGCAGTCGATCGACTGGCATTGGATCTTCTTCGTCAACATCCCGATCGGCATCGCCACGGCGATCCTCGCCACGCGCCTGCTCGACGGCGACGCCGGCATCGGCTTCGGCGAGGGCGCCGACGTGCCCGGCGCGGTTCTGATCACGAGCGCGCTGATGCTCGGCGTCTACACGATCGTCAAGCCCGCCGCCGACTACGGCTGGGGGGCGAGCCGCACGCTGGCCCTGGGCGGCGTCTCGCTCGCGTTGCTCGTCGCGTTCCTCGTGCGCGAGGCCACCGCGCGCAACCCGCTCGTGCCGCTGCGGATCTTCCGATCGCGCAACCTCGTCTGCGCCAACCTGATCCAGGTGCTGTCGGTCGCCGGGATGTTCGCCATGTTCTTCCTCGGCGCGTTGTACCTGCGACGGGTGCTCGGCTACGACGCGCTGCAGATCGGCCTCGCGTTCCTGCCCGTATCGCTGGCGATGGGGCTGATCTCGGTCCGCTACTCCGAGCGCCTGGTCACCCGTTTCGGCGCGCGCAACACGCTCGTGCCCGGTCTCGTGCTGATCATGGCCGCACTCGTCCTGTTCGCGCGGGCCCCGATCCACGGCAGCTATCCCGCTCACGTGCTGCCCTCGATGCTGTTGCTCGGGACCGGCGCCGGCGTGGCCTTCCCCGCACTGATGAACCTCGCGATGTCGGGCGCAAGCCCGCGGGACGCTGGCCTGGCCTCAGGGCTGATAAACACGACCGCACAGATCGGCGGCGCGCTCGGGCTGGCGCTGCTCGCCACGCTGGCGAGCTCGCGCACCTCGCATCTGCTCACGCAAGGCCACGCCAGCGCCGCGGCGCTCACCGGCGGATATCACCTCGCGTTCTGGATCGCCGCCGCGCTCACCGCCACGGCGATCGCCGTCGTCCCTGCCGTCTTGAGCGACCGCCGACAGGCACAGGAGAGCGATGCCGACTGTCGCGGCGGTACAAGATCTCGCACGCTCACGCGCGGGCAAGTGTCTCGCGGAGACAAGATTTCACCTGTCTGACGGTCACTCTCATAAATAACGCCTGTCGCCCTTGACTAGCCACATCAAACTCGGCTACGTTCACACGACAAGCGCTCGGGCGAGGGGCCGTGGAGACGTCGCTGGCTTCGGGCGGGATGAGGCGAGGAACAGGAGAACAAATGGGGAAACGAGCCCGCATTGTCGGTTTCGTTGCGCTGGTCGTCGGGGTCCTGGCGCCGGTCGCGTCGGCATCTGCGTCACAGTACGTGGCGCTCGGGGATTCATACTCCGCCGGAGTGGGCACGAGGGTGTTCTATGAAGAATCAGGAGAATGCAAGCGTAGTCCGGATGCCTATGGGCCGAAGATCGCGGCGGCCAAGGGTTACACGTTGAATTTCGAAGCCTGCAGCGGGGCAAAGACGCCCGAAGTCAACGAAAAACAGCTCGGAAAGCTGAGCAGCAGCACGGCGTTGGTGACGATCACGATCGGCGGCAACGACGCCGGCTTCAGCAACGTGATAATCAACTGCGCGCTCTACTACTTCACCTGCGGGGAAGCGATCACCGAAGGTAACGAATTCATCGCGAAAAAGCTGCCGGGGCTGCTTGAAACCACCTACAAGGACATTCGCGCGAAGGCGACGACCGCGCAGGTGATCGTGCTCGGCTATCCGAAGCTGTTCACAAAGGAAGGCACGACGTGCAACGTCAACTTCCTGACCTCGGGCAACGAGAAGAAGATCAATGAATCGGCAGAAAAACTCGACGCCGTCGTGAAGACCCGAGCTGAAGCAATGAAATTCACATTCGTCAATCCAACGAGCGCGTTTGAAGCACACGCTGTCTGCGCGTCCGAAGAATGGTTGAACGGGCAGTCGAATCCGCTGGGAGAAAGCTACCACCCGAACGTGAAAGGCCAGGAAGAGTTCACGAAACTGGTCGAGGCCGCGATCTAACGCGAGCGTCGCCCCCACCAGCAGGGGTCGATCGGTTGCTCGCAGCGGGGAGGGCTCGGCCACGGCCGGGCTCTCTCCAATGCGTACCCTCCGAGGAGCAAGTCTTGTAGTCTCGCTCGGGCGCAGGTTGGCTCGACATCATCTGATCTTGTACCCAGCGGACAAAACGACGCTTTTGGCGCGGGACGCTCCTCCCGCGCCGCTTCGCGCGGCGCTCGTGCCGGCGGTACCGATGATCGTCGACGCCGTGATCGCCGCGATTGGCGGCGAGGAGCCTCGCGCGGGTAGGCCTGAGAGCGCACTCGAGCGCAACCTCAGGCTCGGCCTGACCCACGCCGTCGAGCGCTGGTTTGCGGCCGCCTCCCCATCGGCCGACACCGATCTGCATTTCGCGCTCGGGAGGGCCCACGCACGTTCGGGCCGCAGCCTCGACGAGCTGATGAGCTTCTATAGGATCGCCGCGCGAACGGCGTGGCTGCGTACGAGCGAAGTCGGCGCGGCCGAGGGCATCGAGCCCGAGTACCTGTACCGCCTCGCCGGCACGGGCTTCGGCTACGTCGATGAGCTCTCCACACAGGCTGCCGCCGGCTACGCGGAGGAGCAGTCGCACCGCTCGAGCGCGACACAGTCGCGTCGGACCGAGCTGATGCGTCTGCTGCTGCGCACGCCGCAGCCCGACCGCGACGTGCTCGACGGCGCCGCCGAGGCAGCGGACGCGGAGCTCTCCCCCACGCTCGCGTTCTTCGCCGGCGCGGCCGAGCTCTACGACGCGTTCGTGCGCTCGAGTCACGAGCCTTTCGTGCTCGAGCCGAGAGGCGGCGATTTCGTGGGCGTGCTGCTCGACCCGGGCAGCCCGGGACGACTCGCACGGCTGGCGGCGGCGAGCGAACGCACGGGGGCGCAGCTCGCACTCGGCCCCGCGGTGGCCGTCGCGCATGCGCGGCGCAGCCTCGAGCGAGCCACGGCGCTACTGAGACTGATGCGTCGCGGCCTCATCGAGGGCCGTCCGCTCGTTCGCGCCGAGCACCACGACCTTGCTCTGCTGCTGTCCGCACAGCCGCTACTCGCCGGCGAGCTGATCGCACGACGCCTTGCCCCGCTCGAAGCCATCCGCGGCGCGAAGACGCGGCGGAACCTCGCGCTGACGCTGCGAGCCTGGCTTGGTAACCCGGGGCAACGCAAGGCGATCGCCGACTCGCTGGAAGTGCATCCGCAGACCGTGCGTTACCGCATGGCGCAGCTCCGCGAGCTGTTCGGTGACGCGCTCGATAACCCCGACGGGCGCTTCGAGCTCGAGCTCGCGCTGCGCCTGAAGCGCTATGCAACCCCGGGCGAGGCCGACGAATAGACGCCTGCCGACGCGCGACAGCGCCGGTCAGATGCGGGCTACGGCGCGCCCCGGAGGATGTTCGAGCGCGCCGCAACCGGCGAAGATGGCCTGCATACTCGCTGCGCGAGGATCTCTCGGCAGGCAGCTGCCTGGCCTCTGTTCGCAAAGCCGCGATCAGCTTCCACGGAACCCTGCGTCAGCGTGCTGATACCCGCGGCGGCGACTCGATAAACACACACCCGGCCAATCCGCGTTCGTGCGTGCCGGCGCACTGAGCGGGATCGCAGACAGGGCCGCGAAGACCAACGAAACGGGCGCAGCTCAGCCATCCGCGGGCGCGACGAGCCCACGTCGGCCTCACGGCTTCGCCGGAGCCCATGACTCTGCACGGGCTCGTTCTCGTGCGAGGCGCCCGAGCGCTGCTTGCTCTCGGCGTCGTGCGTGCGCAGCGGCAAGGTGAACCAAACGAGCTTGCCGCCCGGCGCGGGGGAAACCCCCCAGTCCTCGGAGAGCTCTTGAACGATGCGCAGCCCTCTCCCCGACCGCTCACTCGGTGCCGGGGAACGCACCACCGGCTGGCCCTCACCATGATCGCTCAACTCCACCCGGACCTCCTCGCGCGAGAGCTGAATCGTCAGCTCAAAGTCGCTGCGGGCGTGTCGCAGGCAGTTGGTGGCCAGCTCCGAGGTCATCAGCTCGGCGACTTCGACGATCTCGCCCGGCTGGTCGCTGAGGACGTCTCCGACGAAGCGGCGCGCACCAGCCACGGACTCCGGTTGGCAGTGAAAGCGGCGGGCCTTCTTCATGATTCGATCGAGAACAAGTCGGAGAGGCCGGTCGCCTCCAGCACGCGTCGAATGACCGGCGAGGGATTGCGCAGCGAGACGCCGCTGGCTCTGGTCGTCGCGCTGATCAGGACCGCGATCCCGGCGCTGTCCATGAATCGCAAACCGGTGAGATCAAAGATCAGCGGCTGGGCAGGCCGCGGTGGCATCGAGGCGAGCCGCTCCTGCAGCGAAGCCGCGTTCGAGCAGTCGAGTTCCCCCGAGAGGGCCACGATCTGCACGCCTGCTGGGTCGAGGTGCACCTCGACGCGCACCGTCGGCGGCTCGGCTTCTAGCTCCGCCATCGGATGCCAACCATCGCCGTGTCGTCTTGATAGCCCTCAGACGCGACGCCGTCTGCGAGCATCCCCAGCAGGTCATCGAGGGGAAGTTGCCGGCTGGTGGCTGCGTCGCGCAAGCGTGTCAAGCCGACGTCGAGCACCTCGCCGCGCCGCTCGACGAGACCGTCGGTGAACGCGAGCAGCGTCGTGTTTGGTCCCACAGACACCTCCGTCTCCACGTAGGGCAACTTGCGCACGACTCCGATCGGCACGTTGGCGTCGAACTCGACGAACCGCCCGCCGGCGCCATCGATCACGAGCGGTGAGATGTGACCGGCACTTGCCAGCGTCAGCCGATGGGCGCCCACGTCAACCAGTAAACACAGCATCGTCGCGAAGTAGTCGTGCGTCCCGCCGCCGTTGACGAACTCCGAGAGCTGCGCTAGCACCGAGGACGGCCTCGGATCCTGCGCCGCATACGCGAGGGCGACATGACGCAGCGACGCCATCGTCGTCGCTGCTCGAAGCCCGTGACCCGAGACATCGCCGATCATGACCAGGACTCGCCCGTTGCCGGCCGCGACTATGTCGTACCAATCGCCGCCTACATCGATGCCCGACGCGGCCGGCACGTAGCGTGCGCCCACCTGCAGTCCCTCGAACTCGGGCAATGTGTCGGGCAACAGCGCGTGCTGCAGCGTCTGCGCGATGCTGCGCTGCTCGGTGTACATCTCACGGTTTTCCGCGGCGACCCGGTCGAGGACATCGACGAGCTGCTCGGCGTAGCGTCGACGACGTGCCAGCCGATCGGTCATCAGCGCGGCGGCGAAGCTCAGCAGCACACCCACGACAGCGATGATCCAAGGCAGTCGCTCGAAGAACACGCCCCCGAGCGAGCCGTTCGGGCTCACGACTATCGTGAACACCCCGCCGCCGAAGGGAACGACATCTGAAGCGTGCCGACCGTTGATCGGCAGGTGCTTCAAGCTCGTCACCAGCATGTTGCTCGTGCGTTCGGAGTGACCCAGATAGAGGGCGTAGTTGAGGTCCGAGAAGGCCGAGTTCTTCTCCAGTTTCGAGCGTCTGTTCGCGGGCAGCGGGTTTTCGGCGTAGACGGCGAACCCATCTGCACGGCCGGGGGCGCTGAAGTCGAACCCGAGCGCTGGGCGCGGCGAGCTGAGGAGGTTCGTGATGTTCAACACGCCGGGCCGGGTGGAATGCCTGAAGAACTGCTCGGCCCGCTGCGGCATCGACGCGAGCACCGGCGCGCTGCCGACGACGGTGCTCGGCGCGAGCCGCGCCGTGCCCAGCGGCCACAGCGATACCGAGGTGAACTGACGGCCAACGCCGACGTAGGGGGCTATGAACGCACGGAATTTCTGCGCGCTGCCGCCAGTCGCGTCGGCCAGCTCGGCGGCCGAGGACAGCGGAGTCTCGATCGAGGGGGCGGTCGCCGCCAGCACGAGGCTCAACTCGCGCCCGCGGACGTTCAGCAGCCGTCGCTCGTTGCGGTTGTAGAGGACCACCGACGTCACCACCAACGCCGCGGTCATGACCAACCCCGTCAGCAGCGCCGCCACCGCGACCCACGACGGTCGCCAGCGCCGCAGCGAGGCCGACGAGCTCGCGGAGGACACCGCGCCCTCCGTCGCCGTCCGCTCATCCGCCAAGTCAACGCGAGAGCGAGTCGCGCTCGCCGCCACCGTGCGGCTGCTCATTGCCCACATCTCCCCATCCCGCGACCTAGCCTACTCAAGCGAACTGCTGGAGGCTAGGGCGAGATCGCAGACGCGGCGCTCAACCCTCGTGCGCCCCGGGCCGCGGCGCCCGCAGCGCTGTGCGCAGCCCAGTCAGGGCAGCGACGCCGAGCACGGATCGCGGCTGGTAGGCGGCTCGCCACAATCCGCCGTGCGCGGCGCCTTCGCTGAACAGCATCTCCGGATCGCGTTGATCGGGCGCCGGCGTGTACAAATCGTGCACCAGCAGCGCGGCCATCAGCACACGCGAGGTGGCCGGCGCAAAGATCTCGATGCCGAAGTGGCGCGCCCCGGTGTAGGCGGCCGCGAGCACGCGGTTCTTGGTCACCGACCGCGTCCACGTCGCGGGCGCGACGTTGAAGGACACCGCCACTCCGTTTGCACTCGCCGTCACACCTCGCCAGCGCTGAATGCGCTTGGCGAGCGCGTAGTTGGGGCCTTGCTGGGCCACGAGCACATCCGCGACCGTGCTCGTGCCGGGATACGCGGGGGCGAACAGGCCACCGCGTGAGAGCGCGCGAAGGGGCGCCTGCAGTATGCGACGCGCGCGGCGAGCGGCGTAGGCAGCATGCGCCTCGGCGATCGCGTCCTCAGGGACCACGAACGCGTCGGTGGGTGTTGCGAGGTAGGACAGCACCGTCGCTTCCCGTCGCCCCAGCAGATCGGTGGCGAGCGCGTCGACTGCCGCTGTGACACACACGTGGGCGCCACCGTCCGCATATGCATACATACCGAGGACCAGCTGCTCCTCGTCTGCGACGCGATTCAGCCACGTGCACGTCTCGGGAAGCGATCGCACGACGTCGATCCCCGGCGTCCCGTCCGTGCTGAGCGGGATCGTCGCCCGACCGGCGCCTCGACTGATCACCTCCGTGATGCGGCTCCATATCGCCTGGACTGGGAGGTCGATTGCGATCACGTGCGCGCCCCAGCGGCTCAGCGGTTCCAGGGGCCCCATCTCCGCGCCCGCGCCGATCACGGCCACTCGTCGACCGGGAAGGGCGAGCCACTCGGGGTGCTCGATCACCCTCTGGATCGCGGTGGCAAACGATGGCTCGACGACGCTGGAGTGGACCCAGCTATCGAGCTGGGCTTCCAGCTCGGGACCGCGCAGCTCGCGCCCGCGGTAGGGCACGCTCAGCTCGGTGACGGGCTCGGCCGTCCCGGGGATCTCGCCGGTCTGAAAGCTTTCGCCCCCACCGGCGCCGAGCGCCCGCTCGAGCTCGAGCGTCTCACCCCCGCGCTCGAACACCATTCGCGCTCGCATCGAGGTGAGCCCCGCCTCGGAGATCGCTAACGAGGCCTGCGGTGTGACCGCGCACGCTTCGGTCAGCTCGCGAACGAGCGAGAGGTAGCCGCCACGCCAATCCGTGGCTGACTCGATGCGCTCGGCCAGACGCGCGTCGGCCGCGCGCGCAGCGTCGGCAAGGATCGCCCGCCCCGTCGCCGTCGTCGAGCGAGAGCCATCGATGAGCGGAAAGCAGACGCCCTCGCCAAGCGAGCCAGGCGCGGTCACGGCCGTGCGTTCGTCCGCGCGTGCGGAGGCGATGAGAGCGCCGACAAGCGCCGGGCCGTCGCGCTCGGCTCTCGACGTCGACGAACCGGGTCCGGTCGCGCTCATCGCCAGCACGTTATCTCCTCGCTAGGTCGTGAGCGTCAACAACGCCTCGACCGCCTTCTGTGCCGCTTGTTCGGGATTGCCGTCAACCGCGTTGAGCACCGCGGTGGTGGCTCGGGTCAGCGCGCTGCGCACGTTCTCGACGTCACCGTCGAGGCCAACGACGATCAGCGCCGCATGCCCGGGCTCGAGCGCGACGCCAACCTCGCGTGCTTCGCCGCGATTGGTGCCGCGCGCGGCGTGGCCCAGAGTCGCGCCGATGGCGGCGCCCGAGCCAGCCACAACCGCCGGCGCCGTCACGGGCATCAGGATCGCCACAGCGGCGCCCGCCGCCAAGCCCAGCCAGCCCCCATGCTCGGTCGGCTTCTCTGTCTTGGTGACCTTGACCTCACCGTCCACCGCCTTGCTGATCACCGCCGCATCGTAGGAGCCGAGGTCCCCACTCGCGTTGAGCTGCTTAACCACCTCGAAATCTGCTTCGGCCTCGGAGAGGCCCGCGTAAGTCCCAGCGTAAAAGAACGTCGATTTCTTGCTCATTGCTTCCTCTCTTGAGGCGATTTGGCGGGCGACTGCTCACTCGTGGTTATTTCCTGTAACGCGACGTCGAGCGTCGGATAGAAGTGACCACCGTCGAGTGTCTCCATCAGGCCGTAGCGTAGTGTCAGATCCTGGAGGCGACCACGCAACTCGGCGAAGGCCAGGTGGACGCCGGCGGCGTTCAGCTCGCTGTCGAGCTGCTCGAGCATCTCGGCGGCGGTGACGTCGACGTCCGTCACAGCCTCGCACTGCAGGACGATCCAGCGGGGATTGCGCTCACGCACGAGTCGTCGAATCTGCTGGCGGAACGCGGCGGCGTTTGCGAAGAACAGTGGCGCCTCCCAGCGGTAGACGACGATGTCCGGGAGCTGCTCGGCGTCCGGGTAAGCGTCGACATCGTGCCAGCCTCCGATCGCGTCGACGCGACCCAGTACCGCGCCGTGCGGCCACCAGTTCCGCCGGAAGAAAAGGAGAATCGCGAGCGCGACGGCTACCACGATCCCCTGCAACACACCGAGCAGCATCACCCCAGCGGTAGCGACAAGGGATACCCCGAAGGCACTGCGGCGGACCTGGAGGTAGCGGCGCAGGATGTCGACGTCCATCAACGACAGCGCAGCGACGATCACGACCGCCGCGAGCGCGGTCTGCGGTAGATCGGCCAGCAGCGAGTTCAAGAACAGCAGGAGCGCCGCGACGAGGCCAGCGCCGACGAGCCCGGTGAGCTGACTCTTGGCTCCGGATTGCTCTGCCACGGCCGTCCTCGAGCCGCTGGTGGAGACGGCGAACCCCTGAAACAGCCCCGCAGCGATGTTCGCCGCGCCCATTCCGATCATCTCCTGGTTGGGCGCGACCTCGTCACCACGCCGAGCGGCGAAGCTTGTCGCCGTGGCGATCGTATCGGTGAGAGAGACGAGCGTGATGCCGATCGCAGCGACGAACAGTGCGGGGACATCGCCGGCGCTCGTCCAGGGAAGCGTCGGGGTGGGAACTCCTTGGGGCAGGGCGCCGACCGTCGCCACCCCGTGATCTGCGAGCCCAAAGACCGCCGAGGCCGCGGTCGCGCCGACGACGGCGAGCAGCACCGCCGGCAGGCGTGTGGTGACACGCGGGAGCACGAGAAGAAGCACGAGCACGACGAGCCCGACGATCAGAGTCGTCGTGTCGGTCTGATCGAGGCCGTCGACGAATGCGCGCACCTCGCCGAGGAACGAATCGGCATCCGTGGAAAAGCCGCAGAGCTTCGGCAGCTGGCCGACGATGATCGTGATTCCCAGGCCGTTCATGTACCCGACCTGCACCTCCTTCGAGAGCAGGTCGGCGACGAACCCGAGCTTTCCAAGCCCCAGCCCGATCTCAGTGAGACCAACCAGCACCGCCAGCATGCCAGCGAGTGCGATCGCGGTTCCGTAGCGTCCGCCGGCGAGCAGAGGAGTGATCGCGGCGAGGATCAGCGGCGAGATCGACGAGTCGGGTCCAAGCACGAGGACCCGACTGGGGCCGAACACCGCATAGCCGACGAGGCACGCGATCGTCGTATAGAGGCCGGTGACCGCTGGCAGTCCAGCCAGCTGCGCGTATGCCATGCCCTGGGGGACGAGGATCGCCGCCAGAACGACCCCAGCCAAGAGATCCGGCCGTAGCCAGTCGCGCCGATAGGTGCGCATCGCGAGCACGCCGGGAACCCAGCGCTCGACCTGGCTGACGCGGGCCGCGGTCAACTTCCACATGCTTCAGGCTCCCCTCGGCGCGGTTGAAGCCAGCCGATCGAAATCGCTCATGCTCATCGGCCTATAACTCATCACACCTGCCCTGGTGACAGTCGACAGGGCATCCAGCCGTCGTGGTGCGAGGCTGCTGGAGCCCGCGCCCGGCGAGGACGACGCCCGCGCCCGCACGTGAGCTCGGGGGAGGCCGCGTAGCACGCTGAGCAGTGACTATGTTGCGCCGATGACAGCATCGCGCGACGACCCGCAGTCGCAGCAGGAGGAGGCACCGTCGAAGGGGCCTTCCGCATGGTCTCCGTTTCGCTCTGCGGACTTCGCGAGGATGGCCTCCGCTCAGTTTGTGAGCAACGTCGGCAGCTGGATGCAGACCGTCGGCGCACAGGAGCTGATGCTGACGCTCACCACTTCCGCGAGCCTGGTCGCGCTGATCCAGACCGCCGCGGGCCTGCCGGTCGTCCTGCTCTCGCTGCCGGCGGGTGCGATCGGCGACCTCGTCAATCGGCGACGGCTGCTGATCGTCTCGCAATCGTTCATGCTGATCGCCGCGCTCGCGCTGACCGGGCTGGCGTTCGCTGGGCTGGTCACACCGTGGGTCCTGCTCGGGCTGATCTTCGCGGTCGGCGTCGGACAGACCCTGACATCGCCGACCTGGCAGACGCTTCAGCCCGAACTCGTCCCAGCGGCGGACCGCACACAGGCGATCGCTCTCGGGGCGGTCAATCAGAACCTCAGCCGAGCGGTCGGCCCGGCGATCGGCGGCGCCCTCTATGCCGCGACGAGCGCCTCGGTGCTGTTCCTCGTCAACGCGATCAGCTTCGTGCCCGTCATCGGCGCCGTCGCCCGCTGGCAGGGGCGCGGCCGCGCGGCGACCGCGGCCGCACCCGAGCACGTCAGCGAGGCGCTGCGGGCCGGGGGCCGCTACGTGCTCGCGAGCCCGGCGCTGCGCGTGATCCTGCTGCGGGCGGGCCTGTTCATGCTCTTCGCCAACTCGATCTGGGCGTTGCTGCCGCTGGTCGCGCACACGCGGCTGCACCTCGGCTCTGGAGGATACGGGCTGCTGCTCGCCGGGGTAGGTGTCGGGGCGGTCGCCGGCGCAGCCGCTCTCCCCCGCCTACGCGGGAGCCTCAGCAGCGGCACGCTGATGGCGACTGGCTCGTTCGTGTTCGCCGCAGTCACGCTAGCGCTGGCGTACATCCAGGCCAGCGCGATCGCCGGCCTGGCGCTCGTCGTCGGTGGCGTCGCCTGGATCCTCGTGCTTTCGACCCTCAACTCGCAATACCAGAGCACCCTTCCCGGCTGGGCGAAGGCGCGTGGGATGTCGTACTACCTCGTGATCTTCCAGGGCGGCGGGGCGATCGGCAGCGCGATGTTCGGCCTGATCGCCGAGAGCACAGGACTGAAGGACGCACTCCTGATCGCCGCCGCTGGGCTCGTCCTCGTCACGCTCGCCGGCCTGCGGCTTCCGTTCAAGGCGATCTCGCCGGCGGATTTGCTGCCCGCCGGCGACTGGCCGAGCCCGCGGCTGCTCGACGCGACGGGCAGCGACGGGCCAGTCCAGGTGACGATCGAATACCGGCCACGGCCAGGGCTCGAGCAGGACCTGGCTCGAGCCCTGCACGACGGACGCCGCGCGCGCCGGCGGACCGGGGCGGTCAGCTGGCGCGCCTGGCGCGACTCTGCCGACCCCGGGCGCGTGCTCGAGCAGTTCGTCGTCGGGTCTTGGGATGAACACCTGCGCCAACACGAACGCGTCAGCCGCCGCGACCAGGAGCGCCTCGATGAGATCAATCGGATGACGGATCCGAAGCGGCCGGCGATCGTCACCCACTGGCTCGCGGCCGAAGTCGATCACGGCTCACCCGCCGAGCCGCAGCCCGAGCGGGGCCCTGGGTAGCATCCGCGATCATGAGCAAACACCGGCATTACAGCGAGCACGAATTCGAGGAGCTCGTCGGCTCGGCAATCGACGAGCTGCCGATCGAGTTCCAACGTGCGCTGGAGGACGTCGCGATCGTCGTTTCCGATCGTGGTGCGGAGAACCACGCGTACGGCATGTACGTCGGCTCAAGGCGCGCTGGCACGCCGTACTTCGGGGGCGGTGGCCTGCCCGACGAGATCCTGATCTTTCGAGACACGCTGGTGCGCGACTTCGGGAACGACCCCGAGCGCCTCCGGCAGCAGGTCATCCAGACGGTACGTCACGAGGTTGGTCACCACCTCGGCTTCGACGAGACAGGGGTTCGCAAGCTCGGACTCTGACGGGCTTCGCCCCCCACCGGGCGTGCCGGCTGAGCACATCCGCTGCGGTGCTATCCGGGCCGAGCCCCACCGCGGGCCGGAGATCCACCCGCCAGGTAGCCGCCGAGCTCAGCGACCACCTCGCGCGCGTCGTCCTCGATGCCGCACAAGAACGTCGAGCGGCGCCGCCGCAGCACGGGCAGGCCGAGCGCGTACAGCCCGGGGCTGTCGACGATGCCGCCATCGTGGCGGAGCTGGCCCTTGGCGTCGAGGACCGGCACGTCGAGCCAGCGGTAGTCGGGTCGGAAGCCGGTCGCCCAGACGATCGTCCGTATCTCACCGCTGCGCAGGTCGAGTTGCCAGCGGGGCGAGCGCGGCGCCTCGGTCTGGGCGAAGCGCTCGGTAGGAGCAACCTCCGCATCCGTCCCGGACGTCTCGGCCCATTCGTCGAAGCCGTCGAGCAGCCGGTTCATCTTCAGGTCGGCGAGCGCGCAGACGTTGCGCAGGCCGCCGGAGAACAGGGCGACACCGTCGCGGATCGAGGCCCAGCGACCGACCAGCTCCACGCCCGACGCGATCAGCGCGTTGAGGTCGAGCGTCGCGCGTTCGGGCGTCCCGACGAGCTGCGGCGACGGCAGACGTCTGGCTCGCGTGAGGTCCTCCACCTCATCGTGGCGCTGATCCCAAACGCCCGATGCATCCATCCACCACAGAACGTCGCGGCCGCGGTACGTGCGCGGTAGGCGGACGTGCTCTCCGACCGCCATGATGAGCGGCCGCCCCGAGCGCCTGATCTCGGCCGCGAGCTGTACGCCGGTCGCCGACGCGCCCACGACGAGCACGCCGCCATCCGGTAGCTGGTCGGCGTTTCGGTAGCCGAACGGCGTTATCTGCTCGACGTCGTCAGGGACGGCCTCCGCGAAGGCCGGCACGGCTGGCAGATTGCACGCGCCGCTGGCGATCACGACCGTGCGCGCCAGGATCTCGCCATGCTCGGTCATCACCAGATAGCCGCTGTCGGCCACGGGGCGCACCGAGGTGACCTCCGTTGCGGTGCGAACCGGAGCGGACGCGCTCTGCGCGAATCGCTCGATGAGCTCCGCGACCTCGGTAGCCGTCATGTAGCCGTCTGGATCGCCGCCCTCGTAGGAAACCCCCGGAAGCCGGCTCTGCCAGTTGGGCGTCAGCAGCCGCAACGAGTCCCATCGCTCGCGCCGCCACGAGCTCGCCAGCTCTCGGCGCTCGAGCACGACGTGGTCGAGCGACCGCTCGCTGAGGAAGTGGCTCGCCGCGACGCCAGCGTGCCCTGCGCCTACGACAACGGTCGTGAAGCGCTCGATCGTGCTGTCAGGCGACCGCGACCTCGACCTCCGTCGGGTTCGTGAGCGCGTCGAACACCGCCGAGCGCTTCTGGGACTGTGCGACCAGCGCTTCGATTTCGTCCTGGGAGGCGTCGGCGTCGATGTCGAAGGTCACCTTCACGTCGTTGAAGCCGTTGCGAACGTCAGCGTCGCCAAGGATCCCGCGGATGTCGTGGTTGCCCTCGACGGTCGCCTCGACCGAGCGCAGCTGGATTCCGCGGTTCTGCGCGACCGACGCCACGCCCGCTGTGAGGCAACTCGCCAGCCCCACGAGCAGGTACTCGATCGGTGTTATCGCGTTGTCCTCGGCGGCGAAGACCTCCGGGTGATCGGCGTCGAGGATCGTCTCGGTCTTGTGGCTCTGCTCCTCGCCGAGGCCGAAGTAATTCTGGATCGTCGTCGTGCTGTGCACGCCCTTCTGCCACTTCGAGGACGCGCGCCAGGTGAACTGGGCGCCCTCAGGTGCGCCAGCGAGCGCCTCGCGCGCGTCAAGCAGCGCCTGGACGTTGACTCCGTTGTCAATGGCGGTGGACATGGGCTATCGCACCTCTCTCTGTCTCGTAGGCTAGTTTCTCGACTGGGAACTAAAAGAATATACGCCGATGACCGCCAAGATTGAGAAATGATGGTGAGCGTGGCGCGGGCCGCCGGCTCGGTCGGGACGGTCGAGACGCGCTACCTGGATCTACCGAATCCGCTGGCCCTTGAGTGCGGGCGCGAGCTGCATCCCGTCCGCGTCGCGTACGAGACCTACGGCGAGCTCTCTCCCTTACGCGACAACGCGATCCTCGTCTGCCACGCGCTCAGTGGCGACGCCCACGCCGCCGGCTTCTCGCCGCAGGCGGCCAGCCATAGCACCCGCGACGGGTTCGGCGCCGATGACCGCGACGGCCAGGCGGGCAAGGGCCTGGGCTGGTGGGACGGGATGATCGGGCCGGGCAAGGCCTTTGATACGGATCGCTACTTCGTGATCTCCACGAACCTGCTCGGTGGCTGCCGCGGGACGACGGGACCGCCCTCGGCGGACCCCGCGACCGGGCGCGCATTCGGAGCTGACTTCCCGGTGATCACGGTCGCGGACATGGTCAGGACCGAGCGCGCGTTCCTGGATGTGCTCGGGATCGAGCGGCTCGCGGCGGTCGCGGGCGGCTCGCTCGGCGGGATGCAGGCGTTCGAGTGGGCGGTCATGTTCCCCGACCAGGTCGATGCGGTCGTGGCGATCGCGAGCACGCATGCGCTGCAGCCGCAGGGCGTGGCGTGGAACGCGATCGCGCGCGAGGCGATCATGCGCGACCCGGCGTGGCAGGACGGCCGCTACTACGACACAGCTGAGACGCCGCAGGGCGGCATCGGCGTGGCGCGTATGATCGGCCACATCACCTACCTGTCGGCTGCAGCGTTGGATGACAAGTTCGGCAGGCGGCTGCAGTTCGCAGACGATCTGCGCTACACGATCACCGAGCCGGAGTTCGAGATCGAGAGCTATCTCCAACACCAGGCGGACTCGTTCGTCAAGCGCTTCGACGCGAACACCTACCTGTACATGTCACGGGCGCTGAGCTACTTCGATCTCGCCCGCCAGCACGGCGGCGGCTCGCTCGCGCGCGCGCTGGCAGGCGTCAGGGCGCGAACCCTGCTGATCGCGTTCAGCTCCGACTGGCTGTATCCACCGTCCGGGTCGCGCGAGATCGAGCAGGCGCTCCATCAGACGGGCAAGCCGGTCGAGCTGCACGTGATCGACGCGCCGTACGGCCACGACTGCTTCCTGCTCGAGGAGGCACAGCAGACGCCGATCATCCGCCGCTTCCTCGAGCAGCTTCGATGACCGGCGATAAGGACCGAGCGGAGAAGACGCGAGCGTTCGGCTTCGAGACGCGCCAGCTCCACGCCGGCCAGCGGCCGGACCCCTACACCGGCGCCCGCGCGGTACCGATCTTTCAGACGACCAGCTACGTATTCGAGGATCCCGAGTCGGCGGCGGCGTACTTCAACCTGCAGGAGTACGGCAACACCTACTCGCGGATCATGAACCCAACCGTCGCCGCGTTCGAGGAGCGGGTCGCGAACCTCGAGGGCGGAGCAGGGGCCGTGGCGTTCGCCAGCGGGATCGCCGCGCAGGCGGCGGCGCTGTTCACGCTTCTTGAGCCCGGCGACCACGTCGTCTCGTCCTCGGCGTTGTACGGCGGGACGGTGAACCAGCTGAAGCATCTGCTGCGCAAGATGAACGTCGAGCTGACGTGGGTCGATCCCGACGATCTGAGCGCATGGCGCGGCGCCATTCAGGCGAACACGAAGGCGCTCTTCGCCGAGACGATCGGCAACCCGGCCGGCAACGTCCTGGACATCGAGGCTGTGGCGGGCGTCGCGCACGAGCACGAGTTGCCTCTGATCGTCGACAACACGTTCGCGACGCCGTACCTGTGTCGCCCAATCGAGTGGGGCGCGGACATCGTCATCCACTCAGCGACCAAGTTCATCGGTGGCCACGGCACGAGCATCGGCGGTGTCGTCGTCGAGTCCGGCGAGTTCGACTGGTCCAACGGGCGCTTCCCGGTGATCGCGGACCCCTCACCGGCCTACCACGGGCTGGAGTTCCATGAGACGTTCGGGACCTACGGCTACGTGATGAAGCTTCGCGCCGAGACGCTGCGCGACCTCGGCGGGGCGCTCTCGCCCTTCAACGCGTTCCTGTTCCTGCAGGGCCTGGAGACGCTGTCGCTGCGCATGGAGCGCCATGTCGAGAACGCTCGCGCGGTCGCCGCGTTCCTCGAGTCGCACGAGCTCGCCTCGAACGTCACCTACCCGGGCCTGCCTAGCAGCGCATACGAGTCGCTCGTCGCGAAGTACCTGCCGCGCGGCGCGGGCGCGGTGTTCTCGTTCGACTGTGCAGGCGGGCGGGACGGCGGCCAGGACCTGATCCGCGCGGTGACGTTGTGGTCGCATCTCGCGAACGTCGGCGACGCGAAGAGCCTGATCATCCACCCCGCCAGCACGACGCATCGTCAGCTGAGCGACGCAGAGCTGGAGGCGGCGGGCGTCGGGCCGGGCACGATCAGGCTGTCGGTGGGAACCGAGTCGGTGGATGACCTGATCTGGGACCTCGATCGAGCTCTCGCCAGCGTGAGATGACCGACCTCGACCTCGACCGCTACCAGGACCCGTTGACGATCCAGCGAGTGCTCCATAGCGCGCACACGATCGCCGTCGTCGGCCTGTCCGCGAACCCGCTGCGTGCAAGCAACTTCGTCGGCTTCTACCTGAAGCGCCACGGCTACCGCGTGATCCCGGTCAACCCGCGCGAGACCGAGATCCTCGGAGAGACGAGCTACCCGAGCCTTTTGGACGTGCCCGACTCGGTGGACGTCGTCAACGTCTTCCGCGCTCCCGACGCGCTGCCGGCGATCGCCCAAGAAGCCGTCACGATCAAAGCCCGCGCGCTGTGGTGCCAATTCGGGGTGATCAACGAGGAGGGCGCGCGGATCGCCGCGGAAGGCGGCCTGGACGTCATCGTCGATCGCTGCTTGAAGATCGAGCATGCGCGATATATGGGCCGCATGCACTGGCTCGGGCTCAACACGCAGCGGATCACCTCTGTGCGAATGCAGCTCGAGTGATGCCTGGCCTCAGGGCTCGAGCAGATCGACTCCGGCACAAGGCCGCTAGGTCCTCCCGCTCAGGGGAAGGTGACCGTCACGGCAGTCGTTGAGCCCGTGGCGCTGACCGGGTGGAAGCTGAGGTGCACGCGCACCTTCAATCGCCGGTGATGCGATACGGCCTGTCGGCCCTTCGTGTTGAGATGGAGCTTCAGCGTGTATGTGCCAGCCTTCGCGAACGACCTCGTGAGCGGGTGCAAGCCCGAGCCGCTGGCGATGACCCGCCCATGCGTGGGAACCGTCACCAACAGCGTCAGCGTGGACCCTTTCGTCGAGTGCTTTCTGATCCTCGCCGCGTAGACCCGCGCGCCCTTGACCCCGCCGCAGCCGGTGATCTCCACAGGTGTGACCTGCTTTATGAACGCGCCGTTCTGGCCCGTGATTTCGGCGGGGACGGTGAGAGTCTCCCGGCACAGGTTGTAGTCGTCGCTCGCCGGCACGTTCGGTGTCAGCACCGAGTGAGGGCCGGCCGGGAAGTCCGAGACGAACTTCGTGAACGGCGCGTCCGGCGCGGTTTCGAATTTCGAGTAGGTGACGCCGTCTTTGATATCGGTCCTGCCGTCGAGGATGATCTCGACTCCTTCCCCCTGGAGCACGAACTCGACGTCGGGGAAGGCGGCCCCGCCGTGCGAGACGAGATACGCGGGTCCTTTCAGCGGGTTCTTGAACACGGGCGTGTACACGGTCCCTTCGCCGATCATCGAGCCTTCGTCACAGGAGGCTGGGTTCGCTTCGAAGGTCGCCGCGAGGCAGGCTTTTTGGATCGTGGTCAGACGTGACGGCAGCAGCGCCGGGATCGTCAGGTCCACCTTGTGGATGTTCGCCTGCCCGAGGCCGGGCGATTCAACCGTGACCGCGAAGGTCGTGCCGTCTTCTTTGCTTCCCTGTCCCGCGACCGCCGCCGTGAGCTTCGGGGCGAACGGCAGCGCCCCGCAGTTGCCGACCCTGAACGGCGTTGAGACGTCTACCGGGCCAGCGCCTTCGTAGCCGGTCAGCTGGCCGGTGACCGCCATCGGTTCGCAGTTCGTCGGGTTGAACTCGAAACCTTCGCGGTTGATCGTCACTTCCAGCCTTTTCAGCTGGGCGGGCACGCCTTCGAGCATTTCCGGCAGCCCGGGGAACGATTGCGAGGCGTCGCTCGTTGATGGTTTTCCCGCCTTTGGGAAGAACTGCGCCGCGTCGGTGTCGATCGTCGCGGCGGCGGTGAAGCGGTTGACCGCGATGCTCGAGCGTACGACGATCGTGCCGAGGCTGAAGGGGCCAACGTCTTCAGCCCGCGTGACCGATGAGAGGCCGAACGGCGCACCGTCGTAGGGGCCCGTGAGGAACACCTTGCCGTGCAGCGGATAGGGGTCTGGGCCGAGCCCTGAATACGCCGTCGATTCTCCGATGTAGCTGTTTGGGTCATACGCTTCGCAACTACCTTGCGCCGCGAACGGTTCGGGGCACGGTGTGACCGACGCGATCAGCGCGGCGGCGCCGGGGGGAAGCTGGGTCGTGATCGTCTTCAGGGCCGCGTCACCGTCGGGCCGTTCGATCGTCAGCTTGAACGGGCTGAACGCCCCCGCCTGCGCGCTGGTGCTTTCGGCGACCTGCGTGGGCGCGAACGGCAGCGTGGCGCCCGGACAGGGGGTCCCATCCGGTCCCGAGCTGACTTCGAATTCGGAGGGTGATGGTGTCGAGATCGCATTCGTGGAGCCGTTCGTGAAAGTCGCCGCCGAGCGGTAGCGACCACAGAAGGCGGGTGTCGCCTGCGAAGCCTGTGGACCGTTCGTGAGGTGCAGGGTGAGGTGTTCGAACGGCGCCTGCGGTAGGTCCCGGAAATCAGATATCAGCTGGCCGGACGGCGTGATCTGGACTTCGCCCGCGAGCTTGATCAGCACTTTCGAGACCGGTTCTTCGGCGATCAGGTAGATCACCAACGGCGAGGCGAACGGGTTCGTGTCCTGCTCGGCGAGGTAGACAGAGCCGGTTAGAGGTTCTTTGAGCACCGGTGTTTCGACCTTGACGGTCCCGATTTTCGCCGATTCGGGGCAGCTGGCGGCGGTTGGGGTGAACGACTGCTCAGAGAGGTCGTTCGCGAGTGCGCCTTCGGTGTCGGTGTCGGGAGCGTTGAAGCCCGCCTGCGTGTCTGAGCACGTGCCCAGTCCGTCGGCGCTCGCGGGGTTGGCCTGGACGCCGGGTGGCAGTTCGAGTGTCGTTTCGCTGATCGCGGCCTCGGCTTTGCTTTCGTAGGGGAGTTCGACGAGCCCCGCGGGCGCAGCGTTGACCTTCACCGTCAGCCCGCTCGGTGTGCTCGCTTCGATCGGCGCTCGCGCTTCGCGGGGTACGGGCCCGGCTTCGAAGCTCGGCGCAAATGGCAGCGAGCCACAGCCGCTGAGGCTCGCGGGTTCGGGGTTGGCTCCGGGGCTCGCGAGTTCTTCGTTGGTGACGTTGCTGAAGCTGGACGGGCCCGAGCTGATGCTCTGCTTCCAGGCAACGCCTGAGACCGGCGCAGTCAGCTGCTCACACTCGGTGGGCAGGGTCAGGTAAGGGAGGCTGGCTTCGGGCTGGAGCCCGACGAAACCCAATTCGCAGGGGAGCTGTTCCTTGAACTCTCTGGAGCCCCAGCCCAGACACGCCCAGCCGCGCACGGCGTTGTGGCGAGTGTCGTAAGGCTCACCCCAGATCGTGACTTTGCTGTCGAGGAACTGCACCGCCTCGGAGATGTCTCTCGCGGTGACGGTCACGCCGTAGTCTTCACCGGTGCGTACAGAGGTGTCGAGGACGACCGGCACGTGGTCAACGCTGAACCCGAAGCGCGCCGGCTCGCCTGGGGCGGGGATGAGGTTGAAGACCGGCACGCGGTAGACGTTGTATTGGACTCCCGTCCCTGTCGGGTTGTCGAACGTCACGAGCGCGGTACCGATCGCGGTGCTGTTGGGACACAGGTCGGTTCCCGATTCTTCTTCGCTTCCAAACTGGAGATCTGGGCACTCGCGTGTCGCGCGTACATCGCCGATCAGCCCCGCGGGCAACCTGAAGCTGAGGTTTTGCGCGAGCGCGGGCGCGGCCGGCTCGAGCTTCCCGCTTTCGAGCCCGAACGTGCGCGCGTAACCCTGGTCGAGGTCTATCGAGCTAGTCAGCTGAAATGGATGAGTGCCAGCAACTGTGTCGGAGTTGAATTCTTCGTCTTCTGCCTTGAATTCGTAGGATTCGACGCCGAAGTACGTTTCTTCGCTGCTCACGCTGAGCGGCCGTTCGAGCGTGTTCAGCGCCGGTGTCGCGCCCGCGTCGTGCAGTGTCACGCGGTTCTCGAGCGTGGAGGGCAGCGCGGACACGTTGACGTGAATGACGACGAGCATCTGTTCATAGGGCCTCTCCCTGCCGCTGAACGCGCATTCGACGGTGCTCGGAGCCTCGACCTGGCACGCAGCTTGTTTTTCTCCGCGCCCGCCTTCTTCGGGAGTGTTCTGGAACGTGCTTTCGACGCTTCCTTCGCCGGCGTGGGCCGACTCGACCACTTCGACGCCGGGAGGCAGCACGTCGGTGATCGTGATCGGCGCGCCACCGGGCGCGGCTTCCCTGTCGCCGAGGTTCGTCGCGGTCAGGTAGATCGCGCCCTCGCGCCCCGGCACGAGCTTGCTTGGCGCCACGCGGGATTCAAGCCCCCAATGGACGTAGGTCGGAAGTTCCGCCGACGCTCGCGCCGGCGCGAGCGCGGACGCGATGGCCACGAGCGCAGCTGACGCTACGAACGCGAGCAGCGATCTCCTCAGCTGGCAGGTAGTTCTCATCGCGCGCTCGAGCTCTTCTTCGCCGGGCGCTTGGCCGGCCCGTAGCTGCGCCGCGCACGCCTTTCGCATGCGAGCTTGGCGTGCCGGCTGTGCCGGTACTTCTTACGGCAGGACACGAGCGCCCGTGTCAACTTCTGAGCTCGAGTCAAAGGCTTCGGCTTTGGCTTCGGCTTCGCGGTGCTGGTCGCGCCGAGCACGCCGGAGGCGACCAGGAGGTTGCCGGGGCCCGAGAAGGCTGCACTGCCTGACGATTGGGACGCCGGCGCGACCGCGAAGGTGCCCTGACAGGCCGCTTCTTCGCAGGGTGGCGAAGGCGCCGCCGGCGCTGGCGGGCAGCCCCCTTCGGCGCAGACGTGGGCGTCGTATACATCGAGGCCGCCTTCGACTTGCTGCGATGTCAGCTCGTCGAAGCTCGCGAAGAACACGTCGTTGCCGTTTGCGCTGGCGTCGAGAAACGCCGCTTCGTGCGGCGAGTCACCGGCGGAGATCAGCCCGATGCACCCGCCGGCGCCGGCGCAGCTGCCGACCCCATCCGGCTCGTACTCATACACCTTCTCCTTGCTTCCGGTCGCCGCCGGGATGAGATGACCGGGACTGTCGAAGAACAGCCGCCCGTCGTTTGACAGGTAACGCGACTGATAGTCGGCGCCGTGATGGGAGATCGGGGTCCAGCCGGGGACGCTCGCGGCCAACCAGTGGTCGACGACGGGGTGGCCTTCGGCATGTGGTCCCCAGATGCCGGGCCGGTCGACCAGCAGCCCGAGCCCTTCGCCGGTGTTGACACCGTTGCCTGGGTCGAAGACGCCTGCGGGGCGTGCGCCGCTCGGGTTACACGACGCGCAGACGAGCCGCTGTGCGGTGGCATCGTAGAGGTAGACCTCCTCGTCGAGGTGCTGGCCATCTTGTTCGTCGACGTCGACGGTGTCGTACCCCGTGAGGCTGCGATCGGACATGAAGGCGAGATAGCGGCCGTTGGGCGACACGCGTGCGGTCTCGAAGGTGGCGTCGCCCGTTTCCCCGCCATCCCAGTCGGGGAGGTCTTCCGCAGAGAGCGCCGCAACGAGCCTCGTCGGTTCCCATTCACGGCGGGCTTCGTCGTAGTGGCGCACGTAGAGGTTGCAGGTCGTCCCCTGCGGGCGCGTAGCATCCGAGACGCCGTCGCAGTGGCCGCGATGAGCACCGGGGGCGAGGGCCGAGTCGGCGACGAAGTACACGTAGGAGCCGCGCTCACCGACTGGCGCTTCGCTGGCTTGCGGCTCGCCCGCGCCGATGATGCCGCCACCTTCTTCGTTCTTCACGAGCAGCCCGGCGCTTTCACGCGACTGTGCGGTCAGGTCGGTGAGCTGGCTCGTGAGCTGTTCGCCCGCGACGCTGACTTCGGCGGCGTACAGATCGGGTCGTCCGGGCGCCGCGGTGGAGTCGGGCGTCAGGCGCTGGCCATCGGTGAAGAAGACCTGCGATCCATCGGGCCGTGCGGCCTGGAAGACGGCATCGTCCGTCGGCTGACCCCCGGATAGAAGCAGCGACTTTTCGGTTTCGATGTCGCGCACGTAGAGGTGGTGCTCATAGGTCCAGAACACGAGCGCACCGCTTTGTGAGATCGCGTTGGTGACCTCATAGTCCTTGCCCGCTTCTGAATAGGGTCCACCCAGCGTGGCCGGGCTGGCGAGCGCGCCCCCTTCGTCCTCGGGCATGACGCTGACCGGCGCGAGCGGCGCTTCCGTGTCCAGCGCGCTCGGAGCTGACCACTCGTACAGCCCCGGGCGCGTGCCGACGGTGGAGTCGAGGACGACGTGGCTCAGGTCGGCTGTCGCACCCTCGGCGCGGAGCCCCTGTGCACCGGTGCCTTGGCGTTCTCCGTAGCCGGGATTGGGCTCGTTGAGTTGCGTGACGAGTGCGACAAAGCCCTGATTGTGCTCTTCTTCGCCGTTTTTCAGTGCTTGTTCGTAGCTGACCTGTTCGCTTGCGCTCGGCTGCAGGAGGTCTTCGCTCGCCCCGGGCACGGGCTGGTTGGCATGGAGGTAGATCGTGTTTTCCTGCTTGCGACTTTCCTCGTCTTCGCCTGCCACCGGCGGGGATAGCGGCGGGCTCGCGAGCGCGCCGGCTGCCCCGGCGAACGGACGCACGAGCGCGAGTGCGAGATCGCTGGAGAAGAATTGATACTCGGGCGGTTCTCCGATGTCGCTGCCTGCACCGGTGCTGTTCGACGTGTTGATGTCTCGTGAGGACCAGTTGGGAGTGCGCTCGGAGACGATCTGGTTGGGTTCGGGGCCTCTGCCCCCTTCGACTTCGGCGTTCGCCGGCATCGGCCCGTCAGCGAGATACGTGACGGCGTCCCCGTCTTCGGCGGCCTCGGTCACGCCGCTACCCAGTTCGCTCATCGCATACGGTTCTGCGCCACCATCGTTCGGCGGCGATACCAGTTCCCACGCGCGGCCGTCGGGCAGGACGCCGGCGCTCGCCGCGATCGAGAAAGGCTGTTCTGAGCCGGCAGTGGCTGACCCGAGCGGGCTTTCGGCGACGACCCGGAATTCGTACGCGCCGGGCGAGACGCCCGGCAGCTGAGCTTCAACTGGCACGTCGCCGAAACCCGCGCCGATCGCGGTCGGCGGGGTGGAAGCGCAGCCGGTGGGGCAGGCCGACGCCCCGTATTCGAAGTGCACCATCGTGGGCGCCCCGTCCGCATCCACGTTCGCGCTCAAGATGATCGTGCCGCCGCCGGCCGACTCGGCGGACACGCCACCGACTTTCGGCCTCCCGTCGGTAACCGACGCGGCGTGTTCTTCGGACTCGAAAACGTACACGCGACCGGATCCCGCGTCGGCGACGTAGACCGCGCCGCTCGTCGCGCTGACGGCGATGCCCGCGCCTTCTTCGAGGCCTGGCGCGGACATTTGTTCGGTGAGCTGGCCTGCGTCGGCTTCGGCGCCTTCGCCCGCAGCTGGCGCGAATACGCCAACGGTCGCGCTCGTCTGGTTTGCGATCGTAGCGTTGTCCGCCGCGTACACCTCGCCGTTGGCCGCATCGACGGCGACCGCCCCCGCCGGTTCGAAGCCGAGCACGCCACGCGGCTTGCCGGTATCCGCTTCGAGCTTGCTCACCAGCCACGCGCGCCGTCGAGCGGCAGTGACTTCTGCGTTTTCCTTGGCAAGTTCGGTATAGAGATTGCTCAACGGTGTACCCGAGACGCCGCCTTCGGATTCCGAAGGGAGGTGGGCGGCGTAGAGGCCGTCGGCCGGGTCGACCGCCAGTGCCCGCTCGAGTTCGCCTTCAAACCCCGCGGTGATGCTCGATTCGAGCCCGTTCGGTTCGGCGTGGTCGAGCACCGAGATCGCGCGTTTTCCGCCTGCCTGCGCTACGAACACCTTCCCCGTCGGGTCGACCGCGACCGCGACGGCGGGTTCCTTCGTCTTGATCGGCGTCAGCGGCTGCAGGTTCGCGCTGAACTTCAACAGCCTCATCGCCGCGCCCTGTTTCTTCGCGCCGACCACGTAGACGTCGCCGACCGAAGGGTCTTCGGAGGCGCTGCAGGGTGCACCTTCGTGAGTGCAGTTATCGACCGCGATCTCGCCGGGAGAGCCGAGCTTGACTTCCCGGAGGAAGATCTCATTCACCAGTTCGCCGGCGCCGTTGAACGCCGGTTCGAACTCCTGCAGGCGCCCCTCGGAGGAGTCCGAGACGTAGACGTCGCCGCTGGAGTCGTTGACGGCGACGCCCGAAGGGGTGTTGAACTGACCGTCGCCGGTGCCACGCGAACCGAACGCGAACGCGAACACGTGACCCGGCTGCGCCGCGAGCACCGGAGTGCCCCCGGCGGGCGCCGCCACGAGCAGCATCGCCGTGACAGCCGCCACCAGCGCGATCCCCACACCCGACCGCGCGCCTCGCCCAATTACTACGTGCACTGTGTCTCCCTCGTTCGCTTGGTGTGCGCGGAGCGAAGCTCCACGCACACCGTCACGATCCTGCTTTGTCAATACCTGTCGCCTAGAGGTGAATTTCGACCGGCACTGAGGTGTTTACAGTCACTTTCTCGTTCTGGAAGGACTGCGCCGGCCCGTTCGTTTCGGCGGGGACGAACGAGTAGCTGTTCGACGCTTCGCTCAACAAGCCAGCTTCGCCTTCGCCCGCTTCCTGTTCGGCCCTGCTGAACTTCACTTCGCTGGTTTTCGACAGGTGCGCCGCTTCCGGCGTGCCCGAGTAGACCGGCGAGGTTTCACCGGAGAGGCTTCCGTACGTCCTCAGGAACGCGCCCGCGGCCGTACAGCTGAAGACGGCCTGATAGCCGCTTACGCCGTTCGCAGCGGTCGTTTCCGTCCAGACCTTGCCCGCCGGCACCGTTTTGCCTTCGAACCCTTTGGCGGTTTCACCCGGGCCGA
Organism: uncultured Solirubrobacteraceae bacterium; assembly: GCA_963759265.1. GTDB lineage: Bacteria > Actinomycetota > Thermoleophilia > Solirubrobacterales > Solirubrobacteraceae > Palsa-744. Next base: position 667,444 of record CAVWYR010000002.1, read on the forward strand.
TCAGGTTGATGTGCAACGGGTTGGTCTTGATTTCCTCACCGGGGTTGGCACCCGATGGTTCCGTGCCGCCGTGCCCAGCGCTGCCGAGGCTCGAGCATTCGACGGCGCCAGCCAGCTTGCATTCGGAGAACGTCACCTGCTCGGTCGCCGTTTTCGGCCCCGTGATATCGCCGGTGATGTGGCTCGATTTACAGCTGACGTTGTTCGACCCGAAAGCGGGCGTTTCCAGCGTCGCCACACCCGAGTTCGCTTCGAGCGGGATCGATGTGATTTCAAAGTTTCCGTCTGGTTTGCCGTTCTTTTCCTTTTTCGTCGTGCAAGTGGCGTTTGCGTATTTGCCTTTCTTCTTACCGACTTCGGCGCATGCTTTCACGGCTGTAATTTCGTAGTTTCCGTCCGGTTTGCCGCTTTTTTCCTTCTTCGTCGTGCAGGTGGCGTTTGCGTATTTGCCTTTCTTCTTGGCAACTTTCTGGCAGGTGTTGTATGTCGCTGCCGAGGCACCCGACGCGGCAAATGCGCTGAGCGCAAATGCAGCGACGAGACACAGTACTAGTGCCTGGATCTTCCTCATTGTTGCTGCTCCCTTCCTCTTCCCTCTTGGTGATGGATTAGCGCGACTTGACTTGGACCAGGCCGACCGCGATCCATCCCGTCGTCACGACGGGCCGCTCGAAATCAGCTGTGGTCACTGCCCCGCTTACGCGGTCAGCAACCGTGCATCTCGACCTTGACGCATACTGCTTTATGCATCGAGACCCTGGTGCACGGTGTTTGTTCCTTGTCCTCTAACTCTTTCCATTGGTCAAAGGCGAGCGAGAACGGTGTCGACACCATCCCGACACGAGAACTTCTATTTTGACCCTCGTGTCTCCCCGAGGATTGGGCAATCCGATCCCCTTACGACGCTCGACTTCACTGTCGCGGACAGGCTAGCAGTTACTTTACAGCGTGTCAAGTGACTGCTTTGGGCTGTTCACCCCCAAAAACACGACCCGAAGCCCTCGCACCGGGCATGCGCTCGATCCCCCGGGGCCGTCGCAGGACCTGACCGATGGACCTCTCGATCTACCTATCGCCCGGCGCCGGGGCCGCTAGGGCGACAGGTTGCGCAGCATCGAGTGCGCGTGAGCAAGCAGCCGCTCGATAGGGAACTTGCCGGGATCGAGGAGCACGAGGCGTGCGTACTCGTCGGCGATCGCGGAGAGGATCCTGGCTGTCATTTCGGGATCCGCCGATTCGTGGCCCGGCATCGACTCCGGACGAACTGCGTAGGTGATGCTCGCCAGCACATCGGCGCGCCCCCGCGCGATGCTTCGGCGTAGTAGCTCCGGCGCCCCCTCTGGCGGCGTCAGCACGAGCCGCCAGGTCATTGGATTGCGTGCGACGGCCGTCAGATACGTGCGCAGGCTCTCGAGCATCAGCTCGGACGGATCGCCCTTGCTCAGGTCACCGAGCCTGGTCTCTGAGATCTCGGCGAGCGCCTTTTCGGTCTCGCGAGCGACCAGCGCCTTCATCAGGCCATGGAGGTCGCCGAAGTGCTCGTAGACGATCGGCCGCGAAACCCCGGCGCGCCCGGCCACGGACTGAACCGACACGCCGTGAAAACCCTGGTCGACGACGAGCTCAAGGGCGACGTCGAGTAGCTGTTCGCGGCGGCCCAACGCGGTCATCCGCGTCCTCCGCTGTGTTGAGGGCGCCATGATGAGCGTATCTTAGGCACCCCGTTGTTACGGTAATGTAGCTTGGGGAGCACTCCCTCCCCGCCCTCGTGACTTTTTGAGACAAAGCTACAGACGTGTAGTATCTGCTCGCGATGACCACTTCTACGAAGCCGGCACGGGCGCCGAAAAGGCACCGGATGACAGCGACGGCGCGGCGCGAGCAGTTGCTGCGAGTGACGATCAAGATCGTCGCCGAAGAAGGCTTTCAGGGGGTCTCCATCCAGTCGGTGGCGCAGAAGGCTGGCATCACACGGCCGATCGTCTATGAGCACTTTGGCGATCTCGACGGCCTGCTGGAGGCTGCGCTTGCGACTGAGCTGGACCGGGCGATGGCTCAGGTGACGGCTACCGAGCTCGGTGATCTCTCACAGGGCGACGCCGATGAGGTAATGCTCGAGAGCCTGCGCAGATATCTCGCCGCCGTCGGAGAGAACCCGATGACGTGGAAGCTCGTGCTGATGCCGCCCGAGGGCGCCCCCGAGATCCTGCGCAAGCGCATCGTCCGCGGACGGGCGGCCGTGCTCAGGAGCCTTACAAACGCCGTGAGTCCGGGGGCGATGCCGGGCGAGGCATCGCCGGACCCCGAGATGACCGCGAGGATCCTCTCCACGATCGCCGACGAGTACGCGCGGCTGTTGCTGACCGATCCTGCGCGTTTTCCGGCTGACAGGTTGCTCGCACACGCACAGTGGCTGCTGCGGAATCTCGCCATGACGCGACGCAGCGCGACCTGCATCAACTAGAAGGACCGCCGCACTCAGGTCGGGCCGACGGGAGGGCGCAGATCGGCGCTGGCCGCGGCGAAAGCCGTCGGGACCTCACCGCCAGAGGCGTGGCTTTTCCGGCGAGGGGCCGCGACGAGCTACGACCTGCAGATGTATGTTACGGTTATGTAGGTACGCGCATACCAGGCGGCGCGTGTCATACCCGACTGCTCTCTCCATGCCACGCGCCGCCAAGCGTAGCTCTGCGAGATCCTCGGAGCGTGTTGCGCTAGCGCTCGCGAAGTCTTCGGCCTCGAAGACGTTCTTGATGCGGTGCGCGCGCGTCTCGTCGGCCGGCCTGCCAGCGAGACAACGCACAAGCCTCGCGCGGTCTGCTTGAAACTTGCGCCACCGTAGCTTACAGTTGTGTAACTATGGACGCAGGTCTACACCCATGCGCTTGGGGTGCGCTCAAGACCGCTCTTCACGTCGACGTTCACAGGTCGTGGTGAGATGAGCGTTGTTGCCACTCCGAAGCTCGCCGATCGCAGCACGCGGCGCTGGTTCCTCGACACAGCCGTCGTCGAGCGCGCCGGCGTCGAAGCCCAGCGTGGCGCGAAGCCCCTGTCCGAGGACGATGAACGCAACCGCTGCCAGCTGACCGCTTTTCCGCGCGAGCGCATCTTGTTCGCGGCAGCGGAAACTGCTGCGAGCGTTGGCTACGCGGGCATGACGGTCGAACGGATCACAGCTGCCGCGAAAGTGTCACGCAGGACCTTCTATGAACTGTTCGCCGACTGCGAAGCATGTTTCCTAGGCGTCTTCGAGTACGCGCTTTCGCGAGCGAGACGTCGAGCCGGCGAGGCATACGCGAGCGAGAACGACTGGCGCGAGGGCATCCGTTCAGCGCTCACATGCTTGCTCGCCGAGATGCAACAGCAGCCGGCGCTCGCTCGCGTGTGCGTGATCGAGGCCCCGGCCGCTGGCAAGCAGGTGCTTGAACGGCGTGCTCTGGTGCTGGACGAGCTCGCAAGGATGATCGACAGAGGGCGCCGCGCCCCGGACGCCCACGACCCTGCCCCGATCACCGCTGAAAGCGTTGTCGGCGGGGTGTTCTCCGTGCTCTATTCGCGCCTGCTCGAACGCGATCAGAACCCGCTCACCGATCTGCTTGACTCCCTGATGAGCATCATCGTATTGCCGTATCTAGGTGAAGATGCAGCACGCCGCGAACTCTCGAGGGGCGCGCATCCCGTGCACGAGCGACCACCGCTGCGCGAGGCACAGCGAAGCGATCCACCTGATGGCCGGGCCCTGCGTCTGACGCTTCGGACGGGACGGGCGCTCGCAGCCATCGCTGAGAACCCTGGTGCCAGCAACGTGAGCGTGGCGGAACACACGAAGATCATCGACGCCGGTCAGGTGTCGAGACTACTGCACCGCCTGGCACGGCAAGGGCTGATTGAGCACCGCGGACCGGCTGAGCCAGCGAACAGGAAGAAAGCGTGGGAGCTGACCCCGCTTGGGGCACAGGTTGAGCGTGCGAGCCGCTTACGATGAGGTGGTTCGGGGCGGGCTTTCCTTCACGTCGTGATTTTCCCGGGCGGCGCAGTCTCGGCGGGGCGAACGCGCCTAGGTCAGGGCAGGAATCACTTCGCCCGCGAGCCGCTCCAGCTGGCGCTGATCGTCCACAAGCGGATTGAGGAGGATCAGCTCGGCGCCGGCGTCCGCAACCGCACGGATACCCGCGACGCACTCCTCCGCGGTCCCGGCAAGCATGTGCTCACCCCAGTCGCCGCCACCGTAGTGCTGTCTGAGCGCTTCGTCGAGCCGCTTTCTGGCGACCGTCGGGTCGTCCTCGACATGGACGTACACGCGCTTGCCGAACCGGAACGTCTCGGGATCGCGGTTCTGCACGGCCAGCTCATCCTTCACCATCGCGACCTGGTCGGCGTAACTGCTGGTCGTCTGGGACCCCGCGCCCATGAACCCGTCGCCGTGCCGCGCGGCGCGGCGCATCCCGGCGGGCGCATTTCCGCCGAACCACACCGGCGGGTAGGGCTTCTGCACGGGCTTCGGCTCCATCGTCGCTCCGTGAAGCGTCCAAAAGCGCCCCTCAAAGTCGATCTGCGAATCGCTCCAGCAGCTCTTCATCAACGCGAGCGCCTCGTTGAAGCGCGCAACGGGTTTCTCACGGTCGACGCCGAAGGCGGCGAACGGTCGCCCCTGGCCGCCAGTGGCGACGCCCACCTCGACGCGGCCGTGGCTGAGGCAGTCCAGCGAGCTGATCGCCTTCGCCAGGTGCACGGGGTTGTGCAGCGGCAGGATGAACACCGCGCAACCCAGCCGCAAATCATCGGTGCATGCTGCCGCGTAGGTGAGCGTCTGCAGCGCCGCCAGGACGCCACCGGCGCCGAGCACCTGCTCCTGCACCCAGCCGCTCTCGAACACCCCGAAATCCTCGACCTGACGAAGGTGGGAGCGAAAGGCCTGCTCATCGAAGCGACCTCCGCGAGCATACTGCGGGATCGAGATCGCGAATCGCACAGATCGAGAGCTTATTCAGCCGCCGACCGAGACGCTTCCTCTCACTGCAGATGCGGTTGCTCATCCTGCCCCGCGATCGCTTTTGCGCTGCCTCGTGACGTCCTTGAGTGGCTCGATTAAGTGCCACTGCCGGAACCCTCACTAAACCGTAGATGTCTAGCACTCAGCGGCGCGCCACTGACGCTGATGACTACTCTCTCCGCACTTCGCGCGGCGGGCTACCGATAGACGCGGGCACCCTGACCATAGGCGGCCGCTCGCCGTGTCAGGTAAACAGGGCTCGGATTTAGCTTCAGACGTACAGGGCGCGCCAGCCTGTGGACCGCTGATCGAGACGATGAGGCAAGTGCCACAAGAGCTCCTCGCTGACACCGTCCGCAGGCTTGCATTGTCGCCCGACCCCTCCGCCGAAACACCAGGGTTTCGAGGGCTACAAACAAAAAACCACGCATCTGAGGCTGTCGCGCAAAGGGCGTGATGGTTCTCCGAGCGGGGTCTTTCTATTCGTTGTCGGCGTGGCGCGGGGCGGGCTGGCCGGGTCGCGTGGTGTCAGCTGCTTGGTCTGCGGTGGCGCCAGAGCTTGAGGAGGTTGTGGGTGGCGGCGATGAGCTGCCATTCGGCCTCGCAGGCGGGTAGGCCGCGGCGCATGAAGCGGTCGGCTCGTCTGATCGTCTTGGTGTTCGCGAATACCGGCTCGACGATCTGCTTTCGTCGGCGGTGAGCGCGAGCGGTGTCGGGCTGTTGGAGCAGGGTGTGCATCCGTTTCGCGGTCACGCTGTGTGGCTTCGCCGTTTTGCGTCTTGAGGCGTTGGCTTGGCTGAATGGCGGCACGAGCACCGTGACGCCCTGGCGCTGGACGAGTTTGACGGCGCGCTCGCTCCAGTAGCCGCCGTCGGTAAGGACGGTCCCGAGCGGCTCGCTGACACCGGCATCCTTGAGTGTTCGCGCGGCTTGGGCGACCATCGGCGGTAGCTGCCCCGAGTCGTTTGGTTCTTGGGTCAACGCGGCCGCGAGGATGACCTGCTCGGGGCTCGCGATGACCTGGGCGTTATAGCCCTGGACCAGCACCATCTTGTCTTTCATCACGCGGCTATCGGGGTCGGTGACGTTCAGCTTGGCCTGCTTCAGCTGCTCGGGCGCGGGCGGCTGTGGCTTTCGGCCGGTCATTTTCTTGCCAGCCCTCTGCTCCCAGCGCTCGCGGTCGCGTATGTGTTCACGAAAAGCCTGCTCGCGCTCTGCATGCTCGGCCTCGAGCTCTTCCTTGCAGCGCCCCAGGCGCGCCCGGCGGCTCGAGCGGTCCGCGAGCTCGGCCGGCAGCTCATCACCGCGCGAGCCAGCCCCGAACTGCTTGTCCTCCTGGGCGTCGATGTCACCGGCCTCGGCAAGGATCCGGGTCATCTCATCGTTGATCGACTCATAGGTCCTGGTCTGGCTGAGCGACGCGTTGGCGGCGATCTTCGTGCCGTCCAGCGCGACCAGCCCGACAGTCACCAAGCCGGCCTTGGCGCACAACTCGAGCACGCACGCGAAAACGCGCGATCGTTGCGTGGTCCGGCGCCTGGTTCGCGCTGATCACACGGAAAGCAACATCCTCCACGCAGCGGCGCTCGATCATCCGCGAAGAGCGCTCACCGACCGCGTACGCGTAGAGCAACAGCGCGACCATCATCTGCGGGTCAAACGCAGCGCGCCCCCACCCATCAGCGCGATACGCGCCGAAGATCCCGCTCAGATCGATCTGCTCGACCGCGTCGAGCACACACCACGCCAGGTGATCCTCGCCGAGCCAGTCACGCAGGCTGGGCGGCAACAACAACTCCTGATCACGATCACAAGCGAGGAAGTTCTGCGGCACCACCGACCTCCAAAGCTCGGGGACACCACCATCGTCTTAAACCCACCGGACGACAAAAACCCCCAACCAACCCGGTTTGCGCGACAGCCTCATCTGCAGGGCTTTTTGGCATAGCGGGGGCGGGATTGATACGGGATCCTGCGACCGCGATTCGGGCTTGGGCGACTTGGGATTTGGTCGGTAGCCGCTGGGTTCATGAACGAATCTGGTGATGGATGTCCTCGGAGACGCGACGTCCAAAGGCTCGTTGATGGAAGCCGAAGGAACCTCGACGACCCGTCGAAGTCTTCTGACGAGACCTGCAGCACACTGAAGACATGGATCCGATCGAAGTAGCGATCGACTGGGATGTTCTGCACGCGCCTATGGACAGCTGCCCCGGGTCATCGGCGGTCCATACGGCAGCTGTGGGCGATCGACGTGGGACCGATACCAGCGACGCGTGACGCGGGGCTGGATTGACAGGCGCATTTGTCCTGATAAACTCGTATCGAGATGGTTTATTCCGATTTCATTAGGACAATGGCGAGCCGAAAGCGTATATATCCACCGACGGTGCACGACGCTGCGCAGCTGCTCGGCGCCGAGGTACGCGACGCGCGGCTTCGCCGGCGTTGGAGGGTGCGTGAGCTCGCCGAGCGAGCCGGGATCAGCACCGACACGCTGCACAAGGTCGAAACGGGCGACCCGAGCGTCGCGCTCGGCACAGCGTTCGACGTCGCGGTCCTGCTCGGCGTGCCGCTGTTCTACGAGCGCTCGCGTCTGGCTGAGGACGCTGCGCGCCTGCGTGGGCGCCCGGTGCTCCTGCCTCGCACTGTCCGCGCCCGCGCCGGGGAGCTCAGCAATGACTTCTGAGGAGCTACGGCAGGCTTACGTATGGATCTGGCTGCCCGGCGCGCAAGAGCCAGTCGTTGCCGGGCGCCTCGACGAGCAAGGCGGGGAAGCCACGTTCGTCTACGGGCAGAGCTACCTCGCGCGCGAGGACGCGATCGCTATCTACACACCCGAGCTACCGCTCGTCGTCGAGCGGATCCGCCCGCTGCCCGAGCTCGATGCGCCCGGCTGCATTCTCGACGGGCGACCCGACGCATGGGGACAACGCGTGATCATGAACCGACTGCTCGGAGCGGCCGGCAAAGACATCGATCCGGCGGAGCTCGGCCTCATCACGATGCTGCTCGCATCCGGCTCCGATCGTGCCGGAGCGCTGGACTTCCAGCAGTCCGCGAGCGAGTATGTGCCACGCCGACACGAGAATGCGACACTCGAAGAGCTCGCGAGTTCCGCGCAGCGCCTTGAGGAAGGCATCCCGCTCACGGAGGCGCTCGACGCCGCGCTGCTGCACGCAGCCTCGATCGGTGGGGAACGCCCGAAGGCGCTGATCGACGATGGTCCGCGCCACCTGATCGCGAAGTTCACCGCGCGCGGGGACACCTACCCGACAGTGCAGGGCGAGTTCGTCGCGATGACGCTCGCGCACCGCGCGGGGCTGAACGTCGCGCCGGTCGCGCTGACCGAGACGCTCGGCAACAATACTCTGCTCGTTGAGCGCTTCGACCGTGTACCTGGCAGCGATGAGCGGCGCGCGTTTGTCTCTGCGCTTACGATCCTTCAGCTGAACGAGCTCGCGGCGCGCCCCGCGAGCTACTGGACGCTCGCGCAGGCGATCCGCGAGTCGTTCATGAGCCCGGCCACCACATTGCGCGAGCTGTTCGCGCGGATCACGTTCAATATCCTGGTCGGCAACACCGACGATCACGCCCGTAACCACGCCGCCTTCTGGGACGGGACGATGCTGACGCTGACCCCGGCGTTCGACGTATGCCCGCAACCGCGACACACGGGCCGCGCGACGCAGGCGATGATGATCGGCGAGGACGGCTGGAAGGACAGCCAGGTCGCGGGGTGCATCGCGCGCGCGCATCTCTACCAGCTCACCGAAACGGAAGCCCGCGAGATAGTTGATCACCAGATCGACGTGGTCGAGCGCGACTGGCGTGAGGTCTGCGACCAGGCCGAGCTGGCCGAGGCCGAGCGAGAGCTCATGTGGCACCGTCAGTTTCTGAACCCGTATGCGCTTGAGGGTTGGGGGTCGCCGTCGGTGTCGATCGAGCCCGGCAACACTGGCGAATCGTAAGGTCGCCCTTGTCCTGCTCGCCGATCGAGCGCACTAGAGCACTTTCGATCTTGGGCAAACCCGCGCGCGTGCCAGCGACTGCTCGCCATAGAAGGGCCTCGCCGGTCGTGACCTGCACGGCGCTAGAAAGCGCCGGGGTCGATGTCACCAAAGAGGCGACGGCGGAGAACGATCCGTCCTTATACGAACGGTTTGGCTTCGGAGCGCTCCGCATGACCTTGCGAACGATGATGGCCACGCTTGCCGCGCTTCGGGTGGCCGGTTACGAATAAACACGCACTATCAGCGGCAGTTCCGGCGGTATCGTCAGCCGGTGCCATCCGACAAGCTAGATGTAGCTCGCGCGCGTGTTCTCGAGCTGAGCCCCGTGGCTCCGCCGGAGGAAACGATCGAGGCGATCAAGGCAATCGGGAACGAGTACCGACTCAGCAAGGAGGCTGTAGGCGGGCTCGTAGAGGACTTCCTCGACTTTCACGATATTGATCCTGAGGCGCCGCCGGCCGTTGCGGAGCTGCGCAGCGGCTACCGAGTCCTTGGATCGGGCAATGATGGCGAGATCCTTGACGACCTCGTCAACGCGATCATCGGCGAGACATTGGAAACGCTGACCGCGTCACCCCCACGGAACTGGGACGAGTGGCTTGCGCGACGGACCGACGAGTATGTCCGCGAGGTTGACCACGTCGTTGCAACTATGCACCCTGACATAAGTTGCGCGCTCTTTCGAGAAGCGCTTGGCAGGACGGTTTGGAACAAGTCAGACGAGCTGTTTCAAGACGCCTTTCCGCATCTCAAGGTTGGGCTTGCGACGAGTCAGTTCGTAAGGGCACTCAAGGAGGAAGGCGTGCTCATCCTTGGCAAGGATCATGGGGAAGGCCTTGCGCTGCTGGAGCAGATCGGCGATCTGCTGATGAAGGTCCACGGAAAGGCTCCCCTCCTGCTGAAGGAGCAGCAGGACCGCGATGATCTCGGCCTCGTTGCAAAGCTGCTGATCAACTCCGCAGCAGCACGCTGGGTACTCGTCGAGAACTCATTTCCCTCAGGGCATCTCTATGAGCTTCCCTTCATCGATATGGCAGGCGTCGTCGTCGTTGTCTTGCAGCAAGAGAGTCGAGGAGCCAGCTTCATGCCGGACGAGGCGATACTCAACAACGCGCAGTGGCAGCGCTTTACATACTCCCCCGACCGTTTGGAAGCTGCTCTCGGCGACGCAGTACGGTGGGCTGAGAGCACCGTTGCATCGATTAGGACAAGCCATAGACAAGCTCGGCCGTGGCAGGATGCCGCCTCATAGCGCCCCCACCGAGCGCTCCCGCAACGTGATCACGCACAGGGGCACCCTCGGCCCAGAGGACATTGAGCGCGTAGGCGTCAATCTAAGCGTTTGGTCCGTCAAGTAGGAGCCTAGCCACGCCGCTACCAACAAAAAACCCCGCATCTGAGGCTGTCGCGCAAACCGGGTTGGTTGGGGGTTTTTGTCGTCCGGTGGGTTTAAGACGATGGTGGTGTCCCCGAGCTTTGGAGGTCGGTGGTGCCGCAGAACTTCCTCGCTTGTGATCGTGATCAGGAGTTGTTGTTGCCGCCCAGCCTGCGTGACTGGCTCGGCGAGGATCACCTGGCGTGGTGTGTGCTCGACGCGGTCGAGCAGATCGATCTGAGCGGGATCTTCGGCGCGTATCGCGCTGATGGGTGGGGGCGCGCTGCGTTTGACCCGCAGATGATGGTCGCGCTGTTGCTCTACGCGTACGCGGTCGGTGAGCGCTCTTCGCGGATGATCGAGCGCCGCTGCGTGGAGGATGTTGCTTTCCGTGTGATCAGCGCGAACCAGGCGCCGGACCACGCAACGATCGCGCGTTTTCGCGTGCGTGCTCGAGTTGTGCGCCAAGGCCGGCTTGGTGACTGTCGGGCTGGTCGCGCTGGACGGCACGAAGATCGCCGCCAACGCGTCGCTCAGCCAGACCAGGACCTATGAGTCGATCAACGATGAGATGACCCGGATCCTTGCCGAGGCCGGTGACATCGACGCCCAGGAGGACAAGCAGTTCGGGGCTGGCTCGCGCGGTGATGAGCTGCCGGCCGAGCTCGCGGACCGCTCGAGCCGCCGGGCGCGCCTGGGGCGCTGCAAGGAAGAGCTCGAGGCCGAGCATGCAGAGCGCGAGCAGGCTTTTCGTGAACACATACGCGACCGCGAGCGCTGGGAGCAGAGGGCTGGCAAGAAAATGACCGGCCGAAAGCCACAGCCGCCCGCGCCCGAGCAGCTGAAGCAGGCCAAGCTGAACGTCACCGACCCCGATAGCCGCGTGATGAAAGACAAGATGGTGCTGGTCCAGGGCTATAACGCCCAGGTCATCGCGAGCCCCGAGCAGGTCATCCTCGCGGCCGCGTTGACCCAAGAACCAAACGACTCGGGGCAGCTACCGCCGATGGTCGCCCAAGCCGCGCGAACACTCAAGGATGCCGGTGTCAGCGAGCCGCTCGGGACCGTCCTTACCGACGGCGGCTACTGGAGCGAGCGCGCCGTCAAACTCGTCCAGCGCCAGGGCGTCACGGTGCTCGTGCCGCCATTCAGCCAAGCCAACGCCTCAAGACGCAAAACGGCGAAGCCACACAGCGTGACCGCGAAACGGATGCACACCCTGCTCCAACAGCCCGACACCGCTCGCGCTCACCGCCGACGAAAGCAGATCGTCGAGCCGGTATTCGCGAACACCAAGACGATCAGACGAGCCGACCGCTTCATGCGCCGCGGCCTACCCGCCTGCGAGGCCGAATGGCAGCTCATCGCCGCCACCCACAACCTCCTCAAGCTCTGGCGCCACCGCAGACCAAGCAGCTGACACCACGCGACCCGGCCAGCCCGCCCCGCGCCACGCCGACAACGAATAGAAAGACCCCGCTCGGAGAACCATCACGCCCTTTGCGCGACAGCCTCATCTGCAGGGCTTTTTGGCATAGCGGGGGCGGGATTCGAACCCGCGACCTTCGGGTTATGAGCAGGCTCGATGGGGGTGCGCTCACATGATTTCGGCTCTACAGAGCCAAATCCGGGTCGCCCGCGTCACCTCAGATCTGCTCAGATTGGTACGAAAATTGGTACGGACGAAATCTTCCTCGTCCCGCAGTCGCGACCGAGCGGCTAGCGAGCTGACTAATGCAGTAGTCGGTGTAGATCCGCGGCGTTGATCACCTCGGCTTGGCCCGGAAACACCTTGCCGGTCAGGACCTCGTGGACCTCGGGGTCGCGGTCGGCGCAGAGGTCGGCCACCACGATCAGGCGGTAGTCCCTGTCGTGGGCGTCGCGAACGGTCGATAGGACCACCCCGGAGGTGGAGATTCCCGCCAGAACGAGCGTGTCGATCCCGCGCGCCTGGAGCTGCTCGTGCAGGTCGGTGCTGCCGAACGGTCCCACGCGGTTCTTGCGTACGACGATGTCGCCCTCTTCGGGTGCGACATCGGCGTGGATCTGGGTGTTTGCGTGGTCGGCCTGGAAGTGCTCCAGTGCGGCGGCGGGGCCGCCGACTCGCTTGCCCATCGAGCCGCCGATCTCGCTCGCGTCGGCGAACCCAACGCGCACGTAGCCGATCGTGCCGCCGTGGGAGCGGATCAGATCGATCGCCTGGCGGGCGCCGGCCAGCAGTTCCTCCGGGTTTGTGGCCATCGGGATGATCCCGTTCTGGTAGTCCATGATCAGCAGCGCGGTCTTGGACGGGTCAATTGGCTCGAGAGTCTCGGTTGTCATTGGCTGCTCCTGGGGTTGTGGTGGTAGACCAGCCTCGCTGGGCGGTGCTGCCCCACGCATCGCGCTCTGCCGCGCGTCGGCCTTCAGCTAGGCGAAGCGGGACGTCGCTCAGGGTGGCGTCGCCGTGAGCGAGTCGGTTTCAGCGGTTGCCGGTGTGTCTTGCGGGGTCAGCCAGCGGTTTCCGGCGGCGCACCGCCGTGCGCTGTCGAGGAACCGTTCGATTGCTGCCGATTGGGCGCTCGCGGGCCAGAGGATCGACCACTCCGCCAGGATTTGTGGATTGACGATCTTGCGGGCGATGATGCTTGGCTGGGCCTGGGCGAGGTGGAAGGCGAACGAGGCTGGGATCAGTCCAACGTCGTGTGCCCCGAGGAGGCGTGCGAGCATTGCGTGGACGGGCGGTTTGGCGAAGGCTCTGACCTGAGGCTGGAAGCCAGCCCGCTCGCATGTCTCGATTATGCGATCGTAGTAGGCCGGAGCGAGCTCGCGGGGGAACAGAAGGAGGGTCTCGCGCTCCAGGTCGGCGAGCGGGATGGATTTCGCGTCGCCAAGGCGGTGGCGTTCGCTGAGCACCGCAGCGAGCGGCTCGACGCGCAGGGCTTCGGTGGAGATGCCTGTCATCGGCTCGGGATGCAGGGCGAGCCCGACGTCGAGTTCCCCGGCTAGCACGCGGCCGGGAACCTCGGCGCTGAACAGTTCGCTGGCGATGACGGTCATGTTCGGGTTTTCGCTCTCGACGGCTGCGAGTATCGCCCCGAGAGTCTCGAAGCTAGCCGGCGGGGGGTAGCCGAGGCGGATGGTTCCGAAGTTGCCCTCGCCAGCAAGGCGGGTGTGCTCGGCGGCGCTCTCGAGCGCTGCGAGCGCGAGCGGTGCCTCCTCGAGGAGCGCGTGCCCGGCGGCGGTGAGCTTGACCTCGCGGCTGGTGCGCACGAACAGCTCTGTGCCCAGGGTGCGCTCGAGCTTGCGGATCTGGTTGCTCAGCGACGGCTGGGAGATGTAGAGGCGCGCGGCGGCACGGCCGAAGTGCAGCTCCTCAGCGACGGCCAGGAAGTAGCGAAGCAGACGCGGCTCGAGATCAATAGCCCAAGCCTATCGATCACGTGGGAGGCAGGTCTTGGACAGGAAGCAAGCTCCGAAATAGCTTCTGTGAGAGCACAAATTCCTTCGAGAGGAGCACATGATGGCGAGCGGCACCGCAGTCGAATCGAACATCGCGATCGTTCGTGAGTACGGCGAGCGAGTGTTCAACGCGCACAACCCGGAGCTGGCGGCCGAGTACGTCACCCCGGACGTCAAGTGGCACGGCGGGACGCTCGGCACCGTTGAAGGCGCTGAGGGCCTCGTCAAACTGTTGCAGGGCTTCATCGGCGCGTTGCCGGACCTGAACCCACAGGAGCAGGACATCGTCGCCAACGAGGACACGGTCGTAGTGCGATTCGTCGTCGAAGCGACGCATCAGGGTGACCTGCTCGGGATCCCACCGACGGGCCGCCGGGTGCGCTGGGACGCGGTCGACGTGTACCGGCTCAGGGACGGAAAGATCAGCGAGGAGTGGGCGGCCGACGATCTGACCGCGATCCTGCACTCGGTCGGCGCGTACACACCGCCGTGGCTTGCCGTCACTTGATCTACTGTTCCGCGGTACTGTCGCCCGCCCCCAAGCCGACGGCCCAGGCCGAATCCGGAGATCCGTCCGATGTCAGGCCTGGCCACCCTCTGCCCGAGGTCAAGGTCCTACTGATCATCGAAAGGGTGGATGGTTTCGTCCTTGGGCGGCTCACCGATCGCGGCGAGCATGTGAGGGACACAAAGCACGACACGCTGGATGAAGCAATGAGCTACGCCTACTCGGAATACGACGCGATTTCCGACTGGAGATTCTGTCCCGATGACGTGGATCCACTGAAATACATGCGGGCGCAATCCGATCCTCGATAGACATCTCGCCGATCGCTACAGCGCGCGAGAAGCAGCTGACCCTGCTCGCAGCCGTCCTCGGTACGAGCGTCGTCTTCCTCGACGCGACCGTGACCAGTGTCGCTTTGCCCGCGATTCGAAACGACCTCGGTGGCGGTCTGGCCGGTCAGCAGTGGGTGACGAACTCCTACCTGCTTGCGCTCGGGTCGCTGTTGTTGATCGGCGGCTCGCTTGGAGATGTATTGGGCCAGAAGCGCGTGTTCTTGGTGGGCGTGGCCGGGTTCGGCATCACTTCGGCCCTCTGCGCGCTCGCGTCGTCGATCCCCGAGCTATGCGTGTTGCGTGCGATGCAGGGGGTGTGCGCGGCGCTGGTGACACCTACCGCATTGGGGTTGATCGTCCACGTGTTTCCCGAAGACGAGCGGGCCGGGGCGATTGGGACATGGACCGCGCTCAGCTCGATCGTCGGGGTCATCGGGCCGTTCATCGGGGGTGTGTTGATCGCTGCCGGCTCCTGGCGCCTGATCTTTCTGCTCAATGCGCCGCTCGTAGCACTGACCGTGACGCTGATTGCTCGCGGCGTGCCCGCGGACGCGAGCGCTGAATCCGCCGGGCGTCTGGACTTTCCTGGGGCCCTCTTGGCGGCGGTCGCGCTCTCGGGTTCGGTGTTCGCTGTGACCGAGGAGCCGGCGCACGGATGGAGCATCCTGGTGGTCGGCTCGATCGCGGCAGGAATTCTGGGAGCCACGGCGTTTGTCGCACACGAGGCGCGAGCTCGCGCGCCGATGCTCCCACTAAGCCTGTTCCGCGAGCGCAATTTCACGATCGGAAACCTGGCGACGTTTACCGCCTACCTTGGGCTAGGGGGTGTGATCTTTCTGCTGCCTGTGTTTCTGCAGGAGGTCAGCGGCTACACCCCCGTTCAGGCGGGGCTTGCGCTTCTCCCGGTCACCTCGCTGTTGATCGTGCTCTCCCGCCGCTTCGGCGCACTCGCCGACCGCATCGGGTCGCGGGTGCCGATAGGCCTCGGAGCGCTGATTGCCGCAGGCGGTCTATTGCTCTTGGGGCGTGTCGATCAGCGCGCCGATTACGTCAGCGAGGTCCTGCCGGCGCTGCTCGTGTTCGGTTTGGGACTCGCGATGCTTGTCGCGCCGTTGACCGCCACGGTCCTCGGGGCAGTGGAGGAGGATCACGCAGGCGTCGCAGCCGCGGTGAATACGACGCTCTCACGCGTCGCGCAGCTTTTCGCGGTCGCCGTACTCGGAGCCGTGGTCTCGCTTGCGTTTGCCAGTCGCGTCGACGCGACGCTAGGACGGACCGCGCTCGGTCCCGCCAGCCGCGGGGCGATCAGTCGCGCCAAGCGACAGCCTCTCGGCTCGCCCAGCCTGGTTCGAGTGCCTCCTGGCGAGCGGGTTCTCCTGCGAGCGACCTTCGAGGAGGCGTCCGTGCATGCCTTCCGTGTTGCGGACGCAATCGCAGCCGCGCTGGTCGCCGGCGGAGGTCTGATCGCGCTCGCCGGGATCCGCAATCCCCGCCGCACAGTGGCCGCTGAGCTGTGTCCAGCCGGCGCCATCTGCGGAGCCAGCCAAGAACTCGTCAGTACCGGCCCGTCCTGAACCTTGGACCGGGGTTTCGCCAACGGCGCCGTCGAAACGCCGTCACGGCGAGCTAAGCCGCCTGCCGGATGGCGGCCGATTGAGGCCCAGCGCCACAGAATGGTCGCTCAGGTCACCCCATATTTGCTCAGATTGGTACGAAAGTTGGTACGAAGCTAGAACGGCGAGAACCCGCTGCACACATTCCTGACATGAATGAGCAAGTGCCGGAGGGATATGTGAAGGGCATCCCTCCTAGGGACCTTCGCACCCCGAGCGCTTTCCTTGAACCGCAGGCCGAGCTCGAGGTCGACGCCGGCGATGCGTCGAGGTGGCTGCCGGCTCCTAAAGGCGCCCAGCTGCAGGGCCGATTTTGCCGTGATAGGCACCATGCAATCTCAGACCGACATCGCCACGACCGGCCTCCAGGCAGTTGAGGTGCTGCTGCGCGAGCACCCAGACGCTCTGCTGTTGACGCAGACTGCGGATGGTCTCGTGCTGCCGCCTCCTGCGTCTCTGGGACTAGCGGTCTACCCGGTGCTCGCGAGCGAGGGGCGGACGTTGATGGATCTTTGTGTTGCTGGAGACCGCATGGAGTCGGTCAACGCATTTATCAGCGCCAAACAGGAAAGGGTCGCCGAAGCAAAGCTACGGCTGTCCAGCAATCCGAGTCAGTGGATGATCGCACGCCTGCTGAACCTACTTGACACACACGGCGTAGTGCTGACCGTGCTCTGGCGGACCACCGAAGCCCGAGAGGACATACAGCTGAGTGCCGTCGGCGTGCCCTTCTCCTCGGCACCCCGCTTCTGTACCCGCAAGCAGGATCAGGAGGGAAACGTCCTCGAGTGCGATGAGGCATATCTACAGATGTTCGGCTACACGACCGAGGAAGTGATCGGCAAGGCCACCTTTCCGCTAGTGCATCCCGAGGATCAGGCTCGTGTGATTGAGGGCTGGCTGGCCACTGTGGCGACCGGCAGGATGCAGATGTTCCGCATCCGTATGAAGCGTCAAGACGGCAGCTGGCTTTGGGTCGACACCACGCTGCACAACTATCTCCACGACGCGGATCCCGGCTACGTATTGGCAGAGTGCATAGATGTCTCGGCCGAGATGGCAGCCCAGGAGGCCGAGAGGGCAGCCCAGGAAGCGTTGCAGGACCGCGAGGAGCTGCTGCGTAACCTGATCGAGGAGATGCCGGACGGGCTTCTGCAGCTCGACTCCGCGCGCGGGGTCATTTACCACAACGCTCGTCTGCTTGAAATACTCAACGGCGCGGATGTTGGCGGTGGGTTCCGGTCCGGATCGGCTGACGACGTCGACCCCCAGCTCCCCGAAGGGCAAAAGCTCCTGACAGTTCAGGCGCTCTTGCGGACGCTTACAGACGACGGCGGCCACAGCTTCGCAGAGGCCGTCGAGCGGGCGCTGAAGGACGGGGTGCGCCAGGACGTCGAGGTCGAAGCGGTGACGCCATTTGGGCGGCAGCAGAACCTTTTGATGAAAGTGCGTCCGCTGCGGAGGGATAGCGGCATGGTGACGGGAGTCATCGCATCCGTGCAAGATGTCACCGACAGTGCCCGCGCGCGACGGGAGCTTGAGAAGCGGGCCACCTTCGACCCGCTGACCGGGGCCCACAACCGCTCCTCGATCATGGAGGCCCTTGCGCGAGAGCTTGACCAATCGAACGACACGGGCGTCGTGTATGTAGACCTCGACCAATTCAAGCCGGTCAATGACAGCTTCGGCCACGCGGCCGGCGACGAGGTCCTTGCCCACGTCGCCGAACGTCTGAAAGACGCCATGAGATCAGGGGATGAGCTCGGTCGTCTCGGTGGCGACGAGTTTCTCGTCCTGCTTCGCGGTATCTCCCGTGTTGACATAGCGATGAGCACGGCACAGCGGTTCAGCGAGTCGATTCGCGGAACGTTCGAGCTCTCGTGCGGCAGCATCGAGCTGTGCGTGAGCGTGGGTGTGGCGTGCGTCGACGACCGTGCAGTCACCGCTGAGGAGCTCGTCGAGCGCGCAGATGTCGCGATGTACCGCTCCAAGGACAGCCGGCTCGGCATTCCTGTTCTCGCTGCCTAAGCAACAGCAGCACTGCGCCGCGACGCGGACGCCTGCTCTCGTCGCGGAAGTAGCAGACAAGTCTGGGTGCGTCCGCCGTCCCCTCGACCGCGAGGCGCTCAAACATGGCAGCGGGCCTCCAACCGCGGTCGCCCCAGATGGACCGACTAGCTGGTCGGGGCATACGTCTCGACTTCGAGAGGGAAGGCACGGGAGGCTACATGCAGGTGTGCGCCCGTCGAGTGCTCGAAAGCCTCGATCCAATCCAATCGTTCCCTATTGGAGCAGGGCAACGCCCGCTTCGTCGCGCAACTGGCCGGACCTTCCCGCCCGCAAGCGGGCCAGGCTCTCTCCGATCAGCTGTTGGCCCGCTCGTACGTAACCAATTCCACGTTGCGTCGCGCTTTGCGGCGACCACGCGCGCGGTTGGTGGTCCCGCGGATACCTGCTTGCAAACTGCCGGCAGCGACCAGGCGCTGAGACGAATTGGTACGCCGAACGCGACCTCAACGCATGCCCAATGCGGAAATCAAGCAACCATCCTTCGGGTTTCGATCACGGAAGCCGACGCCAGCGAACAAAAAAGGCCCCGATTACCAGGGCCTTTCTTCATAGCGGGGGCGGGATTCGAACCCGCGACCTTCGGGTTATGAGGTCGCCCCATGGGGCCCTGGTACGGTCAGGTTGCCCGTGTTTGCTGGGGTTAGCTCGGGTTCGATGGGGTCGGATTTGCTCAAAACGGAACCTTGAATGGAACCCTGGCGCGCCGTCAGCTGACGTGCCGAGCAACCAGCATCTCCGCATATCCGACATGCTCAGGACTCGGCGACAACGCGTCCCTCGCGTAGAGCGCGATCCACCGTCGTGCCTCGCACTCCTCAACCCGTGAGGTCGGCGAGCAGCTCCTCGAGAACAAGCTCCTCCTCGATACGTCGTCCAACGCGGCGCATCGTCTCACCGAGACGCGGATCCCAACTCGCGGGCACCGGAACGCCGATGAGCGGCTGAGGCGATGTCACGGAGTCTGCTGCGCGTATGTATGCCTCGGTGTCGAACTGCCACGGGACGAGCGGCAGCCGGGCGTGCAGCACGTTGCCAATGCGCACCCCACCCCAGTCGAAGTCGCCGTGATGGGCCAGCTGCGCGCCGGCTGCCACGAGCGCGCGCAGGAGCAGCATGGTGGCGGCGCCCGGCTGACCGCTGGTGCACACCAGCGGCAGGCACTCCGCCCCGACACGGTCGGCGGCGAGCGCCACGATCACGGGGTTCTCGCAGATGTGCACCGTCTGCCCAGCGAGGCTGCCGCCGGATGCAGCCGCCCACCTCGGCGGATCGCGCACGAGCTGACGCAGCGTCAGCCACACAGGTTGCCCGGTTCCCCGCGCAGCGCGCAGGATCCGGCCTGACCCTGTCTCCTCCTCGCCGGGCAGCCCGAGCGTGAGCACAGCGCTGGAAAGCTCGTCGCAGAGCAATCCGGCGGCGGCCCACGCCTCGCGACGCGACTCCGCCGACGACTCGTCGGCACGTGGGGCCTGGAGGCCTGTGAGCGCCCGGGCGGCGCCGAGCGCGAGTGTGGCGAGCGGCTCGCCGTCGTCGAGCGCGTGCGCACCACCGGCAAGGCGCGCAGCGAAACGGCCCAGCGGCTCGCCGTCGGCGGGCAGCGCGGCGAGGACCGTGGCGAGCCGCTCGAGCAGCGTGCGAGCGCCCGCAGGGTCGGGCTCCAGGCGCTTGACCACGCCCGAGCGGCGCAGCCACGCGAGCCAGCTCGCCAACTCCTTGCATCCGTCAGCCCCCACCTCCAGGCGCCGGCCAACCAGATCGTCCAACGGCGCAAACGCCTGCTTCCATGCAAGCTGCTCAGCTGCGCTCGCCTCGGCGCGCACGACCACAGGCCCCGTGAGCGCGACGACCGCCGCCGCGAGTCCATCCGGACTGGCGCCCGAGCGGCGCACCAGCTCGTCCACCGCGCGCAGCGACACGCTGAGCGCACGGCCCGCGCGCGGTCGCCGGCCGAGCAGTCGCTGCGCAGCCCCGCGCTGAGCGGCAGCGGCATCCGCGAGCGTGATGGTGCCATCGAGCGACTGACCGAGCTCGAGCCGACGGCGCACCCGCGCGAGCAGCCACTCGAGCTCGGGGTCGCCGAGCAGCCGGCCGAGCCGCTCGACGTCCGCCCTCGAGCGCCTCAGCCGCTCGTGCTCGGCGTCTCCCACAGGCCCTCCCCGTCGAGCGGCTGAGCATCGTTTGAACCGGCTGCCACCGACGCGACGGCCGCTACGGGGCGCTCGACGCGCGTGCGACTCGCGCCGTCCCACTCCCAGTGGCTGACGAGCACCGCCGGGACG
The DNA here is from genome assembly GCA_963759265.1 of uncultured Solirubrobacteraceae bacterium. Taxonomy (GTDB): domain Bacteria; phylum Actinomycetota; class Thermoleophilia; order Solirubrobacterales; family Solirubrobacteraceae; genus Palsa-744. The sequence goes on from CAVWYR010000002.1 coordinate 688,068, forward strand.
TCATCGACTCGCGCCAGCTGTGCGATCGCCAGCCCCGGAACCTCGCGGTAGCACCCCCACTCGCGCTCGCTCGTCATGACGACGTCGAGATCGAACGCGGTCAGCAGGCCGAGGCACTTGGCGCGCGCATCGTCGTCGACGCCGGCGAACGCCTCGTCGAGCATTACCAGGCGCGGCGCATGGTCGTTGCCCGCCGAGGCGTAGAAGGAGGACGCCGCGGCGAACAGCGGCACGCTCGCGGTCAGCACCCGCTCACCGCCCGAGGCCGGGCCCGTCGCGCTGCGCCAGCGACCGCCCTGGTGTCGCTCGATGGCGAAGCGGTGCCAGGCGCGATAGTCGAGCGCGTCGGTGAGGTGCTCGACCCAGGTTCCCGCCACGTCGCGCGAGCGCACCTCCTGAATCTGCGCCTGCAGGAACGCTCCGACCGCCGCGCGATCCTCCTCCGACCACGCGTCGGCGGCTTGTCGCAGCAGGCGCTCGCGCGCCTCCTGCAGACCTTGCGGGCCGTCCTCGACGACCCGCCAGCGCAGTCGCAGGCGCATGCCGGTGCTCGTCGGGCGCTCGTCCAGCTCGGTGTTGGTGGCAGCGACGTGATGCTCGGCATCGGAGATCAGTTCCTGCAGCGTGCTGGCGACCTCGTTCACCAGGTGGTTCTCGAGGATCTCGCGCTCGTGCTCGTCGAGCAGCCGCTGACGATCGGCGACCTCCCCGGTGAGCGCGCTCGCCAGCTCGGGCACCGTCGTCGAGTGCCCACGGAAGACGACCTCGACAGTGATCCCCTCCTCCTGCATGGACGCCGAGGCGTTGTTGCCGTGGCGGCGCAGCGCATCGCCCAGCGTGCCCAGCTCGTCGGTCACCCGCCGCTGAGCGCGCTGCCAGGCGGGCTCGTCCTCGGCGGCATCGGCGAGCTCCTGCTCGAGCTGGCGCGCGAGGCGCAACGCGGCCGTCACGCCCCACTCCTGCTCGCCTTCCGGCAACTCGACCTCGCCGAGCGCAACCTCGATCAGACCGGTGCCCGCAAAGCGCCGCAGGGAGTCGACGTCAGCCCGGCGCCGCTCAGCCGCCTGCTCGAGCTCCACCGCGAGCTGCTGGCGCCGGCCGTCTTCCCTGCCCTCCTCGCGCTGGGCCTGCGAGCGCCGCGCGTCGGCCGTGCCTCGGCCGCGCTCGTTCTCGCGCAGCGCGCTCGCGACATCGGCGAGCCGCCGCTGCAGCTCCGCGACAGCCGCGCCGACCGTCTCAGCGAGCGTCGCGTGACGCTCCATGCGCTCAGCTGCCTCGCGCGCGGCCGCCTGGAGGCGCTCGCTGTGCTCGGCGAGCTCGCGCGCAGCCGTCTCCACATCCTTGCCGGCCTCCGAGGCGGCGCCCCGCGCGTGGTCGAGCGCAACGCAGGCCGGCCACAGAGCGGCGAGCGCAACACGAAACGCCTGCACGCCGGCGCGCATGACGTCGAGCTGCGTCTCCTCGTAGGGCAGGCTCAGCTCCTCGGCGCTCTCGCGTGCTGCCCGCTCTGCCCCTGCCCTGTCCGCCTCCGCCTGCGCTAGGCGCGCCCCCACAGCCGCTACGCGCTCGGCGAGCCGCACCTGCTCGGCGTCCAGGCCGGCGAGCGCACTGTGCGCATCGTGCAGGGCCTCGTCGGTTGGCATGCCCCGCAACTGGTCCTCCAGCTCCGCACGGCGCTCGCCGAGACGCTGGCGATCGCCGGCCAGCTGATCGAGACGCCGTTGCGCCTGTGCGCGTTGCTCCTGCAGCTCGGCCAGCCGTGCGCGCCGCGTCACCTCGCGGGCGCCGCGACCGATGAACGCCGCTGCCGGCTTGCGCCAGGAGCCGCGCAGAGCGCCGTTGCGAAACTCGCCCTCCGGCGTGACCCAGACCGTGCCGTCGTCCTGCGCCAGTGCGACCGCGGAGAGCACGCTACGCACGGCCTCCAGCTGCACGTGTCCCGCGCGGGCGTCGTCACGGTCGATCGCGGGCTCGAGCACGTCGTGCAGGCGCGCGCCACCCTCTGGATCTCGCGCGTCGGGCGTGAGCAGCACGTCCTGGGTGCCGGGCGCGAGCAGCTCGCCGTCGGGATTCACCCACGCGTCGAGGATCCCGGACGCCTCCAGTGCGGCCTCGATCCCGGCCCGCTGCTTCTGTGGCACGCTGGAGCGGAAGTCGACAAGCAGCCACAGCGGCGCGCCGGCGCGCTCCTCGCGGACCGAGGGGGCACGCGTGTGCGGGACGGGCGGCGTCTCGTGCTCGCCGGCCTGCAGGCGCTCGATCGACGCGTCGAGCTCACCGGCGATCTGGCGGACCTGGCGCTCCTCCGCGTCGAGCCCCGCCTCCAAACGCGCCAGCGCGGCGCTCGCGTCGCGGCCCGCGGCGGCAAGCGCCGTGGCGAGCGGGTTCAGACCGTCGAGGGTCTCGACCCACAGCTCGAGCGCAGCGAGCACCTCCGCTGGGTCGGCGAGCGTCAGCGCGCTCGCGGCGTCCACGTACACGCGGGCCGCGCGAACCAGATCGCGGCCGGCCTCGGCGAGCAGCTCCGCCGCCTGCACGCGCTGCCCGGCGAGCATCGCGGCCTCGCTCGCAAGCTCCTCGTGGCGCTCGCGTGCGTCGATCAGCGCACGCCGGCCATCGGCGACCGCCGCGAGCAGCGTCCGCAGGTGATCGATCGCCCGCTGCTGGCGCTCGGCGAGCGCCTCGGCTCGACGGCGCAGCTCTGTCACGTCCGTCTCATCTGTCACGTCCGTCTCGATCACGCGATCCACGCGCTCGCTGAACGCGTCGACGATGCCCGCCACCTGCGCCTGCTCGACGGCCGCGCTGCGCGCCTGCGCCAGCTCCCCATCCGTTCGCGCTCTGTGTGCGTCCGCATCCGCGAGGCGCTGGCGCTGTTGATCGCGTCGCTCGACACCGCGATGGTGGACCGCCCGCGCCTGAGTGGCGCGCTCGGCGGCCCGGCGAGCCTCCTCGGCGGCGCGCTCGAGCTCGCGGGCGCTGCGCGCCTCCGGGCTCTCGCGCAGCGCTCGCTCGCGGGCGCGCAGACGCTCCTCCTCGGAACGCAGCTCCGCAAGCGCCGCCTCCGCGCCGTGGAGCTCGTCGCGCGCCTTCTGATGAGCGGCCTCGGCGTCGGCGAGGTCGCGGCTGACGCGGTCGAAGGCGGTCTGTGCCTGGCGCGGAAGCGCAGCGCGACGGCGGCACGCGATCCGCGCGTAGTGACGGTAGGTGTCGAGGTAGCCCGCGGCGGCGTCGCGCGCCTCGACCATCGCGGTGAGCGCGTCGCGGTCCTCCTCCAGCCCGCGGAAGGCCTCCGCGACGTCGGCGATCAGCGCCTGGTCGAGCGGTGGCAGCGCGCCGGTGAGCGCATCGGACAGCGCGCGCTCGTTCGGGCGCTTGGAGAGCTGTGGCGCGCGAATTTTGATCAGCAGGTCGATCAGCGCGTCGTAGCGCTGCTCGCCGAGGCTGAAGAGCGCCTCGTCGACCGCGCGCCGGTAGGCGCGTGCGGTGCGGTGCACCACGCCGCGCGCACCGATCGCCTCCTCCAGCCGCTCGCGGGTCAGAGCGATGCGCACCCCGTCGACGAGCGCCAGCTCCTCGCCGACGCGCTGGTCGCTGAGGAAGAACCAGTGCGAGGCGATGCCGCGGCCGCTGACCGCCTTCAGGCCGCATCCCAGCGTGCAGAACAGCGTGTTGCCATCCGCGTCGAGACGGCCGAGCTCGAGCCAGGTGTATCCGAGCCGCTCGTCGTTGGGGTGCTCGCCGCCGAGCAGTAGGTTCCAGTCCATGCGCTTCTTCGGATCGGCGTCCGGCTCGACGCGGTGAGGGGAGAGCTCGCCGTCGAGCAGGAACGGAAGCGTAAGGGCGAGCACCTTGGACTTGCCGGTGCCGTTGTTGCCGCGCAACAGCAGCCGGCCATCGCGGAAGCGAAACTCCTCCTGGTCGTAGTAGAAGACGTCCACCAGCCCCGCGCGCAGCGGCTGCCAGCGCTCGCGCTCGGGCTGCGGGAGCGGACGCGTCACGCTTCCAGCTCCAGCTGCGAGCGCCCCTCGGCGATCGTCGGTGGGGCGAGCGCGTAGCGGGCGAGCGCCGGTAGCGGCCTGACGCCGTCCGGGCCGCGTCGTATCAGCCGCAGTGCCACGAGCCGCTCGAGCGCGGTGTCCACGAGCGCAACCTCGGCGCCAGGCTCGCGCGCGCTGCGACGCCAGTACGCCCGGTGCTCCTGCGCCAGCTGCCGTACCAGCCGGTGCAGCTCGGCCTCTGCGATCTCCTCCGCCTGCTGCGCAAGATGCTCGGCCAGCAGCAGCGTGACGTGGCCGTCGGTGCCCACGTCCGGCATCCGCACGTCAGTCAGGTCATCGTCGGGGTCGACCATCGCGATCCCCTCCTCGCGAACCTCGGCCACGAGCCCGGTCAGCTCGGAGATACGTCGCGTGAGCGCACCCCGCTGACCGGTCAGGTAGGCGGCCTGCGCGGGGTCAAGCTCGTCGTTGTAGAGGACGGGATCGTCGAGCAGGCGTCGCGTGAGGTGATGGCGCAGAGCACGGGTGCGCAGATCCTCGGCTTCCGGCAGTGGATCGGCGCCAAGCTGGGAGAGCCGCTCGTCAAAGTCGTGAGCGACGATCGTCGAGGGCCCGCGCGGCGCCGCGAGGACCACTGCGAGCACGCGTCGTTCGACGTCGTAGAGGGCATCGCCGGCGTCGCGCACGAACGCCTCCTCGTCGCCGGCAACGCGAGCGAGCACGCCGAGCTCGAGCAGCAGCCGCACGACCGCGACAAGATCCGCGCGCTCCTCGCGTCCCTCGAGCCGGAACACGACACCCGCCCGCGCGAGCCGCTCGTCGGCGGCCGCCAGGATCACACCTTCGGCCAGGCGCCCGAGGGTGATCTGCGCATCGGAGCGCTCGAGCACCGACAGGGCGAGGCACGTGAGCACATAACGTCGGCGGCTGAACGGCACCCGCGAGCGCGCGTCGCGCGCGGGATGCGTCGGGTCGTCGGTCGTGGGCGCGAGCTTGACCAGTCTCGCCACCTCGCTGTCGACGATCAGCCGCCAGCCCGTGTTCGTGTCGAACCACGAGCGCAGCTCACCGGCGTGACGGCGGACGAGGCGGAAGTCCTCAGCCTCGGCGCCACCCGCGCGCAGCATCGGTCGGCGCAGCAACGCGCGCGCCGCCCGTCGCAGCTCTGCCGATCGCGCGTGGTCGAGCGCACTCTCGAGCGCTTGGCTCACGCCAGGACCGCCGGAGGACTCGCCTGGCGCTCGGCACCCGCACCGCGGGAGGAGCCAAGCGTCACTGCACTCGCGCCATTCGGATATGGGTTCAGGTCGGCGATCTCGATCACGTGATCGGGCCCGCGAAAGATGCCGGTCGGGGTGTGGATCTCGATCAGCTGAGCGTCCGCGAGCGCGACCAGCCGGACGTGCAGGGTGCCGTCGGCGGTCGTGGTGGCAACCTCTCGCTGGCCCGATCGACGGGCGGAGAGGGCGTCGCCCAACAGCGCCAGGAACAGGCCAAAGGCATCCCGATCGAGCTCTCCAAGCTCACCGAGGTTGGTCGGCCGGCCGGTAGCGAGACGAGCGCGCGCGGCGGCGGTCTGCTCGGTCTGCCGCGCTGCAAGCTCCGCCAGCAGGCGACGGGCGTCCTCGCGGTCGGCGACGCGGTTGGGATGGCCACGGCGCTCGTAGCTGCCGGTGCGCCGCAGGCGTGGACTGATGTGTAGGGGAGGCGCCTGCATCCAGGATGTTGACACCGGCACGGGCTGCTCCTCACGTGCCTGGCGCGTGTCACCGTCGAGGACGAGGTGCCGCGACCCGTATACGCCGAACGCGGTGCGCCACAGCCGATGCAGAGCGGCGTCGTCGGGCGCCTCGGCGAACCACTGCGCGAGCGCACGGAAGTCGGCCGAGCGGTCGGAGCGCCCGGAGCGACGCTCGTTGAGCGTCGCTACCACCGTGAGCAGATCGGGGATCGCCTGCCGCGCCCTGCTGCGCAGCAGCTTGGCCTGGCTCGGGTGGCCGGGCTGGGAGACGAACCATTGCCGCAGCCCCCGCCAGCGCTCCTCCCAGGCCGCGACCTCGACGAGATAGGCCACCTCGCGAGGGTCCTCGCCGGCGGCGCCGTCATCCTCGCCGCCCGGCGCGGCGTCCTCGGCATCGCGGCGCGCCGCGATGCCGAGCAGACGCGACACGTCCGCCTGCTCGAGCTCGCCGAGCAGCGCGGAGATCTCCCCGCCCACGGTGACGAGATCCTTGATGAAGCGCTCCAGGTAATCGACGAGGTGATTCTTATAGGCGCGGAAAGCGTCCACGTCGGCGTCATACAGGTCGATCGTGCGCTGCAGCGACCCCATGAACGCTTGGGCGTTGCCGGCGAGGTCGGTGAAGCGCGCCACGAGGTCGCGTAGCAGCAGCCCCACGCTTCCGGGATCGGGCTGAGCCTGGACGGCGAGCTCGCGCAGCGCCCGCAGCTGGGTCACTATGTCCGTCAACGCAACCGCCTGCAGAGCACCACGCCGTTCGAGCTGCTCGTCGTACACGGCGAGCGCCCGCTCCGCGGCCTCGCCCGGGTGGGTCAGCTGATAGAGGAAGCGCGCGCGGTGGAAGTCCTCGACCGTCGTCACGCGGCTCGTATCAGGGTCGGCGCGTAGGTTGCCCCACTCGACGAGCTGCCCGAGGGCGTCGGCGACCGCCTCGACAGGTACGTGCCCATCGCAATCGGCGCGGGCGAGAGCCTCATGAAGATCCTCGGTGCGCAGATGCACCACGAAGCGCCGCTTCGCGGCGACGAACTCCGCCATCACCCGCCTGTAAAGCGCAACGTTCGGTGTTGCGAGATGCGCGAACGGTCTAAATTCGAAAGGCTCCACACTCAAGCACGTTAGCCTCCGGAGGGGACCGGTATACGCAGCGCCGGCGATCGCCTCGATCCGAGGCATGAAGAGCAGTCTTCCGGGAACGAGACGGCTGCTTCAGTGAGCCTTTAGCAAAGCCGAAGCTCACGGTCGTGTGCGCGCCAACGTGTGCGCAAACCTGTATCGACGAGCTCGCTGGACGCAGCCCGCGCGGGCAGGTCGGAGTCCTCTCCCCACGCGCAAAGCTGCGAGTCGCGCGACCAGACGGCGTGCAGGGCGATCACAAGGGCATCTTGTCGTGCGGACGGACGCCTCCCGAGACCGCCTACGCGGGCAGCGCCCACCGGGGACCACCGCGGTGGCGAGTCATGCAACCATCCTTCGGATGGCACACCACACGCGTAGGGGTCCGAAGAGCACGCGCGCCGGATGCCTGCTGTGCAAGCCACACAAGCACCAGGCCGAGCGCCATCGTGGCCGCGCTCGCAGCGACCGTCGTTGGCACGAGCAGCAGGTGGCAGCCGACCACGATGGCTACCGCGACCGCTCAGACCCCGCGAAGTAGACGCACTGCCGATGCCAGTCAAGTTCGGGCTCTGGAGGCTGGACGGGGAGTCGGCGCAGCAGGTGCGTTCGAACGTGATCGCATCCGAGGAGCGCCTGGAGAAGATCATCCAGGCGCGACTCGACATCCTTGGCCTGGACGATCTCTTCCAGATCGGGCGGCAGGTCATCACCGACTTCGGCAAGCGCATCGATCTGCTGGCCATCGACGGTGGAGGAGATCTGTACGTCATCGAGCTCAAGCGGGATCGAACCCCGCGTGAGGTCGTCGCCCAGGCACTGGAGTATGGGTTCTGGGCACAGGGTCTCTCGCTCGAGGCGGTCAGAGAGCTATACGCAAAGCACCACCAGGGCGAGGACTTCGACTCGGCGTTCACCAGTCACTTCGAGGGCGACCTGCCGGAGTCCATCAATACCGATCATCACCTCGTTGTGGTCGCCGGTGGTATCGACACCAGCAGCGAGCAGATCGTGGAGTATCTGCGGGGTTATCGGGTGCCGATCAACGTTCTGTTCTTTGAGTACCTACAAGACGGCGACCGGGAGTATCTGGCGCGATCCTGGCTGAGCGATCCCGAGATCGAGGCTTCCAGCGGCGCCAGCGGCAAGAAGCAGGCTCCCTGGAGCGGACTCGACTTCTTTGTCGCCGTCGGGGAGAACCAGCATCGCAACTGGGATGACATGCGCCGCTACGGGTTCGTTTCCGCAGGCCATGGCGAGAAGTACCGCAAGGCGATGAGCAACCTCTTCGAGGGAGCCCGTGTTTGGGCCGCGATCCCCGGGACCGGCTATGTAGGGATGGGTGAGGTGATCGCTCCGGCAGTCGCGATCAGCGACTTCGACGTCGAGGTCGATGGCGTGACCGTGCCGATCCTACAAGCGCCGCTCGAGGCGTCCAACATGGGCGAGGACGCGGACGATCCAGAGCAGAGCGAGTATTTGGCGCGGGTGCGCTGGATCGACGTCCGGCCGCGCGAGCAGGCGGTTTGGGAGAAGGGCATGTTCGCCAACCAGAACGTCGTCGCCAAGCTGCGACAGCCGTTTACGCTGCAGCGGCTTGCCGAAGTCTTCCGTGTTCCCACTGACAGGAATCCCGAGTAGCCAGGCCCATGCAGCAGACGCAGCGGATCTACGGCTCGGTGTCCTCGGAGCCCTCCGCCAACTCGCGTGCCCGGCGGGCGGCAAACTCGGCGACCTGCTGCTCCACCCGCCGCAGGCCCTCCATCTCGCCTGCGAGGCCTTCGGTGATCTGGACATCCTCACCGGCCATCAGGACACCGCGCTCGCCGACGGTGTAGCGAGTCACGGCGATCGGGGTGGCGATCCCCTGCAGGGTCAGGTGGGCGACCGCCGCGTTGCGGTCGGCGCAGAGGATGAAGCCAACGGTGGCGCGATCCTCGTCGTGCGCAACGAGCTCATTGACGGCGTTGACGTAGAGGTTCATCTTGCCCGCGAACTCAGCCTGGAAGGGGCCGATCTTGAGGTCGATGACCACAAAGCGGCGAGTCGGGTGGTGGTAGAAGAGGAGGTCGAGAATGAACTCCTCGCCGCCTATCTCCAGCGACTTCTGGCGCCCAGCAAAGTAGAAGCCCTCGCCCAGCGCGAGCATGAAGCGCTCGATGTCGCCCAGCAAGGCCGCTTCCAGGTCGCGCTCCTTGGCGCCTTCGGCGAGCTGCACGAAGTCCAAGACCACGGGATCACGGGTGATCCGCTGCACAACCTCAGCGTCACCGGCCTGTAGCGTGCGATCGAAGTTGGTGATCGCCGCCGCTTGCCGCTCATGCAGGCGGCTGGCGATATGGTGCGCGAGTTCCGCCTTGGACCAGCTCGACGCGCGAGCTGCGTACCAGTCGCGTGTCGGGCGGTCGGAGAGCTTGTCCAGCAGCAGCATGATGTGAGCCCAAGGCAATGCTCCAGTACCGGACTGGAGCATTTCCCGCTCGGGCCATGCTGCAGCGAAGGCACGCATGTAGCGGAGGCTGCTCACAAAAACCCGCGCGCACCGGGAAAAGCCGCCCGCAGGTCCACAGACAGCCGCTCGATGATCTTGGGCCCGCCACGTCCGCGGCGATTCCCCTCCTCACCTTGGCGTCGCAGAATCTCTTGGCCGATCTGCCAGTACACGTCGATGAGCTCCGCGTTGATCGCGCGGGCCGCACGCGCCTGAGCGCTGCGGATGCGCGCCTTGATGTCCTCGAGGAACTCTTCGTAGCTGCGCGGCGACTCGGGAGTCTCGGCCGACCGATGAGCAGGCGGATCAGGCATCTGGCTCCGGAGCGTACCGATCGCCTGCGTCGATTCTCCGGGGTCGGCCGTCCCCAAATGCCCGTTCGACGAACGCGGCTCCGTTGGAGGGATCGGGCGCGTAGTGGCGGTAGATTCGGCGGTCTTCGCGTCGGCGTGGCCCATCCACTCCTGGATCGCGCGTAGCGGTGCGCCGGCGGCAGCCATCTGCGTTCCGAAGGTGTGGCGGAGCTCGTGGAAGGTGATCTCGTGCACACCTGCTTCGGCGAGAGCGTCCTTGAAGCGCTTGCGCATCTTGGAAGGGTCGAGGACATGACCTGTGTCGGGGTGGCAGAAGACGAATATCCCTGTCTGCGGAAAGCGCGAGCGTCGGCGTAGCTCATCGAGTTCGCGGGCGAGCCGTGCGGCCATCGGGACCGAGCGGCCTTCGTGGGACTTGGGGGTGTCCATCTGCCCGCGCGTGAAGTTGTCCGCCACGCGTACGCGCCCGACCTGCCAGTCGATGTCGAGCCACCTCAGCGCGAGCAGCTCGCCCTGGCGCAGGCCGGTGAGCGCGGCGGCCAGATATAGCGCCCGCCGACGCCGCCGAGGGTGTCCTCCGGCACCGCGTCGATCAGCTTGTCCAGTTCGGGTGGCTGTAGGAATCGGACGCGTTGGTGCGGGAGCGGTCTTCTTGGGGCGGTCGACGTAGGCGACCGGGTTGCTCTGTGCCCAGCCGCGCTTGATCGCGAACGCGAACACGCCGTGGAGGAAGTTCAGGTGGTCTGGACGGTCTTTGAGGACAGGCCGTCGCTGCGCTTGCGCTTGAGGTACTGCGCCACCTGGGCTGGCTCGATCTTGTCGATCGGGCGCTCGCCGAAGAACGGCACGAGATGACGGCGCAGGTGTCCGCGGTAGTCCGGGATCGTGGAGCGCTTACGCTCCATCACATGCTCCAGGTGATCGACGTAGGCACCGCCGGCCTCCTCCAGCGTGCCTGGCGGCGCCCGGGCACGATCACGTCGCGCTCGATGCGCTTGCGCAGCTCCTTCTCGGCCTGGGCTCGTGTCAGTCCGTCCGCGGTACCCGGGTGCGCTTGGCGGCGATCTTGCGCTTGACGCGAGTGCCGCCGGACCACCACGAGCCGTACCAGCTCACCTGCCCAGCCGCGTCGGCTCGCTCGAAGAGACGACCGCTGCCGTAGGAGCGCCGACTCATCGCCGGCGACCCCCGTGTCGGTGTCCCACGTCGTGCGGGGCATCAGCCGTCGACTTGTCGGCGAGCCACTGTTCGAGCATCGCGCGGGTGAAGCGGATGTGCCGTCCGACGCGCAGGCACGGTATCCGGTGGGCGCGCACGGATTCGTAGACCCAGCTCGGCTTCACGGACAGCAACGCGGCCGCCTGGTGGGGACACAGCAGCGGCCCGTCCGCGAGTATCGACTCGACTACGGCGGTGCTTGTGGTTCCGTCCGGTTATCTGGTTAATGACCCCAAGTGGCCGGAAACGG